>NZ_JBHYTT010000009.1:0-100023 GCF_042749285.1 Streptomyces sp. NPDC059499
TTTCGTGTCCGATTCCCGGTCGAAGCGGGTTTCGCTTTCCAGTTCTTCGCTTTCGCGTTTTCCCTTTCCAGCGATTCCAACTTTACCAGACTCTTTTCCGTTCCGTTTCCGGTCCGAATTTGATTCCGGTGGCCTGTGGACTGGCCTTTGCCTTTCGGCGTGTTCACTACGCTAGCCGATTTCCGTGGCGACTCATAATCGAGTCGTGGGACAAATTTCGGCATGCCGAAATCGCACCCGTCAGGGCGAATCGTAGGTAGTGGTTGGCCCTCTCACGATGCTCCGACCCGGTCCGATGGACCGTGCCAACAACAACTGCATCCGTTCAAGCGGCTCGGACTACATTAGGCAACGGGCAGGGGCGAGTCAAGTTGCGCAGCGGCGTGGCGCATGGGGTCTGCAGGGGCTCACCCTGGGGTCGCCGTCGATCCGGAAGCGCCACGGCTGATGGGAACCGTCACCGCCCACCCCTGTACGCGGACCGCTTCGCACCTGGTCACGGAGTGGTGGGGTGCCACGCAGCAAGGACGGGGGGCGGCACGGCCCCTCGACGACATCGCTGCCGTTGAGCGTTCGGTCGACTCCGAGGACCGTGGCCAGGCAGCCGGCCCTTTGGCCAGTTCTCTGTCATTGCGGGCCGAGAACCGACGTTTGCGGGCTGTCTCGGCACCCACGCCGATCTCGCCGGCCCGGTGCAGGACACCGCACCCCTCATCAACCCATGCCTGCGATCCCTACTCAGCAAGGCGCACTGCGGCTCAGGCTCCTGCGGACGGTTTGGCTCTCGGGCTCAGTCGGTACGCCGAGACCGTCGGATCACCGGCGAGGTAGAACCGGTGTTGCCAGTCATGGGCCTTGCTCACGCCTACCCGTGGACCGACCTGGATGAGCGCGGCAGGTACCGGCTCGCCCTCGGACAACACGACCGAGGTACCTGCCAGGAGGTCTATGCCGTTGTGCTCCGCCGTGATGCCGAGTGCCTGGCAGAAGTTTCCCGGACCTCGGGCGAGCCGTGGACTCTCGACCCTCTCCCCTCGTCGCTTGCGTGCCAGCTCTTCCCCCTCGATGACCTTGCCTGCCCGGATGAGGACGGCCGAGGCGGTGCCGTCCGTCCCGGTGACGACGTTGGCGCACCAGTGGAGACCGTGGGACCGGTAGACGTACAGGTGTCCTGCGGGTCCGAACATGACGGCGTTACGGGGTGTCCGGCCCCGGTAGGCATGGGAAGCCGGGTCAGCCGTGCCGGAGTACGCCTCGGTCTCCGTGATGGCGAGGCTCACGGTTCCCTCGGGGGTCCTGCAGGTGAGGACGCTCCCGAGCAGCCTCGGGGCGACCTCTTCGGCAGGATGGGCGAGGACGTCGACGTTCATGCCGACCGCCCTGGCACCCCGCTGTTGCGTGGTGTGGGACCGCGGAGGGCGTGGGAGCCGGGATCGATCCCGCCGGCGGGCATCTCCGCCTCGGTCAGCCGCAGCTCGACGGGGCCGTTCTCACCGGCGCGGACGAGCACGCGGGCCAGGAGGTCGGGGGCCACGTCCAAGGCCGGCCGTTCGAAGAAGTCCCGTGTCAGCGGCGTACGGTCCGTGCCTTCGTTCATGGCGTCCGAGGGTACTGGGATCGCGGCTCCGGGAACCGGCTACGGTCGTCACGCGTATCTAGGGGTCAGGACCAAGGAGGAGAATCATGGGCTTCAAGCGACTGCTCGCGAGCATGGGTGCCGGCGGTGCTTCGGTGGAAACCGAGCTGACCGAACTCAACGTCGTCCCCGGCGGGGTTGTTCAGGGCGAGGTGCGGATCCAGGGCGGTTCCGTCGACCAGCAGATCGAGGGACTTTCGGTCGGTCTGCAGGCCCGGGTCGAGGTCGAGGGCGCGGACCAGGAGACCAAGCAGGACATCGAGTTCACCAAGCTGCGTCTCGGCGGTGCCTTCGAGGTCAAGGCGGGCGCCGTCCACGTCGTGCCGTTCGGGCTCGAGATTCCGTGGGAGACCCCGATCACGACGTTCGCCGGGCAGCACCTGCGCGGCATGAACATCGGAGTGACCACGGAGCTGGAGATCGCCCGCGCCCTGGACTCGGGTGACCTGGACCCGATCAACGTGCACCCTCTGCCTGCGCAGCAGGCCATCCTGGACGCCTTCGCGCAGCTCGGCTTCGGGTTCCGCAGCGCGGACATGGAGCGCGGCCACATCCGTGGCACGCGCCAGCGTCTGCCCTTCTACCAGGAGATCGAGTTCGTCCCCCCGCAGCAGTACCGCGGGCTCAACCAGGTCGAGCTGACGTTCGTCGCCGACGACCGCGAGATGGACGTCGTGCTGGAAATGGACAAGAAGCCGGGTCTCTTCAGCGAGGGCAGCGACTCCTACCGCGCGTTCAAGGTCGGCCACAACGACTTCCAGGGCACGGACTGGGCCGCGTACCTCAACCAGTGGCTCGCCCAGGTCGGCGGACAGCGCAACTGGCTCTGACGGGCCCTAGGGTCGGTGGGGAGACTTCACAGCCGATCAGGAGAGGTGCTGACGTGACCGAGCCGAAGAGGGCGCCGTTGCCGCACGACTTCCATCCCGAGGTCCCTGCGTTCACCGTGGTGAGCAAGGACCTCGCGCCGGGAGCCGTGCTGGCGGACGCGCAGGTGTTCGCGGCGGGTAACACCTCGCCGCAGTTGCGGTGGGAGGGCTTCCCCGCGGAGACGAAGAGCTTCGCCGTGACGTGTTTCGACCCGGACGCCCCGACGGGCAGCGGGTTCTGGCACTGGGTGGTCTTCGACATCCCGGCCTCGGTCACGGAACTCCCGGCCGGCGCGGGGAGCGGCGCGTTCGAGGGGCTGCCCGCGGGCGCCGTCCAGGCCCGTAACGACTACGGGTCGAAGGACTTCGGAGGTGCCGCACCGCCGGCGGGCGAGAATCACCGCTATGTCTTCACCGTGTACGCGGTGGACAGCGAGAAGCTCGGGCCGGACAGTGACGCCTCGCCTGCCGCGGTGGGATTCAATCTGCGGTTCCACACCCTGGGACGGGCCCAGCTGATCGGTGAGTACACGTCTCCCGAAAGCTGAGGGTTCGCCTCCCGTTTGCCCTGCCCTGGTCTTGGAGAGATCAGGGCAGGGCATTTTTTATTACGTTGTCCATCACGGCTCGCCCGGCCAGAGTTGATCCGGGCCAGCCAGGAGGCGGCCGGCACACGGGAGGTGGGCAGGATGCGGGACACACTGGTGCTCAACGCGAGCTTCGAGCCGCTGTCGACGGTGACACTCAACCGCGCGGTGGTTCTGATCCTGCAGGACAAGGCTGTCGTCGAGCAGTCGCACCCGGGACTCCGTATGCGTGGTGCGGCCGTCGACATCCCGGTGCCCGTGGTGATCAGGCTCTGCCGGTACGTACGGGTGCCGTTCCGAAGACACGCCCCGTGGTCCAGAAGGGGTGTGCTCATACGGGACCAGCACAGGTGCGCGTACTGCGGACGGCGGGCCAGCACCGTCGACCACGTGGTGCCGCGTGCCCAGGGGGGTCAGGACACCTGGCTGAACACCGTGGCCTCGTGTGCCGAGGACAACCACCGCAAGGCGGCGCGGACGCCGGAGCAGGCGGACATGCCGCTGCTCCGTAAGCCGTTCGTGCCCTCGCCCGCGGACGCGATGCTGCTCGCGCTCGGGGCCGGTGACCGGTCGGTGCTGCCGGAGTGGCTGGCGCGGTCCGCCGCGTAGCCCGCGAGGTTCACGGAAGCCCGTCTCCCCCAGGGAGACGGGCTTTCCCGTCAGCGGAGCAGCAGTTGGACGATGGCCGCGGTGCCGACGACGACGATGAGGGCGCGCAGGAAGCCCGGGCTGAGCTTGCGGCCGACCTTGGCGCCTATCTGGCCGCCGATCGCCGACCCCACGGCGATGAGCACGACGGCCGTCCAGTCGAAGTCCGCGACGAAGAGGAAGAAGAGTGCCGCGACGCTGTTGACGACGGCGGCGAGTACGTTCTTGACGGCGTTGAGGCGCTGCATCGTGTCGTCGAGCAGCATGCCCATCAGGGAGAGATAGATGATGCCCTGGGCCGCCGTGAAGTAGCCGCCGTAGACGCTGGCGAGTGTCAGTCCCGTGAACAGGAGCGGCCCGCCGTCGGGGTGGGCCGGGGCCCCGCTGTGTGCGCGGCGGCGCTGGACGGCCTTGCTGATGCGTGGCTGCAGGATGACCAGTACGAGGGCGAGTGCCACCAGGACGGGGACGATCGTCTCGAACGCCGTGGAGGGCAGGGCCAGCAGGAGTGTGGCGCCGGTGAGGCCGCCGATGAGGGCGCCGATGCTCAGCTTGATGATGCGGCGGCGCTGGCCTGCGAGTTCGGCCCGGTAGCCGATGGCGCCGCTGATCGAGCCCGGGATGAGACCGAGGGCGTTGGAGACGGTGGCGGTGACCGGCGGCAGTCCGGTGGCGAGCAGGACGGGGAAGGTGATCAACGTGCCTGAGCCGACGATCGTGTTGATCGTGCCCGCGCCGACTCCGGCCGCGAAGACCGCGAGAATTTCCCAGATGGACAAGGCCATCCCCTTCGATGGTCAGTGACGCCTCCCCGCCATGAAGGTCGAGGGGCCTCACTGATCATGCACGAAGGTCGTTCGCGGTCAGTCGACCGGGGGCTGCTCGCGGCGCTCCGGTCCCGTGCTGAAGCCGGGGGCGCCGCTGCCGAGGTTGCCGAAGGCGCCGCTGAGGCCCTTGAGCGCGTCGCCGATCTCGCTGGGCACGATCCAGAGCTTGTTGGCGTCGCCCTCGGCGATCTTCGGAAGCATCTGGAGGTACTGGTAGGAGAGCAGCTTCTGGTCGGGGTCCCCGGCGTGGATGGCCTCGAAGACCGTACGAATGGCCTGGGACTCGCCTTCGGCGCGCAGGGCGGATGCCTTGGCCTCGCCTTCGGCGCGCAGGATCGCGGACTGCTTCTCGCCCTCGGCGGTGAGGATGGCGGACTGCCTGATGCCTTCCGCGGTGAGGATCGCGGCGCGCTTGTCGCGGTCGGCGCGCATCTGCTTCTCCATCGAGTCCTGGATGGAGGTGGGCGGTTCGATGGCCTTGAGTTCGACGCGGTTGACGCGGATGCCCCACTTGCCGGTGGCTTCGTCGAGGACTCCGCGCAGGGCCGCGTTGATCTCCTCGCGGGACGTCAGGGTCCGTTCGAGGTCCATGCCGCCGATGATGTTGCGGAGGGTGGTGACGGTGAGCTGCTCGATCGCCTGGATGTAGCTGGCGACCTCGTAGGTCGCGGCGCGGGCGTCGGTCACCTGGTAGTAGATGACGGTGTCGATGTTGACCACCAGGTTGTCCTGGGTGATCACCGGCTGGGGCGGGAAGGGAACGACCTGTTCGCGGAGGTCGATCCGGTTGCGGATCGAGTCGATGAACGGGACGACGATGTTCAGCCCGGCGTTGAGGGTGCGGGTGTATCGGCCGAAGCGCTCCACGATGGCGGCACTGGCCTGTGGGATGACCTGGATCGTCTTGATCAGGGCGATGAAGACGAGCACCACCAGAATGATCAGGACGATGATGATCGGTTGCATCGTGTGCCCCGTGCCCTTCGGTTGCCGACGGATCGCGATGATCGAGGTCGAGTGCTCATGACGGTCGTATTCTCATGATGATCGACTTCGAGTTTGGCAGACTGCGGGCTGCCGCGTGACCGGTTCGCTCACATGACGACGGCCGTTGCACCGTCGATCTCGACGACATCGACCTGTTGTCCGGGTTCGAAGCTCTGATCGCTGTCGAGCGTGCGCGCGGACCAGACCTCACCGGCCAGCTTGATGCGGCCGCCACTGCCGTCCACCCGTTCCAGCACGACGGCTTGACGGCCTCTCAGCGCGTCGATGCCGGAGGCGTGGTGGGTCTGGCCGGCGCGGTGCCTGGCGGCGATCGGGCGTACGACCGCGACCAGCGCCACGGACACCAGGACGAAGACCAGTACTTGGGCGACGATGCCACCGCCGAGTGCGGCGACGACCGCCGCGGCCACGGCTCCCACGGCGAACATTCCGAACTCGGGCATCGCGGTCAGGACAAGGGGGATACCCAGTCCCACGGCGCCGATCAACCACCATACCCACGCGTCGATTTCCACGTGTTCATCGTAGGACCGCAGGTGCCCTCGCGGACAGGGCGCCGGGGGACGGCTGTTGGGCGGATCCTCAGGAGAGCGGGAGCCCCTTGGCGGTGTAGCGGTCGCCGGTGTGCTCGACGACGAGCGGCAGGCCGAAGCAGAGGGAGAGGTTGCGGGAGCTGAGCTCGGTCTCCATCGGGCCTGCGGCGAGCACCTTCCCCTGACGGATCATCAGGACGTGGGTGAAGCCGGGCGCGATCTCCTCGACGTGGTGGGTGACCATGATCATGGAGGGGGCGTACTGGTCACGGGCGAGCCGGCCCAGGCGGCGGACCAGGTCCTCGCGGCCGCCGAGGTCGAGGCCCGCGGCGGGCTCGTCGAGCAGGAGCAGCTCGGGGTCGGTCATCATGGCGCGGGCGATCAGGGTCCGCTTGCGCTCTCCCTCGGAGAGGGTGCCGAACTTGCGGTCGAGGTAGTCGGTCATGCCCAGCCGGTCGAGGAAGGCGCGGGCGCGCTCCTCGTCGACGGCCTCGTAGTTCTCGTGCCAGGTCGCGGTCATGCCGTACGCGGCGGTGAGCACCGTCTGCAGCACGGTCTGGCGCTTGGGGAGCTTCTCGGCCATCGCGACACCGGCGATCCCGATGCGGGGCCGGAGCTCGAAGACGTCGGTGCCGACCCCGCCGAGCTCCTCACCGAGGATCCGGGCCTTGCCGGTGCTCGGGAAGAGGTAGCTGGACGCGATGTTGAGCAGCGTGGTCTTGCCGGCACCGTTCGGTCCGAGGATGACCCAGCGCTCCCCCTCCTTGACCGACCAGGAGACGTCGTCCACCAGAGCGCGTCCGTCGCGGACCACGGATACGTCCACCAGCTCCAGTACATCGCTCATGAGCGCGTTGTCTCCCCATGCAGTCTCGAGATCGTCGCGTGCCTGTGGGCACAGCTCCCAGGGAAAACCTACGCCACCCGAAGAGTGCTCCGGCCCCGAGGGCGGTTGCCTAGGCTGTCCCCATGCTTTCGGAACCACGCTCAGGGCGGCTGGCCGCATGGGGAAACGCACTTTTGGCCGGACTTGTGTCACCGGACGACGCTGCGCTCGCGATTGTCGGGGAGGACGCGGTGCACCGCGTCGAGGGCCTGCCGGGTGAGGCGGGGCCGGTCGGGCTCACGCTGGCGCTCGGCCGGCTGAGGGGGCTCGGGGCGACCGGATTCCGGGTCGCGCTGCCGGTGCCCGGGCATCCGCTGGGGCTCAGCGGGCCGCCGGACTTCAACGCGCGGGCACTGGACGCCGAGGAGGCGGTGGTCACCTCAGGAGCGCCGTACGGACTCGTGCCGGAGGTGAGCGAGGCGGGACCGGAGGGGGACGTGCACGTCGAGGTGGTGTGGCGCTGCCTGCCGGTGCGGGAGGCGCCGCCGGCGGATGTGCCGTCGCTGGGCGAGGCGGAGCGGGAGCTGGCGGAGGCCCTGCGGGATGCGACGGCGGTGCTGTCCCGGCTGGATGTGGCAGGTTCCGGGCCGGTGGCCGAGGCCGCGGTGGACGCGTACCGGGCACGGGCGGAGCGGGGCCGTGAGGTGCTGGCTCCGGGATATCCGGCGCGGGCGGTACGGGTGCTGGAACTGGCCCAGCGGGTGGGTCTGCTGATCTCGGTGGCCCATGAGAACGGGCACGGCGGTGCGGTGAGCTCCTCGGAGATCGCGGCCCGGGGTGAGGCGCTGCGGCCGGTGGAACGGGTTGCCCGACGGGCGCAGGTCGCGGCGTACAACGCGTATGTGGAGGAGCGGGGGCGCTAGGCCGGTCCGCCGCGTGCACGTCCAGGGGCATGGTCGCCCGGATCGCGGACCAGGGCCCCTGGGGCGGGCCCGGCGGCGTACCGGTGAGCCCGGACGACAACCGGCGATCAGCCGGACGACAACCGACGATCAGATGGTCCGTCGCGACGTTCCGGTGCTGTCGCAGGTCGGACCAGTTCGAAGCGGCTCCGGATGACACCGTGTTCCGCAGGCGTCTCCCAGCACGTGTAAGGGCGGCCGGGAAGATCGGCCATGTCGATTCCCAGTAGCTCAGCCAGCATGTCGGCACCGGTCCTGGATGTCCGGGAGGGGTCGTCCACAGCTTGGCAGTGCGCAGTCGCGCCGCGCAGGCCGGTAACCACGTACTTCACGCGTCGGCCCGGACCGACCCCCGATTCCTCGTGGTTCTACTCGTGGGCAGCCGTGGCCTGTCCGCAGAGCTCGCAGCGCGCGTTGTCCGGTGAGGCGTTCACGGCAGGATCGTACGGCTCCCTCGAGCACGCCTCGCCACCAGCCGTCCTCACCCGAAACACCCGGGCATCGGCTCACCGGGCGCCCCACCCCACACGCAACCGCCGGACGGGCTCGGTCGGCCCGTCCGGCGGTTGGGTGCGGCAGCGCGGGTCAGCCGTTCAGGCCGAAGTTGCCGAAGGCCGGGTTGAGCAGGCCGATCACGTTGACCGTGTTGCCGACCACGTTCACGGGGACGTGCACGGGGACCTGGACGACGTTGCCCGAGGCGACGCCCGGGGAGCCCACGGCCGTGCCGTGAGCACCGGCGCCGTTGTGGCCCGTGGCGGAGGCAGCCCCGGCACCGGCGGCGATGAGTCCACCGGCGATCATGGTGACGGCAGCGGCCTTCTTCAGGTTCTTCACTTCAGGATCCTCCTCGCATCGCTGCGGCCGATCGCCGCAGCACGCCATGGAGAACGCCTCGGCGCCGCACAGGTTGCGCCGTTCGAGTGACATACACCCGACAGTATGAATCTCGGACCGGAGTGGAACCGTCCGCTTCGCCTCCCCCGGGCCTCGGGACCGTCAGCCCGCCGCCCCGTTCCGGACCGCCCAGAGTGCGGCCTGCGTCCTGTCCGACACATCGAGCTTCATCAGGATGTTCGACACGTGCGTCTTGACGGTCTTCTCCGACAGGACCAGCGCCCGGGCGATCTCCCGGTTGGAGCGGCCGTCGGCGATCAGCCCGAGCACTTCCCGTTCCCGTTCGGTGAGGGTGCTCCCCCTGCCCGTACCGCTGCCGGCGTCCTCCTGGGCCAGGAGCGCGTCGGCGACCTCCGGCTGGAGCAGGACGTGGCCTGCGTGGACCGAGCGGATGGCGCCCGCCAGCGCGTCCGGGTCGACGTCCTTGTACACGTAACCGGACGCGCCCGCGCGCAGGGCGGGAACGACCGTGCGCTGTTCGGTGAAGCTGGTGACGATCAGTACCTTCGCGGGGTTCTCCAGCTCCCTGAGCTTGCGCAGGGCCTCGATCCCGTCCGTACCGGGCATCTTGATGTCCATCAGGACGACATCGGGCCGGAGCTCCTCGGTCCTGGCGACTCCCTCGGCTCCGTCGGAGGCTTCCCCGACGACCTCTATGTCGTCCTGGATCTCGAGGAACGTGCGCAGCCCCCGGCGGACGACCTGGTGGTCGTCGACCAGCAGCACCCTGATGATCTTGTCAGGCACAGGGGACCTCCATCTCGATCGTGGTGCCCTTGCCGGGCTCCGATGCAACGGTGAGCCTTCCCCCGATGCTGCCCGCCCGGTGGCGCATCGAGACGAGGCCCAGATGGCGGCCCGCGTGCCGGACCGCATGGGCGTCGAAGCCGCGGCCGTCGTCGGTGATCCGCAGCACCGTGGCGGAGGTGTGCCGGCCGAGCGTGACGGCGACCTGTCCGGCGCCGGAGTGACGGAGGGCGTTGTGCAGGGCCTCCTGGGCGACCCGGAGCAGGGCCTCCTCGTGCGCGGAGGGCATCGCCCGCACTCCGGCGCTCTCGAAGGTGACCCGGGCACTGTGCGCGCGGTCCAGCACCTGGATCTGGGTACGCAGCGTGGCGACGAGACCGTCCTCGTCCAGGGCGGCGGGGCGCAGCTCCACGACGGCCGCGCGCAGCTCGTCCACGGCTTCCGCGGCCAGGGCCGCGACCTGCTGGAGCTCGCCCTTGGCGCGGGCGGGGTCGCGGTCGACGAGTGCGGCGGCGGCCTGGGCGGTCAGCCGGAGCGAGAAGAGCTTCTGACTGACCGCGTCGTGCAGCTCATGGGCGAGCCGCGAGCGCTCCTCGGCGATCGTGAGCTCGCGACTGCGTTCGTACAGTCTGGCGTTGACGAGCGCGATCGCCGCGTGCTGGGCGAGGATCGCGAGGAGTTCCTCGTCCTCCTCGGTGAAGCCGCAGCTGCCCTCGGGCTTGGGGCAGCGCTTGTTGGCGAGGAAGAGTGCGCCGATGATCTCGTCGCCGTCCTGGATGGGCAGGCCCAGGAAGTCGGACATGTCCGGGTGGGCGGCGGGCCAGCCTTCGAAGCGGGGGTCCTTGCGGACGTCGGCGAGCCGCTCGGGCTTCGCCTCGTGGAGCATCGCGGCGAGGATGCCGTGCTGCCTGGGCAGCGGTCCGATGGCCTTCCACTGCTCGTCGCTGACCCCGTCCACGACGAACTGGGCGAAGCCCCCGTGGTCGTCGGGGACACCCAGGGCCGCGTACTCGGCGTCGAGCAGTTCGCGCGCCGAGGCGACGATCGTCTTGAGGACGTCCCGCATTTCGAGGTGCCGGCTCATGGCGAGCAGCGCGGCACTCACCGCGGCGAGGCCCGACGGTGGGCGATGACTCATGTCCTCACCGTACCGGCGGGCCCTCGGCCGCCGTATCGGGCTGTGGACGGCCGTCGGATAGGGCTCGGGGACTAGGTCGAAGTGCCTTGCGCGGGTGCGGCTCCTGGACGAGGCGGCGGCGGGGTCCGGGTTCCTACGTTGGTGGGGTCGGAGCTTCACGAGGTTCGAGGGGACGGTTGCCATGCCGATCGCGATGATCACGGGTGCGTCGAAGGGGCTGGGGCGTGCGCTGGCGGCGGCGCTGGCGC
Organism: Streptomyces sp. NPDC059499; assembly: GCF_042749285.1. Lineage (NCBI taxonomy): Bacteria > Bacillati > Actinomycetota > Actinomycetes > Kitasatosporales > Streptomycetaceae > Streptomyces > Streptomyces sp. NPDC059499. The sequence continues at coordinate 10,927 of NZ_JBHYTT010000009.1, forward strand.
AGCGGGGCTGGGATCTGGTCCTGGACGCCCGGACGGCCGGGGTGCTGCGGGAGGCGGCGCGGGAGCTGGGCCGTCTGTACGGGACGCGGGTGGTGGCCGTTGCCGGGGATGTCACGGACGGGGCGCACCGCAAGGCCCTGGTGGCCGCCGCCGGGGAGCTGGGCGGGCTGGACGTGCTGGTGAGCAGTGCGAGCGCCCTGGGTGCCGAACCGCTCGTACGGCTGGAGTCGCTGCCCCTGGCCGGGCTGCGGGAGGCGCTGGAGACGAATGTGGTGGCGGCGCTCGGCCTGGTGCAGGAGGCGCTGCCGCTGCTGAGGGCATCGGCGGCCGGGGCGGTGGTGACGGTGAGCTCGGACGCGGCGGCCGAGCCGTATCCGACGTGGGGCGGGTACGGGGCGTCCAAGGCCGCGCTCGACCAGCTGGCCGCGGTGCTGGGCGAGGAGGAACCGGGTCTGCGGGTGTGGGCCGTGGATCCGGGCGACATGCGGACGGACCTCTATACGGCGGCGGTGCCCGGGGACACGGAGCCGCGGCCGGCTCCGGAGAGCGTGGCGCCCGCGTTCGTCCGGCTGCTGGAGCGTCGGCCGACCGGCGGGCGGTATGCGGCCGCCGCCCTGCTGGAGGAGAAGGACGGGGAGCGGCGATGACGGCGCTGGATGCCCTGCGGGTGCCCGAGGAGCTGTCCGCCCGGGTTCCGGCCGAGCAGCGGGGTGCGGGGCGGGACGACGTGCGGCTGCTGGTGTCGCGGGGTACGGCGGTTTCGCACCGGGCGTTCCGTGACCTGCCCGGGGAGCTGCGGGCCGGGGACGTACTCGTGGTGAACACGTCGACGACGCTGGCGGCCGCCGTGAACGGACGCGTCGGCGGTGAGCGCGTCGTCGTGCACTTCTCGACCCTCGGCGAGGACGGCCGCTGGGCGGTGGAGCTGCGCCGCCCGGACGGGAACGGGACCACGCTGCCGCGCCCCGGCGGCCCGGCAGGAGCCGCTGTGCGGCTGCCGGGCGGGAAGGTGCTGGTGCTGGACGAGCCGCTGGGCCCTCCGGCGGGCGCCAGGCTGTGGTGGGCGCGGGTGCCGCGGGACGTACCCGGGCTGCTGGACCGGTACGGGCGGCCGATCCGGTACGCGTACACGGAGCGGGACCAGCCGCTGTCCGCGTACCGGACGGTGTTCGCCGTGCCCTCGCCCGACGGGGCGGGGTCGGCGGAGATGCCGAGTGCGGCGAGGCCGTTCACCCCGGGGCTGGTGGCGGCGCTGGTGAGCCGTGGGGTGCAGTTCGCCCCGCTCTCCCTTCATACGGGGGTGGCGTCGGCCGAGGCGCACGAGCCGCCCTATCCGGAGCGCTTCGCGGTGCCGCGTACGACGGCGTGGCTGGTCAACGCGGCACGGGCGGGTGGCGGCAGGGTCGTGGCCGTGGGGACGACGGCGGTGCGGGCCCTGGAGTCGGCGGCGGGGGCGGACGGAGCGGTGCGGGCCGCCTCGGGCTGGACGGACCTGGTGGTGACGCCGCAGCGGGGCGTGCGGGTGGTGGACGGGCTGCTGACCGGGCTGCACGAGCCGGAGGCCTCGCACCTGCTGATGCTGGAGGCGATAGCCGGGCGGGCCGCGCTGCGGCGCGGTTACGCCCAGGCGCTGCGCCACCGGTACCTCTGGCACGAGTTCGGGGACGTCCATCTCCTCCTGCCCGGATCCGGAAGCTAACACTCCGCATTACAGCAGCAACGTTTCGTGAGCCGGGAGGGGCCCCCATGTGAGCCCAGGCATAGGGCCCACGTCACTTACGAAGATGAATAGTTGGAGCAAAACGGGCAATACTCCGGGCCCCAAACCGGACAAGGAGGTATGAACGACCCCCGGGTCCACTACTCAGCTTCGTACGTCACACCTTTGCCAGGCCGTTTTGCGGTCGCTAAGAATTGCACTCGTCCCCGACGGAGATGCGCACCGCCGCTTCCGTCTGCGTCCTCGCCGAGGACCCCCTGCAATTCGAAGAGGTACGACTGTATGTCCGTGTCCCGCATCTCCAGCCGTAGCCGTCGCCTGAACAAGGCGCAGAAGCTCTCCGTCGCGGGGGTCTCCACCCTGGCCGCCGCCGCTCTCGCTTTCTCCCTCGTCCCGGACAACGCCGCGGCGTCGACCGAGCCGCAGGCCATATCCGGTGCGCCGGTCGCCTTCGCCGGTGCCGCGCAGACCCAGAGCGTCCAGTCCAGCATCCTCGAGCAGCACTCCACCGCCGCGCAGCTGGTGAAGGCCGCCGACTCCGCCAAGGCCGCCGAGAAGAAGGCAGCCGCCAAGAACGAGGCGAAGGCCAAGGCCGTCGCCGAGGCCAAGAAGGACGCCGCAGCCAAGAAGAAGGCTGTCACCAAGGCCAAGGCCGACGCGAAGAAGCGCGCCGCCAAGAAGGCCAGCCGTGCCGCCGACCGCAAGCCGGTCTACGCCAACAACCTGGACGGCTGGATTCGCGAGGCTCTCGCGATCATGGACAAGAAGGACATCCCCGGCACGTACGAGGGTCTGCACCGCAACATCATCCGCGAGTCCAGCGGTAACCCGCGCGCCATCAACGACTGGGACATCAACGCCATCAACGGCGTCCCGTCGAAGGGCCTGCTGCAGGTCATCAAGCCGACGTTCGACTTCTACCACGTGGCCGGCACCAAGCACGACCAGTACGACCCGGTCGCCAACATCACCGCTGCGGCCAACTACGCCGCGGACAAGTACGGCTCGATCGACAACGTCGACAGCGCGTACTGAGCCACGCACCGAGTCAGGCCTGGCATTTGAGGGCCCGCCGGTCCGCAGCGTCGCGTGACCGGCCGGCACATGCCGAAGGGCGGCACCCCACGGGGTTGCCGCCCTCGGGCGTTTCCGGGCCCGGTCGGGCCGGACGCGTTACTTGCGCATCACCTCGGGCTCGTGGCGCCGCAGCATCCGCGAGACCGCGAAGAAGAGGATGACGCTCATGAAGAGCATCACCGCGATGTTGATCCCCCACTGGCCGGCCGCGTGCTCCCAGAGCGGGTCCAGGTCGGTCGGGTTCTCGGGGTCCCACGGCGGCATGAGATGGGCCAGGTCCAGCGTGGTACCGGCCGCGGCCACGGCCCAGCGCGACGGCATCAGCCAGGCGAACTGCTCCAGGCCCGGGGAACCGTAGACCTGGAAGAGCACTCCGGTGAAGACGACCTGGACGATGGCGAACATGACGAGCAGCGGCATGGTCTTCTCGGCGGTCTTCACCAGCGCGGAGATCATCAGGCCGAACATCATCGACGTGAAGCCGAGCACGATGATCGACACGCAGATCTCCACGGCGGGCGGCATGAACAGGCCCTCGTCCGGAAGCTTCCGGGTGGAGAAGCCGATCCCGCAGATGATCACGCCCTGGAAGGCGGTGATCACACCCAGGACGATCACCTTGGACAGCAGATAGGCGGAACGGGACAGACCGGTGGCCCGCTCCCGCTCGTAGATCACCCGTTCCTTGATCAGCTCTCGTACGGAGTTGGCCGCGGCGGCGAAGCACATGCCGACCGCGAGGATCAGCATGATCGTCCCGGCCTTGCCGTTGAACCGGGAGGGCGGCTCGGGCTCCGCCAGGCCGAACTCCGCGGGGATGACCACGCTCACCACGCCGAGCACCGCCGGCAGGAGCACCATCAGGAGCAGGAAGCCCTTGTCGGACGCGATCACCGAGATGTAGCGGCGCATCAGCGTCCACAGCTGGGCCACCCAGCCGGAGGGCTTGGGGGGCCGGATCGACTGCGGCGGCGGCATGTGCACGGGCTGCGCGGCGACGGCGTCGATGTCCGCCGCGTACATCTGGTAGTGCTGCGAACCGCGCCAGCGGCCCGCCCAGTCGTAGTCGCGGTAGTTCTCGAACGCGGAGAAGACGTCGGCCCAGGTGCTGTAGCCGAAGAAGTTCAGCGCCTCCTCGGGCGGGCCGAAGTAGGCCACGGATCCGCCGGGGGCCATCACCAGGAGCTTGTCGCAGATCGCCAGCTCGGCCACGGAGTGCGTGACGACGAGGACCGTACGGCCGTCGTCGGCGAGCCCGCGCAGCAGCTGCATGACGTCGCGGTCCATGCCCGGGTCGAGGCCCGAGGTCGGCTCGTCGAGGAAGATCAGCGACGGCTTCGTCAGCAGCTCCAGGGCGACCGAGACGCGCTTGCGCTGGCCGCCGGAGAGCGAGGTGATCTTCTTGTCCTTGTGGATGTCGAGCTTGAGCTCGGCGAGGACCTCGTGGATCCGGGCGGTGCGCTCGGCCTCGGTGGTGTCCGCGGGGAAGCGCAGCTTGGCCGCGTACCGCAGGGCCCGGGTGACCGTGAGCTCCTTGTGCAGGATGTCGTCCTGCGGGACCAGTCCGATGCGCTGCCGCAGCTCGGCGAACTGCTTGTACAGGTTCCGGTTGTCGTAGAGGACGTCACCCCGGTTGGCGGGCCGGTAGCCGGTGAGCGCCTTGAGCAGGGTGGACTTACCGGATCCGGACGGGCCGATGACGGCGATCAGGGACTTCTCCGGGACGCCGAACGAGACGTCCTTGAGGATGTCCTTCCCCCCGTCGACCGTCACCGTGAGGTGGCGGGCGGAGAAGGAGACCTCACCGGTGTCGACGAACTCTTCCAGCCGGTCCCCGACCAGCCGGAAGGTCGAGTGACCGACGCCGACGATGTCGTTCGGGCCGATGAGCGCGGAGCCGGACTTGCTGAGCGGCTGGCCGTTGACGTACGTGCCGTTGTGGGATCCGAGGTCGCGGATCTCGAAGCGGCCGTCGGGCGTCGCACGGAATTCGGCGTGGAGGCGCGAGACCTGGAGGTCGGAGACGACCAGCTCGTTCTCCAGCGCACGGCCGATGCGCATGACCCGGCCGAGGTCCAGCTGGTGGAACGTGGTCGGGCTCCGGTCCCCGTACACCGGCGGGGCCCCCGCGACACCGCCGGGCCCGCCCGCCCCGGGACCCTGCTGATGCGGGACCTGCGGCTGCTGGGCCTGCTGCCAGGCCTGCTGCTGTTGCTGTGCGGGGTCGGGCCAGCCGGCCGCACCCTGCGGGGGCTGCTGGGGCTGCACGGGCGCGGGCGCCTGCTGCGCCGCCGCGGCCTGACCGCTGTGGACACCGGCGGCCGCGGCAGCGCCGGTCAGGCTCAGCCGCGGCCCGTCCGTCGCGTTGCCCAGGTGCACCGACGAGCCGGGGCCGATCTCCATCTTCTGGATCCGATGGCCCTGCACATAGGTGCCGTTGGTGCTGCCGTGGTCCTCGATGACCCAGCTGCGACCACCCCAGCTGATCGTGGCATGCCGCCAGGAGACCCTGGCGTCGTCGATCATCAGGTCGCCCTGCGGATCGCGTCCGAGGGTGTACGACCTGGACGGATCGAGCGTCCAGGTCCTTCCATTCAATTCCAGTACGAGTTCCGGCACTCCGCGCCCCACTAGTTGTCCCCCGAGTTACCCCCGTTGCAGGGAGTCTAGGGATGCTGAACATCGTGGGGAACTATTCCAGGAGCAGTCCCCGAACGGAAAGCCGGGCGGGTGAAGACAGCGCGTAGGCCTGTGCGGCACCCGGGCCGACACGGGAGATATCGGACCGGAGGGTGGCAACCGGGGCGTCCGGCGCAGACATGGCAGGTGCGGCCACTCGGGCCAGGGGTGCTGTCCGCCACTCGGGACGGGCTTCGGGGGCCGTGCGCCGGACCTATACGGTGGAACCACCATGAGCGCACCTCAGTCTCCCCGGTCTCCTGAGCCCCCTGAGCCCCTTCGGGGCACAGACGAACCCACTCTTCTCGTCAAGATCTTCGGGAAGGACCGTCCCGGCATCACCGCCGGGCTCTTCGACACCCTGGCCGCCTACTCCGTCGACGTCGTGGACATCGAGCAGGTGGTCACCCGCGGCCGCATCGTCCTGTGCGCGCTGGTCACCTCGCCGGTCTCGGGCGGTACGACCGAGGGCGACCTCCGGGCGACCGTCCACAGCTGGGCGGAGTCGCTGAAGCTGCAGGCCGAGATCATCTCCGGTACGGGTGACAACCGGCCCCGTGGCGACGGCCGTTCCCATGTGACCGTGCTGGGACACCCGCTGACCGCCGAGTCGACGGCGGCCATAGCTGCGCGGATCACGTCGACCGGCGGCAACATCGACCGGATCTTCCGGCTGGCGAAGTACCCGGTCACCGCAGTGGAGTTCGCGGTGTCCGGCACCGGGACGGAGGAGCTGCGGACCGCGCTGGCGATCGAGGCGGCCGGAATCGGCGTCGACATCGCCGTCGTGTCGGCCGGGCTCAGCCGCCGGGCGCAGCGGCTCGTCGTCATGGATGTGGACTCGACGCTCATCCAGGACGAGGTCATCGAGCTCTTCGCGGCCCATGCGGGCTGCGAGGACAAGGTCGCCGAGGTGACCGAGCAGGCGATGCGGGGCGAGCTCGACTTCGAGCAGTCGCTGCACGCACGTGTGGCGCTGCTGGCCGGGCTCGACGAGTCGGTGGTGGACAAGGTGCGGACCGAGGTCCGGCTGACTCCGGGTGCCCGCACCCTGATCCGTACGCTGAAGCGGCTCGGTTACCAAGTCGGCGTGGTCTCGGGCGGATTCACGCAGGTCACGGACGACCTCAAGGAACGCCTCGGGCTCGACTTCGCCTCCGCCAACACGCTGGAGGTCGTCGACGGGAAGCTCACGGGCCGGGTCGTGGGCGACATCGTGGACCGTGCGGGCAAGGCCCGGCTGCTGCGCAGCTTCGCCGAGCAGGCCGGGGTGCCGTTGGCGCAGACGGTCGCGATCGGGGACGGCGCGAACGATCTGGACATGCTGAACACGGCCGGTCTCGGCGTCGCGTTCAACGCCAAGCCGGTCGTGCGCGAGGCGGCGCACACTGCGGTGAACGTCCCGTTCCTGGACACGGTCCTGTATCTGCTCGGTATCACCCGCGAGGAGGTGGAGGCGGCCGACGGTCTCGTCGACTGATCCCTCCGGACGCGTACGTACGAAGGGGCCCCGGCACATCGACAGTGCCGGGGCCCCTTCGTGCGTCCTGCTCAGTCGTTCGGCGTCCAGTACTCGACGAGCTTGCCCACGCCCTGCTCCAGGCCCTTCCAGGATCCGGAGAACTCGACGACGGCGTAAGCGGCCGTCGGGAAGCCGTCTCTGGTCATCCGGGCGAGGGTCTCCCCCTCGGCCTGGCCGGACAGCGCGTCCGCGGCTCCGTGCATGCCGGGATTGTGGCCGATGACGAGCAGATTCCGCACGTCGTCCGGAGTCTCGTTGAACAGGGCAATCAGTTCTCCGAGGGAGGCCTCGTACAGCCTCTCCTCGTACACGGTCCTGGGGCGCTGCGGGAATTCGTGGACCGCGAGCTTCCAGGTCTCGCGCGTCCTGGTGGCGGTCGAACACAGAGCCAGATCGAAGACGGTGCCGGAATCGGCGAGCTTGCGGCCGGCGACGGGGGCGTCTTTCCGTCCCCGTTCGGCCAGGGGCCGCTCATGGTCGGCCGCTTGCGACCATTCCGCTTTTGCGTGCCTGAGAAGGACGATCCTGCGAGGTGTATCGGCGCTCATACACCTCAGCTTCGCACGAAATGCGTGTCCGGGCGCAGGGTGTTGACGTGCTACCCCGTAGAGGGTGAATGACGCCGGGTGACCTGTGCGTGTCCTGTCCGGAAGCGGTCAGGCGGCGAGCAGCTCCAGGATGCGCCCGAGCAGCTGTCCGATCGCGGGATCCCCGGTGGCGGCGTGCGCCTGGCCCGGTCCCACGATCAGCAGGAGGAGGGCGGCGAAGGCGACGGCGGGCAGCGCGACGGCCCACCACGGCAGCCGGACCTCGACGCTGTCCGGGGCCGGGCGGTGGGTCCGGGGGTGCATACGGGCCGACATGTCCGCCTCCGTGGGTCCTCGGCACTGAATACCTAGAACCTACGGATCGCGGGGAGGCGGTCCCATCCGGTGACCCACCCACTCGACCCTGAACCTGGCCCCCTAAGGGATAGGGGGGCTAGCACCACCCTCGCTCGCGCGAGCTGCTCAGGAGGGCGAGGCGATCGTGGCGATGACGCTGATGACGACCCCGATGAGAAGCATCGCCCCGAGGACGAGGAGAAACTTCTTCTGGCCGTTCTGAGGATTCGGATCGAGCACTGGCATGGGTCCAGTCTCGCATCTCAGCATTCGTCCTCGATCGTCCGGTCCCGTCCTGCCAGCACACCCGCCACCATCTGCGGCACCATGAGCCCCGCCATCAGGGCGATCGGCAGGCCCCAGCCGCCGCTGTGCTGGTAGAGCACGCCGACGAGCAGCGGGCCCGGGATCGAGAGCAGGTAGCCGGTGGACTGCGCGAAGGCGGAGAGCCTGACCACGCCCGCACCGGTGCGCGAGCGCATGCCGATCATGGTGAGCGCGAGCGGGAAGGCGCAGTTGGCGATGCCGAGCAGCAGTGCCCAGAGCCAGGCGCCGCCTGCGGGAGCGAGGTAGAGCCCCGCGTAGCCGACGAGGCCGCAGCCACCCAGGACGAGGACGATCGGGCCCTGGTTCTTCAGACGGGCGGCCGCCCGGGGGATCACGAAGGCGAGGGGTACGCCCATGGCCATGGTCACGGCCAGCAGGACACCGGCGGTGCCTGCCGGGATCCCCGCGTCGCGGAAGATCTGCGGCATCCAGCCCATCGTGATGTACGCGGCCGTGGCCTGGAGGCCGAAGAAGCAGGCGAGCGCCCAGGAGGTGCGGCTGCGGGTGATCCTGAGGGCGGGGGCCTGCTGCCCGTGCTTGCCGGCCGGTTCCCCGTGGGCGCTGCCGCGGTCCCGCACGAGGGCCGTCCAGGGCAGGATCGCCGCGGCGGCGAGGGCGGCCCAGACAGCCAGCCCGGTCTTCCAACTGCCGCCCAGCGCGTCGGTCATGGGCACGGTGACGGCTGCCGCGAGCGCGGTGCCGAGGGCGAGGGCCATCGAGTAGAGGCCGGTCATGCTGCCGACGCGGTCCGGGAACCAGCGCTTGACGATGACGGGCATCAGGACGTTGCTGACGGCGATGCCCATCAGTGCGAGGGCACTGGCGGCGAGGAACCCCGCGGTGCTGCCGACGAAGGGGCGGATCAGCAGGCCCGCCGTGATGGCGACCATGCCCGCGCAGACGACGGCGCCAGGCCCGAACCGGCGGGCGAGCCGCGGCGCCATGAAGCCGAAGAGCGCGAAGCAGAGCGGCGGTACGGAGGTGAGGACCCCGGCGACGCTGCCGCTCATGTGCAGCCCGTCCCGCACTTCTTCCAGGAGCGGGCCGAGGCTGGTGATGGCGGGCCGCAGATTGAGCGCGGCGAGGATGAGGCCGACGACGACGAGGCGCAGCAGCCACGGGGCGGGGCCCGGTGCCGAGCCCGGTTCCGGTGCCGAGCCCGGTCCGGGTCCCCGACCGGGGATGGCGGCCCGGGAGGCGGGGGCGCTCGTGATGGTTGCGCTCCGGTTGGCGGTGGGGCTCAGGGGCCGGGTTTCGTCGTCGGGCATGAGGCCCATCATAGAATCATGGGATGATTGGTTGTCCACTCCGGGCCTCTCCCTCCTGAGAGAATTCCGGCACCCGCCCCACAGGCACGACCAGACCCCGTTCCAAGGACCCCGAGCAAGGAGCACCATGGCGCTGACGTCTCCGCGGCGTTCGGCTCTCGCCGACCAGGTGATTGCCCAGCTGAGAAATCAGATCACTTCGGGTGAGTGGCCCGTGGGCTCACGGATTCCCACCGAGACCGAGCTGGTCGAGCAGCTGGGGGTCGCCCGCAACACCGTGCGCGAAGCGGTGCGCGCGCTGGCGCACAACGGCCTCCTGGACATCCGGCAGGGGTCGGGGACCTACGTCGTCGCCACCAGCGAGCTCGCCGGCGTGATGCACCGCCGCTTCGCCGACGCGGACCCGCGCCACGTCGCCGAGCTGCGCTCCACGCTGGAGTCCTCGGCGGCCCGGCTGGCCGCCGCACGGCGCACGGAGCGGGATCTGCGCCAGCTGGACGCGCTGATGGCGCGGCGCGAGGCGACCTGGGCCGCCGGGGACGCGGAGGCCTTCGTCGCCGCCGACGCGACGCTGCACCTGGCCGTGGTCGCCGCCTCGCACAACGACGTACTGACCGAGCTCTACGCCGACCTGAACGGCCTGCTCCGCGACTATCTGCGCGACGACGTGGGCTCGGAGCTGCGCCCCGAGGAGCACATGGACCACGCACGGCTGGTCGAGGCGATCCGGGCGGGAGACGCGGAGACGGCCGCCGCCGAGGCCGCCAGTCATGCGCTGAACTGCCTGAGGGACCGGGTCTGAGGTTCCGGGGCACTCCGGCCGTCGGGCTCCGCAGGCCCAAGGCTCCGGGACTCCGGGACTCCGGGACTCCGGGACTCCGGGACTCTCAGGGCCTGTGACTGACCCAGGCCGAGCCGACCTCTTTCCAGCACCGGTCCTCGAGGCGCACGGTACGTCCCGGCTGGACCACGACAGCCTCTCCGTCCACATCGACGTCCCACCAGCGGCTGCACTCGGTGTGGAGCTGGACGTGGTCGGTGATGGAGTCCGGGTTGTGGCAGTAGGCGACGACCCGGGAGCCGTCGACCGACGTTCGGCATTCGGCGCCCGAGGGTTCCGGGGCCGGTGCGAGGGGTGCGGCGGCCCGGGACCCGGCCCGGTTCGCCGCGTTCACGGCGACCGGCGCCAGAAGACCGGCGACGGCAGCCGCCGCGGCTATGAGGGCCCAGGTTCGGCGACGTGTGGAGCGCAGCACAGCGATCTCCTCCCCACAGCCTGACCAAAAGTCCGGTTCCTCCACATTCTGCGGTGGATCGACCATCTTTTCGACCTGAGACGCACGACGGCCGCGTACCGCCCCTCGCGAGGGGCGGTACGCGGCCGTGAGCGGTCTGCGGGACTCAGGCGCCCATCATGTGCACGCCACCGTCGACGTGGATGATCTCGCCCGTCGTCTTCGGGAAGAAGTCCGAGAGCAGCGCGACGACACCGCGGCCGGCCGGCTCGGGGTCGGCCATGTCCCACGCCAGCGGGGAGCGGTGGTTCCAGACGTCCGCGAGCTCGGTGAAGCCCGGGATGGACTTGGCCGCCATGGAAGCGAGCGGTCCCGCCGAGATCAGGTTGCAGCGGATGCTGTCCGTGCCCAGATCACGGGCGAGGTAGCGGGAGGTGGCCTCCAGCGCGGCCTTGGCCGGGCCCATCCAGTCGTACTGGGGCCAGGCGAACTGCGCGTCGAAGGTGAGGCCGACGATCGAGCCGCCGTCGCTCATCAGGGGCTTGCAGGCCATGGCGAGGGACTTCAGCGAGAACGCCGAGACGTGCATCGCGGTGGCGACCGACTCGAACGGGGTGTTCAGGAAGTTGCCGCCGAGCGCGTCCTGCGGCGCGAAGCCGATGGAGTGGACGACGCCGTCCAGCGAACCGAGCTCCTCCTTGACCAGGCCCGCGAGCCGGTCCAGGTGCTCGACGTTGGTCACGTCCAGCTCGATGACCTTGGCCGGCTTGGGCAGCTTCTTGGCGATGCGCTCGGTCAGTGTCGGCCGGGGGAACGCCGTCAGGATGACCTCGGCGCCCTGCTCCTGTGCCACCTTCGCGGTGTGGAACGCGATGGACGACTCCATCAGCACACCCGTGATGAGGATGCGCTTGCCGTCGAGAATTCCGCTCATGGTGATCAGTGACCCATGCCCAATCCGCCGTCAACGGGAATGACGGCTCCAGTGATGTACGACGCGTCGTCGGACGCGAGGAAGCGCACCGCGGCGGCGATCTCAGCGGGCTGCGCGTAGCGGCCGAGCGGCACCTGGGACACGATGCCCTTGCGCTGCTCATCGGTGAGCGCCTGCGTCATGTCGGTGTCGACAAACCCGGGTGCGACGACGTTGAACGTGATGTTCCGCGAGCCGAGCTCACGGGCCAGCGACCGGGCGAAGCCGACCAGGCCCGCCTTGGACGCCGCGTAGTTGGCCTGTCCGGCCGAGCCGAGGAGGCCGACGACGGAGGAGATGAGGACGACGCGGCCCTTCTTCGCGCGCAGCATCGCGCGGTTGGCCCGCTTGACGACCCGGAAGGTGCCGGTGAGATTGGTGTCGAGTACCGACGTGAAGTCGTCCTCGGACATCCGCATCAGCAACTGGTCCTTGGTGATACCGGCGTTGGCGACCAGTACCTCCACGGGACCGTGCTTCTCCTCGATCTCCTTGTAGGCCTGCTCCACCTGCTCGGTGTCGGTGATGTCGCACCGGACCGCCAGGCAGCCCGCGTCGGTGAGCGCCTGGGGCGGCTCGCCGGAGCGGTAGGTGATCGCGACCTTGTCGCCGTTGTCGGCGAAGGCGCGGGCGATGGCGAGGCCGATGCCCCGGTTTCCTCCGGTGACGAGAACCGAGCGGCTCAACGGATCACCCTTTCCTTGGCGGTCTGGTACATCGAAAACCTATCGGTACCGTGCCGGATAACGGGAATCGTCCTGTGACAGCGCCGCAGTGCCGCGACTGTTGGATCCCTACAGAACGGACCTCCGGGGAGCCGGACACGTAAAAACCGGCGCACCAGGGCCCCGGGACCCCCCATGATTCACTGCGGAGAGATTTTCCAGAGGTGGAGAAGGGGAGGCCCGCGTGGCCCACGAGGTAGATCAGTCGTTCCTGGCCCTGCCACTGCGTGCGCTCGCCGACGCGGCGCTCGCCCGCGCGCGTGCGCTCGGCGCGGTCCACGCCGACTTCCGGTTCGAGCGGGTACGGGGCGCCACCTGGCGGCTGCGGGACGCCCGGCCCTCCGGGACCTCGGACACCACCGACCTCGGGTACGCGGTGCGGGTGGTGCACGGCGGTGCGTGGGGGTTCGCGTCCGGGGTGGACCTGACGATGGACGCCGCGGCGAAGGTGGCCTCGCAGGCCGTCGCCATGGCGAAGCTGTCGGCGAAGGTGATCGCGTCGGCCGGGTCCGACGAGCGTGTCGAGCTGGCGGACGAGCCGGTGCACGGTGAGCGGAGCTGGGTCTCGGCGTACGAGATCGACCCCTTCTCCGTACCGGACGAGGAGAAGGCCGCGCTGCTCGCGGAGTGGAGCTCGCGGCTGCTGGCGGCGGACGGGGTCGCGCATGTGGACGCCTCCCTGATGACCGTCCACGAGAACAAGTTCTACGCGGACACGGCGGGGACCGTCACCACGCAGCAGCGCGTGCGCGTGCATCCCCAGCTGACCGCGGTGGCCGTGGACTCCACGACCGGCGAGTTCGACTCGATGCGGACCATCGCACCACCGGCGGGCCGGGGTTGGGAGTACCTCACCGGCACCGGCTGGGACTGGGACGCCGAACTGGAGCGGATCCCGGGGCTGCTGGCCGAGAAGATGCGGGCGCCGAGCGTCGAGGCGGGGACGTACGACCTGGTCGTCGACCCGTCCAACCTGTGGCTGACCATCCACGAGTCGATCGGCCACGCCACCGAGCTGGACCGGGCGCTGGGCTACGAGGCGGCGTACGCCGGTACGTCGTTCGCCACGTTCGACCAGCTGGGGAAGCTGACGTACGGCTCCCCCGTGATGAACGTGACGGGCGACCGCACCGCCGAGCACGGGCTCGCCACGATCGGGTACGACGACGAGGGCGTCGAGGCGCAGTCGTGGGACCTGGTCAAGGACGGGACGCTGGTGGGCTACCAGACGGACCGGCGGATCGCGAAGCTGACCGGTCTCGGCCGGTCCAACGGGTGTGCGTACGCGGACTCGCCGGGCCACGTCCCCGTACAGCGCATGGCGAACGTGTCGCTGCGGCCGGATCCGGGCGGGCTCTCCACGGAGGACCTGATCGGCGGGGTCGAGCGCGGGATCTACGTGGTCGGCGACCGGTCCTGGTCGATCGACATGCAGCGCTACAACTTCCAGTTCACCGGGCAGCGGTTCTTCCGCATCGAGAACGGCAGGCTGGCCGGTCAGCTGCGGGACGTGGCGTACCAGGCGACGACCACGGACTTCTGGGGCTCGATGGAGAAGGTCGGCGGACCGCAGACCTACGTCCTGGGCGGCGCGTTCAACTGCGGCAAGGCCCAGCCGGGCCAGGTCGCGGCCGTCTCGCACGGCTGCCCCTCCGCCCTCTTCCGAGGCGTGAACATCCTCAACACGACGCAGGAGGCCGGGCGATGAGCCGCGTCAGCAAGCCGTACGAGATCGTCGAGCGCGCTCTCGAGCTGTCCACCACCGATGGCTGCGTGGTCATCGCGGACGAGAACTCCTCCGCCAACCTGCGCTGGGCGGGCAACGCGCTCACCACGAACGGGGTGACGCGCGGCCGGACCCTGACCGTGATCGCGACCGTGGACGGCGCCCGGGGGACGGCGTCCGGCGTGGTGTCGCGCTCCGCCGTCACCGCCGACGACCTGGAACCGCTCGTACGGGCAGCCGAGGCCGCCGCGCGCGGGGCCGGGCCCGCGGAGGACGCGCAGCCGCTCGTCTCCGGGGTGCCGGTGTCCGCCTCCTTCACGGACGCCCCCGCCGAGACGGGCTCCGACGTCTTCGCCGCCTTCGCCCCGGCGCTCGGTGACGCCTTCGCCCGCGCCCGCTCCGGCGGCCGTGAGCTGTACGGCTTCGCCAACCACGAGATGACCTCGACCTACCTGGGTTCGTCGACGGGGCTGCGGCTGCGCCACGACCAGCCGAACGGGACGCTGGAGCTGAACGCCAAGTCGCCCGACCGGACCCGGTCCGCCTGGGCGGGACGGGCGACCCGGGACTTCACGGACGTCGACCCGGCGGTCCTGGACGCGGAGCTCGCGCAGCGGCTGGGCTGGGCCGAGCGCCGGATCGAGCTGCCGGCCGGCCGGTACGAGACGCTGCTGCCGCCGACCGCGGTGGCCGACCTGCTGATCTACCAGTTCTGGTCGTCGAGCGCCCGGGACGCCGCGGAGGGCCGGACGGTCTTCTCCAGGCCGGGAGGCGGTACGCGGCTCGGCGAGAAGCTCTCCGCCCTGCCGCTGACCCTGCGCAGCGACCCGCACGAGCCGGGCCTGGAGTCCGCACCGTTCGTGATCGCCCACGCGTCCGGCGACGACGCCTCCGTCTTCGACAACGGCCTGCCGCTGGCGCCCACGGACTGGGTCAGGGAGGGCAAGCTGGAGCGGCTGACCACGACGCGGCACTCCGCGGGGCTCACGGACCTGCCGCTGGCCCCGGCCGTGGACAACCTGGTGCTGGACGGCGGCGGGAAGCGTTCGCTGGAGGAGATGGTGGCCGCCACGACCGGCCGGGCCCTGCTGCTGACCTGCATGTGGTACATCCGGGAGGTGGATCCGGCGACGCTGCTGCTGACCGGCCTGACCCGTGACGGGGTCTATCTGGTGGAGGACGGGGAGGTCCTCGGCGAGGTGAACAACTTCCGGTTCAACGAGTCGCCGGTCGATCTGCTGTCCCGGGCGTCGGAGGCGGGCCGCACGGAGAAGACGCTGCCGCGCGAGTGGGGCGACTACTTCACCCGGGCCGCCATGCCCGCGCTGCGGATCCCCGATTTCCACATGAGCTCGGTCAGCCGGGGCGTCTGACCGTCCTAGACTGAACCGCGTATTCCATCGACCCATCTCGACCCTTCGAGGAGCGAAAAGACCGTGACGGACATCGTCGACGAGCTGAAGTGGCGTGGGCTGTTCGCCCAGTCCACTGACGAGGACGCACTGCGCAAGGCTCTCGCGGACGGCCCGGTCACGTTCTATTGCGGGTTCGACCCCACCGCGGCGAGTCTGCACGTCGGTCACCTGGTGCAGGTGCTCACCATGCGCCGGCTCCAGCAGGCCGGGCTGAAGCCGCTCGCCCTGGTCGGCGGGGCCACCGGCCAGATCGGTGACCCGCGGCCGACCGCGGAGCGCACGCTGAACGACCCGGAGACCATTGCCGCGTGGGTCCAGCGGCTGCGCGGGCAGATCGAGCCCTTCCTCGCCTTCGAGGGTCCGAACGCCGCGACGATGGTGAACAACCTGGACTGGACCGCGGGCATGTCCGCGATCGAGTTCCTGCGGGACATCGGCAAGCACTTCCGGGTCAACAAGATGCTCACCAAGGACTCGGTCGCCCGTCGGCTGGAGTCCCAGGAGGGCATCAGCTACACGGAGTTCAGCTACCAGCTGCTGCAGGGCATGGACTTCCTGGAGCTGTACCGGCGCTACGGCTGCACCCTCCAGCAGGGCGGCAGCGACCAGTGGGGCAACCTCACGGCGGGGATCGACCTGATCCACCGCGTGGAGCCGGCCGCCTCCGTGCACGCATTGGCGACCCCGCTGATGGTGAAGGCGGACGGCACCAAGTTCGGCAAGTCCGAGAGCGGGGCCGTCTGGCTCGACCCGGAGATGACGACGCCGTACGCCTTCTACCAGTTCTGGCTGAATGTGGACGACCGGGACATCTCCACGTACATGCGCATCCTCAGCTTCAAGAGCCGTGAGGAGCTCGAGGAGCTGGAGCAGCTCACCGAGGAGCGCCCGCAGGCCCGTTCGGCCCAGCGTGCGCTGGCCGAGGAGCTGACGACGCTGGTGCACGGCGGCGCGCAGTGCGCGGCCGTCATCGCGGCTTCGAAGGCGCTGTTCGGCCAGGGCGATCTCGGCGAGCTGGACGGGGCGACGCTGGGCGCCGCCCTGTCCGAGGTGCCGCACGCCGAGGTCACCGAGCTCGGTCCGGTGGTGGATCTCCTGGTCGAGGTCGGTCTGGCGCCGAGCAAGTCGGCCGCCCGCCGCACGGTCAAGGAGGGCGGTGCCTACGTGAACAACGTGAAGGTCACCGACGGCGAGGCCGCCCCGGCCCGCGAGGAGCTGCTGCACGGGCGCTGGCTGGTGCTGCGCCGCGGCAAGAAGAACCTGGCGGCCGTCGAGGTCACGGCCGGCTGATCCGGCCGACGGCACTCACGGCACAGCACTGCGGCCGGTCACGCGTGACGCGTGGCCGGCCGCAGTGCTGCGGTGCTTGGTCAGGTCCGCTGTTTGCCGCGGCTGCTCCTGATCGACTGCCAGAGCATGTCGCCGACTCCGACGACGGCCACGGCACCGATCAGCTGCAGCAGGTGGCGCATCCAGTCGATGCCCTTGGTCTCGTTGACACCGATCCAGGTCGCGACGGCGTTGCCCAGGATGCTTCCGAGGATGCCGAACACGGTCGTCAGCCAGAGGGGGATGTCCTGTTTGCCCGGCAGGATCGCCCGGGCGATCAGGCCCAGTACCAGACCCACGATGATTGCCCACAACCAGCTCATATCGCCTCCTCGTGCGGCGCGGTGTGCGCACGTTCGGCCAGTCTCGGCCCGTCGGACGTACGCCGCATGCCGGACGGGTCCGTACGTGGTGCGGCGGTACGGATCAGGACGGACTGGACATGCCCCGGTCTCGAACCCGGCGGATGCCGGGCGTACCGTAGGAGCGGCCCGGTCCGGGACGGCCCGGCACAGCGATCTGGTGGTGGAACATGGCGCGGAAGCGGAGCGGCACGGAGGTCTTCCGGATCACCGGAGCCCGCCAGGGGCTTGCCGACGACGTACGTGGCAGGCAGCGGCGCTACATCATCTCGATGTCCGTGCGGACCGTCTCGGTGGTGCTCGCGGCAACACTGTGGAACGTCGAGAGGCATGTGGCCGTGGTGGCCCTCGCCCTGGGCGTCCTGCTCCCCTATGTCGCGGTGGTCATCGCCAACGCCGGTCGTGAGAACGCCCCTTCACTTCCCTCGACGTTCGTGCCCGCACCCGTGCGTCCCGCTCTCGGCACCGCCCCTGCGGCGGGTCCTCCGGAGCCGGCCCCGGAGGCCGGGCAGGCGGGCAGCACCGGAAACGCGCGCGAGAACGAGTGAGCCGGCGGGCCGGGAAAGCTCAATAAAAGCTCAGATCAATCATGAAGTTCCGGTGCACCACACCCTGGTCCCCGTGACATACTTCGTACGCGCTCCGCATCCCCCGTCGGAGCGACGGACCGACGCCGGGCAGCTCCCCCCGTGGCTGCTCGGCGTCGCCATTTCTCCGGCGGGGATGCGTCGATGTAGCCCATGGCCTCGATCTTTCGCGTGAGCCCGTCAGCCTGCTGACGGGCTCTTCTTCGTCTACTGCGGCGGGTGGCGATCCGGACGATCTCCAGCGAGATCGCCGATCACCGCAGGTCAGGACAGCCTGAGAAAGCTCAGGAAAAGCTCAGATCAATCATGAAGTTCCGGTGCACCCCACCCGTTTGGCCATGAGACAGTTGCGGCCCGGTTGGCGCCAACCCCTGAACGCCACAGCGAAGAAGGGGTCAACTCACATGACACACGGACCGCGTAGGCATCCGCTCGACGGGCTCACGGATCGCCGGAACTGGTTGATCATCGTCATCGTCGTCGTCGCAGCCGCACCATGGATCGGTGAGCAGACTGCCGCTGCCGCGCTCGGCCTGCTTGCGGCGGCGCTCCCCGCGACCACTCGGACCCGGGGTGGGCGCACCGCCTGACCAGCGTTGACGGCAAGTGCTCGGCCGGAAGTGCGGGCCGAGCACTTCGCACGTCAGCCGTGGCCCCACGGGCCGTCTCGACCATGAAGCCGCGAGGCTAGGGTTGAGGTCGTGAACCTCCCCGAGACTTCCGCCGAGAGCGCCACCGGTGCGCCTGTCTGTTCCGCCAAGGGCTGCCGCGCCGATGCCGTGTGGGTGCTCGCCTGGAACAACCCGAAGCTGCACACCCCGGAGCGGCGCAAGACCTGGCTGGCCTGTGACGAGCACCGGGAGCACCTCTCCTCCTTCCTCGGGGTACGAGGATTCCTGAAGGATGTCGTGCCCCTCGCGGAGTGGGAGTCCTCAGCCGCCGATCGCTGACATCGGCCGGTCGGGCTGCAGGAAGGCCGGGTCGTCGAGTCCGGAGCCCGCCTTCTTGCCCCACATCGCAAGCTTCCAGATCCTCGCGATCTCCTCGTCCGGGGCGTCCGAGCGCAGGGCGCCGCGCAGGTCCGTCTCCTCGCGGGCGAACAGGCAGGTGCGGACCTGGCCGTCGGCGGTGAGCCTGGTGCGGTCGCAGGCCCGGCAGAACGGCCTGGTCACGGAGGCGATGACACCGACGCTGTGCGGGCCGCCGTCCACGGTCCAGCGCTCGGCGGGGGCGGATCCGCGCGCGTCCTCACCCTCGGCGGTGAGGGTGAAGCGGGTGCGCAGCGACTCCAGGATGTCACCGGCCGTGATCATTCCGTCGCGCTTCCAGCCGTGCTGGGCATCGAGGGGCATCTGCTCGATGAAGCGGAGCTCGTAGTCGTGCTCGACGGCCCAGGCAAGGAGCTCGGGGGCCTCGTCGTCGTTGAGTCCGGGCATCAGGACCGTGTTGACCTTGACCGGGGTGAGTCCGGCGTCGCGCGCGGACTCGAGTCCGTCCAGCACGTCCCGGTGCCGGTCACGGCGGGTGAGGGTCTTGAAGACGTCGGGGCGCAGGGTGTCCAGGGAGACGTTGACCCGGTCCAGGCCGGCGGCCTTCAGGGCCGCGGCGGTGCGCTTGAGTCCGATGCCGTTGGTCGTGAGCGACATCCTGGGGCGGGGTTCCAGGGCGGCGCACTGTTCGACGATGGAGACGAGTCCGGGGCGCAGCAGCGGCTCGCCGCCGGTGAAGCGGACCTCTCGGATGCCGAGGTCGGTGACGGCGATGCGGATGAGCCTGACGATCTCGTCGTCGCTCAGCAGCTCCTGCTTGGCCAACCACTGCAGGCCTTCCTCGGGCATGCAGTAGGTGCAGCGCAGGTTGCACTTGTCGGTCAGCGATACACGCAGGTCCGTGGCGACCCTGCCGTAGGTGTCGATGAGCACTGTGGGCCCCCTCCCCCGGTGATGTCCGCAGTTGCGGCCTGACTCCTCCGAGACTACGCGAGACCTGTGACATCGCGGGTGCCCGATTGACACGAGCTGCGGCGGGGCCCCGTCGTAGGTCTCTACGACGGGGCCCCGCCGGGGTGCGGCGTGTGTCAGTGAGCGCCGACGCCAGTGAGGGACTTGACCTCGAGTTCGGCGTACTTGCCCGCGTCCGGCTCCTCCTTGGAGAGGAGCGAGCCGATCCAGCCGAGCAGGAAGCCCAGCGGGATGGAGACGAGGCCCGGGTTCTCCAGGGGGAACCAGGCGAAGTCGACCTCCGGGAACATCGAGGTGGCCTTCCCGGAGACGACCGGGGAGAACAGCACCAGGAAGACGGAGGAGAAGAGTCCGCCGTAGATGGACCACAGCGCGCCCTGGGTCGTGAACCGCTTCCAGAAGAGGCTGTAGAGGATGGTCGGCAGGTTGGCCGACGCGGCGACGGCGAAGGCCAGGGCGACGAGCCCCGCCACGTTCAGGTCGCGGGCCATCGCGCCGAGCGCGATGGAGACGACGCCGATGGCGACGGTGGCCCACTTCGCGGCGCGCATCTCCTCCTTCTCCGTGGCCTTCCCCTTGCGGATGACGTTGGCGTAGATGTCGTGGGCGAAGGAGGACGAGGACGCGAGGGTGAGGCCCGCGACGACGGCGAGGATCGTGGCGAAGGCGACGGCCGAGATCACGGCGAGCATGATCGCGCCGCCCGTGGTGCCGACCCCGCCGAGGTATTCGGCGAGCTGGGGTGCCGCCGCGTTGCCCGCCGGGTTCTTCGCCTTGATCTCCTCCGGTCCGATCAGTGCCGCGGCACCGAAGCCGAGGGCGATCGTCATCAGGTAGAAGGAGCCGATGATGCCGATGGCCCAGTTGACGGACTTCCGGGCGGCCTTGGAGGTCGGCACCGTGTAGAAGCGGATCAGGATGTGCGGCAGGCCCGCGGTGCCCAGGACCAGCGCGATGCCGAGGGAGATGAAGTCCAGCTTGGTGATCGCGTCCGCGCCGTACTTGAGGCCGGGCTCGAGGAACGCCTTCGCGTCGCCCTGCTGTCCGGCGAGACTCTTCTCGGCCGCGGTGCCCAGCAGGTCGGAGATGTTGAAGTTGAACTTCCACAGCACCATGAACGTCATCAGCAGGGCGCCCGCGATGAGCAGCACGGCCTTGACCATCTGCACCCAGGTGGTGCCCTTCATGCCGCCGATGGTGACGTAGAGGATCATGAGCACGCCGACCAGCGCCACGATGACGATCTTGCCCGTGTCACTGGTGATGCCGAGCAGCAGCGAGACGAGGACGCCCGCGCCCGCCATCTGCGCCAGCAGGTAGAAGATCGACACGACGATGGTGGAGGCGCCCGCGGCCGTACGGACCGGCCGCTGCCGCATCCGGTACGCGAGGACGTCGCCCATGGTGTAGCGGCCGGAGTTGCGCAGCGGTTCCGCGACGAGCAGCAGGGCCACGAGCCAGGCGACGAGGAAGCCGATGGAGTAGAGGAAGCCGTCGTACCCGAAGAGCGCGATGGCACCGGCGATGCCGAGGAAGGACGCCGCGGACATGTAGTCGCCGGAGACGGCGAGGCCGTTCTGGAAGGCCGTGAACTGGCGTCCGCCCGCGTAGAAGTCGGAGGCGCTCTTGGTCTGCCGGCCCGCCCAGACGGTGATGGCCAGGGTCGCGGCGACGAAGACCGCGAAGAGGCTGATGATCAGCGGCCGGTGCTCGGTCGTGGACGAGGCGGCGAGCTGGATCGCGGACTGCGAGTGGTATACGGCGCTCATGCGTCGGCCTCCATACGGGACTTGATGGCCTCCGCCTTGGGGTCGAGCTTCGCCGAGGCGTGGCGCGAGTAGAGCCAGGCGATGAGGAACGTGGTGGCGAACTGGGCGAGGCCGAAGACGAAGGCCACGTTGAAGTTGGCGACGACGACGGTTCCCATGAAGTCGCCGGCGTAGCTGGACAGCAGCACGTACAGCAGGTACCAGGCGATGAAGCCGACGGTCAGCGGAAAGGCGAAGGAGCGCTGTGAGCGGCGCAGTTCGGCGAACTCCGCGCTCTTCTGCACCTCGAGGAATGCCTCGGTCGTGGGCTGGGCGGGACTGGTGTCCTTCGTGCCCGGGGGCGGCGGTGCATCGGTAGCCACGGATTCTCCTCGCGACGCGGGTGCGGTGGTCTGGGCAGTGGTTTTCACAGGGAGTCCTCTGTGTGGTGGGGGTTGGCGTGCGACTCCCTGACAACGGCACGGAGAGCACGGCGAAGCGGTTCACCGCAGATTCGCCGTTCTCGGACCCACCTCCGCGGATGCGCCTCCCCGAGATCACACCTCGAACTCACTTGCCCTTATTCATTGATGCGGCGGCATGATCGGCGATAACTTCACTCGTTATGTACCCGGCCGGACACGCCGTGTGTCCGGCCGCAGGCACGGATGATGTGGAGAACCCATGGCTCATCTGGCATCCAGACGGACACGCGCACTCACGCTGCCCGTCGGACTGGCCCTCACGGCCTCGCTCGGTTTCCTCCCGGGAACCGCGACGGCCGCTCCGGCCCAGGAGCCGACCGCGGCGGTGTCGACCGACGGCCCGAAGCTGTCGTACGTCGTGAACACGCGGGCCGGTCACGGCACCGTCAAGCAGGTGAAGAAGGCGATAGCCAAGGCCGGCGGCACAGTCGTGGCGTCGTACGACAGGATCGGCGTCATCGTCGTCCACTCGCAGAACCCGGACTTCGGCCCGACGATCCGCAAGGCCAAGGGCGTTCAGTCGGCGGGGTCCACGCGCACCAGCCCGATCGTCCCGCAGGCCACCAAGGACATCGGGGTCGAGCAGCCGCTCACGGCCGGACAGACCGCGGCAGCCGCGGCGGACGCCAAGGCCGGTCAGGACCCGCTGGAGCCCCTGCAGTGGTCCCTGCCCGCCATCAAGGCGGACAAGGCGCAGGAGAAGTCGCTCGGCAGCAAGAGGGTAACGGTCGCCGTCATCGACACGGGTGTGGACGACACGCACCCGGACCTGGCGCCCAACTTCGACCGCGCCGCATCGGTGAACTGTGTGTCCGGCGCGCCGGACACGACGGACGGCGCCTGGCGGCCCGCCGCCGGTGAGAGCCCCCACGGCACGCACGTCGCGGGCACCATAGCCGCGGCGAAGAACGGTGCCGGTGTCACCGGCGTGGCGCCCGGTGTGAAGGTCTCCGGCATCAAGGTGTCCACGCCGGCCGGCTTCTTCTACACGGAGGCCGTCGTCTGCGGCTTCATGTGGGCCGCCGACCACGGTGTCGACGTGACGAACAACAGCTATTACACCGACCCGTGGATGTTCAACTGCACGAACGATCCGGACCAGGGCGCCCTGGTCGACGCGATCACCCGGGCGACCCGCTACGCGGAGAGCAAGGGCACCGTCAACGTCGCGGCCTCGGGCAACTCCCGGTTCGACCTGGCGTCCGACGCGATCGAGGACGCGAGCAGCCCGAACGACACCGAGCCGGTCACCCGGACCATCGACCCGAGCCTCTGCCCCGACATCCCGACGCAGCTCCCGGGCGTCGTGACGGTCTCGGCAACCGGTGCCAAGGGCCTCAAGTCCTCTTACTCCAACTACGGTCTCGGCGTCATCGACGTGGCTGCACCGGGCGGCGACTCGACGGTCTACCAGACGCCCGACGCCCCTGCCACCAGCGGCCTGATCCTGTCCACGCTGCCCGGCGGCGGGTTCGGCTACATGGCCGGTACGTCCATGGCGTCCCCGCATGTCGCGGGCGTCGCGGCCCTGATCAAGTCGACCCACCCGTACGCCTCGGCGCGCACGGTGAAGGCACTGCTGACGCACCAGGCGGACGCCACGGCCTGTGGCGCCCCGTACGACATCAACGGTGACGGAACGATCGACGCGGTCTGCGAGGGCGGCACGAACTACAACGGCTTCTACGGAGCCGGTGTCGTGGACGCGCTCGACGCGGTCCGCAGGTAACACCTGCGGCAGGGCGTGAGGAGGGGCCGGGGACGCTGTCCCCGGCCCCTTCCGCCGCTTCGGGAGGCGGTTACGGCTTGATGAGCACCTTGAGGGCGGTGCGCTCGTCCATCGCCTTGTAGCCGCCGGGGACCCCCTCCAGTCCGACGCTCACGTCGAAGACGGGAGAGGGGTCGATCGTGCCGTCCAGCACGTCGGGGAGCAGTTCCGGGATGTACGTGCGCACGGGGGCCACGCCGCCGCGCAGCGCGATGTTCCGGTCGAACATGACACCGAGGTCGAGTCCGGTGCCGCTGCCGTGCGGGACGCCGACGTACCCGATGGAGCCGCCGTCGCGGACGATGCCGATGGCCGTGCGCATCGACTGCTCGGTGCCGACCGCCTCGATCACCCCGTGGGTGCCCTCGCCGCGGGTCAGTTCACGCACGGCGGCGACGGCGGCCTCGCCGCGCTCGGCGACGACGTCCGTGGCGCCGAAGGCGCGGGCGATGTCGGTACGGGCCTCGTGGCGGCCCAGCGCGATGATCCGCTCGGCCCCGAGCCGCTTGGCGGCCATGACGCCGCACAGGCCGACCGCACCGTCACCGACGACCGCGACGGTGCTGCCGGGCTTCACCGCCGCGCCGATCGCGGCGTGGTGCCCGGTGCCGAGGACGTCGGAGAGTGCCAGGAGCGCGGTGAGCAGCCGGTCGTCGGAGGCGGCTGCCGCCGGGAGCTTGACGAGGGTTCCGTCGGCGAACGGGACCCGCACGGCCTCGCCCTGGCCGCCGTCGGACCCGACCGATCCCCAGAATCCGCCCTGGGCGCAGGACGTGGTGAGGCCCTCCGCGCAGTAGGCGCACGTGCCGTCGGACCAGACGAACGGGGCGACGACGAGGTCGCCGACGGCGAAGCCGTTGACCGCGGAGCCCGCTGCCTCGACGATGCCGAGGAACTCGTGGCCGATGCGCTGGCCGGGCTGCCGGGCCGATTCGCCGCGGTAGGCCCACAGGTCGCTGCCGCAGATGCAGGCCCGCAGGACCCGCAGGACCACGTCGGTCGGCTGCTGGACCGTCGGGTCGGGCACCTCCTCGACGCGGATGTCGTGGGGGGCATGGATCACGGTGGCGCGCATGCGTGGGGGTCCTCGCTGGTCTCAGATGCTGATACTCCCCTCACGGTACGCCCCACGGGCCGGGCCGGTGGAATCACCTCGGCCGGCGAGCGCTCCCGTGGTGAGCAGGTACTGCGCGGCCAGATAGGTCAGCATGATCCAGAAGTCGTGGACGGGCAGCTGCGGCCAGTCGGCGATGCCGGTCGCGATGAGTGCGTCGGAGAACAGGAAGAGCGCGCCGCCGAGTGCCGCGTACCGGCCGAGGATGCCGGCCCGCCAGGCCATGGTGGTGAGGAGCAGGCTGTAGCCGGTCAGCGGGATCCGCAGGTCCGCGGGCAGGCCGGGCCAGAGCAGGACGAGAAAGGTCACGAGGACGGCGGCGTACACGAGACCGGCCGGCCTGGAGGCCCCGGCGCGCCCGAAGAGCCACAGGTAGCAGAGGTGGCCCGCGGCGAAGGAGCCCATTCCGGCGAGGAAGGCCGCCTCCGCGTCGGGCATCAGCAGCACGTCCCCGCCCCAGCCGAGGAGCAGCGCGGCGATGAGCAGCCGGGGGCCTCCCCGGGCGGCGGCGTAGGCGGCGAGCAGGGGCATCAGCAGCGGCTTGGTGACCAGGTGGACGGTGTCGATGCCGGCGAGGAGCCCGGCCAGGTGGAGGGCGGCGGCGGCGAGGAAGGCCGCGAGCAGCGGGCGGACGAGGCGGGGTGCGCCGGTGCGCGGGCTCATCCGGTGCGCTCCGCGGAGGTGCGCGGCTGTACGGGGGCCGCTGCGGGCGCCCTGCCCGCGGGCTGCCAGCCCGGGCCGCGGAAGACCCGGCCCGCCCGCTCGCTCCAGGTGTCCGCCGCCCGTACGTCACGGGCTATGGCCGCGTACTCATGGGTCGCGACGCGGAGCGGGTTGTTGGTGGCGATGTTCTTGGTAAGGCCGAAGACGGGACGTTCGGTCTCCGCGGTGAAGGAGCCGAAGAGCCGGTCCCAGATGATCAGGATCCCGCCGAAGTTCCGGTCGAGGTAGCCGCCCTGGGAGGCGTGGTGCACCCGGTGGTGCGAGGGCGTGTTGAGTACGTACTCGAAGGGGCGGGGCAGTCTGTCGATCCGTTCGGTGTGCACCCAGAACTGGTAGACGAGATTCGCCGAGGAGCAGAAGGCGAGTGCCGCCGGGTGGACGCCGCAGGCGATGAGCGGGACGTAGAACGGCCAGACGGTCAGCGAGGTCCAGGGCTGGCGCAGCGCGGTGGTGAGGTTGAACTTCCGGCTGGAGTGGTGGACCACGTGGCAGGCCCAGAGGATCCGTATGACGTGGTGGCCGCGGTGGGACCAGTAGTAGAAGAAGTCCTGCGCGAGCAGCATCAGCAGGATCGTCCACCACAGGACGGGAACGCGCAGCGGGGTCAGTTCGTACACCGCGGCGTAGATCGCGACGATGGGGATCTTCCACAGCAGGTCGAAGGCCAGGCTGCCGAGGCCCATGGTGACGCTGGTGGCGGCGTCCTTGGCGTCGTACCCGGCGGCGTCCTCGTCCGGGTGAACCCGGTGGATCACCATTTCGAGGACGGTGAGCAGGACGAAGGCCGGGATCGACCACAGCACGACATCGGGCAGGTTCGGCTCCATGCGAGCACCGTAGAGCGGCCGGACGGCCGGGGGCTAGACGTTGTTACCCACAAGTATGCGAGACCGGATGTCAGCAGCTGTTGGCAGGTTCCACCAAGGGCCGCCCCGCCTCACACCCCCGCGGCCCCCAGCAACGCCCCCGCGCCGTAGGTCACCGCCATCGCCACCGCTCCCCCGCCCATGTTCCGCAGCACCGCACGCCCCACCGCCGCGTCACCGAGCCGCGCGCTCCACCAGCCGGTGAGCGCCAGGGCCGCGAGTACCGACACCACCGTGACCGCGAGCCGCACCGAGGGAGGCGGCAGCACGATCGCCAGCAGGGGCAGCAGCGCACCCACCGTGAACGCCAGGAAACTCGCGCCCGCCGCGTGCCACGGGTTGGTCAGCTCGTCCGGGTCGATGCCCAGCTCGACCTCCGCGTGGGCGCGCAGCGCATCGCGCTCCGTGAGCTGGACGGCCGCCTCGCGGGCCACCTCCGCGCTCAGTCCCTTCTCCTCCAACAGGCCGGTCAGTTCGACGAGTTCGGCCTCCGGGGTCTCCTCCAGCTCGCGCTTCTCCGTCGCCAGCGCCGCCTTCTCGGAATCGCGCTGGGTGGACACCGATACGTACTCGCCGGCCGCCATCGACATGGACCCGGCGAGCAGCCCGGCCAGACCCGCCGTCAGCAGGGCGGCCCTGTCGTCCGTCGCCCCGGCGACGCCGACGACGAGGCCCGCGGTGGAGACCACACCGTCGTTGGCGCCGAGGACCGCGGCCCGGAGCCAGTTGAGTCGGGCACCAAGTCCGTTTTGATGGGGTTC
The DNA here is from genome assembly GCF_042749285.1 of Streptomyces sp. NPDC059499. Classification (NCBI taxonomy): domain Bacteria; kingdom Bacillati; phylum Actinomycetota; class Actinomycetes; order Kitasatosporales; family Streptomycetaceae; genus Streptomyces; species Streptomyces sp. NPDC059499. The sequence continues at coordinate 38,182 of NZ_JBHYTT010000009.1, forward strand.
GTCGTGTGTCTGCGTCTGTGTGTCCGTCACCTCGGGAGGGTCTCACCGCAGGGTCGCCCGCCGCACCCCGACCCGCCCGCCCGCCGGCTCGGCCAACTGCTCGGCACCCGCTCCGGGTTCGCGGTCCGCGGGCGCCCGAATAGGGCACTGTCGGTCGCGGCCCGTATTCTCTGTGACCATGCTCGACGACCGCCAGACCGCAACGCCGTGGCCGACCGCCTACCCCCAGGGGTACGCGGTCGTCGACGTGGAGACCACGGGACTCGCCCGTGACGACCGGATAGTGTCCGCGGCCGTCTACCGCCTGAACGCCCTGGGCGACGTCGAGGACCACTGGTACACGCTGGTGAACCCCCAGAGGGATCCCGGGCCCGTCTGGATCCATGGCCTGACCAGCGCCGTCCTGGAGGGCGCACCGCTCTTCCCCGAGGTGGCCGCGCAGCTGTCCGAGCGCCTCGCCGGCCGGGTGCTCGTCGCGCACAACGCGGCGTTCGACTGGTCGATGCTCGCCCGGGAGTACGCGCGCGCGGCGGTCGTCGCGCCCGTCGAGCAGCGGCTGTGCACCATCGCGCTCTCCAAGGAGCTCCGGCTTCCCCTCCCCAACCACAAGCTGGAGTCGCTCGCCGCGCACTTCGGCGTGGTGCAGCAGCGGGCGCACCACGCGCTGGACGATGCCCGGGTGCTGGCCGAGGCCTTCCGGCCGAGTCTGCACGCGGCCGCCCGGGACGGGATGCGGCTGCCCCTGCTGGAGTGCCGGCCGCTGACCGAGTGGTCCGACTCCCCGGTCACCCCGCGCATCGGCTACCAGGCGTCGCACGGCCAGGGCAGCTGGCGGCCCTCACGCAAGCGCCCCGCGTGCCCGTACCCGAATCCAGGGCGGTACGAGTCGGACAAACCCCTCATGCAGGGGATGCGGGTGGCGTTCTCCGGAGACACCTCGATCGACCGCGAGCTGCTGGAGGACCGCGCCGTGGAAGCGGGCCTGCACGTGGCGACCAGCGTCTCCCGGCTCACCAGTCTGCTCGTCAGCAACGATCCGGACGCGGCGACGTCGAAGACGGTGAAGGCGAAGTCGTTCGGCACGCCGATCCTGGAGGAGAGCGCCTTCACCCATCTGCTGCGGGACGTGGCACCGGCGCGGTCGCGGGTCGTGCCGCCGCCGTCATCGGAGTGAACCGGGCGCGACTCGCCCGCCGCCCGCTCGCCCGCCGCCGCCCTCTCGTCCGACCCTGTGGCGCATGGCACGTTGCGAGGTTTGCGGAAACGACTACGGGATGTCCTTCGAGGTGCACGCGCAGGGCGCGGTGCATGTCTTCGACTGCTTCTCCTGCGCCATCCACCGCATGGCGCCCATCTGTGAGCACTGCCGGGTCCAGGTGATCGGCCAGGGCGTCGAGGTCGACGGCCACTGGTACTGCGGCGGACACTGCGCCCGGGCCGAGGGAAGGGCGGGCATCGTGGACAAAGTGTGACGCTCCGCCCCGGCGCCCCGGGGACCCCTGCGTGCTGCACCCCATGACCCCGGTTGTACGGTCATGGGGTGTACCGCTTCCTGTTGACCCGGCAGTGGGTGATTCTCACCCTCCTCGTCCTCGTCCTGATTCCCACGATGGTCGAGCTCGGTTTCTGGCAGCTGCACCGGCATCAGCACCGCGTCGCGCAGAATGCGCTGATCTCACAGAACCTCGAGGCGAAGCCGGTCCCGGTCTCCCGCCTCACCTCCCCGGGACACACCGTTCCCCGTTCCGACTACTGGCGCGCGGTGACCGCCACCGGCACGTTCGACACCGCGCACGAGGTGGTCGTACGGCGCCGTACCTCGAAGGACGAGCGCATCGGTGTCCACGTCCTGACCCCGCTGGACCTCAAGGGCGGCGGCACCGTGCTGGTCAACCGCGGGTGGGTTCCCTCCGCCGACACCCAGCAGGCCTTCCCCGAGGTCCCGGCCCCGCCCCGGGGCGAGGTCACCGTCACCGGCAGGCTGAAGGCCGACGAGACGACGGGCGCCAGTGGCATCAAGGACCTGGCAGGTCTGCCCGACCGCCAGGTGATGCTCATCAACAGCGCCCAGCAGTCGCAGCTCCTCGGCAGGCCCGTCCTGGGCGGATATCTCGAACTGACCGCCCCCGAAACGGCTGACGGCACCCCCGAGATGATCCCCGCCCCCGACGACGGCTCCATCGGCTCGCACATGGCCTATGCCGTCCAGTGGTGGCTCTTCGCCGCCGGCCTGCCCGTCGGCTGGGTGATTCTCGTACGGCGCGAGAAGCACGACCGCGAACAGGCGGCGCGGGAGAGCGAGACGGCCGGGGAGCCCGCACCCGTCTCCGTGTAGCCCGTGCCGGTCTTCGTGCAGCCCGTGCGTGTGTCCGTGTACCGCCTCGCGCCGGTGTGTTGGGCCCGGCCGGGCTGCTTAACGGGGCCCAGGTTCGGGAAGACGCCAGAGCGTGACCCCACGTATCGAGGACTACGCACTCATCGGCGATCTGCAGACCGCCGCCCTGGTCGGCAGGAACGGTTCTGTCGACTGGCTGTGCCTGCCCCGCTTCGACTCGGGTGCCTGCTTCGCCGCCCTTCTCGGCGACGAGGACAACGGCCACTGGCGCATCGCCCCCCAGGGCACGAACGGCGCGGACACCTGCACCCGGCGCGCGTACGTGGCCGACTCCCTGGTGCTGGAGACGTTCTGGGAGACCAGAACCGGCACGGTGAAGGTCATCGACTTCATGCCGCAGCGCGACAAGGCGCCCGACGTCATGCGCATCGTCGAGGGGGTCAGCGGCAGTGTCGACATGAGCTCCGTCCTGAGACTGCGCTTCGACTTCGGCTCCGTGGTGCCGTGGATGCGCCGCTCGCACGGCCACCGGGTGGCCGTCGCGGGGCCCGACTCCGTCTGGCTGCGCAGCGAGCCGCCGGTCAAGACCTGGGGCCAGCAGTTCAGCACCTGCTCCTCGTTCACCGTCGCCGAGGGGGAGAAGGTGGCGTTCGTCCTCACCTGGCATCCCTCGCACGCCCCGCGTCCGAAGCTGATCGATCCGTACAAGGCGCTGAAGCACACCCTCACCGACTGGGCGAAGTGGTCGGCGCGCTGTACGTACCAGGGCAGGCACCGGGAAGCCGTGCTCCGCTCCCTGATCACCCTGAAGGCGCTCACCTACGCGCCCACCGGCGGAATCGTCGCGGCCCTCACGACGTCGCTGCCGGAGGAGATCGGCGGCGTACGGAACTGGGACTACCGCTACTGCTGGCTGCGGGACTCCACCCTCACGCTGGCCGCCATGGTCGCGGCCGGCTACCTGGAGGAGGCCGCCGCCTGGCGGGACTGGCTGCTGCGGGCCGTCGCCGGCGACCCGGCGGACCTGCAGATCATGTACGGCCTCGCGGGCGAGCGCAGACTCCCCGAGACCGAGCTGCCGTGGCTGAGCGGCTACGAGCATTCCCGGCCGGTCCGGACGGGCAACGCGGCGGTCCGGCAGCGGCAGCTCGATGTGTACGGCGAGGTCATCGACTCGCTCAGGGTGGCCCACGAGGCCGGACTCGACAGCAAGCCGCACGCCTGGAACCTGCAGCTCAGTCTGCTCGGCTTCCTGGAATCCACCTGGCGCGAACCGGACGAGGGCCTGTGGGAGGTCCGGGGGCAGCGCCGCCACTTCGTGCACTCCAAGGTGATGGCCTGGGTGGCCGCCGACCGGGCGGTGCGCACGCTGGAGGAGGACCCCGGGCTGCCGGGCGACGCGGACCGCTGGCGGGCGATGCGGGACGCCGTGCACGCGGAGGTCTGCGAGAAGGGCTACGACCCCGTACGCAATACGTTCACGCAGTACTACGGCTCGCAGGAGCTCGACGCCTCCACGCTGCTCATCGTCCGGACCGGTTTCCTGCCGCCCGACGACCCCCGGGTCATCGGCACGGTCGATGCCGTACGGGCCGGGCTCGCCCGGGACGGTCTGATCCGCCGCTACAGCACCGACGGCGTTTCCGTGGACGGTCTGCCCGGCGACGAAGGGGCTTTCATCGCCTGCTCGTTCTGGCTGGTGGACGCGTTGCTGCGGATCGGCAGGAAGGACGACGCCGAGGAACTGTTCGGACGGCTGCTGGAGCTGCGCAACGACGTGGGGCTGCTGGCCGAGGAGTACGACACGGTGGCCGGGCGCCAGCTCGGCAACTACCCGCAGGCGTTCAGCCATATCGGGCTGGTGAACAGCGCGGTCGACCTCGCCCGGCAGGACACGGCAGGATAGGGCCATGGATCTTGGACTGAAGGACCGCGTCTACATCGTCACCGGTGCGACCCGGGGGCTGGGCCGTGCGACCGCGCACGAACTGGTCGCCGACGGGGCGAAGGTGATCATCTCCGGCCGGGACGAGAAGGGGGTCGCGGCGGCCGCCGAGGACCTGGGGTCCGGCGCCCTCGGCGTCGTCGCCGACAACGCCGACCCGACGGCCGCGCAGCGCCTGGTGGACGCCGCGAAGGAACGCTTCGGCAGGCTGGACGGCATCCTCATCAGCGTCGGCGGACCCGCACCGGGCTTCGCCGCCGACAACACGGACGATCAGTGGCAGACCGCGTTCGAGTCGGTCTTCCTCGGTGCCGTACGGCTGGCCCGTACGGCGGCTGCCGCACTGGGCGAGGGCGGTGTCATCGGCTTCGTACTGTCCGCGTCGGTGCACGAGCCGATCGCCGGGCTCACCATCTCCAACGGCCTGCGCCCCGGCCTCGCCGGCTTCGCCAAGTCCCTCGCGAACGAGCTGGGCCCGCAGGGGATCCGGGTCGTCGGGGTGCTGCCGTCCCGCATCGAAACGGACCGGGTGCGCGAGCTGGACGCCCTGTCGGGTGACGCGGAGGCGGCCCGCAGGGCACACGAGGCGCGCATCCCGCTGCGCCGCTACGGCACGCCGGAGGAGTTCGGGAAGACCTCGGCCTTCCTGCTCTCCCCTGCCGCCTCGTATCTGACGGGCATCATGGTGCCCGTCGACGGCGGCGCCCGGCACGGCTTCTGACGGACCGAGCGGACAGCGCCGTCAGCTCACCCGCTCCGCACGGTGCTTGACGGCCTTGAGCCGTACCTCGGCGGGCAGCTCGTCCAGGCCCGCCGAGGTGCGCGCGTGGGCCAGCGCCTCGTCGGCGAGACCTCGCAGTGCCTGATCCGGGGCGGCGTGCGGCTCCAGCAGCAACCGCACGCGGGCCTGCGGAGCGGTGCGCCGGCCGGTCAGCACGACCTTGGCGTCGGAGACGCCGTCCAGGGTGCGTGCCTCGTTGCCGAGCACGCCCTCCAGGGCCCTGCCCCGCAGGAGCGCGCCCTGGCCGTCGCCGCTGTCGACGAGTACCTCGGCGAGACGGCCGCGGCGGAGCTGGGCGAGCAGCCACCACAGGGCGAGGACCACCAGGACGGCCAGGCCCGCGATGACGGCGGGCCACCACCAGCCCTCGTCCCGCCAGCGGTACCGGTCGTCCCGGCTGAGCAGCACATCGTCCTTGCCGTCGAAGGGCCACCAGGACGGCACGGACACACCGAGCCCCGTCGCCAGGACCGCCCCGCCCACGACGAGGAGGACCAGCCCGGCCAGAGCGAGCAGCACCCGGTTGACGGTTCCGATCACTCGGTTCACCCCTTCCTCGCCGCCCTGCGGACGTGAACGGACAGGCGCGGCGGTTTGGCCAGGCCCAGTTCCTTGATTCCCGCGCCCAGCGCGGTGTCCAGGTCGTTGCGGACGTCGTCGAGTTCACGGAAGTGCGACACGGCGCGGACGGCCACCTTGCCGCGTCCCGTCCTGACCCGTACGGACTGCACACCGGACACCTCCACGGCACGGTCGCGCAGGACCAGGCCGGCGGCCTTCCGGTCGAGTGCGGCCCGGACTCCGGGGTGGTCGCGGCGCATCGGCAGCAGCGCGCGCAGTCCGGGTGTGACGGCCAGCCAGAGCAGCCACAGGCCGATGGCCGCTGCCGCCGCGGAACCCGCCAGCACCCAGACGTCGTCGAGGTGACGGGTCGCCAGTTCGTCGGCGAGCGAGCGCCGCCACCGCATGGCCGGATGACCGGTCCGTACCGCCGCGATGTCGTAGAGCAGGAGCCCCGCGCCGCCGAGGACCACCAGACCGACGAGCGTAGCGGGGATCCGGCGCTCGGACCGGAACCGGCCGGTATGGCCGCCGGGCCGGTCGGGAACGGGATCGTAGGAGGAGCCGGACGCGGACTGGTCCATGTCGAGTACGCCCGTGGGTGCCGCGGACTCCGCGGTGGGCAGGCGCTGTGTGCTGTTCTCCGGGTCCTGGGGTTCGCTCATCGGATGCTCCCCTCCGGCATCGCGCCCGCTCCCGCGGGATGCAGCCGCTCGACCTGCACGGCGACTTCGGGCACTTCCATGCCCGCCAGTGCTTCTACCCGCTCGGTGACACGGCGACGCACCGCACCGCACTGGCGGCCGATGTCACTGGGGTATCCGAGCTCGAGGCTGACCCGGACCCGGGCGGTGTCCCGGAGCACGGTGACCGTGGCGCTCGGAGGCGCGCCGTCCTTGGGGGGCGCGCCGATTGCCTCCTTCGCCGCCTGCGCGGCGATCTTCGCGACGACCCGGTCGGCGATCCGGGTCTCCCCACGCTCCGCGGCGGCGACCCGGTCCGTCACCGCCGTCACCGTCGCCGGTCGCCGCGATCGCGACTACGGAAGAAGTCGCCGGGTTCAAGGTCGCCGTCCAGGAACCGACCGGCGATGAAGCCGACCGCACCCAGGGCGGCCACCAGCAGAAAGGCCCCGAACCCACCGAAGTATCCGGCGAAACCGAGCGCCATGCCGGCCAACAGGCCGGCCACAGCCATGCTCATCGTGCGCTCCTCAACTGCCTCATGGGGAAGGGAGGTCTACTGCAGACGTGGCTCGGGCTCGGGCTCGTCCTCCTCGTCGGGCAGTTTGACATCACTGACCGCGATGTTGACCTCGACCACTTCGAGACCGGTCATCCGCTCGACGGCGGCGACGACGTTCTCACGCACATCGCGGGCCACGTCGGCGATCGACACCCCGTAGTCGACGACGATCTCCAGGTCGAGAGCGGTCTGGGACTCGCCGACCTCCGCCTTGACGCCGCGGGTCACGGACTTGCCTCCGCCCGGCACCCGGTCGCGTACCGCTCCGAAGGTCCGGGAGAAGCCGCTGCCCATCGCGTGGACGCCCACGACATCGCGCGCGGCCATCCCGGCGATCTTCTCGACCACACCGTCGGCGATCGTCGTGCGACCGCGGGTGGCGGGGGCTCCCCCACCGCGCTTGGTGAGCGGATTCTTCCTGCCGTCGTCCCCGCCGGACACACCGCCGGGGTTGTCGGGCCGGTTCCGCTGTGGGGTCTCGGTCATCGCCGCTCTTCCCTTCGGGGCAGGATTGGACTTCGTCGCCCACATTAAGTGCGCTTGCCCCGTCCCGCGCCGTGGATGCGGCAGGCTGGGGCGATGACAACGGCTGACAGCCCGCACCGGGCCGACGGATGGACCGCTGCGGTACGGCAACGGCTGGACCTCGGCCGGTTACTCCCTCTGGGCGGCCCCGCCGACGGGACCTGGATCGCGGAACGGGCGGCGGCGGCCGTGCTGCGGGAGGCCGCGAACGGCTCGGGGGCGGTGCTGGGGCGGCTCAGGATCGACGGGTCGGACGCGGACAGCACGGCGGACAGCGCGCCGGAGCCGGTGGTCCCCCCTCCGCCCGGTGCGCTGCCGCCGGGACCGCTGCGGATCGAGGCGGACTTCGCCACGACGGCGCAGCGGCCGCTGCACGTCACCGCGGACGCGCTGCGTTCCGCGCTGCTCACTGCGGCGTCCGCACGGCTGGGTCTGGACGTCGCCGAGGTGGACCTTCGGGTGACCGGGCTGCTGGACGAGGAGCCCGGGCCCGCCGCGGTTCCGCGGGCCGAGGTGCACGGGACCGAGGCGGACGGGGTGGCGGGGATCGCGGCCGCCGGGGTACCCGGCGTCTTCTCGCTGACGCGGGTGCTGGGCAGCGCGGTGCACACGGGTGCGGGTCATGTCCGGGTGGAGCTGGCGACGGCCGGGGACCATCGTGCGCTCGATGTGGCGCGGGCCGTGCGCGAGGCGGTGGCCTATGCCGTGGAGGACCGGCCGTCCGTCGCCGTGCTGGTCACGGCCGTGGTGGAGCACGGCTGACCCCGCCCCGAACGGGGACGGGGTCAGGGTGGGAGCGTTCAGTCGGTGACGCCGGCGAGGTCGCGCAGCCGGCGGCCCTGTGCGGCACGCTCGGCGGTGCGCTGCTCCTCGTACGTACGGGAGACCGCGCCGCTCAGCAGGGCCTTGGTCTCGACAACCGCGTCGCGCGGGGCGGCGAGCAGTGCGGCGGCCAGGTCGCGGGCTGCCGCGTCCAGCTGGTCGGCGGGGACCACGAGGTTGGCGAGGCCGGTGCGCTCGGCCTCCTCGGCGTGCACGAAGCGGCCGGTGGCGCAGATCTCGAGCGCGCGGGCGTACCCCACGAGGTTCACCAGGGGGTGGGTGCCCGTGAGGTCGGGAACGAGACCGAGGCCGGTCTCGCGCATGGCGAACTGCACGTCCTCGGCGGCGATCCGGAGGTCGCAGGCGAGGGCGAGCTGGAAGCCGGCGCCGATCGCATGGCCCTGGACGGCCGCGATCGACACGATGTCGTTGCGGCGCCACCAGGTGAACCCCTCCTGGTACTCGGCGATGGTCGCGTCGAGGTCGGCCTCGGAGCCACGCGCCATGTCGAGGAAGGACGGCTCACCGTCGAACCCCTCGGGGGTGAACGCCTGCCGGTCGAGTCCCGCGGAGAAGGACTTGCCCTCGCCACGCAGCACGACGACCCGCACGTTGCCGGGCAGTACCCGTCCGGCCTCTGCCAACGCCCGCCACAGAGCGGGAGACTGAGCGTTGCGCTTGGCCGGGTTGGTGAGCGTCACCGTGGCAACCGCGTCATCGACGGTGAGCCGTACGCCGTCCTTGTCGAGCACAGAGTCGAGCGAGGTCATGGGGCGCCTCCGGATCGGGTGCAGTCAGCACTTACTGGCAAGTACTGAACAGTAACCACCCGGACGACCTGACGATCGGCCGGGTGGCCACCCGGTGTTCCGGCGAGCCCCGGGGGCCGGCACATGCCGTCCCCGGACCGCTGCCCGCCGTCAGGCCGTAGCGGCCTTCTTGCCTCGTGTCGCTCCGCCGCGTCCCCGCAGCGTCACTCCGGACTCGCTGAGCATCCGGTGGACGAACCCGTAGGAGCGGCCGGTTTCCTCGGCCAGCGCCCGGATGCTCGCACCGGAGTCGTACTTCTTCTTCAGGTCTGCCGCGAGCTTGTCGCGCGCGGCGCCGGTTACCCGGCTGCCCTTCTTCAGAGTCTCGGCCACCCGTGCCTCCTCAAGGAAGTGCGCTCTGGACTCTCATGATCACCCCTCCTGGGCTTCCTGGCCACCCATTCGGCAAGGTCCGTCCGACCGGTTTCCGGGTCCTGAAGCGGGGAGACACAAGTGGAATCAAGCATTCCGAGGGGTTACGGAGGCCTACGGGGCGGCTGTTCGAAAGAACGGCCAGGTCAGGGCCGTACGGGGTGAGTCGCCCCAAATGGGTGCCCCTGCCAGGCATCTGCCGGGCGCCGCGCCGGGGTACGAGACCCGCTCACCCAGATGATGGATCACACGTAGGCCGAATGATCCAGACGCGGTGGATCGCCGGAATCGCGGCGGGACCGGGCCGGGACGACCGGCCCCCCGGGGTCAGGCCAGGGCGACCAGGTCCCGGTAGTCCGCACCCCAGAGGTCCTCGACCCCGTCGGGCAGCAGGATGATCCGCTCCGGCTGGAGCGCCTCGACGGCGCCCTCGTCGTGGGTGACGAGCACGACCGCGCCCTTGTACGTGCGCAGCGCGCCGAGGATCTCCTCGCGGCTGGCCGGGTCGAGGTTGTTCGTCGGCTCGTCGAGGAGCAGCACGTTGGCGGACGAGACGACCAGGGTCGCCAGGGCGAGCCGGGTCTTCTCACCGCCGGAGAGAACTCCCGCGGGCTTGTCGACGTCGTCGCCGGAGAAGAGGAAGGAGCCGAGCGTCTTGCGGACCGCGACGAGGTCGAGGTCGGGCGCCGCGGAGCGCATGTTCTCCAGGACGGTCCGGTCCGGGTCGAGGGTCTCGTGCTCCTGGGCGTAGTACCCGAGCTTGAGCCCGTGGCCCTCGATGATGTCGCCGGTGTCAGGCTTCTCGGCACCGCCGAGGAGGCGCAGCAGCGTGGTCTTGCCCGCACCGTTGAGGCCGAGGATGACGACGCGGGAGCCCTTGTCGATGGCGAGGTCGACGTCCGTGAAGATCTCGAGCGACCCGTACGACTTGGAGAGGCCCTCCGCCATCAGCGGGGTCTTGCCGCAGGGCGAGGGGTCGGGGAAGCGCAGCTTGGCGACCTTGTCGGAGACCCGGACGGCCTCCAGGCCCGAGAGCAGCCGGTCGGCTCGCTTGGCCATGTTCTGCGCGGCGACGGTCTTGGTGGCCTTGGCGCGCATCTTGTCGGCCTGCGCGTTGAGGGTCGCGGCCTTCTTCTCGGCGTTCTGGCGCTCGCGCTTGCGGCGCTTCTCGTCCGCCTCGCGCTGCTGCTGGTAGAGCTTCCAGCCCATGTTGTAGACGTCGATCTGCGCGCGGTTGGCGTCGAGGTAGAAGACCTTGTTGACCACCGTCTCGACGAGATCGACATCGTGGGAGATCACGATGAAGCCGCCGCGGTAGGTCTTGAGGTAGTCGCGCAGCCAGACGATCGAGTCCGCGTCCAGGTGGTTGGTGGGCTCGTCGAGGAGCAGGGTGTCGGCGTCCGAGAACAGGATGCGGGCGAGCTCGACTCGGCGGCGCTGACCACCGGAGAGCGTGTGCAGGGGCTGACCGAGCACCCGGTCGGGCAGGCTGAGCGCGGCGGCGATGGTGGCGGCCTCGGCCTCGGCGGCGTATCCGCCCTTGGTGAGGAACTCCGTCTCCAGGCGCTCGTACTTCTTCATCGCCTTTTCGCGGGTGGCGCCCTGGCCGGTCGACATCCGCTGCTCGTTCTCCCGCATCTTGCGCAGGATCTCGTCGAGTCCGCGGGCGGAGAGGATACGGTCGCGGGCCAGGACCTCGAGGTCGCCGGTGCGCGGGTCCTGCGGCAGGTAGCCGACCTCACCGGAGCGCGTGATGGTGCCGCCGGCCGGGGTTCCTTCACCGGCGAGGCACTTGGTGAGGGTGGTCTTGCCCGCTCCGTTACGGCCGACCAGGCCGATGCGGTCGCCCTTGGCGATACGGAAGGAGGCGGACTCGATGAGGATGCGGGCGCCGGCGCGCAGCTCGATGCCGGAAGCGGTGATCACGGAAAAACTCCAGGGCGGTATGGACGGCGGAGGGACGGTAACGGACTCACGACTCGACGCCGTCTAATGCACAAGGAGAATTGCCATGGAGCTCATTCTACTGGCGGTGTCCACCTGCTTTTCCGCGTGCTTCCGGCCTGCCACCCCGTGACCACGGCGTGTCACATAAAGGGGCATCCCTTACCGAACTGTCCGATACTCGGCGCAGGGCTGTAAGGGTGCCGTGCCGCAGCCGGAGCAGAGGGTGGTGCGCCCCATGCAGTTCGACGACGACGCCGACCTGGACACATCCGAGGTCCAGGATGTGCGCGGCAGCCGGATCCCGGGCGGCAGGGCCACCATGGGCGGCGGCATCATCGGCATCATCGCGCTGGTCCTGGGGCTCTTCTTCGGCGTCGGCCCGGACCAGCTCGGACTCTCCTCGGGCGACCCCGACACGACCGCGACCGCGTCGTCCGCCGCCCAGGTCCAGCAGAGCTGCCTGACGGGCGAGGACGCGAACACCAAGGACGACTGCCGGACCGTGGCGGTGGTCAACAGCGTGCAGGACTACTGGCGCCAGGAATTCGCCCGGAGCGGCGAGACGTACACGCCTGCGCGGACCGTCCTGTTCAGCGACCGGATCGGCACCGCGTGCGGGTCGGCCACCTCGGCGGTCGGGCCGTTCTACTGCCCGGGTGACCGGCAGGTCTATCTGGACCTGGGATTCTTCGACGAGCTGCGCACGACGTTCGGATCGAGCGGCGGGCCGTTCGCCGAGGCGTATGTCGTCGCCCACGAGTACGGCCACCACGTGCAGAACCAGCTGGGCACGCTGAGCAGGGCGCAGGACGGGCGGCAGGGCGCCGACAGCAATTCCGTGAAGGTGGAGCTGCAGGCGGACTGCTACGCCGGGGTGTGGGCGAACCACGCGACCACCACCCCCGCCGAGTCGGGGCGCCCTTTGATCACCGAGCTGACGGAGGCGGACATCCGGGACGGCCTGGACGCCGCGGCGGCGGTCGGTGACGACCGGATCCAGGAGAGGTTCCAGGGGAGCGTGAATCCGGAGTCGTGGACGCACGGCTCGTCGGAGCAGCGCCGGCAGTGGTTCACGACGGGATTCCGTACCGGGGACCCGAGCCGCTGCGACACGTTCCGCTGAACCGCCGCACTGTCGGTGCCGGGTGGAACACTGAGACGCAGATCACAGCAAACCGGTGGGAACAGCTTGGGAGAAGGTGAGCTCGATGGCAGGCGCGGGCGGTGTACCGACGATCTATCCGACGGTTCTGTACGACGACGCGAAGGCCGCGATCAGGACGCTGACCCAGGCCCTGGGCTTCACGGAGGAAGCGGTGTACGAGGGGAAGGACGGCAGCGTCCTGCATGCCGAGCTGTCCTGCGGCAACGGCAGGGTGATGCTCGGCTCCAAGGGGGGCGAAGGCGTGTTCGCCAAGGCGATGGCGGGGGCGGGACCCGCGGGGGTGTACGTCGTCGTGGACGAGGTGGACGAGCACCACGCGCGGGCCGTGGAGCACGGCGTGGAGATCCTGATGCCGCCCACCGACCAGGACTACGGCTCGCGTGACTACATGGCGCGGGACGCGGAGGGCAACGTCTGGAGCTTCGGGACGTACGCCCCGGGTTCGGCGGGCTGACCGCCTCCCCCGGGACTTCGCGTTCCGCGCTCAGGCGCCGCCGGTGTGCACCTGGAAGGCCGCCCGGCGTACGGCCTTGGCGAGTGCCGGGTCGGGGTGGGCGGCGGCCAGGGCGACCAGTACCTGCACGGTGCGCGGGTGTCCGACCGCGCGGACCTCGTCGAGCAGGGCCGGGACCGTGCCCTGGACGGCGGAGTCGAGATGGCGGACCAGGAGTCCGGTCTCGCCGTGGTCCGCGACCGCCGCGGCGGTGTCGATCCAGAGCCAGGTGGCTTCCTCGCGGCTGAGGACGTCCTGGGCGTCGTCCGGGTCGGCACCCTCGTACTCGGCGAGCCAGAGCAGGGCGTACGGACGCAGTGGCGGTTCGCTGACGACGGTGCGCACCACGGGCTCCGCGGGAGCGCCGACGACGCGCAGCGCCTCGAAGGCGAGGCCGCGCAGCAGTGCGTCCTCGCCGCGGGCGACGGCGAGCAGTTCGGTCACCGCGCTGCCGACGGTCCGGGCGGCGAGCCAGGCCCGGTATTCGACGCGGGCGGGCCCGGGGGTGAGCCGGGCGCAGCCGAGCAGCATGTCGGCGGCGGACTGCTCGATGTTCCCGGCCGGGCTCTGGGCGGCGACGCAGATCTGTTCGAGCTTGACCCAGACCGCCCAGTTGCCGAGGGGGGTGAGTGTGGCCTGTCCGGCGCCGAGCGTCAGCGCGCCGACGGCGGCGAGGCCTTCGAGGGCCCAGTCGAGCAGGAGCGCGTTCAGGTCCTCGGGCTGCCCGGTCGCGGTGCTGCCGGGGGTGGGCTGCTGCGGCGGCCCGTACGGCACCTCGCACCGCTCCTCGTGGAGTTCCGCGACGCGCTGGCCGAGGAGGTCGAGGAGGGCGGGCACGGTGACGGGGCCGGCGGAGAGCTGCAGGAGCGAGAGCACCTGGGGCACCGCCTCGACGGCTTCGGCGACGGCGGTCGCCTCGATTCCTTCGGGTGCGGCGTGGACGAGCGACCAGGCGTCGAAGAGCGCCACCCAGCCGCGGAGCACGGCAGAGTCGTCCCGGTCCCAGGCGCGCAGCCTCCAGCCGGGGCGGGCGGTGTCGCCGTGGAGTTCGATCAGTCCGGCCAGCCTGGCCCGGTCCCAGCCGGTCTGTATCTGGGCGGGGGACAGTTCCAGCGCCGCCGCGGCCCGTTCCAGGGCCTGGGTGGCGAGCGGAGCGGCCCCCGGGCCCGCCGCGTCGGCGGCCCAGTGGGCGATCCGGACGGCGTGGGCGAGCACGGCCCTGGCCTGGCGTGCCAGTTCCGCAGGGGGCGGTGTGCCCTCGGGTGGGCGGGGGGCCGGCCTGGTGCGCCGGGTGGTCACGGCCTTGCGGGCGGTGGCAAGGGGTCGCGGGCGGACAAGTCGCAGCCTGGAGTCGCGCGGGGTACGGGACGTCACGGGAGCAGTCTTGCCTCTGACGGCCCGAAAGCCCAAACGGAAGCCGGATCCCATGGGTACGGGAAGGATTCGGGCCCGGTCACCAACCGGGCCGTTCCATCCCATCAGCTCACATCAGGGGCGTGAGGAAGCGTCTGAGGGCCTCTTCGTAACGTGCCGGACCGGCATTCCACATCGCCGCATGCGGAGCCTGCGCCACGGAGTGCAGGGTGACCAGGTCGGGACGCAGTGCGGCCAGTCGCCGGGACGGCTGCCAGGGCGCCAGGGTGTCGTCGGGGCCGTGGAAGATCAGCGTGGGGGCGTGCAGGGCGGTCGGTACGGAGGTCTCCAGGAGCGGGGCGCCGCGCAGTCCGGTCTGGCCCTGGGCGGCCCGGACGGCGAGGGGCAGGAGTGCGGCGGGGATGCCGTGGGCGACGGCCAGGGCGCGGAGTGTGACCTTCCAGTCCAGCACCGGGGAGTCCAGGACGAGACCGCTGATGCGGTCGCGGAGTGCGGAGTTGACGGCGGTGTGCAGGGCCATCGTGGCGCCGGTGGACCAGCCGTGGACGACGACGCGTTCGGCCCCGTAGCGCACGGCGTACCGGATGGCCGCGTCCAGGTCGCGCCACTCGGACTCGCCGAGGTGGCCGAGCCCGTCCGGGGAGCGGGGTGCGCCGGTGTCACCCCGGTAGGCGAGGTCGAGCACCGGGAACTGCTGCTCCTGCAGGAATCCCGTCACGTTCAGGGGGTGTTCGCGGGTGGTCCCGAGACCGTGCACGGTGATCACCCAGGTGTCGCGGGCGCCGGGGAGGAACCACGCGGGCAGGGCGCCCAGCTCGCCGGGGATCTCCACCTCCTTGTACGCGAGGCCGAGTGCGCCGAGCGGGTCGCCGCTGTGGAGCTCGGGGGTGAGGCGGACCTTGGCACCCGGTTCCAGGCTGCCGCTGGTGACGCGTTCCAGCCTGCGTACGACGGTGTCGGCGGAGTCGTGCAACGCCTGCTCGACGACCGGGCCGACGATCGCCCGGACGTCGCGGCCCACCAGCCCGTACGTGCCGGGGCGCAGCGCGGCGAAGGAGCGGGTCAGGGTGACCTGCCCGGGCGCCGTGTCGTGCACGGTGAGTCTGCGGTCCCCGGGGAAGGGGCGTGGTGACGGGGCCCCGAGGGCGGCGTCGCTGGCGTACCGGCCGGCCGCGACCGCTGCCGCTCCGACGCCGAGGATCGTGGAGACGGCTGCTGCCGTCGCTGTTGCCGGGCGCACGGCTCCAGTGTCCTGGGCCGCGCCGCGGTCGGCCAGCGGGACGGGGCCGTCCGGTGCCGGGCCCGGGCTCAGCCGGGCTGGCCGTACCCCTTCAGGGCGTCCTGGACGTCACGCAACTGGGCGCGGGAGAGCAGGGACGGGTGGTGGCCGGGCACGGAGCTCGCGGTGAGCCAGAGCCTGCACATCCATTCGAGCTGGGCGGTGCGGTCGTAGGCCTCGTCGAGGGTGTCCCCGTAGGTGACCGTTCCGTGGTTCTGCAGCAGGCAGCCGGTGCGGTCGCGCAGGGCGGTGAGCATGTTCCCGGCAAGCTCCGGCGTCCCGTACCGGGCGTAGGCGGCGGTGCGGACGGGGCCGCCGAGCATGGCGGCGGCGTAGTGCACCAACGGGACCTCGTCGACGAGGGTGGAGACGGCCGTGGCGTGGACCGCGTGGGTGTGCACGACGGCGGCGGCGCCGCTGTTGTTGTTGTAGACGGCCAGGTGGAGGGGGAGCTCGCTGGTCGGGGCCATGTCGCCGAGGACCCGGCGCCCTTCGAGGTCGACGCCGACCGCGTCCCCGGGGCCCAGCCGGTCGTAGGGCACTCCACTGGGGGTGACCAGGACGACTCCGCCGACCCGCGCCGACACGTTGCCCGAGGTGCCGACGACCAGTCCGTCCGCGGCAGTCCTGCGGGCCGTCGCGACGACGCCGTCCCATGCCCGCTCGATCGCGTCCTGGTGCTGATCGCTCATGCGGCGATCCTAGGGTCAGGCATTCGGATCACGCCGGGTCCGTCGGGTCTGTCGGGCGAAGCCGTCGCTGAGCACGTGAGCGATGTCTCTCCAATGGGGCAAATGCGGCAGACCAGGTGGGCGCCGAAACCCGGCGCAGGCCGGTTCCCCCACCGCCGCGGCCCGCTGCGACCGCCTCGGGCGCACACAAGCGGAATGGCTGTTCGCGCTTGGGGTCACCGCAACGCCCTGCCCAGTTCATCTTCCGTTCACCCAGGTTGCTTACGTTCCTACAGCCACTGACGTCGAACGATTGCCTGGGTAAATGGAACACATCACGCTGCTGCTCGCGATCGTGATCGTGACAGCTCTCGTGTTCGATTTCACGAACGGTTTCCACGACACCGCCAACGCGATGGCCACCACCATCTCGACCGGCGCTCTCAAGCCCAAGACAGCGGTGGCCATGTCCGCCGTTCTCAACCTCGTCGGCGCGTTCCTGTCGGTGGAGGTCGCCAAGACGATCTCCGGCGGGATCATCAACGAGAACGGCCTCAGAACCGAGGTCATCTTCGCGGCGCTCGTCGGCGCCATCCTGTGGAATCTACTGACCTGGCTGGTCGGCCTGCCCTCCAGCTCCTCCCACGCACTCTTCGGCGGTCTCATCGGCGCCGCGGTGATGTCGGCCGGATGGTCCTCGATCAACGGAGGCACCGTCGTCACGAAGGTCCTCCTGCCCGCGATTGCGGCCCCGCTCGTCGCCGGTCTGGCCGCACTGCTGGCCACGAAGCTGACGTACCGCCTCAACCGGAAGATCACCGACGAGGCGCAGCTGAAGTCGACCGCCAAGGGCTACCGGGCCGGACAGATCGCCTCGGCCGGTCTCGTCTCGCTCGCCCACGGCACCAACGACGCCCAGAAGACGATGGGCATCATCACCCTGGCCCTGGTCACCGGAGGCGTGCTCGCCCCCGGTTCCAACCCGCCGGTCTGGGTCATCGCCTCCGCCGGTATCGCCATCGCGATGGGCACCTACCTCGGCGGCTGGCGCATCATCCGCACCATGGGCAGCGGCCTCACCGAGCTCAAGCCGCCGCAGGGCTTCGCCGCCCAGACCAGTGCGGCCACGGTCATCCTGGCCTCCTCGCACCTCGGCTTCTCCCTCTCCACCACCCAGTCCTGCTCCGGTGCCGTGATGGGCGCCGGTCTCGGACGCAAGGGAGGCGTGGTCCGCTGGTCCACGGCCACCCGCATGTTCATCGCCTGGGGCCTGACCCTGCCGGCCGCCGGTCTGGTCGGCGCGGGCGCGGAGTTCCTCACCAAACAGGGCCCCTGGGGTGTCGGCGTGGTCGCCGTGCTCCTCGTCGCGGGCTCCGGTGCCATCTGGCTGCTGTCGCGCCGCAAGCCGGTCGACCACACCAACGTCAACGAGACGGACGCCGAGCCCGCGGGCGTCGTCACCACCGCCATCGCGGCCGTCAGCCCTCCGCCCGTCGGCTCCGGCGTCCCGGACCTCAAGACCACCATCCCGGCCCCGGCCCCGACGGCCGGATCCCCGGCCGACCCGGCCCGACCGGCCACGGTGTAAGGACAGATCCGCATGAACATCGACTGGGCAGCTCTCGCCTCCGTCTTCGGCGTCAGCCTCGTGGTCACCGTCGCACTGGTCGGCCTCTTCACTCTCGGCATCATCGGCCTCTCCAAGCAGGCCGCGGCGGTTCAGTCCGGCGGATCTCTCACGCTGGCGCGCACCGGCGCGTACGCCTGCTTCGGGCTGTGCGCGGCGGCGGTCGCCTACGGGATCTATCTGATCGTCGTCTGACCACCCGGCACCACGCCGCCGTCTCCTCGCATCGGGCCGGACACACCACGTGTGTGTCCGGCCCGATGTGCGTCTGCGCACACTGCACTCCCGCAGGTCAACGGCAGGTTGACGGGCGTTCACGGGGCGTGGTGGACTGCCGGTGCCATTTACGGCGACAGGAGAGGAAGCCGGTGCGAATCCGGCGCGGTCCCGCCACTGTCACCGGGGAGCAGGCCCCCACACGGAAGTCACGGTCCGGCACGGACTGGAAGGCCGGGGGAACTGCGGATCCGGAAGCCAGGAGACTCTCGTCGCCGGTCACGTCGAACCAGGGCGCGGACCCTGAGTTAAGGACATCTGCCATGCCTGGCTGCCGTGCGTCGGTCCCTGTGCCACCCGCTCCGAACGTCCTTCGAGGCACGACGGCCGGCTGAACCGTGCGAGCCGACCGCATCTTCGCGTACGGCGCCACCGCCGGTCTGATCGGCGACCTGCTGCTGGGTGACCCCCGGCGGGGCCACCCCGTCGCCGCCTTCGGGCAGGCCGCGGCAGGCGTCGAGAGCCGGCTGTGGCGCGATCACCGCGGCTGGGGCGCCCTGCACGCGCTCGTCTGCGCCGGGGGCGCCGTGGGCGCCGCCGCGCTGGCCGCCCGTGCCGTACGGAACCGTCCCGCCGCTGCCGTGGCCCTGACCGCCGCCGCCACCTGGTCCGTCATCGGCGGTACGTCGCTGGGCCGGGAGGCCCGCGCCATCGGCGGTGCGCTCGCCGCCGGTGACATCGAGGTGGCCCGGGAGCGGCTGCCGCACCTCTGCGGCCGTGACCCCCAGTCCCTCGACGGACAGCAGATCGCCCGCGCGGTGGTGGAGTCCGTCGCCGAGAACACCTCCGACGCCGTCGTCGGCGCTCTGGTGTGGGGCGCCCTCGGCGGTGTCCCGGGCCTCGTCGGGTTCCGGGCCGTCAACACCCTCGACGCCATGGTCGGCCACAGGTCGCCGCGCCACCGGCGCTACGGCTGGGCCTCGGCCCGCCTCGACGACCTCGCCGGCTGGCCGGGTGCCCGCCTCACCGCCGTGCTCGCGGTGGCCGCCGGTGGCCGTCCGCGCGAGGCCGTACGCGCCTGGCGGGCCGACGCGGGCAAGCATCCGAGCCCCAACGCGGGCCCGGTGGAGGCGTCGTTCGCGGGTGCGCTCGGTGTGCGCCTCGGCGGGACCCTCGCGTACGGCGGGCGGGTCGAGCACCGGCCCGTGCTCAACGGGGAGAACGGCCGGGACGTGCGGGTCACGGATATCGAACGCGCGGTGCGGCTGTCGCGCCGGGTGAGTGTGCTGGCCCTCGGCGTGTGTGCGGCCGCGCGGCTGGCTTCGGGAAGGAGAGGCCGGGCATGAGCGGCGGACAGGGCGGCGGGCTGTTGGTCGCGGGAACGACCTCGGACGCGGGCAAGAGCGTCGTCACGGCGGGAATCTGCCGGTGGCTGGTGCGCCGGGGGGTGAAGGTCGCACCGTTCAAGGCGCAGAACATGTCGCTGAACTCGTTCGTCACCCACGAGGGCGCGGAGATCGGCCGCGCCCAGGCGATGCAGGCGCAGGCCGCCCGGGTGGAGCCGAGCGTGCTGATGAATCCGGTGCTGCTCAAGCCCGGTGGTGACCGCTCCAGTCAGGTGGTCCTGATGGGGAAGCCGGTCGGCGAGATGAGCGCACGGGGCTACCACGGCGGCCGTCAGGAATCGCTGCTGGGGACGGTCGTGGACTGTCTGGAGCAACTACGGGGCACGTATGACGCCGTGATCTGCGAGGGGGCGGGCAGTCCCGCCGAGATCAATCTGCGGCGCACGGACATCGTGAACATGGGCATCGCGCGGGCGGCTCGCTTCCCGGTGCTGGTCGTCGGGGACATCGACCGGGGCGGGGTGTTCGCTTCGTTCTTCGGGACGACGGCGCTGCTGAGCGCCGAGGACCAGTCGCTGGTCGCCGGGTACCTCGTCAACAAGTTCCGCGGCGATGTGTCGCTGCTGGAGCCCGGCCTGGACATGCTGTACGAGCTCACCGGGCGCCGTACGTACGGGGTGCTGCCGTTCGCCCACGGCCTCGGTATCGACGAGGAGGACGGACTGCGGGTGTCGATGCGCGGCGCCGTGCGGGAGTCGGTCGTCGCGCCTCCGCACGGACCGGACGTCCTGAGGGTCGCGGTGTGCGCCGTGCCGCTGATGTCGAACTTCACCGATGTGGACGCGCTGGCGGCCGAGCCGGGTGTGGTGGTGCGGTTCGTGGACCGGGCCGAGGAGCTCGCCGACGCGGACCTGGTGATCGTGCCCGGTACGCGCGGCACGGTGAAGGCGCTGGCGTGGCTGCGCGAGCGGGGGCTGGCCGACGCGCTGCTGCGGCGGGCCGCCGAGGGGCTGCCGGTGCTGGGGATCTGCGGCGGTTTCCAGGTGCTCGGTGAGTCCATCGAGGACGAGGTGGAATCGCGGGCGGGGCTGGTCGAGGGGCTCGGGCTGCTGCCGGTGCGGATCCGGTTCGGCCGGGAGAAGGTGCTGGGCCGGCCTGTCGGATCGGCGCTCGGGGAGCCCGTGGAGGGGTACGAGATCCATCACGGGGTCGCCGATGTGCGCGGCGGTGAGCCGTTCCTGGACGGATGCCGGGTGGGCGCCGTGTGGGGCACGCACTGGCACGGGTCGCTGGAGAGCGACGCGTTCAGGCGGCGGTTCCTGGCGGAGGTGGCGCGGGCTGCCGGGCGGCGGTTCGTGGCGGCTCCGGACACGAGCTTCTCGGAGCTCCGGGAGGAACAGCTGGACCGGCTGGGGGATCTGATCGAGGAGCACGCGGACACGGATGCGTTGTGGCGGCTGATCGAGCAGGGGGCACCGGCGGGACTGCCGTTCGTGCCGCCGGGGGCACCGCGGGGAGCGGGGACGGTGGCGTCCCGTGACCGGGGCTCCGCCCCGGACCCCGGTCCTCGAACGCCGGACAGGCTGGATACCGCTGAGCGAACGCCCGATGTGGCTGGAGCAGTTGATCTCGTGACAGAGGAGGCACCGTGAGTACCCCGTATCCCTTCACCGCCATCGTCGGACAGGACGATCTGCGGCTCGGACTGTTGCTGAACGCCGTCAGTCCGGCCGTCGGCGGTGTTCTCGTGCGGGGCGAGAAGGGCACCGCCAAGTCCACCGCCGTACGGGCGCTCGCCGCGCTCATGCCGGAGGTGTCCGTGGTCTCCGGGTGCCGGTTCTCCTGCGATCCGGCCGCGCCCGACCCGGCGTGTCCCGACGGTCCGCACGAGGCAGGGACCGGCGTGTCGCGTGCCGCGCGGACCGTGGAGCTGCCCGTCGGCGCGTCCGAGGACCGGCTCGTGGGTGCGCTGGACATCGAGCGGGCGCTCTCGGAGGGGGTGAAGGCCTTCGAGCCGGGGCTCCTCGCCGACGCGCATCGCGGGATCCTGTACGTGGACGAGGTCAACCTGCTCCACGACCACCTGGTGGACCTGCTGCTCGACGCGGCGGCCATGGGTGCCTCGTACGTCGAACGCGAAGGCGTCTCCGTACGGCATGCGGCGCGGTTCCTGCTGGTCGGGACGATGAACCCCGAAGAGGGCGAGCTGCGCCCGCAGTTGCTGGACCGCTTCGGGCTGACCGTCGAGGTGGCCGCTTCCCGCGACACCGACCAGCGGGTCGAGGTCGTGCGGCGGAGGCTCGCTTACGACGACGATCCGGACGGGTTCGCCGCCCGGTGGGCGCAGGAGGAGGGCGCGTTGCGGGCACGGATCGCCGCCGCGCGTGTCCTGCTGCCCGAAGTGGTGCTCGGGGACGGCGTGTTGCGGCAGATCGCGGCGACGTGCGCGGCCTTCGAGGTGGACGGCATGCGTGCCGACATCGTCATGGCCCGCACCGCGACGGCGCTGGCCGCGTGGGCGGGGCGCGACGAGGTCACCGCCGAGGACGTGCGGCAGGCCGCGCTGCTGGCGCTCCCCCACCGGCGGCGGCGCAATCCGTTCGACGCGCCGGGGCTGGACGAGGACAAGCTGGACGACACCCTCAGGGACGCGGCCGGGGACGAGGGCGGCAACGACGGCGACGGCGACGACGAGCCCGATCCCGACGGGCCCGGCGGCGGTGACGGTGGCGGCGGCGGGGTGCCTCCGCAGGACCCCGGCCCCGAGGCCCCGGACCGGAGCGGGGACACCGGTCCCGAGCAGGGTGGTGAGGCCCCCGCGCAGGGGCGGCCCCCGGGCGGCGGGGAGCAGCAGCCCGTACGTGCCTCGGAGCCGTTCCGCACGAAGATGCTCAGCGTGCCCGGTCTCGGTGAGGGCGCGGCAGGGCGGCGGTCCCGGGCGCGTACGGAGCACGGGCGGACGACGGGGGCGCGGCGGCCCCAGGGGGCGCTGACGAAGCTGCATCTCGCGGCGACCGTGCAGGCGGCGGCGCCGCACCAGCGGGCGCGCGGGCGGTCCGGGCGGGGGCTCGTCGTACGGCGTGACGATCTGCGGCAGGCGACGCGGGAGGGGCGCGAGGGGAACCTGGTGCTGTTCGTGGTGGACGCCTCGGGGTCGATGGCGGCCCGGCAGCGGATGAGCGCCGTGAAGGGTGCCGTGATGTCGCTGCTGCTGGACGCCTATCAACGGCGGGACAAGGTGGGCCTGGTGACGTTCCGCGGCAAGGACGCCGAGGTCGCGCTGCCGCCCACCTCTTCGGTGGACGCGGCTGCGGCGCGGCTGGAGTCGCTGCCGACCGGCGGGCGCACCCCGCTGGCCGCGGGGCTGCTGAGGGCGCACGACGTCCTGCGGGTGGAACGGATGCGCGATCCGTCCCGGCGGCCGCTGCTCGTCGTGGTGACGGACGGCCGGGCGACCGGCGGTCCGGACCCGGTGGCGCTGGCCGCGCGGGCGGGCCGGCTGCACGCCGCCGAGGGCACGGCGTCCGTCGTCGTGGACTGCGAGTCGGGGTTCGTGCGCCTCGGGCTCGCCGCACAGCTCGCCCGGGACCTGGGGGGAAGCGCGGTCACGCTCGACGAGCTGCGCGCCGACTCGATCGCCGGGCTGGTCAAGGACGTTCAAGCAGCCGGGAGGGCCGCGTAATGCCACAGGGACAGCCTGTATCGGTGCCGGACGACGGACTGACGACGCGTCAGCGACGCAATCGTCCGCTCCTCTTCGTCCACACGGGCATCGGCAAGGGCAAGTCGACGGCGGCCTTCGGGCTCGCGCTGCGGGCCTGGAACCAGGGCTGGCCGATCGGGGTGTTCCAGTTCGTGAAGTCGGCGAAGTGGAAGGTCGGCGAGGAGAACGCGCTGAAGGTGCTCGGGGCGAGCGGCGAGGGCGGCACCGTCGACTGGCACAAGATGGGCGAGGGCTGGTCGTGGGTCCAGCGTGGCCTCCACGGCGACAACTCCGACAACGAGGAGAAGGCCCGTGAGGGCTGGGAGCAGGTCAAGCGCGACCTGGCGGCTGAGACGTACAAGCTGTACGTGCTGGACGAGTTCGCCTATCCGATGCACTGGGGCTGGATCGACACCGACGAGGTCGTCGAGGTGATGCGCGACCGTCCGGGGACGCAGCATGTCGTGATCACCGGGCGCAACGCTCCCGCGAAGCTGATCGAGGCCGCCGACCTGGTGACCGACATGTCGAAGGTCAAACACCCGATGGACGCCGGTCAGAAGGGCCAGAGGGGCATCGAGTGGTGAGTGTCCCTCGTCTGGTGATTGCCGCGCCGGCTTCCAACAGCGGAAAGACCACGGTCGCGACGGGCCTGATGGCGGCCTTCGCGGGCCGCGGCCTCGCCGTGTCCCCGCACAAGGTGGGCCCGGACTACATCGACCCGGGGTACCACGCCCTGGCCACCGGCCGTCCGGGGCGCAATCTGGACGCGTACATGTGCGGTACGGAGCTGATCGCCCCGTTGTTCGCGCACGGTGCCGCCGGTGCCGACCTGGCGGTCGTCGAGGGCGTGATGGGGCTGTACGACGGTGCTTCGGGGCAGGGTGAACTCGCCTCCACGGCACAGGTGTCGAAGCTGCTCCGGGCTCCCGTCGTACTGGTCGTCGACGCCTCTTCGCAGTCCCGTTCGGTCGCTGCCCTCGTGCACGGTTTCGCGTCCTGGGATCCGGAGGTGCGGATCGGCGGGGTCATCCTCAACAAGGTCGCGTCCGACCGGCACGAGGCCCTGCTGCGGGAGGCCCTGGAGGAGACGGGCCTGCCGGTGCTCGGGGCGCTGCGGCGGGCACCGCAGGTGGTGACGCCTTCGCGCCATCTGGGTCTGGTTCCGGTGGCGGAGCGGCAGACCGAGGCCGTCGACGCGGTACGGGCGATGGCGGAGCGGGTACGGGCGGGCTGCGACCTGGACGCCCTGCTGGCGCTGGCCCGTTCGGCGCCCGCGCTGCCCGACGAGGTGTGGGAGCCGGAGCGGCATTCCGTCGAGGGGGTACGGCCGGTGGTGGCCGTGGCGGGCGGGGCCGCGTTCACGTTCGCGTACGCGGAACACGCCGAGCTGCTGACGGCCGCCGGAGCGGATGTGGTGGTCTTCGACCCGTTGCACGACGAGAAGCTGCCCTCGGGGACGGCGGGGCTGGTCATAGGCGGCGGCTTCCCCGAGATGTACGCGCCTGAGCTCTCGGCGAACGAGCCGCTGCGCAGGTCGGTGACCGAACTCGCCCTGTCCGGCGCCCCGGTGGCGGCGGAGTGCGCGGGGCTGCTGTATCTGGCGCGTGAGCTGGACGGGCGTCCGATGTGCGGGGTCCTGGACGCCTCGGCCCGGATGTCCGAGCGGCTGACGCTCGGCTACCGGCAGGCGGTCGCGGTGTCCGACAGTGTGCTGGCGGCTGCGGGAACCCGGCTGCGCGGGCACGAGTTCCACCGGACGGTGCTGGAGCCGGGCGCGGGTGCCTCCCCCGCCTGGGGCATGCACCAGCCGGAACGACGGGTGGAGGGCTTCGTCCAGAAGGGCGTGCACGCGAGTTATCTGCACACGCACTGGGCGGCGTCACCCGGGGTGGCCCGGCGCTTCGTGGAGCACTGCCGGGCATGAGCACAGCGAAAGGGTCGAGAGGATCCGGGTCACTCCGCGATGCCGACGACCAGCCAGATGAAGCCCACTCCCGCGACGGTGCACAGCAGTGTGGAGCGGGCCGGGTGGTCGTGGTGGGCCTCGGGCAGGATCTCGGCGGCGGCGAGGTAGAGGAGGGCTCCGCCGAAGAAGCCGAGATAGCAGCCGAGCAGTTCCTCCGGAAGGGTGAACAGCAGGGTGGTCGCCGCGCCCACGATCGGGGCCAGGGCGTCCGCGTACAGCATCAGGAGGGCCTTGCGGCGGGCGTTCCCGTAGAGGCTGGTGATCGTGTAGGTGTTGAATCCGTCGGCGAAGTCGTGGGTGATGACGGCGAGTGCGACGGCGGCGCCCATGCCTCCGCCGACCTGGAAGGCGGCGCCGAGCGCGATGCCGTCCATCAGGCTGTGTCCCACCATCGCGGCCGCGGCCGTCATCCCGACCTGCGGCACTCGCTCCTCGCCCGCACCATGCGCCGCCTGGCGTACGGCCAGTGAACGCTCCACGACATGGGCCACCAGGAAGCCGCCCACGAAGAGCAGCAGCGCGGCGGGGACGCCGAAGACCGCTCCGCCCGCGGCCTCCACCGCTTCGGGCAGCAGATCGAGACCGACGACGCCGAGCATCAGTCCGCCGGCGAGGCCGAGCACCAGGTGACGGCGGTCGGTGACGCGTTGAGCGACCCAGCCGCCGGCCAGGGTCATCAGGAACGCGCCGAGCGCGACGAACACCGCCATGGGCCCTTGCTAGCCGATCGACCCCCGGGCCCGCATCTCAGGCAACCCTGACCCACCACTCCGAGAGGGACTCCGCTCATGACCCGCACCCAGCTCGTCGTCGGCGTCGGTGCCCGACGGGGCGTCACGGCCGAGGAGGTCTTCGGGCTGATTCTCGGGGCACTGCGC
This sequence comes from Streptomyces sp. NPDC059499, assembly GCF_042749285.1. Taxonomy (NCBI): domain Bacteria; kingdom Bacillati; phylum Actinomycetota; class Actinomycetes; order Kitasatosporales; family Streptomycetaceae; genus Streptomyces; species Streptomyces sp. NPDC059499. The sequence goes on from NZ_JBHYTT010000009.1 coordinate 64,245, forward strand.
GCGGCCGGGTCGGCGGCCTCCGACGTGGTGGAGGTGGCGACGCTCGACACGAGGGCGGACGAACCGGGGATCACGGGAGCGGCGGCACGGCTCGGGGTACCGGTGCGCGCGTTTCCCGCCGCGGTACTGGCCGCCGTCCGCGTACCGAACCCCTCGGGGGCGCCGCGGGACGCCGTGGGAACACCGTCGGTCGCGGAGGCTGCCGCGCTCGTCGGGGCGGACGAACTCCTCGTACCGAAGCGGAAGTCGGCCTCGGCGACCTGCGCGGTGGCGCGCCGTCTGCTTTCTGTCGGTACCCCGGCGTCGACGAATGGCGCTGAGCCGTTCACCATGGCTGCCATGCTGCCCCCCACGAAGCACATCGACAGCGCCGGGCCCGATCTGCGGCACCACGGCGACGCGGAAGTACGCGGCCTCGATCTGACCGACCTTGCCGTGAACGTACGGACCGGTACGCCCCCGGACTGGCTGCGGGAGCGGATAGCCGCGTCACTGGGCTCGCTGGCCGCCTATCCGGACAGCCGTCCGGCACGGGCGGCGGTGGCCGCACGGCACGGACTGCCCGAGGAGCGTGTCCTGATGACGGCGGGGGCTGCCGAGGCCTTCGTACTGATCGCCCGGGCGCTGCCGGCCCGGCGGCCGGTCGTCGTGCATCCTCAGTTCACGGAGCCGGAGGCGGCGCTGCGGGCGGCCGGGCACGAGGTCGGGCGGGTGGTGCTGCGTCCGGAGGACGGCTTCCGGCTGGACCCGTCGGCGGTGCCCGAGGACGCCGATCTGGTGGTGGTCGGCAATCCGACCAACCCGACGTCCGTACTCCATCCCGCGGGTGTCCTGGAGCAACTGGCACGGCCCGGTCGCACGCTGGTGGTCGACGAGGCGTTCATGGACGCCGTTCCGGGCGAACGGGAGGCGCTGTGCGGGCGTGAGGACGTCCCCGGGCTCGTCGTGCTGCGGAGCCTGACCAAGACCTGGGGTCTCGCGGGGCTGCGGATCGGCTATGTGCTCGCGGATCCGGCGACGCTGGCTCTGCTGCAGGAGGCGCAGCCGCTGTGGCCGGTGTCCTCCCCCGCCCTGGCGGCTGCGGAAGCCTGCATGGAACCGCGTGCGCTGGTGGAGGCGGCCGACGCGGCGGACCGTGTCGTGGTGGACCGGGCGCATCTGCTGGCCGGGCTCGCGGAGTTCAGTGAGGTGGAGGCGGTGGAGGCGGCCGAGGGGCCGTTCGTTCTCCTGCGGATGGAGCGGGCGGGCGAGGTGAGGGAGCGGCTGCGTTCACGTGGGTTCGCCGCGCGGCGGGGCGACACGTTCCCCGGGCTGGGCACCGACTGGCTGCGGCTGGCCGTGCGCGACCGTGTGACGACCAACAGGTTCCTGCAGGCGCTCGACCTGGCGCTGCAGGGGCTGCCCCGGAGAGCGGTCGGCTGACGGACCCGCGGGGCGGGAAGCGGTGTTCCGTCACACGGACGCCGCTTCCCGCCCCGCCCCGTCCTCCCTCGGGCGGTTCAGCTCCGGGCACGCCTGCGGGCGACGACCGTGGCACCGGCGCCGGCCGCCAGCAGAAGGGCCGCACCGGCTGCGATGTACGGGGTCGAGGAGCTGGATCCGGTCTCGGCGAGGTCGCCGCTGCCGGCTGCCTGGACCGGGTCGGCGCCGGTCTGGGGCTTCACGTCGACGGCATCGCCCTTGTCGCCCGTGCTGCCGGTGTCACCGGATCCGCCGGTCGAGCCGCCGCTGCCGCTGCCGCTGCCGGAGGAGCCTGCGGTGGAGCCGCCGTCCTGCGAACCGCCGCTGTCCGAACCTCCGGTGCTCGAACCGCCGCTGTCCGAACCGCCGGTGTCCGAACCTCCGGTGCTCGAACCGCCGTTGTCCGAACCACCGTTGTCCGAACCACCGTCACTGGCGCCGCCGTCCGACGAGCCGCCATGGCCCTTCGGCGTCCTGCACGTGGCCTCGGCCAGCGTGACCTCTCCCTGCACATCGGCCACGTTGAGCTTGCCCGGGTTCACGGACACCCGCAGCTGAAGCGCCGTCGCGGCGGCCGTACGTGAGGTGGTGCTGGTCTTCGACAGGTCGAGGGTCACCTCGCCGACGCCCGGCACCTCGACCTGCGTCCGACCGCCGGAGGTCAGCCTGATCCGCTTGCCGAGCACCGAGACGTGCCCCAGCACGTTCGACTCCGCGACCGGCTTCTTCCCCACCTCGCAGAGCGCCTTGGACGTGACCTTCTCGACTTCGACGAGCGAGAGCAGCGGCAGCCCCGGCACGTGCACCCGGGCCTTCACGAGGTTGGTGTAGCCCTCGGCCCTGCGCTTGTCGACGGTCGCCTTCGCGGTGGCCACGTCGGCCTTCAGCACATGGACGGGGCGGCCACGCTCCGCTCCGTCGAGCTCCACGCTGAGCGCGGTTTCGTCGGCACTCGCGGGTGCCTGCACCTCGTTCAGCGTGGCCTTGAGCGGCACCTCGACCGACTTGTTCAGGAGGGAGACGTCGAGTGCGGCACGGAGCACGACCGCGCTCGCCTTTCCGCGGCCGTCGGCCGGGGTGGCCGGCGCCGTCGCGGTGGCGGCCTGCGCGGGGACGGCGACCAGCAGTGCGACGGGCGCGGCGGCGACCGCCAGGGCAGCCAGGCGGAAGGTGTTGCTGTTCAAAATGGTGGAACCCCCACAAGAGACATGGAGCCCTCCGGCGCCGTCAATGGGGGACATCGCGTACGCCGGAGGGCTTCGACTCCGTGAATCTTTACGCACGGAGAGTGAACTGACAGACACCTGGCGTCAGTTCACTCCAAAGGGGGGTTTTCGCGTGCATCTTCGAATAATCCGGCACAGGAGTTCCCCGAAGTCACTCGTTTCGCCCAGCGCGGGCGACCGCGGGCACCGAACGGCGGGGAGACGCAACGAGGTGCTTCAACGAGTGGGCGGCTGCCGGGTCACCTGTCGGTCAACTCGGCGCCTCCCCCGGCAGGTCAGCCGACCACCCGTCCGTCGAGCACCACCCGCCGCGGATCCGCCAGCACGCGCACGTCCGCCCGCGGGTCCTCGTCGTACACCACCAGATCCGCCGGAGCGCCCTCCTCCAGCACCGGTCGGCCGAGCCACTTCCGGGCGCCCCAGGCCGTCGCGGAGAGGGCTTCGAGGGGCGGGATGCCCGCCTTCACCAGTTCGGCGACCTCCTCCGCCACCAGCCCGTGGGCCAGCGAGCCGCCCGCGTCGGTCCCGACGAAGACCGGGATGCCCGCGTCGTACGCCGCGCGCACGGTGTCGTAGCGGCGCTCGTACAGCTGCCGCATGTGTGCGGACCACCGGGGGAACTTGGACTCGCCTCCCGCCGCGAGGTCGGGGAACGTGGCGATGTTGACCAGCGTCGGAACGATCGCGACGCCTCGCTCCGCGAAGAGCGGAATGGTGTCTTCGGTCAGCCCCGTCGCATGCTCGATGCAGTCGATCCCGGCCTCCACCAGGTCACGCAGGGCCGCCTCGGCGAAGCAGTGCGCGGTGACCCTGGCGCCCAGGCGGTGCGCCTCGGCGATGGCCGCCTCGACCTCGGCACGCGGCCAGCAGGCGGTCAGGTCGCCGGCGTCGCGGTCGATCCAGTCGCCGACCAGCTTCACCCAGCCGTCCCCGCGCCTCGCCTCCCGCGCGACGTAGGCGACCAGGTCACCGGGCTCGATCTCATGGGCGTAGTTCCTGATGTACCGGCGGGTCCTGGCGATGTGACGGCCCGCCCTGATGATCTTCGGCAGGTCCTCGCGGTCGTCGATCCACCGCGTGTCGGAGGGTGATCCGGCGTCCCGGATGAGCAGCGTGCCGGCCTCCCGGTCGCTGAGTGCCTGCTTCTCGCTGGTCGCCGCGTCGACGGGCCCGTGGCGGTCGAGACCGACATGGCAGTGCGCGTCGACGAGACCGGGCAGGGCCCAGCCGGTGACGGTCACCGCGTCGTCCGCGCCGGGCGGCCGCTCGTAGGTGATCCGCCCGTCGACGGCCCAGAGACCGTCCCTGACGTCGTCGGGGCCGACGAGCACCCGCCCCTTGATCCGCAGCACCGGCGCCACCTCGTGATCACTCATACCAGCACTGTACGAGGCGGTGGACAAGGCTCTCGAAGAGGCGCTGGGTACCCTCGACGCAAGCGCTGACCGCAGCTGGACCGATCCGAAGAGAGCACCACCGTGACGCACCCCTTCCTCGACCTTCCCCCGCTCACCGCCGCGCATTTCGCGGCGATCGAGCGTCGGGTGGCCGGCCTCCTCGCCACCGAGCAGGACGTCGTCATCATGCAGGGCGAGGCGCTGCTCCCCCTCGAAGGCTGCATCCGGGGCGGGGCCGGGCCCGGTTCGACCGCGCTGAACATCGTCACGGGTCCTTACGGCCAGACCTTCGGCAACTGGCTGCGCGACTGCGGCGCCGAAGTCGTCGATCTGGCGGTGCCGTTCCACACGGCGGTCACCGCCGAGCAGGTCGCACAGGCACTGGCCGCACGCCCGGAGATCGACTTCGTGTCGCTGGTGCACGCCGAGGCCGCGACGGGCAACACCAATCCGGTCGCGGAGATCGGCGAGGCGGTCCGGGCCCACGGCGCGCTGTTCATGCTGGACGCCGTCGCGTCGGTGGGGGCGGAGCCGCTGCTGCCGGACGCCTGGGGCGTGGATCTGTGTGTCATCGGCGCCCAGAAGGCGATGGGCGGCCCGGCCGGGGTCTCAGCAGTGTCGGTGAGCGGGCGGGCCTGGGAGCGGATCGCGGCCAACCCGAAGGCCCCGCGGCACTCGTACCTCTCCCTCCTGGACTGGAAGACGCGCTGGATCGACGGTGGGCGCAAGGCACTGCTGCACGCGCCCGCGCAGCTGGAGATGCTGGCGCTGGAGGCTTGTCTGGAGCGGATCGAGGCCGAGGGCCTGGACTCCCTGACGGCCCGGCACGCCTCGGCGGCGGCGGCGACCCGGGCGGGCGCACTGGCGCTCGGCGGCGGGCTGGAGCCGTACGTCCACGACGCCCGCGACGCGGCGCCGGTCGCCACGACGCTGCGCGCCCCCGAGGGCGTCGACGCCTCCGCCCTGGTCGAGCGGGCGCTCGCCGCCGACCCTTCGCTGCCGCTGATCGCGGGCGGCGGTGCGCTGTCCAAGGAGATGATCCGGGTCAACCACTACGGCGTGGACGCGACGCCGGGCGCGGTGCGGTCCTCCCTCGCCGCCCTGGGCGCCGCGCTGGAGGGCGCCGGACGGACGACCGACCCGGAGGCTGCCCGCAAGGCCGTATCGGAAACCTGGCCGGGGAAGTGAATTCACCCGGATCCATAATCCGGAGCCTTAATCGGTGAATTGCGGGGAGTTACTTTATCCAAAGTAGCTCCCCGCATTCTTCTTCCCGCTTTCCTCGTAGCTAAACACCCCAGTTCCCACAGGGTCGAGCCGCGTAATCCGGTTGCGCGTCACGAGAGTTACAACCATGTGACCGACTCCACAGAGAGGCCGTTATGCCGGATAAATTCCGGTCAAATGCTGAGAAAACGTCCCCCGATCCGGCCCGGATCGCGCCCGCGTGATAACACAGTGAACCCTCTCGCCCAACCCCCTACCTCGATGCAATTTTGATTTTTGCTGGGTAAATTCAATTCGCATGACCGCAGCACCAGCAGACTTTGCACGTGCCCGAAGCGAATTCCTCAGAATCGACACCCCGCGAGTGGAGGACGGAGCCGCGATCTGGCGAATTGCCCGCGACTCCGAGGTCCTGGACCTCAACTCCTCGTACAGCTACCTGCTGTGGTGCCGTGACTTCGCGGCGACCTCCGTGGTCGCCCGCGACGAGAACGGCGACCCCGTCGCCTTCGTGACGGGATACATCCGCCCCGACCTCCCCGAGACGCTCGTCGTCTGGCAGGTGGCCGTCGACCGCGCCCACCGCGGGAAGGGTCTGGCTGCCACGCTGCTGGACGCCCTGACCACCCGCGTCGCCGCCGCCCAGGGCCTGGCTTCGGTCGAGACGACCGTCACTCCGGACAACACCGCGTCCGACCGCCTGTTTACCTCCTTCGCGCAGCGCCACGACGTTCCCCTGGAGCGCGAGGTGCTCTTCGACGGCGAGCTGTTCCCGGAGGGAACGCACCTGCCGGAGGTCCTGTACCGCATCGGCCCGCTCCACGCGTAGGGCCTGACCCGCCCCCCGCCCGGGGCATGCCTCACCCGCCGCCCGTCACACCCCCCTCGAGCAGGAGATTCGCTGTGACCATCACCCCGCCCGCCCTGAGTGTCTTCGAGACCCTGGAGTCGGAAGTACGGAGCTACTGCCGCGGTTGGCCCGCAGTCTTCGACCGCGCGCAGGGCGCCCGGCTGACGGACGAGGACGGACACTCGTACCTCGACTTCTTCGCCGGTGCCGGATCCCTCAACTACGGCCACAACAACCCGGTGCTGAAACGCGCGCTGATCGACTACATCGAGCGCGATGGCATCACCCACGGTCTGGACATGGCCACGACGGCCAAACGCGCCTTCCTGGAGACCTTCCAGAACGTGATCCTGCGCCCCCGTGACCTGCCCTACAAGGTGATGTTCCCCGGCCCGACCGGCACCAACGCGGTCGAGTCGGCGTTGAAGCTCGCCCGCAAGGTCAAGGGCCGCGAGTCCGTCGTCTCGTTCACCAACGCCTTCCACGGCATGTCGCTCGGCTCGCTCGCCGTGACCGGCAACGCCTTCAAGCGCGCCGGTGCCGGCATCCCGCTGGTGCACGGCACCCCGATGCCGTTCGACAACTACTTCGACGGCCAGGTCCCCGACTTCCTGTGGTTCGAGCGGCTCCTGGAGGACCAGGGCTCCGGGCTCAACAAGCCCGCCGCCGTGATCGTGGAGACCGTGCAGGGCGAGGGCGGCATCAACGTCGCCCGCGCCGAGTGGCTCCGCGCGCTCCAGGACCTCTGCCACCGCCAGGACATGCTCCTGATCGTCGACGACATCCAGATGGGCTGCGGGCGCACCGGCGGCTTCTTCTCCTTCGAGGAGGCCGGCATCGTCCCGGACATCGTCACGCTGTCGAAGTCCATCAGCGGCTACGGCATGCCGATGGCGCTCTGCCTGTTCAAGCCGGAGCTGGACATCTGGGAGCCGGGCGAGCACAACGGCACCTTCCGCGGCAACAACCCAGCCTTCGTCACGGCCGCCGCCACGCTCGACGCCTACTGGGCGGACGGCCAGATGGAGAAGCAGACCCTGGCACGCGGCGAGCAGGTGGAGCGTGCGCTGCTCGCGATCTGCGACGAGAACCCGCAGCTCGGCGGTCACTTCCGCGGTCGCGGCCTGGTCTGGGGCCTGGAGTTCCCCGACGTCGCGCGCGCCACCGCCGTCTGTGCCCGCGCCTTCGAGCTGGGCCTGCTGCTGGAGACCTCGGGCCCGCAGAGCGAGGTCGTGAAGCTGCTTCCGTCGCTGACCATCACACCCGAAGAGCTGGACGAGGGCCTGCGCACGCTGGCCCGGTCCGTCCGTGAGACCGCCTGACCGGGGTACGCCCCCGGGGCAGGCACATCTGAGCAGTACAGAAGAGAAAGGCACCATCCCACCGTGATCGTCCGATCGTTCAGTGACATCGAGAACACCGACCGGCATGTGAAGGCCGCCTCCGGCACCTGGGAGAGCAAGCGCATCGTGCTCGCCAAGGAGAAGGTGGGCTTCTCGCTCCACGAGACCGTGCTGTACGCGGGCACGGAGACGTCCATGTGGTACGCGAACCACATCGAGGCCGTGCTGTGCACCGAGGGCGAGGCCGAGCTCACCAACGACGAGACCGGCGAGAAGCACTGGATCTCCCCGGGAACGATGTACCTGCTGAACGGGCACGAGCACCACACGCTGCGGCCCAAGACCGACTTCCGCTGCGTGTGCGTCTTCAACCCCCCCGTCACCGGACGGGAGGACCATGACGAGAACGGTGTCTATCCGCTGCTGACAGAGGAGGGCTGAACCCCATGACCACTGAAGTACGCGCCGACCTGTACCCCTCGCGCGGCGCCGCCGAGATGACCACTCCCCGCCAGGACCCGGTCATCTGGTCCGCGCCGGGCGCGCCCGGTCCCGTCGCCGCGAAGGACCTCCAGGGCTTCGAGCAGGACGGCTTCCTCACCGTCGACCAGATCATCACGGACGACGAGGTGGCCGGCTACCACGCCGAGCTGGAACGGCTCGTCGCCGATCCCGCGGTCCGTGCCGACGAGCGCTCGATCATCGAGCCGAAGTCGCAGAGCGTGCGGTCCGTCTTCGAGGTCCACAAGCTCAGTGAGGTCTTCGCCCGGCTCGTGAGCGACGAGCGCGTGGTGGGCAGGGCCCGTCAGATCCTCGGCTCGGACGTGTACGTCCACCAGTCCCGGATCAATGTGAAGCCCGGCTTCGGCGCTTCGGGCTTCTACTGGCACTCGGACTTCGAGACCTGGCACGCCGAGGACGGCCTGCCGAACATGCGGACGGTGTCCGTCTCGATCGCGCTGACCGAGAACTACGACACCAACGGCGGGCTGATGATCATGCCCGGTTCGCACAAGTCGTTCCTCGGCTGTGCGGGCGAGACGCCGAAGGACAACTACAAGAGGTCCCTGCAGATGCAGGACGCCGGCACCCCGTCCGACGAGGCGCTGACGAAGATGGCCGACCGGCACGGCATCAAGCTCTTCACGGGCAGGGCCGGTTCGGCGACCTGGTTCGACTGCAACTGCATGCACGGCTCGGGGGACAACATCACCCCGTACGCGCGCAGCAACGTCTTCATCGTGTTCAACAGTGTGGAGAACACGGCCGAGGAGCCCTTCGCGGCTCCGGTCCGCCGCCCCGAGTTCATCGGGGCGCGCGACTTCACGCCGGTGAAGTAGGGACGTACGACGGTCAGGAGGGGCGGTACGCGTCACGCGTACCGTCCCTCCGGCGTTCTTCGGCCAATGTCCAGGAACGTACGAGACATGCGGAGCCGGAGCACGGCAGGCTCGTGACGCCGGGCGGCCACCTGAGAGGCGCCGTCCCTCGACGAAGGGCTCCCCGTGTCCACATCCGCTGTTCCCGTCAACCTCGCCGACAAGCTTTCCCAGTTCAGCGACCTGTGGTCGCAGAAGAAGGTAGCCGTCCTCAACGACTACGAGGTCAAACTGGCCAAACTGAAGGGGGAGTTCGTCTGGCATTCCCACGAGGACACCGATGAACTGTTCCTGGTCATCAGCGGGCGGCTCACGATCCGGCTCAGGGATACCGATGTGGTGCTGGAGCCCGGCGAGTTGTTCGTGGTGCCCCGCGGTGTCGAACACTGCCCCGTGGCCGAGGAGGAGACCGCGATCCTGCTGTTCGAACCGGCGGGAACGATGAACACCGGTGACGCAGGGGGGCCGATGACCAAGGCGGCCGAGATCCTCGGCTGACGGGGACGAGGAACGCCACCGGCGTCCACCACCGCGGGCCCCGCCCGTCCGTTCAACTCGCTGGACCTCGGACCGGGTCAGCGGAGAGGGTGGCGCTCATGACATCCCTCGTACAGCACGTCACCATCGACTGCGCCGACGCCTACAAGCTGGCCGGCTTCTGGGCCGAGGTCCTCGGTTCCCCCATGTCCGACGACGACGCGCCCGGTGACCCCGAGGCGCTCGTCGAGTCACCTCGTGCGGCCCTGCTCTTCGTCACGGTGCCTGAGCCCAAGAGCTCCAAGAACCGTGTCCACCTCGATCTGCGCCCCGACGACCGCAGCCGTGACGCGGAGGTCGAGCGGCTGCTCGCTCTCGGCGCCACGCTGGTCGCCGACCACCGCAAGCCCAACGGGCGGGGCTGGGCGACGATGGCCGACCCCGAGGGCAACGAGTTCTGCGTGGAGTGCAGCGCCGCCGAGCGCGCGGCGCTGAGCGGGACCCGGATGCCGGTCACCGCGGACGACGTGGCCCGAGCCGTGCACCTCGCGGTCGACGTCCTCGAGGAGTCCCCGGAGGGCAACTGGCACGCACCGGCCGGGTCGTTGGAGTGGAGCTGCTGGGAGACCGTCGAGCACCTGAGCGACGATCTCTTCGCGTACGCGGTCCAGCTCGGCCCCCGGAAGCCGCCGACGGACACCGAGGTGCCCTACCGGTGGGCCGCGGAGCGCAAGGGCGGCCCGGCGAACTCGATCTTCGCGGACCCGGCGGCCGGGTCCGCCGGGCTGCTGCAGACCCTGGAGGCGAGCGGCGCCCTGCTCACGTCGATGGTGCGGACGACTCCGGCGGACGTCCGCTCGCACCATTCGTACGGGCTCTCCGACCCGGAGGGCTTCGCCGCGATGGGCATCGTGGAGACCCTCGTGCACACCCACGACATCGCCGAGGGCCTGTCCCTCGCCTGGGCGCCGCCCGCCGATCTGTGCGACCGGGTGCTGGCCCGGCTCTTCCCCGGTGCGCCGGACGACGAGGACCGGTGGGCCGTCCTGCTCTGGTCCACCGGCCGCGCCGACCTGGCGGGCCGCGACCGTGTCACCTCGTGGAAGTGGCACGGCGCGCCCCTGTAACCCCTACCGGTGGGAGAACCAGCTCGCCGCCGGGAGCAGCTTCCCGTCGTAGTCGAACACCGCCTGGTTCTCCCACGCGTTGCCCGACGAGGGGTCGGCCGGGTCCCAGCCGCTGCCGGTGGCTGCGGTCCAGGCCGGCTCCCAGTAGACGGCGCCGAGCCCGCGGCCGTTCGGGACGGCCTCGACGACGTTCATGACGTCGCGGAGGTTGGCAGCCTGGCCGGCCGGCGTCGCCGGGTAGCCCGTGACCAGCTGGGACGCGGTGGCCACGTTGTTCTCCAGGCCGTCGTCGTCCGCGAGCGTGTGGGCGTACGCGGTCTCGGCGACCAGCACCGGCTTTCCGTACCGGGAGGCGGTGTCGTCGAGGTTGGTCTGCAGCTCGGACAGCGAGCCGTGCCAGTAGCCGTAGTAGGAGAGCGCGATGACGTCGAAGGGGACGCCCCGCGACACCGCGTTGTCGAACCACCAGCGGGTGCCGGCGTTGTCGCCGCCCTTGGCGAGGTGCAGCGCCACCTTCGTACCGGAGGAGACGGCCTTGGCGGCGTTCGCCCCGGAGGTCAGGAGGCCGGCCAGCTGGGACCAGTTGTCCGTGGACCCCTCGGGCCAGAGCATCCCCCCGTTGGTCTCGTTGCCGATCTGCACCATGTCGGCGGTGGTGCCCTGGGCCTTCAGCGCGTTCAGCACGTCGTACGTGTGGTTGTAGACGTCGGTGCGGAGCTGGCTGTAGCTGTGGCCCGCCCATGCGGCGGGCTTGTTCTGCTTGCCCGGGTCGGCCCACGCGTCGGAGTAGTGGAAGTCGATGAGCGTCTTCATGCCGAGTGCCTTGGCGCGCTTGGCCATGGCGAGCACACGGGCCTTGTTGTTGTAGCCGTCGGCCGGGTTCACCCAGACCTTGAGGCGCACGTAGTTCATCCCGGAGTTCTTGAGGATGGTCATCGCGTCGCCGGCGGTACCGCCGGCGTTGCGGTACGTCGCGCCGTGCGCCTCGTTCTTCGGGAGGGTGGAGAGGTCACCGCCCTTGACGCTCAGCCCGGTGGTGCCCTGGGTGAACGTGATGTCGTCGAAGTTGGCCCACTCCCCCGCGTGCGCGTCGGAGTTGAGGCTGATCGTGCAGGCCCCTCCGGTCACCTTGACGGAGGTGACGAGCCGGATCCAGGCTCCGTCGGCGGTGGGCGGCAGGTCGGTGCGCTGCTCGGCGGCGCCGCAGTTGCGCAGGGCTATGTAGGCGGAGTTCTGGCCGCCGCCGGAACGGACCCAGGCGCTGAGGGTGTACGTGCCGTCGGTGAGACCGGAGAGGTACTGGTAGGTCTCGACCTTGTACGCCGAGGCGGACCAGTGGCTGAGCCTGGTGCTGCCCGCGTGGCCGCCCGCCTCGGTGAAGGAGGCGGCGGACTGCCCGCCCGCCGAGTAGGTCGACCAGCCGGTGCTGCCCGATTCGAAACCGGGGTTGGCGGGGGTGGTGGCCGCGTGGGCGGCCTGGGCGGGGAGGGCGGCGAACAGCAGGCCGGAGAGTGCGGCCACCGTTCCTGCGGCTCTGCGGGTGTGCGTCGTTCCGTACATCGTCGATGTCCCTTCGACAGTTGTGCGGGGTAACGGGGGATGTGTGCGGGGGTTCTCGGTGCGCCTCAGCCGTCGAGCCGTACGACGCGCACCGCGCCCGCCGGGACGGCGAGAGGGTGCGTGGCGGGCTCGCCGGTGAGGAGTTCGGTGCCGGGGGCGTCCAGCGCCACCTCGGTGTCGGTGCCGGTGTGGTTGATCGCGAAGAGGTACGTGCCGTTGTCCCCGGTGCGCGTGACGACTTCGACGTCGTGGGAGAGCCCGGTGCGCGGTGCGACGGCGGCGTCGGCGCAGGCACGGTCCAGGACGGCGTCCAGGTGGGGGCCGGAGAGCCGGGTGGAGACGTACCAGGCGGTGCCCTTGCCGAGCCTGTTGCGGGTGACGGCGGGGCGGCCGGCCGGGATGCCGTCGGCGTAGGACCAGACGGTCTCGGCGCCGCGCGGGATCACCACGTCCGTCCAGAGGTCGCCGGTCAGCTCCGGTCCTTCGGGTGCGCCCTCGGGAGTGATCAGGCGGACCGTTTCGCCTTCGCCGAGCGGGGAGAACTCCTCGATCGTCAGGCCCAGGACGTCCCGCAGCGCGCCCGGGTAGGGGCCGGGGTGCACGGCGTCGTGGGTGTCGACGATGCCGGAGAAGTACGAGACGACGAGGGTGCCGCCGTTCTCGACGTAGCGGCGCAGGTTGCGGCCGGTCTCCTCGGTGGCGAGGTAGAGGGCGGGGACGACGACGAGGGGGTACGCGGACAGGTCGGCGTCCGGGTGGGCGAAGTCCACGGTGAGGTGGCGGTCGTAGAGCGAGGCGTAGAACGTGTCGGCGCGCTCGCGGGCGTCGTGGTCCTCGCTGGGGCGCCACTCCAGGGCCTGTGCCCACCAGGACTGCCAGTCCCAGAGCATCGCGGCGTCGGCGACGGTACGGGTGCCCCGGATGCCCTCCAGCAGGCCGAGGCCGGCACCGAGCGCGGTCACCTCGCGCCACACGCGGGAGTCGGTGCCGGCGTGCGGGACCATCGCGGAGTGGAACTTCTCGGCGCCGCGCCGGGACTGGCGCCACTGGAAGAACATCGCGCCCTCGGATCCGCGGGCGACGTGGGCGAGGCTGTTGCGGGCCATCTCGCCGGGGCGCTTGGCGGGGTTGCGGGGCTGCCAGTTGACGCCGCTGGTCGAGTGCTCCAGGAGCAGCCAGGGGGCGCCGCCCGCCACGGAGCGGGTGAGGTCGGCGGCCATGGCGAGGTTGACGTGGGTACGGCGGCCGTCGGTGATCAGGTAGTGGTCGTTGGTGACGATGTCGACCTCGCGGCCCCAGGCCCAGTAGTCGACGGAGTCGCACTGGCTGAGGGCGGTCATGAAGTTGGTGGTGACGGGGACGCCGGGGGCGAGCCGGTGCAGGATGTCGCGTTCGGCGGTGAAGTTCTCGCGCATGGTGGCGTCGGCGAAGCGGGCGTAGTCCAGCTGTTGGGAGGGGTTGCCCACCGTGGGGGTGGTGCGGGGCGGGTCGATCTCGTCGAGGGTGCGGTAGCGCTGACCCCAGAAGTTGGTGCCCCAGGCCTCGTTGACCGCATCGACGGAGCCGTGCCGGCCGCTGAGCCAGCGGCGGAAGTGGGCGGCGCAGTTGTCGCAGTAGCAGGCGCTGACGGGGACGCCGTACTCGTTGTGGACGTGCCACATCGCAAGGGCCGGGTGCTTCGCGTACCGGCGGGCGAGCTGTTCGGTGATGTTCGCGGCGGCCGCACGGTACGGGGCCGAGCTGTGGCAGATCGCGCCGCGTGATCCGAAGGCGTGGCGGACCCCGTCGCGGCTGATCGGGAGGGCTTCGGGGTGGGCGCGGTAGAACCAGGCGGGCGGTGCCACGGTGGGGGTGCCGAGGTCGGCGCGGATGCCGTTGACGTGCAGCAGGTCCAGGAGGCGGTCGAGCCATCCGAAGTCGTAGCTGCCCGGCTCGGGTTCCAGGAGCGCCCAGGAGAAGATCCCGACGCTGACCATGGTGACGCCGGCTTCCCGCATCAGGCGCACGTCCTCGTGCCAGACCTCCTCGGGCCACTGCTCGGGGTTGTAGTCGCCGCCGAAAGCCAGCTTGTGCAGACCGATCGGGGTGGCAGCGGGCGCTGAGTGCGGCATGGACGTCTCCTGGCTCTTTGGAACAACTTCTGGGAACGTGCACACACACTCGTGGCGACGCAGGCCCAACATAACCGCACAGCAACAACCATTGACAAGTGTCGGTTTCGTTTCTCTACTGTGAACGCTCACAGCGTCCGATCGGCCGGTCCGCCGATGCGCCGGCCCGTCTCGTCAGGGGAGAAACCATGAAATACCGCTCCGTCGCGGTGACCACCGCAGCCGCACTCGCCGCCGGCGCCCTGCTCTCGGGCTGCGGCTCCTCGGACGACGGGGGCGACGAGCCGGCCGCCTCCGGACCCGCCTCGCTGACCTACTGGGCCTGGGCTCCCGGCCTGGACAAGGTCGCGGACATCTGGAACGACGGACCGGGCAAGGAAGCCGGCATCACGGTCACGGTGAAGAAGCAGGCGTCGGGCGACGACCTCGTCACCAAGATCATCACCGCGGCGAAGGCGCACAAGGCCCCCGACCTGGTCCAGGCCGAGTACCAGGCGCTCCCCACCCTGGTCTCCAACGACGTCCTCGCCGACATATCCAAGGAGGCGGGCGACGCGAAGAGCGCCTTCGCGGACGGGGTCTGGCAGCAGACGACCCTGGGCTCCGACGCCCTGTACGCCCTGCCGCAGGACTCGGGCCCGCTGATGTTCTACTACCGCCAGGACCTCTTCAAGCAGTACGGCCTGACCGTGCCCACCACCTGGGACGAGTTCGCCGAGACCGCCCGCGCGCTGAAGAAGAAGGCGCCGGACAAGGACCTCACGACCTTCTCCTCCAACGACTCGGGCCTCTTCGCGGGCCTCGCCCAGCAGGCCGGCGCCCAGTGGTGGACCACCGGCGGCGACAAGTGGAAGGTCGCGATCGACGACCCCGCCACGCAGAAGGTCGCCGACTTCTGGGGCGGCCTCGTCAAGGAGGGCGCCATCGACAACCAGCCGATGTACACCCCGGCCTGGAACAAGGCGCTCAACACCGGCAAGCAGGTCGCCTGGGTCAGCGCCGTCTGGGCGCCGGGCACCCTCACCACCGCGGCGCCGGAGACGAAGGGCAAGTGGGCGATGGCCCCGCTCCCCCAGTGGACGGCCGGCGAGAACGTCACCGGCAGCTGGGGCGGCTCCTCCACCGCGGTCACCAACGACTCCAAGAACAAGAAGGCCGCGGCCACGTTCGCCACGTGGCTGAACACGGACCCGGCCGCGCTCGCCGCCCTCGTCAAGGAGAGCGGCATCTACCCCGCCGCGACGGCCGCCCAGACCGGTGGGGCGCTCGCCCAGGCCCCCGACTACTTCTCCAACCAGCCCGACTTCTACACCGAGGCAGCCAAGATCGCCCAGGGCACCGCGCCCGCCGCGTGGGGCCCGAACGTCAACGTCGCGTACACCGCCTTCAAGGACAACTTCGCCGAGGCCGCCAAGAACAAGTCGGACTTCGGTCCCGCGCTGACCGCGATGCAGGACGCCACGGTCGCCGACCTCAAGAAGCAGGGCTTCGGAGTCTCCGAGTGACACGCGCACCCCGCAGGAGGCCGTACGGGGTCAAGGGCGCCCCGTACGCCTTCCTGATACCCGCGACCGTCCTCTTCCTTCTCTTCTTCGCCCTGCCCATCGGGTACGCGCTGTACCTCAGCTTCCGCAGGACCGAGGTCAAGGGGCTCGGCCTGGGCAAGGGCGCCCGGGACGAGATCTGGGCGGGCCTGGCCAACTACACCGACGCGCTCTCCGACCCGGAGCTGCTGCACGGAGCGCTGCGCATCCTCGGGTACGGCGCGATCGTCGTCCCCGTGATGCTCGGGCTCGCCCTGCTCTTCGCCCTGCTGCTGGACACCGAACGGGTCCGGCTGCGCGGCTTCACCCGGCTGGCGATCTTCCTGCCGTACGCGATCCCTGGTGTCATCGCCGCACTGATGTGGGGCTTCCTCTACCTGCCCGACGTCAGCCCCTTCCTCTTCCTGCTCGACAAGGCGGGGCTGTCGCAGCCGGACCTCCTGGACGGCGGCCCGCTGTACCTCTCCCTGGCCAACATCGCGGTGTGGGGCGGCACCGGCTTCAACATGATCGTGATCTACACGTCGCTGCGGGCGATCCCCGTCGAGATCTTCGAGGCCGCGCGCCTCGACGGCTGCTCGCAGCTGCAGATCGCACTGCGGATCAAGATCCCGATGGTGGCGCCCTCGCTGATCCTGACCTTCTTCTTCTCGATCATCGCGACGCTCCAGGTGTTCAGCGAGCCCACCACGCTGAAGCCGCTGACCAACTCGCTCTCCACCACCTGGAGTCCGCTGATGAAGGTCTACCAGGACGCCTTCGTCAACAACGACATCTACGCCGCGGCGGCGCAGGCGGTCATCATCGCCCTGGCCACGCTCGCCCTGTCCTTCGGCTTCCTCAAGGCGGCCAACTCCCGTACGAAGCAGGGAGACTCCCGATGAGTACGCAGTCCCTTGCCACCGGCCCCCGCCGCTTCCCGCTCGTCCCGACGGCCGCGCTGCTCCTCGGCGCGCTGTACTGCCTGCTGCCCGTCGTCTGGGTCCTGGTCGCCTCGACCAAGTCCGGCAGCGAGCTGTTCTCCACCTTCACCTTCCTGCCCGGCTCCGGGTTCACCGACAACGTCGCCGACCTGACGGCGTACCGGGACGGGGTGTACTGGAAGTGGATGGCCAACTCCGCCTTCTACGCCGGGGTGGGCGCCCTGCTGTCCACGGCGGTGTCCGCGGTCTCGGGGTACGCGCTGGCCGTGTACCGCTTCCGCGGCAAGGAGACCGTCTTCAACATCCTGCTGGCCGGGGTGCTCATGCCGCCGGTGATCCTCGCCGTACCGCAGTACCTGCTGCTGGCCCAGGCGGACATGACCGACTCCTACCTGTCGGTGCTGCTGCCGGTGATCCTCTCCCCGTACGGCGTCTACCTGGCCCGGATCTACGCCGCGGCGGCCGTGCCGGCCGATGTGATCGAGGCGGGACGCATGGACGGCGGCGGCGAGTGGCGGATCTTCCGCACCATCGCGCTGCCGATGATGCTGCCGGGACTGGTGACGGTGTTCCTGTTCCAGTTCGTGGCGGTCTGGAACAACTTCCTGCTCCCCTACATCATGCTCGGCGACGACGAGAAGTTCCCGGTGACCCTGGGGCTCTACACGCTGCTCCAGCAGGGTTCGAACACCCCGGCGCTGTACACGCTGGTCATCACCGGGGCACTCCTGGCGATCATTCCGCTGATCGCCCTGTTCCTCGTGATCCAGCGGTTCTGGAGCCTCGACCTGCTCTCCGGCGCCGTAAAGTCCTGACAGCTCCTCAACAGGGCTTCCTTTGATGAAAGATCAAGCACCATGAGCCGCACAGAACAGAACGGCACGGGACGCCGCCGGCCGCCGACGATCCACGATGTCGCGCGGGAGGCCGGGGTCTCCCGGGGCACGGTCTCCCGGGTGCTCAACGGCGGCCACAACGTCAGCCCCGCCGCCCTCGACGCGGTCAACTCCGCCATCCGCAGGACCGGGTACACCGTGAACCGGCACGCCCGGTCGCTGATCACCGGCCGTTCCGACTCGGTGGCGTTCCTGCTGACCGAGCCGCAGGAGCGGTTCTTCGAGGACCCGAACTTCAACGTGCTGCTGCGCGGCTGCACCACGGCGCTCGCCGCGCACGACATCCCGCTGCTGCTGATGATCGCGGGAACGGAGGCGGAACGCCGCCGGAACATGCGGTACATCGCCGGGCACGTCGACGGGGTGCTGCTGGTCTCCAGTCACTCCGGCGACCCGGTCGCCGCCCAGCTGCACGAGGCCGGCGTGCCGCTGGTCGCCTGCGGGAAGCCGCTCGGGCAGGGCTCGAAGGTCAGCTATGTGGCGGCGGCCGACCGGGACGGCGCACGGGACATGGTGCGGTTCCTGTACGAGTCCGGGCGCCGCCGGATCGCCACGGTCACCGGCCCGCTGGACACCCCCGGCGGCGTGGAGCGGCTGGCGGGTTACCGCGAGACGCTCGCCGAGTGCGGGCTGCCCTTCGACGAGGCGCTGGTCGTGCCGGGCGACTACAGCCGTGCGGGCGGTGAGGCCGCGGCCTCGCTCCTGCTGGAACGCACACCGGACATCGACGCGGTGTTCGTCGCGTCCGACCTGATGGCACAGGGGGTGCTGACCGCGCTGGAGCGGGCTGGCCGACGGGTGCCGCAGGACATCGCGGTCGGCGGTTTCGACGACTCGCCCGCGGCGCTCGCGGCCCGTCCCGCGCTGACGACGGTCCGTCAGCCGTGGGACCGGATCAGCTCCGAGATGGTACGGGTGCTGCTGGCGCAGATCGGCGGGGAGGACCCGGCCGCGGTCATCCTGCCCACCGAGCTGGTCCGGCGGGACTCGGCGTAGCGCCGTCGGACGCGCACACGCGTCGCCCCCTGCCGGGCCTTCGCCCGTCAGGGGGCCGGAGTACGCGGTGCGACAGCCGGCCGGTTACCGGTCCTGCAGCGCCGGGTAGTCGGTGTAGCCCTTCGCCTCGCCGCCGAAGAACGTCGACGGGTCCGGGGTGTTGAACGGCCCGCCGGCCTTCAGCCGCGCCGGCAGGTCCGGGTTGGCGAGGAAGAGCACGCCGTAGGAGATGAGGTCGGCGATGCCGTCGTCGATCACCGTGTGGTGCTCCGGTCCGGTCGGCCCGTCGGTGAGCACGTTGAGGACCACGGTCCCGGAGAACTGCTTGCGCAGCGCGAGCGTCAGCTCGCGGATCTCGACCTGCTCCAGGATGTGCAGATAGGCGATTCCGAGCGGTTCGAGCTCCGCGACGAGTGCGGTGTAGACGGCGTCGGGAGCGGGCTCCTCGATGCCGTTGTACGGGTTTCCGGGCGAGATGCGCAGCCCGGTGCGCTCCGCGCCGATCTCGGCGACGACGGCCTTGACGACCTCGACGGCGAAGCGGATGCGGGCCTGCTCGGAACCGCCCCACTCGTCGGTGCGCAGGTTGGTGTTCGGTGCGAGGAACTGGTGGATCAGGTAGCCGTTGGCGCCGTGCAGCTCGACCCCGTCGAAGCCCGCGTCGACGGCGTTGCGGGCGGCCGCGGCGAAGTCCTCGACGGTCGTCCGGATCTCGGCGTCGGTCAGCTCGCGCGGCTCGACGAAGTCCTTCGGGCCCACCTGGGTGTAGACCTGGCCGGGCGCCGCGACCGGGGAGGGGGCGACCGGGGTGAGTCCGTCCGGCAGCAGTACGGGGTGGCCGATGCGGCCCGCGTGCATGATCTGGGCGAAGATGCGCCCGCCGGCCTCGTGGACGGAGTCGGTGACCCTGCGCCACGAGGCGACCTGCTCGGCACTGTGCAGTCCGGGGGTGGAGGGGTAGCCCTGGCCCACCACCGACGGCTGGATGCCCTCGGTGATGATCAGTCCGGCCGAGGCGCGCTGGGTGTAGTACTCGACGACGAGATCGGTGGCCGTGCCGCCGTCACCGGCCCGGCTGCGGGTCATCGGCGCGAGCGCGATGCGGTTGGCGAGCTGTGTACCGGAGAGGTCGATGGGGTCGAACACGGTGGTCATGAAAGCTCCCGGGGGATTTACATGGTCGGCCAAGTAATTATCTCCGCGCCACTGTAACCCATTAATTGGCCGACCAAGGTAAAGTTCATGGAGACGTCATGGACCAGGCGACGTCACGGACCCGGCAGCGGAATCGACCGGGCAGCACCACCGCCCCGAGGAGTCCCGATGAAGGCCGACAGCACGGCCCCCGCAGATCCCGTCTGTGCCGAGGCGCTGCCCAGCGCCGCCCGCGGCGGCCCCGTCAGCCATGCCGTCTCGCGCATCGCCAGACTGCACCGCATCGCGGCGGGCAGGCTGCTCAAGGGGCTCGGCCTCTATCCCGGCCAGGAACTCCTGATGATGCACCTGTGGGACGGCGGGGCCGTGCGCCAGGCGGAGCTCATCAAGGCCGTGGACCTCGACCCGTCCACCGTCACCAAGATGCTCCAGCGGCTCGACCAGGCCGGGCATGTGCGCCGCTGCCCCGACCCGGCCGACCGGCGGGCCGTCCTGGTCGAGGCCACCGAGGACAGCTGCGGGCTCCACGCCTCGGTGCGCGACGCCTGGTCCAGCCTGGAGGAGCACACCCTCGCGGGGCTGGACCCGGCGGAACGCACGGAGCTGGCCAGGCTCCTGGCCAAGGTCGAGGCGAACCTCTGCCGGGAGACCGAGGGGTGCCCCGGGCCGGAGTGACCGGTTCGGCCGGAGAGGGCTGCCGGTTCAGCCCGAGAGCACGTCCAGCGCACGGTCCACGTCGGCCTCGGTGTTGTACAGGTGGAACGCCGCCCGCAGATTTCCCGCCCGGTCCGAGACCATGACCCCTGCCCGCGTCAGCTCGTCCAGGCGGCCGCCGAGCCCCGGCACGGCGACGATCGCCGACTCCCCCGGCACCGCCTCGTGCCCGATCCCGGCCAGCCCGTCGCGGAAGAGTGCGGCGAGCCCGGTGGCATGGGCGTACAGCGCGTCGACTCCGACCTCCGCGAGCAGCTCCAGGGAGCGCTCGGCGCCGTGGTACGCGAGGAAGGCGGCCGGCTCGTCGAAGCGCCGTGCCGTGACGGCCAGTTGCTCGACCGGCCCGTACGTGCTGTTCCAGCGGTCCTCGGCCGAGACCCAACCGGCGTACACCACGGGGATCGTCTCCTGCGCCTCCTCCGTCACGGTCAGGAACGACGCACCCCGGGGGCACAGCAGGAACTTGAAGCCTCCGGTGACCGTGTAGTCGTACGCCCCCGCGTCCAGCGGCAGCCAGCCCGCGGACTGGCTGGCGTCGAGCAGGGTCCGCGCGCCGTGCGCATGGGCCGCCGCCCGGACGGCGTCCAGGTCGGCGACCCTGCCGTCTGCGGACTGGACGGCGGAGAAGGCGACGAGCGACGTCTCCGGCCGTACGGACTCGGCGAGCTCCTCCAGCGGGACGTACCGCATCTTCAGATCACCGCGGACGGCGAACGGGCTGACGACCGAACTGAACTCGCCCTCCGGGGCGAGGACCTCGGAGCCCGGCGCCAGGGAGGCCGCGACGAGCCCCACATGGGCGGCGACGGAGCCGCCGGTGGCGACCCGGTCGGGACCGACTCCGGCGAGCCGGGCGAAGCCGGCCCGTGCGGCGTCCACCGACTCGAAGCTGCCCGCACCGGCCCGGCGGCCCGTGGCGTTGTCGTCGGCCAGCTCCTTGACCGCCTCGACGGTCCGGCGGGGCAGCAGACCGCAGCTGGACGTGTTGAGGTAGGTGGTCTCCGGTGCGAACTCGGCGGCTGTGACCTGGTGAATCGTAGACGTCTCCATGCGTCCAGCCTGTCCGCCCCTCAATCCCTCGTCAATCACGAAGAGTTGAGGGGCGGATCCAAGGAGTACTTATGCGTGCCGGTCGGAGGCGCCCTGGGGGACCTCGCAGGCCCCGTCCGCGTCGCAGGCTTCGGCCTCGCCGCCGAGGGTGGTGAGCGCGCTGACCGGACGGTCCTTCCACGCCCGCTCCAGGGCCTGGACGAAGACCTCGGAGGGCTGGCCGCCGGAGATTCCGTAGCGTCGGTCGAACACGAAGAACGGCACCGCGTTCGCGCCCAGCTCGGCCGCCTCGCGCTCATCGGCCCGTACCTCGTCGGCGTACGCCGTCGGGTCGGCCAGCACCGCCAGCGACTCCTCCCGGTCGAGCCCCGCCTCCTCGGCGAGGTCGGCCAGCACCGCGTCGTCGAAGACCGAGCGCTCCTCGGCGAAGTTCGCCCGGTAGGCGAGGCTCAGCAGCTCGTCCTGACGGCCGCGCGCCTTGGCCAGGTGCAGCAGCCGGTGGATGTCGAAGGTACTGCCGTGGTCACGCCCCTCGGAGCGGTAGCCGAGCCCTTCGGACTGCGCGTTCGCCGCGACATTGGCCTCCATGCCGCGGGCCTCCTCGGGGGTGCGCCCGTACTTCTGCGCCAGCATGTCGATCACCTTCTCGGTGTCGCCCTTCGCACGCCCGGGGTCGAGCTCGAAGGAGCGGTGCACCACCTCGACCTCGTCACGGTGGGCGAACCCGGCCAGGCCCTTCTCGAAGCGCGCCTTCCCGATGTAGCACCAGGGACAGGCGATGTCGCTCCAGATCTCGACGCGCATGACTCTTCTTCTCTCCAGCTCTGCCGTACGGGTGCGGAGCCACCCTCCGCCGCCCGTTCAACGTTCAACGGCGACGGCTGATTCCCGGGTGCCCACCACGGTGACCGGCCCGTCAGCCCTCCGACAGGCGCCGGCGCCACCACCCGCAGGCACCCTGCGGGGAGGCAAGCACGAGGTGCGCGCCGAGGGGCACGCTTCGGCGGTCGAACGCGGCATCCAGCCGGGCGACCACCCGCCCGAGGTCGGACCGGGCTCCGCGGGGAAGCCACAGCAGCACGTCCTCCAGGCAGTCACGCGCCATCAGTGGGTCACAGCACTCACAGTCCATCACCGGATCGGGCAGTACGCGGCCCGGCTGATCCAGGTACCGCCGGCACTCGGTCAGGGCGGCGGCCACGTCGCCCGGCCACAGCCGCTTCTCCTCCAGCCTCCGGATCGCGACGCGCGTCGCCGCGGAGACACCGCGGATCCGATGCACCGGAACATACCTACGGGGCCGCCACCGCTCGGCGCGTACGGCCCCGGGACGCCTACGCGGCATCGGCCTTTCGGATCAGCATGCCGTCACCCTACGGGTCACGTGACGTGGCCGGCGACAACCCGCGCACAGTCCAGGGACTCCGTGTGCGTGGTGTCCACCTCGAGGTCGTACACCACGCCCCGGTGGACCGCCTCCGCCTGCAGCGCGGCCATCCCCCGGGCCCGGTCCCCGCGGGCGACCTCGCGGGCCGCGGCGACCTCTCCGTCGCACCTGACGCCGACCCACAGCACGTCCAGTCCGCCCAGGGCCTTCCGCCACCGCTCCTGGGACGCCGCTCCGCCGAGGAAGACGTCGTCGACGACGACCCGGGCCCCCGCACGGGCCATCGCGGCCACCCCCTCCATCCACGCCGCTTCCAACTCCCTGAACTGCGAGCCGACAGTCACCCCGCCGTCCTCGGCAAAGCCGATTCCCGCGTCCGACGTCTGCATGGACGCGGGCATCGCCTCGATCAGCGAGTCGACCGCGGCGGCGAGCCACGGATCCCGCAGCACCGCCTGCAGACACCGGACGATCCCGGACTTGCCCGAGCTGGACCCACCGTTCAGCACAATCACCTGAGTTGCCATCCGGGCACCGTAGAGGCAATCACCACGGCGCTCGACTCGATATCGCCCTCTTGACCTCAATCACACGTGAGGTCCGACGATGTTCCCCATGAACCCCATGAACACGGAAACCACGTCGCACGCGGCAGACCTCGAAGCGATCAGCCTGCTGGTCGCCACCGTCGAGCACTCCCAGGAGAACAAGGACCCCGAGGAGTTCCTCGGCCTCTTCCACCCGGACGCGATCTGGACGACCGGCCACGGCAAGGTACTCATCGGCCTCGATGCCATCGCGGAGTTCACCCGCAAGGTACTCCCCGCCTCGGACTGGGACGGCAGGGTCACGTACGAGGTCGCCCACGTCCTCTTCATCCGCCCCGACGTCGCGGCGGTCAAGGTCCGTCAGCGCTACCTGGCCCCGGGCGAGGAGAGCGAGGGCGCCCCGCTGTACGTCGTCTCCAAGCAGGACGACGGCCGTTGGCTGCTGACCGCCTGCCAGAACACCGTGGTCGTCAGCTGATTCCGATCTCCGCCCAGACCGTCTTCCCGGACGGCGGGAACGGCCTCACGCCCCAGTCCACGGCGAGCGCGTCGACGATGACCAGCCCGCACCCCCCGCCGGACCGGGCGAGGGCCCGTTCACCACGCGGGTCGGTGACCTCGATGCGCAACCGCGCACCCGGCAGGAGGACGAGCCCGAGCCGGAAGCCCCGCCCCTCCAGCCGCCCGTGCCGCACGGCGTTGGCCGCCAGTTCGGCGACGACGAGCGCGGCGGCGTCGATGGGTTCACCGCCCCGCGGCCACCCCCATGCGACGAGCTGCTCCACGGCGAGCAGCCGGGCGAGGCGCGCACCCCGTCGGGTGGCGCTCAGCAGCTGCGTGAACTGCGGTGCGGGTGTTACCGGTCGGCGCATGCCTGTGTGTACGGATTCGCTCTTCACGCCACTCAGCGTGGCCGGGTGACCGTACGCTGACCAGGAGTGACTACGGTACGCAGCGTGCGTGTACCGGTGCGGATGGTGATCGGTACCGGTCGTCCGCCGCGCGGCACGCGGGACGAACGGGGCCGGCGATGGGGCTGACGGGCGCGATCGGGGAGAACGACGACTCGGAGGGCGCGACGGACCTGTTCCGGGTGATCGGCCGCCAGGTCCGGCTGCTCCGTGAACGGGCGGGGCTCACCCAGCGGGAACTCGGTGAGCAGCTCGGCTACAGCGAGGACTTGGTCCGCTCGCTGGAGTGTGGACGCAGGACGCCACAGCCGGAGTTCCTGGACTCGGCGGACGATGCGCTGAATGCGGGCGGGCTGCTGCGGGCCGCGACGGAGGACGTCGCCCGGGCGAGGGCCCGGGCGCGGGTGAAGCATCCGGCGTGGTTCCGGGACTATGCGCGGCTGGAAGCGGATGCGGTGGAGGTCCACGAGTACGGCAGCCATGTCGTGCCCGGCCTTCTGCAGACCGAGGAGCACGCGCGTGCCCTGTTCGCCATGCGCAAGCCGCTGCTGGACGATGCGACCATCGAACTACGGGTCGCGTCGCGCATGGTTCGTCAGGAGCTCCTGACTCGATGGCCTGCGCCGATCCTGACGTGCATCATCGAGGAGGCCGTGCTGCGTCGGCCGATCGGCGGTTCCGCAGTACACAGGGCGCAGCTGGAGAAGCTGCTCGATCTGGGCCGGCTGCGAAGCCTGGAGCTTCAGGTCATGCCGACCGGCCGGGAGCAGCATGCCGGTATGGGTGGGCCGTTCATTCTTCTGACGCCCAAGGGGCGAGCCCAGGTCGCATACCTGGAGGTTCAGAACATCAGCCGTCTGGTCACCGATCCGGACGAAGTCCGTATCCTTGCCGCACGCTACGGCAGCATCAGGGCACAGGCACTCAACCCGCCCGAATCCCTCGCTGTCATCAAGGAGTTGCTGGGAGCGGCATGAGTGACAACGGCGCTGTGGACATGACGTCATCCCTCACGTGGGCCAGGAGCACCTACAGCTCCAACGAAGGTGGGGCGTGCGTCGAGGTCGCCTCCGGCGGGCCCGTCGTCCTCGTACGTGATTCGAAGGACGTCACCCGCCCCCACCTGACCGTCTCCCCCGCCCACTGGGCCCGCTTCGTGCGGTTCGCGGCCGATCGCTGAGGGGTGCGCCGCCCGCGTCCGGGCCGCGCACCCCTCACTCATCCGTCGCGGGTCAGATCTTGCCTGCGCCCGCCCCGCCGGTCACCGAGGCCACGACGGAGGAGGCGGGCTCGGCCGTGTACGAGTACGGCGGTGTGGTGAACGAGCCCGTCTGCGAGATCTCGGTGGCCGCGCCGCCGAGGTCGTTGCCCCGCTGGACGACATAGCCGTCCTCGTCGCTGCTGCGGCTGGTCGTGATGGCGATCTTCGTGTTGCGGAAGACGTTGTTCTCGACCAGCATCTGCGCGCCCATGCGGGAGTGCACGGCGGTGTCCGCGCCCTCGACGTAGTTGTCGTAGAAGTGGCCGGTCCCGAAGCGGAGGCTCGGGATGCGGGAGAAGATGTTCTGGAAGTGGTTGTGGTGGTACGTCACGCGCAGATGGCCCTTGTCCTCGCTCTCGTTGTTGTCGCTGTGGCCTACGAGGCTGCCCTTGAAGTGGTTCTTGAAGGTGTTCCAGGACACGGTGACGTTGTCCGAGGCGTGCGTGATGTCCAGCAGGCCGTCGTAGTAGTCCTTGTCGTGGTCGCGGTCCGCGAAGAAGGAGTTGTGGTCGATCCAGACCTTGGTGGAGTTCTGGACGGTGATGCCGTCGGAGGGGGCGAGCGGCTTGCTGATGTTCAGGTTGCGGATGACGATGTTCGACTCGCTCTTGAGGCGCAGGCCGCCGCCGGTGAATCCGGAGGACGAACCGACGCCGAGCACCGTGGTGTTGGAGCCGATGTCGACCTGGCCGCTGAGCGAGATGAGCCCGCTCACCTTGACCGTCTTGGCGCTGTCGCCGGTGACGGCCGACTTGAACGCGGCGAGGCTGCTGACGGTCACCGCGGCGGCGCTGCCACCGCCGGTGGTACCCGCGCCGAAGCCCACGGGGCTGGACTCGGCGGCGCCTGCGGAGTTGGGGAGCACCGCTACGGTGAGCGCCGCGACGGTGGAGGCGGCGGCCAGTGCCGTGATACGGCTTCGGCGGCTGCGGAGAGGGGTGCGGAGAGGGGTGCGCATGGGGGCCCTTTCTCGGTACGACTGAGTGCGGGGTGCACTCATGGGTCGCCGCAGGTGGCGCTCAGGTTGCCGAGTCGGGACGATAATTCACGTACGTGTACCAGGACTTGGATATGTGACACCGGTCGGTGTCGCCGCCGTCTGCGGCAGCATCCGTAGGAGGAGGACACATTGGAACGGCACGGAAACGTTCTCGCGTTACTGGACGCCTCAGGCACGTTCTACAGGCCGGAACGGCTCGCCTTTCCCGGGGCGGGCGAGACCGACTGGGAACGCGCGACGTCCCTCGATCCGGGCGCACGGGGGCCGGACGGCATGTGGCGGCTGAACTTCTGGTGCTTCGCGATCGAGCGGCCCGGCGGGCGCTGGGTCCTCGTCGACGCGGGCGTCGGACCGGCCGAGGGGCCGGGCGCTCCGTGGTGTCCGGTACCCGGCCGGCTGCCGGAGGCGCTCGCCGAGGCAGGGATCGCACCGGCGGACGTGGAGTCCGTCGTGCTGACCCATCTGCACGAGGATCATGTGGGCTGGTCGACGACGGCGGCCGGGGACCCCTTGTTCCCCCGGGCCCGGTACGTCGTGCAGCACGCGGAGACGACTGCCCTCGACCGGTCGGACCCCGTGTGGAAGTGGGTCGTCGAGCCGCTCCGCGCCACGGGACAGCTCGACGAGGTCCGTGGGGAGCACCGGCTCGGGACAGGAGTGACCCTGTTTCCCACGCCGGGGCACACTCCGGGCCACCAGTCCGTCCTTGTCGAGCAGCCTGGCGGCCGGGACGTCGTCGTCACCGGCGACGCACTGGTGCACGCCGTCCAGTTGGGCAACCCGGCCGTCGCCTACGCCCATGAGCTCGACTCGGACACCGCTCGCGCCTCCCGCGAGGCGCTGCTGGAGCGAGCCGTGGCGCACCGCGCGCTGCTGGCCCCCGCCCACCTGACTCCGGCGTTCATCGCACCGTAGGGGCTCGACCCCACCAGGGGAACGCCCCACCCCCCGGCCGGAACCGGGGGGTGGGGCGTTCCGCCGGCTGTCAGCTGCCGTCGCGCAGGTCGCCGAGGCCGCCGGGCCGGTACGCGATCCGGTCGAAGGCCACCTCGCAGCCCTCGCCCGTGGGCGCCTGGGCGAGGAAGCCGGCCAGTACCGGGGCATGCTCCGCCCCGAGGGCGAAGACGCGGACGAAGGTCCACTTCTCGCCGTCCTCGGAGGCGTGGAAGGCGAACGCCCTGCCGGTGCGGCTGAGCCGCAGCCAGACGGTGTCACCGTCCACGACGAAGGAGTTGGCGTCGTCGGAGTGGCCGCGGGTGACCACCGTGCAGATGGTGGGGCGTTCCGGGGAGAGCTCGAAGCAGAGCTTCGCCCACTCCCGTTCGCCGGCGTGCAGATAGAGCACACCCGCGTCGAACGCCCCCGTGAAGCCCACCTTCACCCGGGCGGTCAGCCGGAAGTCGCCCTCCGGCACGGCACCCAGCAGGCGCGGGGCGTCGGAGGCGGGTTCCAGGGCGTCGCCGTCCGGCGGGACGAAGCGGTCCTGGCGGGCGCCCGCCCGGCCGGTCAGCACGCCGTCCTCGTACGCCCAGGACCCCTCCGGGCCGAACGGCTCCAGCGGAAAGGGCACTTCGGGAAGATGCACGGTCATGCGCGGCGCCCGTCGACCCGGCGGGGCAGGCCCTGCGGGTTGTCCTCGCGCAGCTCCGGCGGGAGCAGCGCCTCGGGCGTCGACTGGTAGCTGACCGGGCGCAGCCAGCGCTCGATCGCTGTCGCGCCGACCGAGGTCGACGTGGAGGTGGTGGCCGGGTACGGGCCGCCGTGGTGCTGGGCGGGGGCGACGGCGACGCCGGTCGGCCAGCCGTTGACCAGGACGCGTCCGGCCAGCGGGGTGAGCGCCGCGAGCAGACCGGCGGCGCTGCCGTCGGCCTCCTCGGTGGCGATGTGGAGGGTGGCCGTGAGGTTGCCGGGGAGCCGGGAGAGGACGGCGGTGATCTCGTCCTCGGAGTCGTAGCGTGCGACGACGGTGACCGGGCCGAAGCATTCCTCCAGCAGTGCGTCGTGCGGCCCTTCGGCTGCCAGCCGCTGGGCGGGGACGGTCAGGAAGCCCGCGGAGACGGTGTGCTCGCTGCCCGCGCCGGGGGTGACGGGGGCCTCCACGTCGGCGAGTGCGGCCCTCTCCGCCACTCCCGCGACGAAGGCGTCCCGCATCCGGTGGTCGAGCATGACGCCCGCACCGGTGTCGCTGACCGTCTCGGTGAGGGACTTCAGCAGTCGGTCACCGGCCTCGCCGGACGGGGCGAGGACGAAGCCGGGCTTGGTGCAGAACTGTCCCGCGCCCATGGTCATGGAGCCGCCGAGCCCTGCGCCGATCTGCTCACCGCGCTCCTCGGCGGCCGCGGCGGTGATGACCACGGGGTTGAGGGAGCCGAGCTCGCCGTGGAAGGGGATCGGGGTGGGCCGGGCGGCCGCGGCGTCGAAGAGTGCCCGGCCGCCGCGGATCGAGCCGGTGAACCCGGCCGCGGTGACGAGGGGGTGCTTGACCAGCTCGACGCCCGCGTCGAAGCCGTGCACCACGGTCACCACGTCTTCAGGCAGGCCGTTCTGCGCGGCGGCCCTGCGCAGGAGCGAGGCGCAGAGTTCGGAGGTGGCGGGGTGGTCGGGGTGCGCCTTGACGACGACCGGGCAGCCCGCGGCGAGCGCGCTCGCGGTGTCGCCGCCGGGGACGGAGAAGGCGAGCGGGAAGTTGCTGGCCGCGTAGACGGCGACGACGCCGAGCGGGATCTTGTAGCGGCGCAGGTCCGGCCAGGGCGGGGTCCTGCTGCCGTCCTCGTGGTCGATGTGGATGTCGAGGAAGGAACCCTCCTCGACGACCTCCGCGAAGGCCCGCAACTGGGCTGCGGTGCGGGCGAGTTCTCCGGTGAGCCGGGCCGGGCCGAGCGCGGTCTCCGCGTCGGCGGCCTCGATGACGTGCTCCCCCGCACCGGCGAGCAGATCGGCCGCGGTACGCAGGAACGCGGCGCGCACCGTGCGGTCGGCCAGCGTGTCCCGCACGGCATGCGCGGCCCGGACCGCGCGGTCGACCTCCTCCGCTGTAGCCTCCACCGCAACCTGCTCACGCGGGTTCCCGGTTCGGGGGTCGACACTCCAGACTGGTGCTGCTGCCACCGTGTTTCCTTCCGGTCCACTGCCACACATCAGGAGTTGTTCGGTATTCTGAACAGAGTTCCTGATCGTGAATATGCAGGGGACTCTATTTCCGGGCGTTCCGTGTTGGCAAGAAGTCGCAGCGTTGCGCAGGTTGTACAAGAAGGCTGGAAGGGGCATAGGGCGATGTCGGTTGCCGAGTCCGGTGGGACACAGGTCAAGTCTGCGGTACGGACGGTGGAGCTCCTCGAATACTTCGCGGGGCGCCCCGGTATGCACTCACTGGCCGCCGTGCAGGAGGCTGTCGGTTACCCCAAGTCCAGCCTCTACATGCTGCTGCGCACGCTGGTGGAGCTGGGCTGGGTCGAGACCGACGCGACGGGCACGCGGTACGGGATCGGGGTGCGCGCCCTGCTCGTCGGCACCTCGTACATCGACGGGGACGAGGTGGTCGCCGCCGCCCGTCCCACCCTGGACCGGCTCTCCGACGACACCACGGAGACCATCCACCTGGCCCGTCTCGACGGGACGAACGTGGTGTACCTCGCCACCCGGCAGTCCCAGCACTACCTGCGCCCGTTCACCCGCGTCGGCCGCCGGCTGCCCGCCCACTCCACCTCGCTCGGCAAGGCGCTGCTGGCCACCCACAGCGACGAGCAGGTCCGCAAGATGCTGCCCGAGACGCTGCCCGCGCTGACGGAGCACACCCTCACCGACCGCGAGAAGCTGATCGAGGAACTGCGCCTCATCCGCGAGCAGGGGTACGCGGTGGACCGCGAGGAGAACACGCTGGGTCTGCGCTGTTTCGGGGTCGCGATCCCGTACCGCACCCCCGCGCGCGACGCGATCAGCTGCTCGGTGCCGGTCGCCCGGCTCACGCCCGCGCACGAACAGATGGTCAAGGACGCCCTGTTCGACGCCCGCGACCGGCTGACCCTGGCGACCCGGAGGCTCTGACACCGTGCGTCTCGAGCTGCGCGAGGTGCGGGACGGCGACCTGCCCCTGTTCTTCGCGTTCATGAGCGACCCCGAAGCGACCCGGATGGCGGCCTTCACCAGCGCCGACCCTTCCGACCGTGCCATGTTCGACGCCCACTGGCAGCGCATCCGCGCCTCGGACACCGTGATCATGCGCACGGTGCTCGCGGACGACGTGGTGGTCGGCAGCGTGGGGGTGTACGGGCCGCCGGCCGAGCGTGAGGTGACCTACTGGCTGGACAGGGCGCAGTGGGGCCGGGGGCTGGCGACCGCCGCGCTGCGGGCCCTGCTCGACGCCGTGCCCGAGCGGCCGCTGCACGCGCGGGCGGCGGCCGACAACACCGGTTCGGTGCGGGTGCTGCAGAAGTGCGGGTTCACCGTGACCGGCGCGGACCGGGGCTTCGCGCAGGCCCGGGGCGAGGAGACCGACGAGGTGCTCCTGCGGCTGGACGCCTGACCGTGCGGGTACCCGGCACGCCGGGTACCCGACGCGAAGGGCGGCGGAGGCCACGCCCGTCAGGGCGAGGGGCCTCTCCCCCGCGCGGCGGAGGCGGATCGTCGCAGCGCAGGACGTGCGGACGTGCGCCGCACGGAAGCGTGGGCGTCATGACCCGGACACCGCTCGCATCCCGCACCCATGACGCCCCGCCGCCCTTCCGTACCGGCCGGGGCCGCGCCCTGCTCCGCATCCTCGCGATCGCCTCCTGCCTGCCCTATCTGTCGCTCAAGGCCGCCTGGATCGCGGGCAGTCACATCGGCATCCCGGACGGCAGCGTCCTGCTCGACCACCCCACCCTGATGGCCGTGGCCAACAGCGGGACGGTGCTGATGGACGGGACCGTGATCGTCCTCGCCCTGCTGCTCACCCAGGCCTGGGGGCGGCGCGTCCGGGCCTGGCTGCTCGCCCTCCCGATGTGGGTCGCGACCGGGCTGCTCCTGCCGATCATGGCCGGCTTCCCGTTGCAGCTGCTGGTAGGCGCCCTCACCGGCCGGAGTCCGGGCGCCGACGACTCTCGTGCCTTTCTGGACGACTGGGTGTTCACGGTCGTCTACCCCGGTTTCATCGTCCAGGGCCTGACACTCGGCACCCTCTTCGTCCTGTACGCGAGGGACCGCTGGGGTCACCTCTGGCGGAGCGCCCTGCGCGATCTTCCCCCGAGCCCCACGGCGCCCGCCCTGCGCGCCGCCGCCGTCGCCGCCTCGGTGCTCGCCGTCGTACCCGCCACGATGCACCTGGCCTGGGCCGCGGGTTCGACCGCCGGGCTCAACGGGACCCGGATCGCCGAACGCACCGACGACTTCTACGCGCTCCAGGCACTCGACGCCCTCTTCGTCGCCGCCGCCGTCGCGGGGGTGCTGCTGCTCGCCTTCCGCCGCACGGGCGGGCTCGCGCTCGAGGTACCGCTCGCGCTGGCCTGGGCCGGCTCCGGAACCGTGGCCTGCTCGGGCGGCTGGCTGAGCATCGCCTCACTGGGCAGCGTCGAGGAGATCGCCGACCACCCCACCGCGGCGATGGGCCTGATCTACGCTGTGCAGATGCTGGTCGGGATGCTCATCGTCACCTCGGGCGCGTACTTCTTCGCCGAGCGCTCGGCCGCGGCGAAGTCGGCCGGCACCCGGGCGTGAGACTCCTCCTCGGGCGGCGGGCCCGGCTGCGCTGGCTTCATCTCATCGTCGGTGGCGCGCTGTTGATGCCGTACTTCCTCGTCGGCACGGTCATCGTCGGCTCGTACAGCTCCGACGCCGACGTCTTCTCCTCGCCCGTCAACCAGTTCACCGCGTTCGCGTTCGCGCTGCCGATGGCCGCGGTCACCGGCCTCTTCCCGCTCGCCCGCCCACTGTCGGTGTCGGCGGCCCGCACCCTGTGCGACATCCCGGCACAGGTGCTGGCGGACGGACTCGCCAGGACCTGGCAGGCACGGATCAGGACCGCGGGCTGGTTCACCCTGCATGTGGCGCTCGGCGGAGTCATCAGCGGGCTGACGCTCGCGCTGACCCCGTTCGCGGTGGCCGTGATGATGCTGCCGTTCTTCACGGGTGTCCGGGAGTCGCCGGCGATGGGACTGCCCGCGGCCCTGGACCGGCCCTGGCTCCTGGCCGTGGCGCCGCTCGCCGGCCTCGCGATGCTCGTGGCGATGGCCGGCTGCGCGGCCGCGGCAGCGGCGGTACTGGCCGGCCGGGCGCCGGTGCTGCTGGGTCCGACACCCGACGACCGGCTGGCCGCCGCGGAGCGCAGGGCGGCGGATCTGGCGGTACGCAACCGGCTCGCCCGGGAGCTTCACGACTCGGTCGGCCATGCGCTGAGCGCGGTCACGCTCCAGGCCGGTGCGGCCCGCAGGGTGCTGGACAGCGATCCCGATTTCGTGCGGGAGGCACTGACGGCGATCGAGGAGACGACGCGCCGCACGGTCGGCGAACTCGACGCCGTACTGGGCCTGTTGCGGCGCGGGGAGGACGAGGCGCAGGGCCCCGCACTCGACGCCCTGGACGGGCTGCTGGCCCACTGCGGGGTCCCCGTGGCCTACACGGCGAAGGGCACCCCGGAGCTGGTTCCGCGGGCCGTGTCCAGGGAGGCGTACCGGATCGTGCAGGAGGGCCTGAGCAACGCGCTGCGGCACGGCGGCAGCGGTACGCGGGTGGAGCTCCGGATCGCGGTGGACGAGCGCGAACTGGAGATCACGATGGACAATCCGCTGCCCGGCCGGGCAGCGGCGGTGCGCCCCGGCGGCGGGCGCGGGCTGCGCGGCATCGCCGAACGGGCGGTGCTGCTGGGCGGCACCACCCGATCGGGGCCGGACGCCGATGGCGTGTGGAGGCTCAACGCCCGCCTCCCCCTGCAGGGCCGAGGACAGGAGGAACGATGAGCGGCGGCACGGTCCGCATCGTCCTCGCCGACGACGAGCGCATGGTCCGTACGGCACTGCGCGTGATCCTCGACGCGGAAGCCGGCCTGGAGGTCGTCGGCGAGGCTGCCACGGGGGCCGAGGCGGTGTCCGTGGTGCGTGAGCTGCGGCCCGATGTGGTGCTCATGGACGTGCGGATGCCACAGATCGACGGGATCCGCGCGACCGAGCAGATCCTCGGGACGATGGAGGACCCGCCGCGGATCGTCGTCGTCACGACCTTCGAGAACGACTCCTACGTGTACGACGCCCTGCACGCCGGAGCCGCGGGCTTCCTGCTGAAGCGGGCGGCGGCCGAGGACCTGGTGCAGGCGGTGCGGCTGGTGGCCCGCAGCGACTCGCTGCTGTTCCCGGCCGCGGTGCGCGGTCTGGCCGCCGAGTACGGGCGGCGGCAGGCGGTCACGGCGCCGCCCTGGGTGGCGCGGCTGACCGAGCGGGAGGCAGAGGTGCTGCGGCTGATGGCGGTGGGCCTGACCAACACGGAGATCGCCGGGCGGCTGACGGTCGGTGTGGCGACGGCGAAGACGCACGTGGCCGCGGTGCTCGCGAAGACCGGGGCCCGGGACCGTACGCAGGCGGTGATCGCGGCGTACGAGTCGGGGTTCATCAGGCCCGGCTGACCCGCCCCGGCGGCTGAGAATACGGTGAGAAGGGACACGAACGGGAACGTCCCGGGCGCCCCCGCTCGTCCCTCCAGCGGGATGAACAAGACAATCAGGCGCGCTTCGGTCTTCTGTCTGCTCATGGTCCTCGCCCTCCTGGTGCGGGCGACCTGGGTGCAGGCGTACGAGGCCCGGGCGCTCGCAGACGACGAACACAACCGGCGGAACACGATCGCGCAGTACGCGCAGCCGCTCGGTGACATCATCGTGGCCGGCTCCCCGGTCACCGGTTCGAAGGAGACCAGCGGTGGCGATCTCCGCCACAAGCGGACCTACACCCAGGGCGAGCTGTACGCGGCGATCACGGGCTACAGCTCACAGGCCTACGGCGCCACGCAGCTCGAAGGCATCTACAGCGATGTGCTCGACGGCACCGACGACCGGCTGAAGGATCCCGCGGCGGTGCTCACGGGCGAGCAGACGGACCCGGGCCAGGTGCTGACGACCATCGATCCGGATGTGCAGAAGGCTGCCTTCGAGGCGCTCGGTGACGACCGGGGCGCGGCCGTCGCCATGGATCCGGAGACCGGGCGGATCCTCGGAATGGTCTCGTCCCCCTCGTACGATCCGTCCGGCATCAGCGGGACCGACGACGGGGACAGCTGGCAGAAGCTGCTCGACGACAAGGACAAACCCCTGGTCAACCGGGCGCTGCGGCAGCCTCTCCCGCCGGGTTCGACCTTCAAGCTGGTCGTGGCGTCGGCGGCGCTGGAGGACGGCCTGTACGACTCGGTCGACGAGGCCACGGACAGTCCCGACCCGTACACGCTGCCGGGCACGACGACGGTCCTGACGAACGAGAACGCCTCCGCCCCCTGCGAGAACGCCACACTGCGCACCGCGCTCCAGTACTCCTGCAACAACGTCTTCGCGAAGGTGGCCGCCGACCTCGGCCAGGACAGGCTGAAGGCGATGGCGGACGCGTTCGGCTTCGACACCGAGAAGCTGGACGTGCCGGTGCGGGCGGCGGAGAGCGTGTACCCGACCGGCATGGACAAGGCACAGACCGCGCTGACCGGTATCGGCCAGTTCGAGGTGACGGCGACACCGATGCAGATGGCCATGGTCTCGGCGGCCCTCTCGAACGGCGGCGAGCTGGCCGCGCCGCACATGGTCTCCGAGGTGACGGACGCCGACGGTTCCGCGCTGGAGCGGTTCGAGGACGGCGACACCGAGCGGGTGGTCTCCCAATCGACGGCCGAGCAGCTGCGCAGCGCGATGGTCACCGTCGTGGAGGAGGGCACGGGCACCAACGCCCGGATCGACGGCGCGGAGGTGGGCGGCAAGACGGGTACGGCGCAGAACGGTGTGGACAACAGCAACACCCCGTACGCCTGGTTCACCTCGTACGCGAAGGACGGGTCCACCGGCAAGTCGGTCGCGGTCGCGGTCGTCGTCGAGGACTCGGGGGCGGCCCGCTCGGAGATCAGTGGCAACGGGCTGGCGGCGCCGATCGCACAGAAGATGATGAAGGCGGCGCTGGACGGCTGACAGGGGGTGGGGGGCCGCGGGGGGCGGGGGCCCCCCCCCGGCGGGTTGATGAAAGCGCGGAGGGGGGGGGTGGGGGGGGTGGGGGTGTTAAACCCCGAAAACGCCCGGGTTGGCC
>NZ_JBHYTT010000009.1:100033-317645 GCF_042749285.1 Streptomyces sp. NPDC059499
CCGGGGGGGGGGGGCCCCCTCCCCATCTTTTACGTTGTGGGGGGGGTGGGCGGCTGGGGGGGGGGGGGGCCCGGGGGGGGGGCGGCCCCCACCCCCGGACGGTTACTTCACTCCGAGCAGCTGCTCGATCGGGTCGATGGCGAAGTACACCGCGAACAGCGCCGAGGTTCCCCACAGCAGCCAGTGCACCTCGCGCGCCTTGCCGAGGAACGCCTTGATGACGACGTACGCGACGAAGCCGGCGCCGATGCCGTTGGTGATGGAGTACGTGAACGGCATCACGGCGATGGTCAGGAAGGCCGGGATGGCCAGCTCGAAGCGGTCCCAGTCGATGTGCTTGACCTGGGTCATCATCAGGAAGCCGACCGCGATCAGCGCAGGCGCCGCGGCCTGCATCGGCACGATGGTCAGGACCGGGGTGAGGAACAGGGCGAGCGCGAACAGGCCGCCGGTGACCATGTTGGCGAACCCGGTGCGTGCGCCCTCTCCGACGCCCGCGGCCGACTCGATGTAGGTCGTGGCGGAGGAGGCGGACGCCGCGCCACCCGCGACGGCAGCCGCGCCGTCGATGAGCAGGACCCGGCCGAGGCCCGGGACCTGGCCACGCTCGTCGAGCAGTCCGGCCTCGGCCGTGACGCCGACGACGGTGCCCATGGTGTCGAAGAAGTCCGACAGGATCAGGGTGAAGACCAGGAGCACCACGGTCAGGACGCTCACCTGCCCGAACGAGCCGAACAGGTCGAAGTTGCCGAGGAGCCCGAAGTCCGGCGAGGCGACGATCTCGTCGGGCACCTGGGGCACGGTCAGACCCCAGGACTTGATGTCGGCGAACTCGTTGACCGCCACGGCGACCACGGTCATCAGGACGATGCTGATGAGGATCGCGCCCTTGACCTTGCGCGCGAGCAGCACGATCGTCAGAAGCAGACCGGCGCAGAAGACCAGCATGGGCCAGCCGCTCAGCGTGCCGGTGCCGAGCTGGACCGGCACGGTGGTTCCGGCGACATCCGGGATGCGGGTGACGAATCCGGCGTCGACGAAGCCGATGAAGGCGATGAACAGGCCGATACCGACGCTGATGGCTTGCTTGAGCGGCTGCGGAATGGCGTGCATCACCGCTTCTCGCAGACCCGTCAGGACGAGAACGCAGATCAGCAGGCCCTCGAGCACGATGAGGCCCATCGCGTCGTCCCAGCTCATGAGGGGCGCGATCTGGAAGGCGACGACGGCGTTGAGGCCGAGCCCGGCAGCCAGGGCCAACGGCAGATTGCCGCCCACACCCATGATCACTGTCATCACGGCGGCCACCAGAGCCGTGGCCGTGACGAGTTGGACCGGATCGAGCTGGTCGCCGAACTTGTCCTTGGCGCTGCCCAGGATGATCGGATTGAGCACGAGAATGTACGCCATCGTGAAGAACGTGGCGAACCCGCCTCGTATCTCCCTTCCGTACGTCGAACCGCGCTCCGTGATGCGGAAGAAGCGGTCCACCGCCGATCCGGATCCTGATCCTGGTCCTGCGGCAGGCGTTCTGGCGGAATCCGCCTTGCCGGTCGCGCTGGTCTGCATGGTTTCTCCTGTTGTCTACGGGTGGGCGCGAGGAGTGCACACCCCCGAGCGCACGGCACGGCACGGAGGGGTCAACGCCCTGGGGGGATACGCCGATAGCCGCACAGCGGACGAACGCATGCGCGACGACGGGACGTGTGTGCGGATCATACGCGCGCCGGAAGACTGCCTGATTCCCTTACGGAAACAGGGAGTTCAAGATTTTTTGGTGCGCGGGACGCGCCATTCCGGCACTGCTTCTTGTCGTTTTCCACAGAATCGAGCCAGCAGGTTTCCACCAAGTCCGACAACTGGCGATACAGGCCCATGGGCAGCATGACGATCGCCCCCTACCCTGTGCCCGTGCAGCATCTCTCCTCAGCCGACCCGGCGCCCCCCTTCAACGCGCGTGCCTCCCGGGCCATGCGTGAAAGTTTGGGCATGGCTCCCGGGCATGTGGCCTACGGCATGCGCGCCTCATACGGGATGACCCACGTCACCGCGGATCACATCACCGCCTGGGAGCGCGGCATCTCCTTACCATCGGCATCCGAACTCGCGGCACTCGCCGGGGCGTTGTGGTGTTCGCCGAGTCAACTCATCGGGGCACCACGCAACTTGCGGGAGCACCGACTCGCACGCGGGCTCGCCGTCGACGACATAGCCCGCGCCACCGGACTGGATGTCCACGCCTACCAGCTCATGGAGTCGACCGGGGAGTGGACCGGAACCGCCCGCCAGTCCGCGGCACTCGCGGCGGTACTCGCGCTCAACCCCCGGGACTTCATCACCGTGACCGGACTGGACGGGGAGCTGACGCAGCTGCTGCACGACGCGGTCGGCACTCGCTGGCAGGCCCACACCCGCCCGATCGCCCGCCTGTTGTCCGTGGACCGCCGCGAGCTGTCGGGCCCGTTGCGCGAGATGCACCAGGAGTACCAGGCGCTGATGACCGCGACCCTGAGCAGGGCCGGCGGTTCGTCCGCCTCGGGCGAGGCGGGTCAGCGCTACCTGGAGGAGATCCTGGACCACTTCTGGTCGAAACTCCCGCCCTCGGGTGCGGGTAGTTGACCTTGGTCCACAGGGTTCACGTTTTCGCTGTGGTACGTCTTACTTGGTTGTGCACCGTGTCGAAGCGCTTCCGCGGTGCGCTGGTACGCTCACGCGCCGCGCCCTGAGGGCCGGACCGGGAATGTACGCAGCCGCATGCCTGAGCGCACGGAATCGGATGCAGGGAGAACGTACCCGTGGGCACAGTCGTCGACGATGCTGCTGCCGCCGAGTTCCATGCGTTCTTCGAGGCGCACTATGCCGAACTCGCCCGGCTCGCACACCTGCTGACCGGTGAGGCCGACGCGGCGGACGATCTGGCGGCCGATGCGCTGATGGCGCTCTGGCACCGGTGGGACCGGGTCAGGGGCGCCGACCACCCCGTCGCGTACGCGCGCGGGGTCGTCGCCAACCTGGCCCGTACGCGCATCCGCAGCGCCGTGCGTGAGCGCCGCAGGATCGCGCTGTTCTGGCCGCCGCGCGGGACCGGGGACGGGTACGCCGTGGACGGCCCCGACGTGTCGGCGGTCGTGGACGTGCAGGGGGCTCTACGGAGGCTGCCGTTCCGTAAGCGGGCGTGCGTGGTGCTGCGGCACGCCTTCGATCTGTCCGAGCGGGACACCTCGCTGGTGCTGGGGATATCGGTCGGTACGGTGAAGAGCCAGACCTCGCGCGGTGTGGCGGAGCTGCAGAGGCTGCTGGGCCCCGAGGCTCCGGCCGCGCAGAAGCAGGTGGCCGTCGCTGGGCAGCGCACCGGAGGAAGGCACTGATGGACGACGACCTGCGTGAGCGGCTGCACCACGCCGCCGCCTCGCACCGCCCCGACCGGGAGCGGATGCTGGCCCGGATCGAGCGTGGCATGGCCGAGGAGCCGCCGGTCCGCCTCCCCCTGCGCGCCCCGAAACCGTGGCTCCGGGTCGTCGGCGCGACGGCGGCGGTGTGCGGGGTCCTGGCGGTCGGCGCGATCGCCGTGACCTCGGCCGGGCAGGGTGAGCAGGGCACGGGACGGCCGGGGCAGCAGGTGGCCGGTGAGCCCGTGTCACCCACGCCGGATTCGCGGCCCACCGCGCGCGGCGGTGCGCTGCCCGCCGAGAACGGGCCGCTGTGGTCGGACGGTTCGGTCGACGCCCACAGCAACAGGTACTGGGCGCAGAGCAATGTGACGCTCAGGACCACGCAGCCGCTGACCGCGCTCGCCGTCGAGCTCCGGGTCGCGCTGAACGGCGGGGTGAACACCACCGGATCCTGGCGGTCCCTGCCCGAGGAGGACTTCGTGGCCTCCGCGCAGGAGGAGGACGGTTTCCTCGTCTACCGGTGGACGCTGAAGCCGGGGCGGAACGTGCGGGCGGGCACGTACACCTTCGCGGGGCAGTACAACCACGCGGAGGGCGTCCGGAGCGCGGGACGGGACGACTACACGGCGCGGGCCCGTGCGGCCGGCGGACAGGCCTCGGTGGGCGGCGGCTTCACCGTCGGCCGCTGAGGCGCCCCGGCCCGACGGGTCCGGTGGTGCGGAGAACGAGCGCCGGGAAAATGATCCGTTCACGGCAACCCTTCCGTACGGCGGTGGCGACCAAGGAGCGCAACACTCCCCCACCACCGAGGAACGGAACACCGAACATGAGGGAACGAGCCGCACTCCGGCACACCCACCGGCGCCGTCCCGGCCGCCGCCGCATGGCAGCCGCGCTCACCGCGGCGCTGGGCCTCACCGGCGCCGCCCTGGCCACCAACGTGATGCTCCAGCCGGCCCGCGCGGCCGCCGCCGCGGTGCCCGCCTGGCCCACGGCCAAGGGCAGCCAGGCGGTCTCGTCGACCATCGAGGTCTCGGGCACGTACGACGGCGGCCTGAAGCGCTTCTACGGGAGCGGCGACCTCGGCGACGGGGGCCAGGACGAGGGCCAGGACCCGATCTTCAAGCTGAAGGACGGGGCGACGCTCAAGAACGTCATCCTGGGCTCACCCGCCGCCGACGGCATCCACTGCTCCGGCAGTTGCACGCTCCAGAACGTCTGGTGGGAGGACGTCGGCGAGGACGCCGCGTCCTTCAAGGGCACGTCGTCGGGCGCCGTGTACACGGTGACCGGCGGCGGTGCCAGGAAGGCCTCGGACAAGGTCTTCCAGTTCAACGGCGCGGGCAGTCTGACCATCACGAAGTTCCAGGTCTCCGACTTCGGCAAGCTGGTCCGGTCCTGCGGCAACTGCTCCAAGCAGTACAAGCGCAGCATCACCGTCAACGACGTGGACGTGACCGTGCCGGGCAAGTCCCTGGTCGGCATCAACACCAACTACGGCGACACCGCCACCCTGCGCTCGGTGCGGATCCACGGCGACAGCAGCAAGAAGATCAAGCCCTGCGTCCGCTACACGGGCAACAACACGGGTGCCGAGCCGAAGGAGACCGGCAGCGGCCCCGACGGCACGTACTGCCGCTACTCCTCGTCGGACATCAGTTACGACTAGGAGAGGAACGGCAGTCGAGGTGCCTCCGCCGGGCCGGGCCCCGAACCCGGCCCGGCGGGGGCGCCGAGCCATGCCCGGCCCTGCGGTCACACGTGGGGCCGCCAGTCGCCGAGGTAGTCGGCGGGGGTGTGCGAACGGGCCTCGGACGCTGAGAGCCGGGGGCGGTTCTCGGGGACGGTGACGCGGGCACCGGGGCCGGTGTTGCGGTATTCGGCGAAGCGCTGGTCCTGCCAGGGGAAGCCGGCGGACATGGTGGCGTACGGCGCGACGGCGTCGATGCCCGCGCCGAGGTGGGTGTCGCGGACGGTCAGCATCGGCCGTGCGGTCGGATCGGACGAGGGCACCCAGGGGCGGGCCAGTTTGTAGTACCCGTCGGGGGCGGTGCTGGTGACCCGGGAGCGCAGGACCAGGTAGCCGCGCGGATTCGCACCGGCGGTGCTGGGCGCGAAGACGAAGCCGTACGGGGCGGACGCGAGGTCGGTACGGGTCAGGGTGCGGAAGTGGCAGCGGTCGTACACGGCGGTGGCGCGGCCGAACACGAAGTCGACGTCACCCTCCACGTAGCAGTCGCGGTAGTACTGGCGGGCGAACGCGGTCAGGGACAGCGAGTCGGCGTACAGGGTGTCCTGGTGGCCGAGGAAGCGGCAGCCGTAGAAGGCCGAGCGGTCGCCCTGGACCTTGATGGCGACGGCCTGGGTGCCCGTGAACCCGGGATTGTCCGAGCGCAGCCAGTCGTTGGCGAAGGTCAGGTCGCGGGCGGTGAAGTCGGCGGCCTGGACCGTGACGGTGGCCGACCCGCTGGTGCCGTAGGTGCCCGAGCCGTCGGGCTTGGGGGTGCCGGCCGCGTTGTTGTGGACGATGACGGTGTCACGCGGGTCGCCGCTCGCCCCGACGACGGTGAGGCCGGCCCGGTCCGCCGGGACGGTGACCGTTCCGCGGTGGACGCCGGGGGCGAGCACCAGGGTGTACCCCGTACCGGTGGCCGCGGCCACGGCGGACCGGACGTCGGTGTGGTCGCCCCGGCCCTGCGGGTCGACGTAGAGGGTGCGGGAGTCCAGGCGGCGGGCGGGTGAGCCGTAGCGGCCGAACGGGCGGACCTGCGCGGGCCGGGCGTGCGCGGTGGGTGCGCCGACGGCGAGGGCGGCGCCCGCGCCGGCGAGCAGTGACAGCGCGCTGCGTCTGCTGGTCATGGCGGTACTCCTGACGTGCGAGGCGGGAAAAGTGAGTGGCCGGAGCGGCTCTCCCCGGGGTGGTGGGGAGAGTGCGGTGCCGCTCCGGCCGGTTCGGTTGTGCGTCGTCAGCGGCCCGAGACCCTGCCCGCTCCGGCCTTGAGTGCGACGAGCACGGGGACGACGAGCGGGTGGTCGACCTTCGTGCGCAGCTCGGGCGTCCAGCCGGCGCCCACGGTGAGCTGCTCGGCGGGCACGCCCGCGTTGTGCACGGCGATCAGGTCGGTCCTGCGCCCGTTGACGTAGTTGTCGTCCGCGGTGAGCGAGGACTCGGACCACTTCTTGAGGATGGTGGCCTTGTCGAAGCCGCTGCCGAGGCTGAACGCGTTGTGCTCGGCGACGAGCTTGGATTCGGCTCCGATGCCGTACGAGTAGCCGTAGGCGCTGCCCGTGGTGGCGACGAAGTGGTTGTTGTACGAGTCGACCTGGCCGAAGCGGACGCGGGGCGCGCGCTCCTTCACGTCCTTGAAGAGGTTGTGGTGCAGCGTGACGCGGAGCTTGCCGCGGTCGCTCGCCCCGGCGCCGTCGCTGTTGCCGATGAGCATGGTCTTGTCGTGGTCCTTGAGGACGTTCCACGACACGGTGACGAGGTCGGCGCCGCGGACGATGTCGAAGAGCCCGTCGTGCTGCTGGAACACCTGGCCGAAGTAGAGGGGCTGGTCGGCGTCGGGCCGGTCTCCGTCGCTGAAGGTGTTGTGGTCGACCCAGACGTGGGTGGAGCCGTAGACGACGAGGTTGTCGTACTCGGAGTTCCAGGCGCCCTTGTCCCCGTCGGTGGGGTCCCACTGGGGGAAGCAGTCGTAGGTGTCCTCGAAGGCGATGTTGCGGATGATGACGTTGGAGACGCCCTTCACCTGCAGGCTGGCGCCGATGATCGTCGCGTCGTCGCCGACGCCGACGAGGGTGGTGTTGGAGGGGACGTTCACGTTGACCGCGGCCGCCTGCAGCTTCGCGGAGGCCACACGGGCGTCCTCCAGCGGACCCGCCGGAACGTCGGCCGTGCCCCAGACCGCGGGGTCGTAGGCCGCGAGGTACTTCTCCAGGGTGTAGCCGTCCTGCTCGTAGTCCTCGCAGCCGATCGGGGTGCCGTTGACATCGGAGTTGCCGTGGACGGTGCCGGCGATTCTGATGATCTTGGGGGCGTCGCCCGCGTCCGCGAAGGCCGCGATGAGCTCGGCGCGGTTCGTGACGGTGTAGACGTGGTCGGGGGTGGCCTGCGAACCGCCGGTGGTCGAGCCGTCGGCCGCGGCCCAGCCGTCGCCTGCGGGAAGTACGGCGCGCTCGATCCCCTTGCCCTTGCCGTGGTGGTGCGAGGCCGCCTGGGCGGGGACGCTCACGGCGAGGGCCAGCGAGGCGCAGCCCAGCACCACGGCGGTGGCACGGGCATGGGACATGCGTGCGGGCATGGCGAATCCTTAACTGTCGTACGGGAGGAAGAAGAAGGTGGTGAAGCGGTTCAGGCCTGCGGCCAGGTGATCCACTCGGCGGGGACCGGGCCGTCGAGACGGCGCAGGTCCCGTGCGGCGAGCACGCGTTCCGCGCCGAGGGCACGGGCGGTCGCCCGGGCCACGTCGATCGCGCCCGCAGGCCGGAAGTGGGTGTTGTCCTGCT
The DNA here is from genome assembly GCF_042749285.1 of Streptomyces sp. NPDC059499. Classification (NCBI taxonomy): domain Bacteria; kingdom Bacillati; phylum Actinomycetota; class Actinomycetes; order Kitasatosporales; family Streptomycetaceae; genus Streptomyces; species Streptomyces sp. NPDC059499. The sequence continues at coordinate 107,935 of NZ_JBHYTT010000009.1, forward strand.
TGCCGTCCGGGTAGTTCGGGGACTCCCCCGGCTCCAGCCAGTTGAAGAGGTCCTCGGTCCCGTCCGGGCCGAGCTCCTGCCAGCGGGCGAGGGAGAACGCCTGGAGGTCGAGCAGCGGCACGCGCTCCTCGGCCGCCAGGGCACGCATGGCGGCGGGGTACTCGCCGTGGGTGGGCCGTGCGGTGCCGTCGGCGGCGAAACGGCGTCGCTCCACCGGGGTCAGCAGCACGGGCTCCGCCCGGCGGGCCCGCGCGCCCTTCACGTACTGGCGCAGGTACTCCTGGTACGTGGTGTACGGGTCGGTGCCGCGGGCCGGGTCCTCCGTCTTCTCGTCGTTGTGCCCGAACTGGATGAGGACGAGGTCGCCGGGGCGGACACCTTCGAGGAGCGCGGTGAGGCGGCCCTCGTCGATGAAGCTCTTGGAACTCCGTCCGTTCATCGCGTGGTTGGCGACGGTGAGCCCACGGCCGAGGAAGAAGGGGAGTGCCATGCCCCACCCGGTCTCGGGCGCGGCGTCGGCGTACTTCTGGGCGGCCGTGGAGTCGCCCGCGATGTGGAGGGTCCGGGACCGTGGCCGGCCCCCGCCGTGAGCGAGTGCGGGGGTGGCGGTGAGTGCGAGCGGCAGCGCGAGGAGCGCGGCTGCCGTCTGCCTTCGGGTGAGTGACACAGCGGGACTGCCTCTCTCGTACGACCGGCTCGTACGACGTACCGGACGTGCTCGACGTACCTGACGTACAAGGCCTGGCGTACAAGGGGAGAGGGACCGGCGGCGGGGCGCGACCCGAACCGCCGCCGGGTCCCGGTCATCGGGTACCGGCCGTGGCGAGACGGACGGATCAGTGGCCCAGGTCCTTCCACTCCTTCTGGGCGGTGTTCAGCTCTTCGGCCATCTTGTCCAGGAACTGCTTGGCCGTGACCTTGCCGAGCAGCAGCTTCTGGAACTCCGGCTCGTTGTCCGCCTTGCTGATGTTGTTCCAGTCGGGCAGGTAGTACGGCAGCTGCACGATCTTGGTGGAGCCGTCGGTGAGCGCCTTCGCGGCGAGCGCCGTCGGCTCGGTCTTGGAGATCCAGGGGTCCTTGGCGGCCTCGGTGTTGGCCGGGATGGCTCCCGCGGCCTCGTTCCACTTGCTGTTCGACTCGTGCGAGGCGGCGAACTCGATGAACTTCCAGGCCGCCGTCTTGTTCTCGCTCGCCCGGAACAGGCCGAGCCCGTCGACCGGGTTGGAGACCTGGACCCGGGTGCCGCCCGCGCCGATCGGTGCCGGGATGCCGGCGAACTTCTCGGCCCCCAGTGCCTTCAGGTGGTCCTGGTAGGAACCCAGGTTGTGGCTCAGCATGCCGATGGTGCCGGTGTCCCACTGGGCGACCATCTTGGTGAAGTCGTTGTTGACGTCGGCCGCGGGCGTCGTCTTCTTGAAGAGGGCGGCGTACTTCTCCAGCGCGGCGACGTTCTTGGGGTCGTTGAGCGTCGTCTTGTCGCCGGCCCAGAACTCCGTGATGCCGGACTGCCCGTAGGACGCGTCCAGGGCCTGCGCGATGGAGCCGGCGCCGCCGCGGATGGTGTAGCCGAACTTGTTGTTCTTCGCGTCGGTGAGCTTGTCGGCCGCCGTGTAGAAGTTGTCCCAGGTGGTGGGCGCCTCGAGGTTCGCCGCCTCGAACAGGTCGGTGCGGTACCAGAGCGCACCGTTGTTCGCGGAGGTCGGCACGCTGTACAGGTCGTCGCCCCGGCCGCCCGCGTCCTTGACGCTGTCGACCATGCTCTGGACCAGCTTGCCGTTCAGCGACGACTCCTTGATCCGGTCGGTGACCGGCACAAGGGCTTCCTGCGACACGATGTTGGCGAGGTACGCGGTTCCGACGCCGCCGACGTCGGGCAGGCCGCCGCCCGCGATCGCGGTGTCGTACTTGGACTGGACGTCGGCGATCGGGATCGGGACGTACTTGACCTTGATGTCGGGGTACTTCTTCTCGAAGTCCTTGATGATCTCGGTCCAGATGGCGGTGCGCGGACCGCCGTTGTTGTCCCAGAAGGTGATCTCGCCCTTGCCGCTGCCCTCGTTGCCGGTGCCGCTGCCGTCGTCACCGCACGCGGTGGCCGTCAGGGCGAGTGCCGCCGTGAGGGACATCGCGGCCATGGCGCGCCCCCGCTGCGTCTTAGAGATGGTCATCGTCGGCTCTTCTCTCTCGGTGCTGTCGGTGAAATCGCTGGTGTCGCAGGTGCTGTGCGGTACGTCAGTGGGGGGCTGGCGTGGGGGTGGTCTGTGGTGTGTGCGGTCAGCCGCTGGTACGGAAAGCGGTGAAGGCAGCCGTCCCGGCGGGGCCGGTCCCGGCCGGTGCGGTGGCGAAGAGGCCGAGCAGGGCGCCCACCCAGCGCCAGGGTGCGGCGGCGAAGACCTGGCCCGAGGGCCGCGATCCGTCGCCGGTGTCGGCGAAGAAGCGGCAGCGGGCCCCCGTGGTGACCTCGATGCGGATCCGGACCCGCCCCTCGGGCGCCGCGCGGGGGTGTTCGGCGTCCCGTTCGTGTTCGGCGACGGCCTCGGCGTAGCGGTGGACGAGCCGGGCCGTCCCGTCCTCCCCGGCCTCCAGCCCGATCCAACTGAAGGCGTCGCCCAGCACCGCGAGTCCGGCGTTGGCACCGGGCTCCCGGCTGTGCAGCGCGAGGTCGACCTCGACGCTGAACTCCTCGGCCGGAAGGCGTTGGACCAGGACGTTGGACAGGGCCCGCAGATCGTGCGCGTACGCGGTCCGTACGCAGCTGAGCCGCAGCCCGTCCCCGGCGTGTTCGACGGTCCAGCCGGGCCGGGGGGTCGCCGTCCACTGCCACTGCCTGCCGTACCGCCCGCCGGGGAAGTCGTCGCTGGAGGCCGGTGCCTCGACGGGCTGTTCGGGCGCCTCGGGCTTGGTGTGGACGGCGACGGGTTCTCCCCCGTGGCCGATGACGGGCCAGCCGTCGCCGTCGGCGGGCCAGCTCATGGGCTGGAGGTGGACCACCCGCCCGTAGGCCCCGCGGGACTGGAAGTGGAGGAACCAGTGGGAGGAGGGACCGCCCTCCGCGGTCTGCACCCAGGCGCCCTGGTGCGGCCCGTTGACGTCGGTCCCGCCCTGGGCCAGGACGACCTTCTCCTCGTACGGGCCGAAGAAGTCCCGCGACCGGAAGGCACCCTGCCAGCCGGTCTCCACCCCGCCGGCCGGGGCGAAGATCCAGAAGTACCCGTCGTGGCGGTGGAGCTTGGGCCCTTCCAGGGTGAACCAGCCGGGGATCGTGTCGGCGTCGACGAGGGTCTTGCCCTCGTCGAGCAGCTCGCGTCCGTCGGGGCTCATCCGGTGACCGGTGAGCCGGTTCTTGATACCCGAGCGGGACTTGGCCCAGGCGTGCACGAGATAGGCCTCGCCGGTCTCCTCGTCCCACAGGGGGCAGGCGTCGATCAGCCCTTTCCCTGCCTTCACGAGGTGCGGGGCGCTCCACGGGCCGCGGATGTCCTCGGCGTTGATCTGCTGGATCCCGTGGTCGGGGTCGCCCCAGAAGATCCAGAAGCGCCCGGCGTGGTGCCGCAGCGACGGGGCCCACACCCCGCAGTCGTGGCGGGGCACCGCGAAGTCGGCTGCCGGTTCGAGGCGTTCGAGCGCATGGCCGAGGAGTGACCAGTTGACGAGGTCGCGCGAGTGCAGCAGGGGCAGTCCGGGGACCCGGCCGAAGCTGGACGCGGTGAGGTAGTAGTCCTCGCCGACCCGCACGACGTCCGGGTCGGACCAGTCGGAGTTCAGGACGGGGTTGCGGTACGTGCCGTTGCCGAGGTCCGCGGTCCAGGGTCTGCTCATGCGGTCGCCACCTTGCGGACGTAGCCGGCGGCGGTCTCGCGGTCGAGCGTGCCGTCGGCGACGACGGTGACCACCCTGCGTACGACGGTGGCACCGGCCGCGACGGGGAGCCGCCGGTCCGCGGCGAGGGAGGATCCGACGCCCGGGTACTCGGTGGTCCGCACGAACCACGGGTCGCGCCGGGTCTCGTCGGTCGCCCCGGCGAAGACGAGGGTCCAGCCGTCGCCGGTCAGGGCCAGCCAGTCGGCGGCCCTTCCGTGCACCGCCTCCTCGCCGTCGAGGGTGCCGCTGAACACGCCGGGCGGGGTGGGTTCCTTGGGCGCGCGCCAGAAGAAGCCGCCGTAACCGGCACCGGGCCGGCCGTTGGTGGCGGGGCTGCCGATGGAGAGGTCCGTGCTGCCGCGGTTGGTCAGCGAGAAGGAGAAGTCCAGCGCCCAGGCGGTGTCGGTGAGTTCGCTGACCGCGACGGTGCGGTGCTCGCGCAGCAGCTCGGTGCCGTCGGCCTCCCAGCTGAGCTCCTCCACGAAGCCGTCCGGGTCGCGGAGCTTCCAGCCGAGGTGGCGCTGGACCCCGTGGTTGTCGAGCTCGGTGGGGCCCTGGTCGCGGACGAAGGTGCGCCCGCCCCAGAAGTTGTGCCCGGCCACGTCGGGGACGGCGACGGAGGCACCCAGGTGGTGGATGTGGTCGGCGGGGCGTTCCTCGGTGACGGGGGTGCCCGCCAGGGTGGTGACGGGGTGGAGGTAGGGGCGGCTGTCCGTCCCGGGCCGGTAGCTGTAGCGGCCTACGGGACGTCCGGCGCAGCTGAGGAGTGCGGTGGTCACGGTGTGCTCACCTCGCTGGGTTGCGCCCAGGGGGCGCCTAGTTCGGAGAAGAGGGTGAGGGTGTCGGCCCCCGCGGCGACCATGGCGTCGATGCCGCGCACGATGCGCCGCACCCCGTCACCGGTCTCGGCGGGCCGGGTGACCCAGGCGTCGGCGGGCAGCGCGGTGGGTTCTGGGGCGGTGCGCACGGCCTCGACGACCCGCATGAACGCGCCGGTGCGGTGGGGCGGTACGAGCAGCTCGGTGCCCCGCACCAGGTGGTCGACGAGGTTCTCCAGGAGGTCGGTCCGCCCGTGCACGGCTTCCTCGGGACCGTGTCCCGCGCGCTGGACGAGGACCCGGTCCTGCTTGTACCAGAAGGTGACGCGCCCCCGGTCTCCGTGGACGATCACATAGGGCTCCCCGGCCTGTTCGGCGCAGAGGGTGACCGCGGCGGTGACCGGCAGCCCGTCCGTGGTGGTGACGCGGACGCTGCTGGTGTCGTCCGCCTCGATGTCGTGGGCCCGGAACAGCTCGGTCTCGATGGACGCCACGTCCTCGGCGGTGCCCCGGTCCGCGAGTTCGAGAGCCGTGGCGAGGGCGTGTGCCAAGGGGTTGGTCAGCACCCCGTCGACCACGTCCGTGCCCCCCAGGGTGCGGCGGCCCGCCCAGGGCGCCCGCCGGAAGTAGGCGTCGTCGCGGACCCAGGCGCCGGCGGCGCCGATGCCGCGTACGTTCCCGATGGCTCCGGAACGTACGAGGTCCTTGATGGCGGGCACGGCGTGCGAGCCGAAGGACTGGAAGCCGACCTGGCAGGCGATGCCGGCTTCCCGCACGCCGTCGGCCATGCGGGCGTAGTCGGCCCAGGTCGCGGCGGGCGGCTTCTCCAGGAGGAGATGGACGCCGCGGGCCGCCGCCGTCAGGGCGAGCGCGGTGTGGGTCGGGATGGGGGTGCAGATGATGGCGGCAACGGCCCCGGTGGAGTCCAGGAGCGCCCCGAAGTCGGCGGACTGCTCGGGCATCTCATCGGCGAACGCGTCGAGTTCGCCGTCGGTCAGCGGGTTCAGTTCGCAGATACCGGCCAGCCTGACGAGGCCCTGGTGCTGGAGGCGGCGGATGTTGGCGAGGTGCCAGCGGCCGTGGCCGCGGGCGCCTGCCAGGACGACGGGCAGCGGTGTCGTGGTCATCCGGCCCTCCCCGCTCCGGCCCCGCGGGCGACGTCGGCGGCGGCGCGTTCGGCGCTGTCGACCGGGCCGTGCAGGGTGGGTGTCCAGCCGGTGTCGGCGGCGAGGTCGGTCTCGCTGCCGGAGTTGTAGGCGTTGTAGATGGAGACCAGGTCGACGGGGAAGCCGTTGAACACGGTGCCGCGCTGGGTGAGGGCGCTGCCGTTCCAGCTCTTCAGCAGGTCGGCGACCTCTACGTGGCCGGGGCTCTCGAAGGAGTTGTTCTCGGCGACGATCCGGGACTCGGTCGAGACGCCGAGGGAGTAGCGGTAGTCGCCCTCCCCGGGGATGACGTAGCGGTTGTTGTAGAGGTGGACCTGGCCGAAGCGCACGCGCGGTGCGCGCTGCACGACGGAGTGGAACTCGTTGTGGTGCAGGGTGACGCGCAGCTTGCCGCGGTCGGTGGTGACGCCGTCGCCGTTGCCGATGAGGATCGCCTTGTCGTGGTCGGCGAACCGGCTCCAGGAGACGGTGACCAGGTCGGCGCCGTTGGTGATGTCGAGCAGCCCGTCGTGGCGCAGGAAGTTGCGTCCGAAGTGGGTGGGTTCGCGGTCGTCCGGGTGGCCCTTGTCGCTCGCGGTGACGTGGTCGACCCAGACGTGGGTGGCGCCGCGCAGCCACAGGGTGTCGTACGCGGTCTTCCAGTCGCCGAGTCCGCCGGTGTTGGGCTGCCAGGCCGGGAAGCAGTCGTAGGCGTCGCGGAGTTCGAGGTTGCGGACGATGACGTTGTCGGCGTCCTTGACCTGGAGGCTCGCGCCCTTGAGTACGCCGCTGCGGCCCACGCCGACGAGCGTGGTGTTGGAGCCGACGAGCAGCTCGACGCGTTCGGCCTGGCGGGCGGCGGACGCCTTGCGGGCGTCCTCCTGGGGTCCCGCGGGCTTGGCGCCGCCCCAGGTACGGGGGTCGTAGGCGGCGAGGTACGCGTCGAGGGCGTAGCCGTCGGTGGCGTAGTCGTCGCAGTCCAGCCGCCGTCCCCGGTCGTCGGTGTTGGCGTCGATGGTCCCGGCGACACGGATGATCTTGGGTACGGAACTGCCGCCGTCGAGCGCGGCGACGAGCTGGGCCCTGGTGCGCACGGTGAGGACATGGGCGTCGTCGGCGGCCGAGCCACCGGTGGTCCCGGTGCCTTCGGCGGCCCAGCCGTCGTCGGCGGCGAGGACCTCCCGGCCGAGGTCGCGGTCCGCGGCGGGCGGCTGCGCCGCCGGTGCCGGGGTGGCGGCCTCGGCGCCCGGCTGGAGGGCCAGGCTGCCGAGGAGCAGGGCGAGCGCGGCGGCGGCGCGGCGCGCGGCGCGGGGGCGTGGGGTCATGTCCGTCAGCCCTTCACTGCGCCGGCGCTGAAGCCGGTGATCAGCCACTTCTGGATGAAGGCGAAGACGATCACCACGGGCACGGCGGCGATGACACCGCCCGCGGCCAGCGCCCCCAGGTCGACGCTGTCGGCGCCGATCAGGGTGTTCAGGCCGACCGGGATCGTCTGCTTGTCCTGCTCGCTGAGGAACATCAGGGCGAACAGGAAGTGGTTCCAGCTGTGGACGAAGGCGAAGGAGCCGACGGCGATCAGTCCGGGGCGCAGCAGCGGCAGGACGACCGCGCAGAAGGCCCTGAAGCGTGAGCAGCCGTCCACCCAGGCGGCCTCCTCCAGGGAGACCGGCACGTTCTTGATGAAGCCGCTGATCAGGATGATCGACAGGGGGAGCTGGAAGACGGTCTCCGCGATGACGACGCTCCCGAGGGAGTTGATCATCTGGAGGTTCTTGAAGATCTCGAAGAGCGGTACGAGCATCAGCGCGCCCGGGATGAACTGCGAGCAGAGCAGCGCCAGCATGAACGCGCTCTTGATCTTGAAGTTGAACCGGGCCAGGGCGTAACCGCCGGCCAGCGCGACCAGGGTCGTGGCGACCAGCGTGCAGACACCGACGATCATGCTGTTCTGGAAGAAGAGCGCGAAGCTCCGCTCGTTCCAGACCTTGGAGAAGTGCTCCCCCGTCATCGGCCAGGGCACCAGCGAGGTGGAACCCGCGGGCCGGACGGCGAACAGGAACATCCAGTAGAAGGGGATGAGTGTGAAGAGCAGGTAGATGCCGAGCGGCACGTAGATCTGCCAGCGCGGTACGTCGTCGAAGGCACGCTCGCGCTTGGGCCGGCGGGTCGAGGAGGGCGGCGGGGCGCTGTGTCGCACAGACCGTCCCGGGGCGCTGTTCTTCTCTGCGAGTGCGGCAGTCACTTGTGGTCGCCTCCGAACTTGCTCAGGCGCAGATAGACGATCGAGCAGAAGAGGAGGATCACGAAGGCGACGGTGGTGAGTGCCGAGGCGTAGCCGAAGTCGTGGCCCTCGATGCCGGTATTGGCGACATAGAGCGGCAGGGTGGTGGTTTCTCCGGCCGGTCCGCCGCCGGTGAGGGTGTAGAGGAGGTCGACGTTGTTGAACTCCCAGACACCGCGCAGCAGCGTGGCGAGGATGATCGCGTCCCGCAGGTGCGGGAGGGTGATGTGGAAGAACTGCCGAAGCCGGCCCGCGCCGTCGACCGATGCCGCCTCGTACAGCTCCTTCGAGACGGACTGCAGGTCGGCGAGGATGAGGATGGCGAAGAAGGGGACACCGCGCCAGAGTTCGGAGATGGTCGCCGCCCAGAAGACGGTCCCGGTGTCGGAGAGCACCGAGGTGCCGTACTCACCGATTCCGGCGTCCGCGAGATAGCGGCTGAAGCCGGTCGAGGAGTTGTAGAGCAGGATCCAGATGGTGCTGGTCAGCACACCGGAGACGGCCCAGGGCGAGAAGACCATGGCGCGTGAGATGCCGCGGCCGATGAAGCTCTGGTTGACGATCAGGGCGAGTGCGAGACCGAGCGCGAGCTGCAGCGTGACCTGGGTGAAGACCCATTGGGCGCTGAAGCCGAGCGTCGGCCAGAACTGCTCGTCCTCGGTGAAGATGCGGGTGAAGTTGTCGAAACCGGCGAAGCCGTTCCGCCACGGCTTGGTGACGTTGTAGTTCTGCAGGCTGTAGTAGAAGACGCTGATCACCGGATAGGCGATGAAGCCCAGCATCAGCAGGCCCGCGGGCGCTATCAGCAGATACGGCAGGCGGCGGGGGGTCGCCGAGCGGCGCCGGGACGCCTTGGGCGGCGGTGTGGCCACGGCTGCGGATTGGGCCATGACACGTCTCCGATCTCTGGGAAGTGCTGGATGTGCCGTGCGGTGGTGCGTGTGCCGTGTGCGGTGGTGCGTGTGCTGTGCAAGCGCTTACCGCATGCTGTTCGGTGTACCGAACGGATCGGTGCGCGGAATTCTCTTCGCCCGGTTTCAGCCCGCGTACGGGTCGGGCACTTCTCCCTGCCTCGCCAGGAACGCGAAGTCGCATCCGGTGTCGGCCTGGGTGATCTGTTCCTGGTAGAGCGCCCCGTAGCCGCGGCCGTACCGGGCGGGCGGCGGTGTCCACCGGGCCCTGCGCAGCTCCAGCTCCTCGTCGGGAACATCGAGATGGAGCCGGCGCGCCTCGACGTCCAGGGTGATCAGGTCACCGGTGCGCACCAGGGCGAGCGGCCCGCCGACGAACGACTCGGGCGCGATGTGCAGCACGCACGCCCCGTAACTGGTGCCGCTCATCCGGGCGTCGGAGATCCGCACCATGTCCCGTACGCCCTGCTTCAGCAGGTAGTCCGGGATCGGCAGCATGCCGTACTCGGGCATGCCGGGGCCGCCCTTGGGCCCGGCATTGCGGAGCACCAGGACATGGTCCGCGGTGAGGGCCAGGGCCGGGTCGTTGATGGTGCGCTGCATCTCCTTGTAGTCGTCGAAGACGACCGCGGGGCCGGTGTGGCGCAGCAGGTGGGGCTCGGCGGCGATGTGCTTGATGACCGCGCCGTCGGGGCAGAGGTTGCCGCGCAGCACCGCCACGCCGCCCTCCTCGGCCAGGGGGTTGTCCCGCTCACGGATGACGTCGGCGTTGTGCACCAGCGCCCCGTCGAGCTGTTCGCGCAGCGTGGTGTGCGAGACGGTGGGACGGTCCAGATGCAGTACGTCGGTGAGCCGGGCCAGGAATCCCGGCAGTCCGCCGGCGAAGTGGAAGTCCTCCATCAGGTACTTGCCGCCGGGGCGGAGGTTGGCGAGGACCGGGACGGTCCGGGCGATGCGGTCGAAGTCGTCCAGGGTGAGCTTCACCCCGGACCGCCCCGCCATCGCGGTGAGGTGGATGACGGCGTTGGTGGAGCCGCCGAGCGCGAGAACGGTGGCTACGGCGTCCTCGTACGCGTCGGCGGTGAGGATCTTCGACAACGTGAGCTGCTGCCACACCAGTTCGACGATCCGGAGCCCGGACTGCGCCGCCATCCGGTCGTGACCGGAGTCGACGGCCGGGATGGACGAGGCGCCCGGCACCGTGACGCCCAGCGCCTCGGCGGCGGCCGTCAGGGTCGACGCGGTGCCCATCGTCATGCAGTGGCCGGGCGAACGCGCGAGCCCGTTCTCCAGCTCGGCCATCTCGCAGTCACCGATGAGCCCGGCCCGCTTGTCGTCCCAGTACTTCCACATGTCCGTACCGGAGCCGAGCACTTCGTTGCGCCAGTGGCCCGGCAGCATCGGCCCGGCAGGCACGAACACGGTCGGCAGGTCGACGGAGGCCGCACCCATGAGGAGCGCGGGCGTCGACTTGTCGCAGCCGCCCAGCAGCACGGCGCCGTCGACGGGGTAGGAGCGCAGCAGCTCCTCCGTCTCCATGGCCAGCATGTTGCGGTAGAGCATCGGGGTCGGCTTCTGGAAGGTCTCCGAGAGTGTGGAGACCGGGAATTCGAGCGGGAAGCCGCCCGCCTGCCAGACGCCCCGCTTGACCGCCTGTGCGCGGTCGCGCAGGTGGACGTGACAGGGGTTGATGTCGGACCAGGTGTTGAGGATCGCGATGACCGGCTTGCCCAGGTGCTCCTCGGGGAGGTAGCCGAGCTGGCGGGTGCGGGCGCGGTGGCTGAACGAGCGGAGCCCGTCCGTTCCGTACCACTGGTGGCTGCGCAGCTCCTCGGGAGTGATGCGCGCGCCTTCGGTACCCGTCATATGGACCACCCTGCGACCAGGTCGGCGACCTCGGCGCGCTGCGCCTCGGGCAGGACCCTGCTCGGTGCGCGGACGTCGCGGCGGCAGAGCCCGAGTGCGGCCAGGGCCTCCTTGACGACGGTCACGTTGTTGGCGGACTGCCGGTCGGCACGCAGGTCCTCGAAGCGGCGGATCTGCTCCCAGACCTTCATCGCCGCCGCGTAGTCGCCGGCGCGCAGCGCCCCCAGCATGGCCAGTGAGACACCGGGGGCGACATTGACCAGGCCGGAGGTGAATCCGGTGGCGCCGGTGGCGAAGTAGGAGGGTGCGTACAGCTCGGCGAGTCCCGCGACCCAGACGAAGCGCTCCAGGCCGGCGTCCCGGGCGAAGGCGCCGAAGCGGGCGGCGTCCGGGACGGCGTACTTCACGCCGATGACGTTGGGGCAGGTGTCCGCGAGTTCGGCGAGGCGCTCGCCGGCGAGGAGCGGGTTGCGGATGTACGGGACGACACCGAGCTCGGGAACCGCCTGGGCGATGGCCCGGTGGTAGTCGATCCAGCCTTCCTGCGAGATGTAGGGGTGCACGGGCTGGTGCACCATCACCATCTCGGCGCCGGCCTCCCTGGCGTGCTCGGCGGCGGCCACGGCGGTCGGTACGTCGTGCCCGACGCCCACGAGGACGGTGGCACGGCCGCCCGCCTCGTCGATGGTGAGCTCGGTGACGGTGCGCCGCTCGTCGGGGTTCAGCGCGTAGAACTCCCCGGTGTTGCCGTTCGGGGTGACGATGCGGACGCCGCCGTCGAGGAGCCGCCGCAGCAGGGCGCGGTGCGCCGTCGTGTCGATGCTCCCGTCCTCGGCGAACGGGGTCACCGGGATCGCCACAACGTCTGCGAGGGCCGCCTTCAGCGGGGTGAGGTCCATGCGGACTGGCCTTTCGTCGAGGTGCTGGTGGTTGAGCTCCAGCTGGTTGTTCACGCCGCGTCACCCCCGTCTTCGTCGTCGGGGAAGGCGCGGCGCACGAACGACGCGATGTGGTCGTGCAGAGCCCCGGCCGCCGCCGCCGCGTCGTCCGCGAGCGCGAGCCGCAGGATCTCCCGGTGCTCGGCCGCCTCCCGCTCCCACGAGGGGATGGCCGACCAGGCCACGGTCGACACGAGGGCGGCCTGGTCACGGATCTCGTCCAGCATCCGGGCGAGCAGCGGGTTGCCGCAGGGCAGGTAGAGGGCGCGGTGGAAGTCCCGGTTCGCGAGCGACCTGTCGGCCTTGTCGACCGCCGAGTCGGAGCGCTCCAGGGCTTCCTGCGCCGCGTCGAGCGAGGCCTTGCGGGTGATGGAGCGGCGCAGCGCCTCGGGCTCCAGGAGCAGGCGCACGTCGTACACCTCCCGCGCCATGGTCGCGTCGACGAGTCGCACGGTGGCGCCCTTGTACTGGCTCATGACGACGAGTCCCGTACCGGCGAGCGTCTTCAGCGCCTCACGTACAGGAGTCTTCGACACCCCGAACTGCGCGGCGAGCTCCGTCTCGACGAGCGCCTGCCCCGGTCTCAGCTGCGCGGTCAGGATGGCGTGCTTGATCGCCTCCAGCACGTACTGGGTCCGGGAGGGGATCGGGGTGGGCGCAAAGGTCATGGGTGAAGGGCTCTCGCATCTCGCGTATCGCGTCTCATATATGACGTACGAAGTACGACGCGATGAAGTTAGAGCGGTCGCGAATGTTTCGTCAACGCTTCTGACAGAAGATGTTTCGACGCGTCTCTAAGGCTTCCGCCCGATGTCCGGAGGCGTCCTTAGCCGCCACCATGGCCCCGTTGGCGTGGCTCGAAGGCGAGTGCGCAGGTCACAGTGGTGCGAGGGCGGGCGGCGCCGTGGGCAGAGTGGTATGCGATCGGACGGCCCTGCTCGTTCTGACGGGGGTGCTCGTCTCCGGATTCGGTACGTCCGCGATGTGGCTCACCGCCGGGATCTGGGTCAAGTCGCTCACCGGTTCGGACAGTCTGGCGGCCCTGACCGTGTTCGCGATGTGGGCCCCGGTGCTCGCCGGCCCCGCCCTCGGCGCGCTCGCCGATCTGCTGCCCCGCAGACAGCTGTTGATCTGGGTGAATCTGGCCATGGCGGGGCTGATGACCTCGCTGCTCGTGGTCGATTCGGCCGGCCGGGTCTGGGTCCTCTTCGCCGTTCTGTTCGTCTACGGGGTGAGTGGCGTCCTGCTGGACGCGGCCGAGGCGGCACTGGTCGCCCGGACGGTCGACGCGCGGCTGCTGGGTGACTTCAACGGGCTGCGGACCATGGCGAACGAGGGCATGAAACTGCTCGCGCCACTGGCGGGCGCGGGGCTGTTCGCGCGGTACGGCGGCGGGCCGGTGGCACTCCTGGACGCGGTGACGTTCGCCCTGGCCGCGCTGGTGTTCGCGCGGCTGCGGGTGCGGGAGCCCGACAGGGCGGGGCGGGTGTCACGGCGGGGTGGCACGGCGGCGGGCGTACGGCTGCTGCGCGGCTCGCGGGTGCTGCGGCCGCTGGTGTGCGCCGGGGCGCTGACGATGCTCCTGGCCGGGCTCAACGGCGCTGCGGTGTACGCCGTCGTCGACGACGTGCTCGGCCGGTCCCCCGCCTACGCGGGGGTGCTGTACGCGGCCCAGGGGGCCGGTTCGGTGGCGGCCGGGCTGCTGGCCGGGCCACTGCTCCGGCGCGTGCCCGAGCGGGTCTTCGCTGCGGCGGGGACCGCTGTGTTCGCGGTGGCCGTCGGGGCGCGGGCACTGCCCTGCGAGCCCGTGGCCCTGGCCGCGAGCGCGGCCATCGGTCTGGGTCTGCCGTGCGTGCTGATCGCCGCGACGACGGCCGTGCAGCGGGAGACCCCGGACGCGGTGCTCGGCCGCACGGCCGCGGCGGCCAACTCACTGATGACGATGCCGAACGCGGTCGCCCTGGCGCTCGGGGCGGGGCTGGTCGCGGTGGTGGACGTCACCGTGCTGCTGCCGCTGACCGCGGTGGCCGGACTGGCCACCGCGGCATGGCTGGGCACGGGCCGGTGGGGGCCGCTGACGGGCGCCCCCACCGGCCCGCTTCCTTCATCGAGCGACGCGTGAGAGTGCGTCGGCGACGGTCTCGAGGTCCGGCCCGGAGGCCAGTCCGGCGTGGTACAGGCGCAGTTCGGTGGCGCCGAGCGAGAGCGCGTGCGCCGCGTCCCGCTCCAGCGTTCCGGGGCTGCCGCCCATGCCGGTGACCACACCGAAGTTCGCGGCCCGCACTCCGGGCAGCCCGGCGAACGGGCCGAGCACCGCCTCGCGCGCCGCGTCGCCGCCGGTGCAGGGCAGCACCACTCCGTCCGCGGTGGACAGGATGTGGGCGGCGTCGACTCCGACGTTGGCGCCCGTGCGGTACGGGGCGGGGTCGGCGTGCAGCAGGACCTTGAAGTCCCGGCCCTCCGCCGCCTGACGCACCGCGGCGACGGCCGACTCCTGGAGGGTCCTGGCCACCTGGCCGCGCCACCGCAGGGTGGCATCGGCGAGGCCGGCCCCCAGCAGTTTCCCGACACCGGACCAGCCGGACTCCCCGGAGCCGGATCCGGCCCAGACCGGCTCCAGGGCACGGCGTACCGCCGCACCCAGCTCGTCGGCGTCCAGCCCGTGCCCGCCGTACCCTTCCCGGCACGCGGCGCAGAAGCAGAGCGACATCAGGTACTGAGCCGCGTCCCCGAGGCCCACACCCGCGGTCTTGTCGTGGGCGTGCAGATGGGCGAAGCCGTACCAGCCGCAGGACTCCAGCTCGGTGCCGTGCGCCCCGGGGCGTACGGCCGCCTCCGCCGCCAGGTCCACCAGGTAGGCATGGACGGCGGGCTGCGCGATGCACGGTGCCCAGGGGTAGCGGTCGCCGTAGGCGTTGACCACGGAGGTGTCCGGATGCTCGGCGCCCAGGCGGGAGTTGTGCGCGAGGACGACCCAGGAGTGCACCTGGAGACCGGCTTCGGTGAGGGCCTCGGCCGCCTCGGCGTACGGGTCCTCGCCCGCCACCCAGGTCTGCCCGTACGGCCTCAGCCCGCGTCCCGCCCAGCGTGCCGGGTCCGGCGGGTAGAGGACCGCGGCGTGCTCGGCCGTGACGATCCGGCGGTCCGGGTGGCGCGGGGTCAGGGCCCGGGTCGAGTGGTACGCGGAGGCGAGCGTCACCTGCTGGACGCCCAGATCCGCGACGCGCGTGGCCGCGTCCGGGTCCCCGACGACGTCCCAGGGGTAGAGGAAGGCGGAGGTCTTCACCCGCGCTCCTCCTGCCCGGCCCCGTGCTTCTCCAGCAGGGCCCGGCCGTTCGCGATGATCACGGTCAGTTCCTCGACGTGCTCGGCGGGCGGTTCGGTGAGCGGGGTGCGCACCTCGCCGACCTCCAGGCCCTCGAGCCGGACGCCCGCCTTCACCAGCGACACCGCGTAGCCGCGGCCCTTGGCGCGCAGTTCGACGAGCGGCCGGTAGAAGTGGTCGAGCAGCGCGTTCACGAGGTCGTCGTCGCCGGACTCCATCGCCCGGTAGAAGGCGAGGGCGATGTCGGGTGCGAAGGCGAACACCGCGGAGGAGTAGAGGGTGACGCCGATGCCGCGGTAGGCGAGCCCGGTGAGCTCGGCGGTGGGCAGGCCGTTGAAGTACAGGAAGTCCTGGCCGGGCAGGCCGGTGCGTACGGCGCTGACGATGCGCTGCATCAGGTCGAGGTCGCCCAAGCCGTCCTTGAGGCCGATGATCCCGGGGGTCCGCGCGAGGGCGAGGACGGTCTCCGGGGTGAAGACGGCGTTGTCGCGCTGGTAGACGATCGTCTCCAGGCCGGTGGCCGCGGCGAGCGCGGTGTAGTGGCCGAGCAGGCCTTCCTGTCCGGCGACGACGAGGTACGGGGGCATGGCGAGGAGCCCGTCCGCTCCCGCGTCCTCGGCGAGTTTCGCGTACTGGATCGCGAGCGCCGTGCCGTAGCCGGCGCCCGCGACGACGGGTACCTGTCCGGCGGTCTCCTCGACGGCCGCGGCCACGAGGATCCGGAACTCCTCCGGCGTCAGCGCGTGGAACTCGCCGGTGCCGCAGCAGGCGAAGACCGCTGCGGCGCCGGCGTCGATGCCGGCGCGCACATGCGCACGGAAGGCGTCGAGGTCCACGGTGCCGTCCGGCCCGTAGGCGGTGACGGGGAAGAAGAGCGGCCCGGCGACATCGGTGAGTCGGGCGGCAAGGGGGGCTGAGGTCACGGGCGCTCCCTGAGCAGATTCAGGCGTGCACAATTCTGATCGGTGTCCATATTTCTGAACGCCGCCACGCTAAGGCAGCCGCGCGGCGCAGGTCAAGACGAGAACGCCCAACCTGGAGGCGAAGCAGCTCACCCCGGGTCACACTTGACGTGATCCGCCAGGACTTCTTAGCTTGTCCATGCATGTGAATGTCGTCCATGGATTTGACGCATCGCGCTGATGTGTCATGCCTGCGTGCCGCGCGTACCTTGCTCTCCGTACGTACAACCGCAACGCACGGCACGTCCGCGTACGCCGCGCCCCCGTCCTGTGCCCGCACCGAGGAGATTTCCGTATGCCCGCTCCCCGCACCGTCCTGCTCACCGGCGCCGCCGGCGGCCTCGGCACCCTGATGCGGGGACTGCTGCCCGCGTACGGCTATGAGCTGCGCCTCTTCGACGTCATCCCCATCGAGGGAGAACCGGACGCGATCACCGCCGACCTCGGTGACAAGGAGGCCCTGAGGGAAGCCGTACGGGGCGTCGACGCGATCATCCATCTCGCGGGCATCTCCCTGGAGGCGTCGTTCGACAAGATCCTGCGCTCCAACATCGAGGGCACCTACAACCTCTACGAGGCCGCACGCGAGGAGGGCGTCGGGCGCATCGTGTTCGCCTCCTCCAACCACGCCGTCGGCTACACCCCGCGCCCCCTGCCCGGCGATCCGCTGATCCCGATCGACACCGCGCGCCGCCCCGACACCTTCTACGGTCTGTCGAAGTCCTTCGGCGAGGACCTCGCGCAGCTCTACTGGGACAAGTACGGCGTCGAGACCGTCTCGGTGCGCATCGGCTCCTGCTTCATGGAGCCGACATCGGTCCGGATGCTGTCGGTCTGGATGAGCCCCGGCGACGGCGCGCGCCTCTTCCACGCCGCGCTCACCGCGGAGGACGTGCGCCACACGGTGATCTACGGCTCCTCCGACAACACCCGCCTGTGGTGGGACCTGACGACGGCCAGGTCCCTCGGGTACGAGCCGCAGGACGACTCCGAGCAGTACGCGGACAAGCTCGTCGCCGAACACGGGGAACTGGACCCGGAGAACCCGGACCACGCCCACATCGGCGGCCATTTCGTCACGGACCCGCCGATGTGGCCGTACTAGTCCCGGCCCGGCTCCGTCGGCGGGGCCCGGAAAATCGCGCGACGGCGCACTCGGGGCGCGGGCACCATGGGGCGCATGCCGAAACCTTCCGGATTCCTGTACGAGCAGCATGCCGACGCGAGCGTCACGATCACCCATCACGGCCGTCCTGCGGGAACCCTGCGCGGCGGCCGTGCGGAGAAGTTCCTCGCCGAGGTGACGTCCGGCGACGCCCAGCTGGTCATGGCGCGCTGGACGGGCGCGTACAAGCACGGCAACGAACGCATGGCGCGCAATCACCCCCGGAACCGGCCCGTGGGCGGGCGCTGAGCCGTACGGAGCAAGTCCCCGAAGGTAAGGGAACGGCAAAGCGGGGTCATTCGTTAGCCCGTGCATGACCGCAATGACCCCCGGCTCGAACATCCCTCTCTCCGCCGTCCGCGTGGCGGTGGACGTCGCCGCCCCGGTGCGGCTCGACGTCTCGGGCCTGCTGCTCACCGCCGACGGCAAGGTGCGCTCCGACGACGACTTCATCTTCTACAACCAGCCCTCCGGCCCCGGCGTGACGTACCGCTCGGGCGGCGGCTCCGCGCCCGACGCGATCGTGGTGGACACCTCCGCGGTACCGCCGGGCATCGAGAAGATCGTCGTCACCGCGAGCCCCGACGCCGCGGGCCAGACCTTCCAGGGGGTCGAGCCGACGGCGACGGTGCGCAACGCGGACGACGGCAGCGCACTCGCCACCTTCACCCCGCCCCAGCTGGGCGCGGAGACGGCGCTGGTGGTCATCGAGATCTATCTGCGCAACGGCGCCTGGAAGGCACGCGCCGTCGGCCAGGGCTACGCGAACGGCCTGGCGGGCATCGCCACGGACTTCGGCGTGTCGGTCGAGGAGCCGGCGCCGGCCGCCGCCCCGGTCACGCCCCCGCCACCGGTCACCACACCGGTGAAACCGCGGAACGTCCAGCCCGCTCCGCCCACTCCCCCGGTGCACGCCCCCGTGGACCCGCGGATCGCTCCGCCGGCTCCCGCCGCCTCCGGCAAGATCAACCTCGACAAGGGCCGGATCAGCCTCCAGAAGAACCAGACGGTGTCCCTGGTCAAGGGCGGCAAGCCGCTGCTGTCCCAGGTCAAGATGGGCCTCGGCTGGGAGCCCGCGTTCCGTGGCAAGGACATCGACCTCGACGCCTCGGTGATCGCTTTCGGTCCCAACCGCAATCACCTGGAGAGCTGCTACTTCGGCAAGCTCTCCATCCTCAACGGCGCGATCCAGCACTCCGGCGACAACCTCACGGGTGAGGGCGCGGGTGACGACGAGGTGATCGTCGTGGACCTCGGGCGGATCCCCGCCGACGCGACCGGTCTGGTCTTCACGGTCAACTCGTTCACGGGCCAGAAGTTCACCGAGGTCGCCAAGGCCTACTGCCGGCTGATCGACGCGGCGACCGGCGAGGAGCTGGTCCGCTTCGACCTGACGGGTGCGGAGCCGCAGACCGGCGTGATGATGGCCAAGCTGATCAAGCAGTTCACCGGCGAGTGGGAGATGACCGGCATGGGTGAGTTCGTGAAGTCGCGGACCGTTCGCGGCATGGTGAAGCCCGCCGCGAAGGCGCTGTAGGCCGCAGCCGCCCGCGTACCCCTGGAACGGCTTCCGGGGCACCCGACGGATTTCTCCTCAGGTGCCCCGGGTCCGGAGAGTCTCCGGTCGGACGCTGTAGGTGCTCGTCCTCCCTCTCAGAGCTTGGTCAGCTTGGAGTACGGGCTCAGGATCCTCCCCTGTCGCCCCGAGAAGTCGATGAGCACTGCGTCGTTGTCGCCCTCGACAGCAAGGACTCGGCCGAGTCCGAACTGGTCGTGCGACACCCTGTCGCCCACATCGAAGCATTCGACCGGTGGGGCCGCCTGGGCCGGGCGGTTGAAGGGACTGGAAGGCAGGTGACGCCGGGATCCGGCTGACTGTTTCATTACGTTGAGTATGCGCCTTGGGAGCGCCCGACGCCATGCCCGACCGCTCCCGGGGCCGCAGTAGTGCCGGATTCGTAATCAGCCGTTCCACGGCCAGTCGGCGCTCCTGCCCGCTTCCAGCAGGGGCACCATGCGGAATGCCGCGTCGGAAAGACCCCCGAAGGTGTGGCGGTTATCGCTTCCCGAAGGGCCGTGCCCGATCCGGTACCCGGCGAGGCTCCAGGTGTAGACCGGAACGGTCGGCGGGATCCCCTCGGCGACGTCCCCGTAGTGCGTGAACGAGGCCTGCTCGTCGGTGACGATCAGCACCCGGTCGTGCTTCCTGTAGTGCCTGCGCACGGCCTCCGCGGTGTTGGTTCCGCCCAGGCTGTGGAAGCGCTCCAGGATCTTCAGGACCGACTCACCCCTGCGGTGGGGCACCGGCGCGCTGCTCGTGCCGAACTCCACCAGATCGGCGTCTGCGGCCCGCAGCGCGAGCGCCGTGCCGAAGACGGCCGCGGCGTCGGCCCGGTTCAGCTGCGAGCGGTCCGAGAGCGGTGCCCACATGGAACCGGAACGGTCCACGAGGATCAGGGTGCGGCCGGGCAGTGCCGGAATGTTCGCCAGCGAGTGCCCGAGCGCCTGCTCCAGCGGGTAGGCCCAGCGCAGCGAGGGCGCGTGCTGGTGGGCCGCGAGGTAGCGGAACGGGAACTGCCGGGAGGCCTCGACCGCCACCGGGTCGGAGATCCTCGCCGCCACCTCGGCCGCGACGGCGTCGCAGACCCCGGCCTCGTCGAAGTTCCGCAGGTTGCGTACGAGGGCCATCGCCCCCATGGAGGGAATGACCGCTTCCCAGACCGCGGCGTCCATCGGACCCTGCAGCCAGCCCGCGAGCGCCTCCCAGGTCATGCCGGCGGCGGCCAGCCGGTCCGCTCCACCGGGTCCTGTGACGACGGCGCGACGCTCGGCGACCGGCAGGTCCATCAGCGCCCGGTGGGCGGTCAGGGTGCGGTTCGAGACGGGCGGCACGGCGTCCTCGGGGTGGTGCCTGCGGTCCAGCGCGTACCGGAACAGCTCGCCCTGCCAGGCCTTGGCCGGGTCGGGCGCGGCGTGCACCAGGTTGAGGATGTCGCCGAAGCGGTACCCCTTGGACGCGGTGTCGTACTTCAGCAGCGTCCTGCCGCTGTAGAGCCGGCGCACGGCGTCGGCGATGCCGCGCTTGACGGGCTTGGGCACGGCACGGCCGTACTGCGAGGTCCAGTAGCCGAGCAGCTCACCGGGCTCGTCCGCACGCAGCAGCACCGAGTCCACGACCTGCCGGTTGGACGGGCCGTCCACGGCACCCGCGTCGAGCCGGGCCTTCACGTACTCGGCGGCGCCGACGATCGACGCCGTACGCATCCCGCCCTCGCGGCGCAGCCAGTGCAGCAGCCCCGCGGTCCACTGCGGGTCCTCGACGGCGAGCTTCCGCACCAGGGCCGCGAACCGGCTGTCGCGCTCGTCGCCTCCCTCGTGGAAGGTCTGCTGCGAGACGAAGTTCGCGACCGCGAGGAGGAAGAGCTCCGAACGGCTGTCGCGGACATGTCCGACGGCGCCCTGGTGGTTGCGCGCGGAGCGCCCGGTGGACTTCACGGGCGAGGTGACGCGGGGCCTGGTGAGACGGGTATTGAAGCGTGCCATGTGAATTCCCCCCGAATTCGTGGGAGAAGGCACAGCGAAAAACAGGTGCCCGAGATCAGGGGTCGGCGACGGAATCAGTCTGATGCTCTATCCGATTGAGCTACCGGCCGTGGCCGGACGGGATTCGAACCCGCAACCTTCAGATCCAGGAAGTATCCGTTGCCTGCGCACCGGGCACCCCGACGCTTGTGCCTCCCGAGGTCAGGACGGCTGCGGCGTGATTTCTGGAAAGGAAGTAGCCGCTGCCTTCGCACCGGGAGGTGCATGGCCCTGACTCTAGGAGAACAACTGCGCGGCACGCGAGGGAATTTCCCCGACGTGCCGCGCACCGGGCTGATGTCAGTGCCGGTTCGGCTGGCGCTTCCACGGGCCCGTGATGGCGAGCATGATTCCGGGCGTCTGGATATTCGCGAACAGCGTCCTGCCGTCCGGCGAGAAGGTGACACCGGTGAATTCGCTGTACGAGGGGTCGTCCTCGGTGCCCGCGTTCAGGTCGTTGCGTGCGATCGGGTACGTGCGGCCGCTGTCCGTGGCACCGAAGAGGTGCTGGATGCCTTCGCCGTCCTCGGAGATGACCAGGCCGCCGTACGGGGACACGGTGATGTTGTCCGGGCCGTCGAGGGCGCCGTCCTTGGACGGGTCGGGGTTGACGCCGAGGAGCACCTTCAGGGTGAGCGTGCGGCGCTTGGGGTCGTAGAACCAGACCTGGCCGTCGTGCTGGGCGGGGCTCTCGCTCCGGGCGAACGAGGAGACGAGGTAGGCGCCGCCGTCTCCCCACCACATGCCCTCGAGCTTGCGGGCGCGGGTGACCTGGGTGTTGTCGAACTGCTTGCGCACGGGGACGGTCTTCGCGTCACGGTCGGGCACGTCGACCCAGTCCACGCCGTAGACCGTGCCGATCTTCGTGGCCCGGGCCAGGTCGTCGACGAACGCGCCGTTCTTGTCGAAGCACTTGGTGGCCTGCAGGACACCCGCGTCGTCGGCGAGAGTACGCAGCTTGCCTCGGCCGTGCTTGAAGCCGTGCGGCGGGACCCAGCGGTAGAGCAGGCCGTTGGGGCCCGACGCGTCCTCCGTCAGATAGGCGTGGCCGCGCTTGGGGTCGATGACGACGGCCTCGTGGGCGTACCGGCCGAACGCCTTGATCGGGCGCGGGTCGCGGTTGGCGCGCCTGTCGTACGGGTCGACCTCGAAGACGTAGCCGTGGTCCTTGAGCAGACCGTTCTTGCCGGCCTTGTCCTCGGTCTCCTCGCAGGTGAGCCAGGTGCCCCAGGAGGTGCTGCCGCCCGCGCAGTTGGTCGACGTGCCGGCGATGCCGACCCACTCGGCGGTGCGTCCGTCGCGGCGGGTCTCCACGACGGTGCAGCCACCGGCCGCGACCGGGTCGTAGACGTAGCCCTCGATGAGCGGGACGGGGTGCTCCCAGCCTGCCCTGGTACCGCTCAGCTCATGGTTGTTGACGAGGAGGGTGACACCGCGGGGGCCCTCGAAGGCGGCGGTGCCGTCGTGGTTGGAGGGGGTGGACTCGCCGGTCTCCAGCTTGGTGACACCGCTGTGCGTGACGATGCGGTACGAGAACCCTGCGGGCAGCGCGAGGATGCCCTTCGGGTCGGGGAGCAGCGGGCCGTAGCCCAGCTCCTTGCTGTGTCCGTGCCCGTGGTCGTCGTGGTCGTCGTGGCCGTTCCCGTGTCCGTGCCGTGCGTCCTCGGCGGCCAGCGCGCCCGGTGCGGTGGCCAGTGCGCCGACGGTGCCGGTGAGAGCGATACCGGCACCGGTGAGGGCGGACTGTCTGGTGAATTCCCTGCGAGTGAACGACATCACGGACTCCTGGTGCGACGTGGCCGGGTGGTTGGCGCGATCACACTCCCTCCCCCGCACCAACACCAGTTGAACGCCGCACGACTTCGAGCGGGCCCTGACGCCAAACCCGTCCGGCGTTTGAGGACATACCCGGCAGCCTGCCGTATCCCGGCCGCTCTCCGTCGGCCGAAAAAGGCTCCCTCTCAGCTCCTGCCGCGCGACCGCGCCTTGAAGGCGGCCTTGCGCGCGGCCTTCGCCGTCTTCCTGTCGCGGTGCAGTCGCCCGATCGCCTCGAGCACATCGGCCGTCGCCGGGTGTTCCACCCGCCACGCCTCGTCGAAGAAGCCGCTGTGCTGACCGGAGAGCCCCTCGACCAGTTCCTGGAGTTCGTCCATGTCGCCGTCGGCGTCCAGTTGCGCGGCGATCGTGTCGACGGCGAGCCAGAAGATCATCGACTCCGGCGGGGCGGGCACGTCGGCCGCGCCCCGTTCGGCGAGCCAGACCCGGGCCAGCCCGCCGAGCTCCGGGTCGCCGAGCACCGCGCGCACCGCGGGTTCGGCCTCCGGGCCGACCAGGGCGAGGGCCTGCTGGCAGTGGAGCCTGCGCAGCGGGCCTCCCTGGTCCGCGCCGCGCGCCGCGACCAGCAGCTCGGCCGCGGCGGCCACCGCTCCGTCCGCTCCGTGCCGGCCGAGCCACAGCCCGACCTCGGCCAGGGAGGCCTCCTCGGGGTAGTACGCGATGCCGTCGAGGAGCGCGTCGGCGCCCTTGTCCGCGAGGTCACCGACCGCGGGTGCGTCCACTCCGGCCTCCAGCATCCGCTCCCGGATGCCGTAGAAGCCGAGCGGCGTCAACTTCACCAGCCCGTACCGGGTGATGTCCTCGTCGTCGGCGGGCGGCTCCGCCTCCTCGCCCTCCTCGGCGAGCAACGCCTCGTCCACCGGCCGGTATTCGACGATCCCGATGGGCTCGAGCAGCCGGAACTGGTCGTCCAGCCGCATCATCACCTCCGACACCTGTTCCAGGACGTCGTCGGTGGGCTCACCCATGTCGTCGGGCACGACCATCGAAGCGGCGAGGGCGGGCAAGGGCACGGCGCCCTCGCCCGGTCCACCGTCGGAGAGACTCAGCAGGTACAGGTTGCCGAGCACCCCGTCGAGGAATTCGGCCTCGACCTCCGGGTCCCAGTCCAGGGCCTCGAAGTCGACACTGCCGTCCTCACGGATGAGGTCGGCGAAGTCGTCGAACGCCGGCGCGGTGGCGTCCGCGTGCACGGCCTCCAGACCGTCGAGCCAGATCGCGAGGACGTCCTGCGGGGATCCGGCGGTCAGCAGCGCCAGGTTCTCCCCGGCGGTGACGGTGCCCTCCGCCCCGTCGTCCGGCTCGCCGTCCTCGTCCTGCGGGTCCTCGACGTCCAGCAGCCCTGCGTCGACGGCGAGGCGCCACGCCTCGCTGGCGGACGCGGCCCCGTCCTCGTCGTCGGTCAGACCGAGGTGCTCCGCCGCCGCCGGCAGCTGCGCTTCGACGAGCTCGCCACCGGCGCCGACCCGGGTCGCGGGTCCGGCCCAGCGGGCGAGCCGGACGGCGCGGGCGAGCAGCGGAGCGGCCAGCGCGTCCCGTGCCAGCTCGGCCTCGGTGTGCAGCCGCACCGGCGGCAGGGAGGGGCGCTCTGCGGACATCTGGGGGTTCTCCTCGGGCGTGCTCGGGGCAGGTGCGGGGCGGAGCCGTTGCGCGGGCCCGGACCCGTTGCGCCGGGCCCCCGTGCGTACGGGCGGATCCCGTTGCGCACGGCGCGGGCCCTTGCGTACGGGCCTGGCGCCACAGCCCCAGCGTAGACGCATTTCGTCCCGAGCCGCCCGGTTCTGCTACAGGCCCGCCCGGAGGCTGAGCACCGGGGTGTAGCGGTGTACACCGCCGCCGCTCATACCCGGGTAGTTCTGGACCCGCTGCCACTGAGGTGTCGGGGATACGACCCCCTCACCGGACGCGGCGAGCGCGTCCACGTGGGCCTGTACCGTCTCCCACTCGGCGTAGTTGAGCACGCGGTCGCCCTCCGTGCCGAGGTGGAAGTACGCCGCGATGCCGCCGGGTGCCGGGGCCGGATCGGTGCCCAGCGCCTCGAACACCGCGTCCACCCAGCCCCGTTGGCGGTCCGGGTCCGGTCCGTCGAACTCGACGTCGACGATCACCACGCAGCCCGGCTCCCGGGTGTCGCCCTCCGTGACCCTCGAGCGGTACAGCTCGAACGTGTGCGGCCCGAGCCGTTCGATGCCGGGGACGGCCGCGTCGATCTCCGCGTTGCGCGCGTCACGGCCGTCGCGCACGAAGTCCCGGTACGCCTCCTCGCCGGTCCACTGCGAGTAGTGGAGCAGCGTTCTGCCGTCCTCCCCGGTGTGCACGGTGTACGAGAGCAGTCCGGGATGCGGCCAGTCACGGCCGGCCCATGCCGAGCGCACGGCTTCGACCGTCTGCCGCTGCCGCTCGGGGGAACCGGTGTCCCAGGTGCTGACCTTGACGAGGCCCGAGTCGGAACGGGTGATCTCGGGGCGGGAGTCGAACTGTGTGGACGGCATGGCGGTGGTCCTCTCCGCGCGCACTCCCTCGGTGCGCCGCTTCTCCAGCCTCGTACGTCAAGCGCGCTCGAGGTCAAGGGCGGCGGATCCCCCGCCGGATGCTCGTGCCAGACTGCGCACCTGTGAACCTCCGACCGGCGACGCGCCACGATCTCCCTGCCGTTCTCGCGCTTCTCGCGGACGAGGACCGGGTGGTGGACCCGGCGTCGGTCGTCGTCGACGCGGCCTACGAGACGGCCTTCGCGGCCATCGACAGCGATCCCAGGAACGAGATGCTGGTCCTGGCGGACGGCGAAGGCGTCCTGGGGTGCCTGCAGATGACGTACATCCCCGGTCTCGGGAAGCACGGAGCCGAGCGGGCGCTCGTCGAGGCGGTGCGGATCAGGGCCGACCTGCGGGGCGGCGGTCTGGGGCGTGACCTCATGCGGCAGGCCGTGGAGCGAGCCCGGCAGCGGGGCTGCGCGCTCGTGCAGTTGACGAGCGGCAGACAGCGGACGGCCGCCCACAGGTTCTACGAGTCGCTGGGCTTCGCCCGCAGCCACGAGGGCTTCAAGCTCCCTCTCTGATCTCCGGCCGTCCCCCGGCTCATTCCGGCAGTTCGGTGCGCCACGCCGTCGTGTTCAGCTCGTCCATCAGGCGCAGGTCATGGCCCTCCAGCGGGAAGATCCGGGCTCCCGTGTCGGGGGCGGGAGCGATCTCCAGGGCGTTCCCCTCGATGAGGTCGCCGCCCTCCTCGGTGGAGACCCAGGCCAGGATCGACCTGACCGTCCCACCGGGCTTCAGCGTGACGCCTTTCGCTCCCTGGTCGTTGCCGAACATCGAGCCGTCCGCGTTCACCGGGACGGGAATCCGCTTGCCGTCCTCACCCAGCGCCCGGACGGACGGATAGCCGTTCACGCGGTAGGGCTTCGTACCGCAGTTCACGAGCGTGAGGGTGACGGCCCGGTTGAACATCGCGGTCAGCACGGGGCCCACGTCGACCCGGACCCCGGAAGCGGGGCAGTCCGCCGTCGATTCGGAGGGGCTCGGAGCACCCTGGGCGGGTACGTCCGCCGTGACGGAGGGCGTGGGAAGCGGCTCGGCGCGCACCCCGCCCGCGCCGGCCTGCGCGCTTCCGGTGGCCGCCGGGCTCGGCGTCGGGCCGGGTTCCCCCTCACCCGCGGGGACGAGAAAGCCGGAACAGCCGGAAAGCACCAGCGCACCGGCCATGATCATGACCGCCGACACAGTTTTCCGTACCCGCATACCCGTGTACCCCACCCCTGGAACGGTCTGCCGCCTATCCGGTCGATCATGCCAGACGGTGAGTTCAGCGTCTCTTCACGATCACCCCAAGCAGAACTAAGTGGACCTGTACGGACAGCCGCCCGGACACTTCCGGCATGACATCAACCCAGGCCGGGCCCTTCGGCCGCGCCCTCTGCGCAATGATCACCCCGTTCACGGCCGCCGGTGACCTGGACCTGGTCACCGCCCGCGCGCACGCCCTGCGCCTGATCGCGGAAGGCTGCGACGGACTGGTACTGAGCGGCACCACGGGCGAGTCCCCGACGACCACCGACGAGGAGAAGACCGCCCTGCTGCGGGCGGTCCGCGAGGCGGTCGGCGACGGCGTCCCGCTCCTCGCGGGGGTCGGGAGTTCCGACACCCGGCACACCGTCCGGCTGGCCCAGGAGGCGGAGGCGGCCGGCGCGGACGGGCTGCTGGTGGTCACCCCGTACTACAGCCGCCCCCCGCAGGCCGCCGTGGAAGCGCACTTCCTCCGGGTCGCGGAGGCCACGGGCATTCCCCTGATGCTGTACGACATCCCGGGCCGCACGGGGACGAGGATCGAACCGCGGACCCTGCTGCGTCTGGCGGAGCACCCGCGCATCGTGGCGGTCAAGGACTGCGCGTACGACCTGCTCGGGGCGACGAAGGTGATGGCACGCACCCGGCTGGCCTACTACTCGGGCTGCGAGGAGATGAACCTTCCGCTGTACGCGGTCGGCGGTGCCGGCTACGTCAGCACGGTGGCGAATGTGGCTCCGGGCCGGATGCGGGCGGTCCTGGACGCGTTCGACGCCGGCGACACCGCGGAGGCGGCCCGCCTGAACGCGCTCACCATCGGCCTGGTCGAGGCCATGATGGCCTCCGGTCTGCCCGGCACGGTCACGGCGAAGGCACTGCTCGACGCGGGCCCGGTCCGGGAACCGCTGCAGCCCGCCGGCCGCGAGGCGACCGACGGGCTGCGCAGGGTGTACGAGGAACTTCTCGACGCTGCAGGTTAGTTGTGGCTGTGCAGTACGTCGTTGAGGCCGCCCCAGACCGCGTTGTTCGGGCGGGCCTCGACGGCGCCGGAGACCGAGTTGCGGCGGAAGAGGATGTTCGAGGCACCGGAGAGCTCCCGGGCCTTGACGACCTGCCCGTCCGGCAGCGTGACCCGGGTGCCGGCCGTGACGTACAGCCCGGCCTCCACGACGCACTCGTCGCCGAGCGCGATCCCGATGCCGGCCTCGGCGCCGATGAGGCAGCGCTGTCCGATGACGATGCGCTCCTTGCCGCCGCCGGACAGGGTGCCCATGGTGGACGCGCCGCCGCCGATGTCGGAGCCGTCACCGACGACGACACCCGCGGAGATGCGGCCCTCGACCATGGAGGTGCCGAGCGTGCCCGCGTTGAAGTTGACGAAGCCCTCGTGCATCACGGTCGTACCGGCGGCCAGGTGCGCCCCGAGGCGGACCCGGTCGGCGTCGGCGATCCGTACACCCTTGGGGGCGACGTAGTCCGTCATCCGGGGGAACTTGTCCACCGACGTGACCTGGAGGTGCAGGCCCTCCGCGCGGGCGTTGAGCCGCACCTTCTCCAGGTCGTCGACGGCCACGGGGCCGAGCGAGGTCCAGGCGACGTTGGCGAGGAAGCCGAAGATGCCGTCGAGGTTCTGCCCGTGGGGCTGGACGAGGCGGTGCGAGAGCAGGTGCAGCCGCAGGTAGGTGTCGTGCGCGTCGAGCGGCTTGTCGTCGAGCGAGGAGATGACCGTGGCGACGGCGACGACCTCCACCCCCCGACGGGCGTCCACACCGATGGCCCTGGCCGCGCCCTCGCCGAGCCGGTTCACCGCCTCGTCGGCGCCGAGGCGCTGGGTGCCGGCCGGCCCGGGGTCGGCGACGAGCTCGGGGGCGGGGAACCAGGTGTCGAGGACGGTGCCGTCACCGGCGATGGTGGCGAGGCCGGCGGCGACGGCGCCGGTGGTGCGGGCGGAGCCCTGGGAAGTCGTGTCGGTCATGAACAGAACCTAACCGCCCGGGCGGTGCGCGGGCGAACCGGTCTCAGGGCGGGGATGTCTCCCGGCCGGTCCCGGCACGCACGCGCCCGACGGGGTCGCCGCCCCCGGCGGGCCGGTGCGCGGCGCCGTGGGGACGCGGCTTTCGGGTGCCGCCCGCCGTGCCACCAGCACGGCCACTCCCGCGGCGCACGCCACGGCTGCGCAGACCGGCCAGAGCAGGGCGGGCGAGGCCACGTAGAGCGCGCCGCCGAGGGGCGGCGCCAGGACCTGGCCGCTGATGGACGCACCCGCGTACAGGCTCTGGAAGCGGCCCTGCGCGTGGGCGGGTGCCTGGTCGGCGACGTAGGCCGTGGCCGTCGTCTTGTAGAGGATCTCGCCCGCGGTCAGTGACAGCATCATCGTCACGGCGAACAGCACCCCGGCCCCGGGTATCAGCACCGCGTAGCCGAGCCCGACCAGCAGCAGACCGGTACCCACGATGCCCAGCGGCGCACGGCTGCGCAGAACATGAGCGGCGGGCAGTTCCAGACAGAGGATGACGCCGCCGTTGACGGCTATCAGCCAGCCGTAGAACTGGGCGTCGAAGCCGTGGTCGGCGAGGAAGACCGGCAGCGTGGAGTACTGCTGCCGGTAGACGAGGTCGACGCAGACGATCGCGGCGAGCAGGACCATCACCGCCGGTCTGGCGCGCAGTTCCTGCCACAGGCCCGGCACCGGACCGGAACCGGGCGCGGGCCCGGTGTGCGCGGTGCCGCGCGCCGGCAGGATGACGGCCGCGTAGGCGGCGAAGAGGAGTGTGCCCAGACCGTCGGCGAGGAACAGCCAGTCGTACGAGTACCGGTCGGCGACCAGAGCACCGAGCGGCGGGCCCACGATGAAGCCGCCGTTCGACGCGAAGCGGGTGAGGGCGAAGCTCCGGCGTCGCCCGCCCTCGGGCACGGAGACCGCGACGAGTGCCGCGTCGGCCGCACGCACGACGCCCGACGCGTACTGGGCGAACGGCAGCACCGCGTACAGCGCGGCGACGGGCAGCAGGGGCAGGGTGACGAGCGCGACGCCACTCGCGCAGGCGCCGGCCAGGAGCATCCGGCGATGGCCGTACCGGTCCCCGAACCAGCCGCCGGTGAAGTTCCCGGCGACCAGACCGATACCGCCGATGCCGCTGATCACCCCGGCCTGCGCGACGGACAGGCCGCGCGGGCCGGTGAGGTAGAGGAAGAGATACACGAAGGTGAAGCTGACGACGGCGTTGAGGAAGGCGCCGAACGCCAGGAGCCGTACCGTCCTCGGTACGCCGCGCAGCATGCCCATCCCGCCCCCCTCCTGGGTGAGTTCCTTTTGGGAACGGACTGTGGCAGCATGATGTGCGCGGGTCAATCGAGTAGGAAGGCGGGCAGTCATGCCCCAGCGCACCAGCCTGGCCGACGCCGACTGCGCGATCGCCCAGGCGCTCGACGTCGTGGGCGACTGGTGGACCCTGCTCATCGTTCGCGACACGGCACGCGGGGTGCACCGCTTCGACGCGCTCCAGCAGGAACTGGGCGTGTCCCGCAAGGTGCTCACGGAGCGGCTGCACCTGCTCACGGACGCCGGGGTGCTGACCCGGGAGCCGTACCAGGACCGGCCGGTCCGCCACGAGTACCGGCTCACCCCGCGCGGGCGGGCACTGCTGCCCGTACTGATCGCGCTCCAGGACTGGGGCGACGCGTGGGTACTGGGGGAAGGGGAGACGATGGCCACGGCCGAGGAGAGCTCGAAGGAGGCGGCCCGGGTGCGGTCACTGGTGGGCACGCGGCTGCCCGAGCTGGAACTGCTCGACTGCGACGGGGAGTTGCGCGACCCCGTCGCCGGCACCCCGTACACCGTCCTGTACTGCTTCCCCAGCGCGTACGCCCGGAAGGACGCCTATCCGCCGGGCTGGGCCGGGATTCCGGGCGCGAGCGGCTGCACCCTCGAATCGTGCACCTACCGGGACCAGCTGGCCGAGTTCACCGCAGCCGGCGCGACCGTGCACGGGGTGTCCACCCAACGCCCGGACGAGCAGCGGGCATTCGCCGACAAGGAGGGGCTGCGCTTCCCGCTGCTCTCCGATGCCGCACTGACCCTGACGGCCGCCCTGCGGCTGCCGACCTTCCGCGCGTCGGGCGTCAGCAGGCTGAAGCGGCTGACGCTGGTGGTGGACAGGGAGCGGACGGTCGTCGAGGCGCTCTATCCGATCACCGACATCGAGGCGAGTGTGCAGGCGGCGCTGGAGGCCGTCCGGCGGCGCTGATCAGCGCGCGGCACCGTCCACGATCCTGGCCAGCATCTCCCGGGCGTACTCCGCGTCGAAGTCGCTCCCGGTGAGCAGCACCTGCAGGCTGATCCCGTCCAGCAGGGCGACCAGGGCCCGCACGGTGGCCGGGTCGGTGCGGTCGGCCAGCAGGCGGCTCACGCCGTCGGTCCACTCCGCGGCGACGGGCCGCAGGGCGGGCCTTCGCAGGGCGGCCAGATACAGCTCGTACTCCAGCTCCAGCGGGCCGCGCCCTCCCTCGAAGCACTCCGTCAGCAACCGTGTCAGCTCGTCGGCGAGATCGGCTTCCGGGTCCGCGAGGTACGCGCTCTCCCGCGCGACGCGGGCGAAGTTGTCGTTGCACCGGCGCAGCGCCGCGATCAGCAGTTCGTCGAGCGAGGCGAAGTGGTACGTCGTCGAGCCGAGCGGCACGTCGGCCTCGGCGGCCACGGAGCGGTGACTGAGGCCCGCGATGCCCCGGTCCGCGACGACACGGATCGCCGCGTCGATGATGCGGTCGCGCCGCTCGGGGTCGTAGCGGCGCACCATCAGTGGGCACCGCCGAGGTTGAGCACCACGACCCCCGCGATGATGAGCGCGATACCGGCCAGCTTGGCCAGGCCCGCGGACTCCCCCATCCACAGGATCCCGATGGCGGCGACGGCCGCCGTGCCCGCGCCCGCCCAGATGGCGTAGGCCGTGCCGACGGAGAGCGTCTTGAGGGTCTGGGCGAGCAGCGCGAACGCCAGCACGTAGCCCACGACTGTGATGAGCGAGGGCCACAACCGGGTGAATCCCTCGCTGTACTTCATGGCCGTCGTCCCGGCCACCTCGGCCGCGATCGCGACGGCCAGCAGTCCGTATCCCATGCGTACGAGTGTACACATCGTTGCGTACGGCCGTACACAACAGCTGGGGTGTCCTGCCCGGACGCACTGTCGTCACGGGGCGCTACGGTGTCCCGACCGGTCGTACCGGATGATGAATGCACGACAACAACACAACGGAGTAGCAGTGGCGCAGGACGCAGGGTGGGGCGGCGGCGCGCACGGGGGCGCGCCGTACGGCGGATTTCCGTACGGGGGACCTCCGGGGCCACCGGGATGGGGCGGCTGGGTTCCGCCGCCGAAGCCAGGGGTGATACCCCTCGCACCTCTCAGGCTCGGGGATGTGCTCAACGGCGCGTTCTCGACGATGGGCAAGTACTGGAAGCAGCTGTTCGGCCTGGGCGTCGCCCTGTACGGCGGCGCGGCACTGCTGATGGCGGCGGCGGTGGCCGTCGCCTACTCCGCGGTCGCCGATCCGCTGGAACGGGTGGTCTCGCTCGACTACGAGGAGGAGGCGGCCTCGTCGGACGTCGTCTCGCTCGTGACCGCGGTGGGCGCCCTCGCGGTACTGGGGATGATCACGATGATGATCGTCTCGGGCCTGATGTACGCGGCGGTCCCCACGGTGCTTCAGGAGGCGGTGCTGGGCAGGCCCGTCGACTTCTCCACGGTGTGGCGCCGGGCGTGGTCCCATCTCGCCCCGGTGATCGGCACGCTGCTCCTCACGGCGCTGGTCGTGATCGTGCCCGTGGCGCTGATCATGACGGCCTTCGTCGGGGTGATCATCGCGGCGGTCACCCTGGAAAGCGGCTCCGGCGCGGCCACGGCCATGACGGTCGGCATCCTCGGCGCGCTGGCGACCGGGCCGCTGGCCGCCTGGCTCTGGGTCAAGTTCTGCCTGGCACCGGCGATCGTGGTCTTCGAGGGCCAGCGCCCGGTGGCCGCCCTGCGCCGCTCCGCGCAGCTGGTGCGCGGCGACTGGTGGCGGATCTTCGGCATCACGCTGCTCGTCTACCTCATGGCCGCGTCGGCCGGGTACTTCATCCAGATGCCGTTCTCGATCCTCGGCATGTTCCCCGGCATCATCAGCACGTCCTCGCTGGACGACGACCCGAGCCCCGCAGCGATCGTGGTCGCGATGAGCGGCTACTTCGTCGCGATGATGCTGGGCCAGATGCTCAGCCAGATCATCTCGACGACGTTCCCGCAGCTGGTGACCGGCCTGCTGTACGTGGACCGGCGGATACGGACGGAGGACCTGGGCCCGGTACTGGCCGAGGCGGCCGGCGTACCGCAGCAGGGCTTCCCCCACCAGGGGGCCGTCCCGCCGCCGTACGGAGGCGGGGCACCGCAGGGGTGAACCGGCCCCCGGTCGCCGTGTGATGCCGGGCGGGCCGGAGCCCTCGAGGCGCCGGCCCGCGTCTTCGGTGACGGGATCGCGGGCCGCCCCGTCCCGGCCTCGTCCGCGGGCCGGGACGCAGCTCTCAGGCCTCAGGTCTCCAGCAACCGGTCGGTACGGGCGTCGAGTTCTTCCCTGCGCAGCCGTTCCCGCTCGGTCCGGTCCATTCGGTACTCGTGTTCCAGCTGCTCACGGGTGCTCGCCTCGCGCAACCGTGCCTCCTCCCGCCGTGCGCCGTTCTGCGCGTCCAGCTCCGCCAGACGGACGTCGAGGTCGTCGCGGTGCCTGCGCAGATCCGCTTCCTCCCGTTCCCTCAGGAGCCGGTCGTAGGCGGAGGGGCCACTCATGAGCTTGGCGAGGATGGGCATCGCGTCGACGGCGATGAGGATCAGGTGCAGCACGATCACCATGAAGAGCGCGAAGCCGCTGTTGCCCGCGACCTCGTGCAGGGCGTCCGCGCGGAGCAGCAGCCCGTCCTTCTCCTGACTGCGGGTGAAGTCCGCCACCTCGGCGCCGATCGCCGCATCACGGCGTCCACGGTAGTCGGCGGAAGCGGTGTCCCTCCGGCCGGCGAGCTTCTCCCCCTTGGCGACCAGGGCGGCGTGCTGCTTGCGGAACTCGTCGAGCCGGCTGGTCGACTTGAAGTCGGAGGTGTCGGCGCGGGCACGCTCGCAGGTCTCGCTGACGTCCCAGCCCCCGCCGACATTGATCCACTTGTCCCGGCCGCACTCGCGACGCTCGGCGGCCAGCTTGGACTGGAGCTTCCCGTCCTCGGTGTCGATGTTCTTGGCGAGGGAGGTGGCCACGCGCTCGTTCTCGGCGATGTCGTCGGCCAGGGCCGCGGGAGAGCCGGCGAGCGCGATCCGGTGACTGGCGCAGTCCGCCGCGGGCCCCTCCGAACCGTCCGCCGGATTGCACCGTTCCCAGAGCCCGGTCTCGGTCGCGATCCGTTCGACGCGGGTCACCGACATCTCCTGCCGCAGTTCGCGGCCGAAGATGTGGAAGAGCAGGGGCTCGGCGATGAACACGCTCAGGATCACCGACAGGACGAGCCGGGGCAGCAGCCGCAGCACCGCCCCGCCGCCGGCGTAGCCGTGCGAACCCGCGACCATCCAGGAGTCGAGGACGTACAGGATCCAGCCCCACACGACGGCGACGACCAGCAGGACCGGCCAGCTCACATCGGCCAGCACGATGTCCAGGGCGATCATCATCGAGATACCGCCCAGGAAGGCGGTGTTGGCGACGATGAGTCCGTAGCGCGCGTAGCGGGCACGCTCGGCCGGCGCGTAGCGCAGCAGTTCCTCGTCGACGCCGATCAGCCGGCGGCTGAAGGCTGCCAGGCGGGCGAGCGGTCGCGTCCGGACGGCAGTCCGGGCCTCTCTCCTACGGTCAGCGGGCACGCTCTTCCTCCCCTACGTCGCCGAGGTCGTCGGCTGCGATCAGGTCACCGAGGCCGTCCGCCGAGGTCTCGCCGGCCGGTCCGGGACCACGCCCGTTCTCCTCGTCGCCGGGCTTCCCGGCCGGGTGGGCGGCCTGCCCCTTGTCCCCGGGTTCCAGCTCGGCCGCGTCGTCGGCCGGCGACAGCGCGCTGTCCGGGGCGGCCGGCTCGCGGGTGAGCAGGGCTTCGGCGGGGATGTACTGGTCGTCGAAGTGGCCGCGGGCGATCAGTGCCTTCCGCGTCTCGTGGTCGCGCTGCCTCTGCAGTTCCCTGTCACGGCGCTTCTCCTCGGCGGCAGCCTTGGCGTCCTCGCGTGTTTCCCGGCGCTTCTGGGCTTCGAGCTCCCTCGTGTTCTGGTGCTTCTCCTGCTCCAGCCGCTGCTGGTGACGCTTCTCCTCACGTGTTTCCTCCCGCGTCAGCTGAGCCTCGATCCGATCCTGCTCGAACTCCTTGTCCTCCACCACGTACTGGCGTTCCCGCTGCGCGGACACGTCGTTGCGGAGCCGGCCCGCCACCTCGTCGCTGCTGATCTCACCGCGGGCTCGCGCCATCTGGTCGGCGGCCAGAGGGTTCCCGTCGATCGCTCGTGCCTCCTCGGTCGCCTGCTCGCGGTCGAAGTGGGCCTGCTCGGCGGCCAGGGTCTGCGCGTGCACCTGGTCCTCCTCGGCCTCCGCGTATCCGAACCGGCGCTGCTGGGTCCGGGTGAGGTGTTCCTGGGCCTGCTCCTGACGTCGTAGCTTCTGCTCCATCTCCTTCAGTTCCGCCTGCAGCACGTCGTGCGCGAGCTTGACGTCCCGCAGTTCCCGGGCGGCCTCCATCGTCCGGCGCTCCTCGTCCTGCTTGCGCTGGAGCTCGGCCACGGCCTCCGGGGAGAGCACCGTAACGGCGACGCTGCCGAGAGTGACCCCGTACAGTCCGGCGTCCTCCATCTCGGTGTACGCGGTGAGGCGGGCGGTGAGGGCGCGGGCGAGATCGTGCGACTGCGTGAGCCGGTACCTGCCGGAGGTCTCCGTGAGGCCGGGCAGCGCCCGCACCCGTGTGAGGAGCACACCGGGCAGGTCCCGAAGGCCGGCCCGCACGACGGCCACGGGATCGGTGACGGTGCAGGCGAAGGTGACGTTCAGGGTGAACGGCTCCGCTTCGGCGGAGGGTACGTCCACCTCCACCGTGACGGGCACGCCCGCGCTGGTGTCGACCACCGTGACCGAAGTGGCGTCGCACAGCAGCGGGTCGTCGCCGCTCCGGCGGCCGGAGTCGGCCACGTAGCTCCCGCCGAGCCTGAAGACGAGAATCTCGTGGGCGCGGGGTACGGGTATCTCGGCGAGGTCCCGTCGGTGACGCCGGATCAGGCGCCCGGACGCCTGCGTCGGCAGCAGGACCTTCTCGTCGACCAGGGGGTAGTTCGTCGTCATGACCTCGGTCCGGTATGCGGGGCCGTCATGGCCGTGGGTTCGGTGAGTGGCCGGAGCAAGTCGTCCAGCGGGTAGGGGTCGCGGTCGGGGCCGATTCCGGCGTCCACCCGGTACAGGCTCTGGGCGAGGCGGGCGTGTTCGGCGGCGGGCAGCTCGGCCGCCAGTGCGCGGCCCCACTGGTCGAGGACGGTACGGCTCCTGGTCCCCGCCGCCTCCGGGACGGTGTGCGCGGCGACTGCGAGCGCCCGCAGGGCCCGTCGGCGTACGGGGCGGTGAACGAGCAGCCGGGCCCACAGCCGGGCCGCGAGCGGCAGGTGGTCCTCGCGCCGGATGAGATAGTCGGCGACGGCGACATGGCCGCTGAACGCGTTGCGGACCGTGAAGACGGAGAGGGCGGCTTCACGGACCCGGTCGAGCGTCGCCGGGGTGATGTGCGCGGCACGCCGCTGGGTGAACTGGTCGTCCAGGACGTCCAGGACGATGCCCGCCTCCTTGTCCGCGATGGTGAGCGCGCTGAACAGGTTCCCCCACGCCCCCACGGCCGGCGCGTCGCCGAGCACCCGGGTGAGCTGCCACAGCCGGCGGACCGCGGGGTGCGGGAACCGGACACCGAGCGGACCGCTGAAGACGTCCCGGGCCGCGGCGCGCAGGACGGGGACTCCGCTCTCGGCCCAGGTGTTCGCGACCAGCAGCGCCGCGGACGCCTGCGTCTCCTCCAGGCACATGTGTCCCAGGGCCCACACGGCGGTGATCCGGCCTGCCATACCCGCGGTGCCCAGGACCCAGGGGTGCAGGTACTGATCGACGACTTCGTCGAAGGCCGCGTTGCCGAGCAGAGCCAGACCGTGGGCGACGGTGTGCAGCGTCAGGTCGTCGGTCTCGCCGATCACCAGGTCGGTGAGCCAGTCGTGGACCGCGGTCCAGTACTCCGCGGGCTGGTCCTGCCAGAGCTCGCGCAGGACCCAGCTCCGCAGCGCGGGGTCGACGAAGCAGACGATCTCCCGCCGGCCGCCGGCGTACCGCACCGGCGTGACATCGGCCAGCTCGTTGCGGGCCAAGGCCCGGCGGCGGTCCCCCGTGGGCCTGCGGACGGGCCCGGCCGGGCCGGTGGAGGTCTCTGCCGTCTCCGACAGCGTCTGCGCCTGCGTGTACAGGGGGTCGAGCCGGATCTCCAGGCCGGCCTGGAGCGTCTCGAACTCCCTGCGGCCCACCCCGGTGGCGAAGGCGAGAACGGACATCTCGACGATCTCGTGCAGTCCCCGTTCCCGTGCGAACCAGGCAGCGGCCCGGGCTTCGGCGCCGTTGTCCAGCCTGTCGCACTCGGCCTCGATGTCGCCGCCCTCGGCGATCCGCCGTGCGCAGGCGGCGAGTTCGGCGGGTACGGCGCCCGGAGGAACGGCCTTCCGAGCGCGTGCGATGTCGCTGCCGGACACCTGCGCGGCCCCGAGGTGGGCGGCGAGTACCTCGTCCGCCGCAGGAGGCTGCCAGGCGAACTGGTGCACCGCACGCTGCGCACCAGGACGGGGCGGCCGGGTCGTGGTGACGACCAGGTGGGCACCGCAGGCACGGACGCGGTCGCCGAGGGTACGCCAGGCGAAGTCGTCCGCGTCCGTGTCGTCGGGAAGGTCGAGCAGCAGGTAGCCGGTGTCGCGTCGGTACTCCCGGTCGGCGAGCCGCCCGGGGCGGGCGTCGGGCGAGAGGACCACCAGGCCGTCGCGCTCGGCGGCGGAGACGGTGTCGGCCAGCAGCCGCGCGGCGGCGGCGGCTTTGCCCGTCCCGTCCGCGCCGTACAGGATGACCACGCGGTCGCGCCGCAGTGCCTGGACGGCCTCACGGTGGAGCGGGCCGAGGACATGGCAGCTGAGCAGCCGGGACAACTCGTGCGGCGGCATCCGGCCGGTGGTACGTAAGGCGTCGCCGGAGGCGTTGTGGATGCCGAAGTGCGTCTGGCCGAAGTAGTGGTTGCCGTAGAAGGTGTTGTACACACGCTCCCCGCCGGCATCCCCCGGCACCGGCGGGTCGGGCGGCGCGGGTAACCCTGCCGCGTCCTGGGGCACCGGCGGGTCGGTGCCGTGCCCGTGCCGCCTGTCCTCCGGTTCCCCGGCGGGCGGAGCCGGGTCGGTCATTTGGAGATTCCGAAGTTGACGGGGCCGTGGATGACCAC
The DNA here is from genome assembly GCF_042749285.1 of Streptomyces sp. NPDC059499. Taxonomy (NCBI): domain Bacteria; kingdom Bacillati; phylum Actinomycetota; class Actinomycetes; order Kitasatosporales; family Streptomycetaceae; genus Streptomyces; species Streptomyces sp. NPDC059499. The sequence goes on from NZ_JBHYTT010000009.1 coordinate 145,897, forward strand.
GCCGCCGTTCATCTGCGTGTTGATCACAGGGCTCGCGGCGTGCCCCTCCTGAGCCGGCGCCGCGGCGGAACCGCTTCCCTGAACGGCGGCCCGGACGCCACCCGGCGCGGGCGCGTCTCCCGGCGCGTCGCCCGGCGCAGGGGGGTCGCCCAGGTCGAGGGAGTGGATGTCCCCGACGAGCGGGGTGCACAGCCAGGCGGGCTCCCGCGTCTCCTTGACGTGGACGGCGACCTGGCGGAAGTCCTCGGCGGTCCACTGGGTGCAGCCGGCGGCGACGATGACGTCGCGGTAGAGCGGTTCGCTGACGGCCACCGCGAGGGAGCCCGACGTGGCGGCGAGGGCGCGGCGCAGCGGTGGGCTGTCCAGCAGGCGCCCGACGCGGACGGGCCCGTCCCCCGAGTAGCCGTTGGCTGCGGGAGTGGCGGGGCCGACGTGCAGGGCAGCCCTCATCCTCAGTGCGCTTTCGGCATTGCGCTCCCGGTTGTGCTCGCGCAGGCGCCGGGCGAACGAGCGCACCAGCGGGTCGAGCACCTTCTCCTCCGGTGTGTCCGGCGGAAGGACGGCCAGCAGCCCGTCGCCCCCCTTCTGGATCTCCCAGCGCCCGGTGGACAGCCCGGCGTCCTCGGCGGCGCCCTCCAGATGCTCAAGGATGGCCTTCTGGATACTGCGCTGCAGCCAGTCCTCCTTGGACCCGTACCCCTGGGCGTCGAGCGCCAGCAGCAGGCTCCTGCGGAAGGTGTTCGTCATGTGTCGGTCACCGCTCTCGTCCCCCGCGGGCTTCGTCACTCCACGCGGGAATGCCCCAACTGCCGCACGGGCGCGTCATATTACATCCCGTCAGCTCCTCTTCCGGACGTCCACTCCCCTCGCGGTGGACGTCCGGATGTCCAGTTCTACCGGTCAGGGCCCGGGCACATCCCGTACATCGACGGGGTGAGGTCGGCAACCGCGGTGTTGCCTTTACCGCACCGGCAGTACGGGCCGCCGGACACGGGACGAAGAGGTGAGGGGCATCGTGGGGGAACCTGGAACAGCCGCCCGGCTGAGTGTGTTGCAGACCGCGCACCAACACGCCGACGCCAAGGCGGGCGTCCTCGCGGCAGCGCAGGCCGCACTGGTCGGCACGTCCGGCGGCTGGGCCGCGGACCTGGTCACGGCCTGGCGGGAGGGCGGCGCGGCGGGCTGGGCCGGCGGCGCGCTGCTGATCGGTTTCGTCGTGGCGCTGGGGGGCGGCGCGCTCTGTGTGGCGCTCGCCCTGCTGCCCCGGCTGTGGCGCCCCGACGCGCCGTCGCCGTACAGCATCGCGCGCCCGGGGCCGACAACGGCGGCGGAGGGGGGCGCGGACGGCGCCGAGGAGGTGGTCGGCTTCCTGTCCCGTCTCGCCGTACTGAAGTTCCGGCTGGTCGCGGGCGCGGTCATGAGCACCGTCACGATGGCGGTCTGCGCCGGCCTCGCCATGGTGCTGCGGCCGTTACTCGTCGGCTGAGACGGGACCTTCACGGCTCCGCCCTCGCCCGTGACGTGTCAGGCCTCTTCCGCCAGGGCACGCAGCCGTTCGGGGCGGCGCAGGACGGTGGCGCCGTATCCCGTCTCCACCAGCCCTTCCGCGCGCAGTTCCCGCAGCGCCTTGTGCACGGTGGTCTCGGCTGCCCCCGTGAGGGCGGCGAGTTCGGGCTGGGTGAGCCGGAAGGGCAGCCGCGTCCCCTCCGGTCCCCGGCGGCCGTGCTCCAGAGCCAGCTCGGTGAGCAGCCGGGCCAGGCGTACCTTGACGGGGTAGCCACCGAACTCGAGCCGCCGCCTGTTGGCCCAGCGCAGCCGGTCCGCGATGGTACGGCCGAACTCCAGGGACAGCCGCGGATGCCGGTCCAACTGCGTGTCGAGTACCGCCTGCGTGACCACCACCAGGTCCATCGGCCCGCAAGCGGTGACGGTGGCGCTGCGCGGCGCGCCGTCGAGGGCGCCCATCTCACCCACGCAGTCCCCACCGACCCTGACCGCGAGCAGCGCCTGATGGCCGCTCTCCGTCGTGGCCACGACCTTCGCCGCCCCACTCAGCAGCAGGATCAGCGTCCGCTCCTGGCCGCCCTGGCTCACCAGTACCTCACCGGCGAGCGCGGTACGCCGCCGTCCCACGGCGACCAGTTCCGCAGCGATCGTGCTGTCCAGTCGCCCGAGCAACGTCGAGACGGGCCAGGGACCTCGGGCGGCGGGGACGGAGTACGGTTCCATGACCGCTTTCTACGGCACGCAGCCATCCGCGGGAAGGCCTGACCGGGTGTGTCCCGTCAGGCGCCCACGCTGTACCTGGTGGCGCGCGGCTTCATCCGCCGGGCCGGGCAGGGCGAACGTCGGGGTTGCGCAACTCGCGCCATGCGTAGGGCTGTTGACGAGGAGTGGCTGCGCCGCCGGAACCACGGCCGTGCATACCGCGTGCACCGCGGAGAGGAACACAGCGGGCACATCCACCGGACGCACGAGAACTGCCCCCGGCAGTTGCCGGGGGCAGTTCTCGACACGGCGGCTCTCGGCTCAGACGTTGAAGCCCAGGGCGCGAAGCTGCTCGCGACCGTCGTCGGTGATCTTGTCCGGGCCCCACGGCGGCATCCAGACCCAGTTGATCCGCAGCTCGTTGACGATGCCGTCCGTCGCGGACTTCGCCTGGTCCTCGATGACATCGGTCAGCGGGCACGCCGCGGACGTCAGGGTCATGTCGAGGGTGGCGATGTTGGCGTCGTCGATGTGGATGCCGTAGATCAGGCCGAGGTTGACGACATCGATGCCCAGCTCGGGGTCGACCACGTCGTACAGCGCCTCGCGGACCTCCTCCTCGGAGGCCGGCTTGGTCGTAAGAGTCTCGTTCTCGCTCATGCCGTCTTCCCTTCGGACAGCGCCTGCGCCGTCGCGTCCTTCCACGCCATCCAGCTCAGCAGCGCGCACTTGACCCGGGCCGGGTACTTGGAGACGCCGGCGAACGCGACCGCGTCCTCCAGCACCTCCTCCATGACGTCGTCCGGCTCCAGCTGGCCCTTGGACTGCATCAGTTCCAGGAAGGTCTCCTGGATCTTCTGCGCCTCACCGAGCTGCTTACCGACCAGCAGCTCGTTGAGCACGGAAGCGCTGGCCTGGCTGATGGAGCAGCCCTGGCCCTCGTAACTGACGTCGGTGATGGTCTCGCCGTCGTACTTCACGCGGAGCGTGATCTCGTCGCCGCACGTCGGGTTGACGTGATGCACCTCGGCGTCGCCCTCCCGCAGGCCACGCCCGTGGGGGTGCTTGTAGTGGTCCAGGATCACTTCCTGGTACATGGAGTCAAGCTTCACCAGTCAACCCTCGCCATTAACCGAAAAAGTTCCGCACGTGCTCCAGGCCGTCCACCAGGGCGTCGACCTCGGCGGGCGTGGAGTACAGATAGAACGACGCTCGCGTCGTCGCAGGAATTCCGTACCTCAGGCACACCGGCCGTGCGCAGTGGTGTCCGACCCGGACCGCGATGCCCAGCTCGTCGAGTACCTGGCCCACGTCGTGCGGGTGGATGTCGCCGAGCGTGAAGGAGATCGTCGCGCCGCGGTCCTCGGCCGTCGCAGGACCGATGATCCTGAGGTCGGGGACCTCCAGGAGCCGCTTCACCGCGTACTCCGTGATCGCCTGCTCATGGCGGTGGATGTTCTCCATGCCGATGGCCGAGAGGTAGTCCACGGCCGCACCGAGGCCGACGGCCTGCGCGATCGGGGGCGTACCGGCCTCGAACTTGTGCGGCGCCGGAGCGTACGTCGACGAGTGCATCGACACGGTCTCGATCATCTCGCCGCCACCGAGGAACGGCGGCAGGTCCTCCAGGAGCTCCTGCCGTCCCCAGAGCACGCCGATGCCGGTCGGGCCGACCATCTTGTGACCGGTGAAGGCCACGAAGTCGGCCTGCAGCGCCTGCACGTCGAGCACCATGTGCGGGGCGGCCTGCGAGGCGTCGATGCAGACCAGCGCGCCGACCTGCTGCGCGCGACGGATGATCTTCTCGACCGGGTTGATCGTGCCCATGATGTTGGAGACCAGCGTGAAGGAGACGATCTTCGTCTTCTCCGTGATGATCTCGTCGATGTTGGACAGGTCCAGCCGGCCGTCGTCCGTGATGCCGAACCACTTCAGCTTCGCGCCCGTGCGCTGCGAGAGCAGCTGCCACGGCACGATGTTGGAGTGGTGCTCCATCTCCGTGGTGACGATCTCCGTGTCGCTGTCGACCCGGTAGGGCTCGTCCGCCCAGCCGAGCATGTTCGCGACGAGGTTCAGCGACTCCGAGGCGTTCTTGGTGAAGATCACCTCGTTGCGGCTGGGTGCGTTGATGAAGGCCGCGACCTTGTCGCGAGCGCCTTCGTACAGCGCGGTGGCCTCCTCGGCGATCGTGTACACACCGCGGTGGACGTTGGCGTTGTGCCGCTCGTAGTACTCGTTGAGCGCGTCGAGGACCTGGCGCGGCTTCTGCGAGGTTGCCGCGCTGTCCAGGTAAACGATCTTCTTGCCGTCGTGGACCGTGCGGTCCAGGATCGGGAAGTCCTTGCGGATCGCCTCGGTGTCGAGGAGGCCGGAGAGCCCCTGTCGGGCGTCAGTCACGCGGAAGCGCCACCCTTCGTGTAGGCCTCGTAGCCCTCGTTCTCCAGCGTGTCCGCGAGCTCGGCGCCACCGGAGGCGGCGATCCGGCCGTTGGCGAAGACATGCACGTAGTCGGGCTTGATGTACTTGAGGATGCGTGTGTAGTGCGTGATCAGCAGGGTGCCGACCTCGCCGGTCTCGCGGACCCGGTTGACGCCCTCGGAGACGGTCTTCAGCGCGTCGACGTCCAGGCCGGAGTCGGTCTCGTCGAGGATCGCGATCTTCGGCTTGAGGAGCTCCAGCTGGAGGATCTCGTGGCGCTTCTTCTCACCGCCGGAGAAGCCCTCGTTGACGTTGCGCTCGGCGAAGGCGGGGTCCATCTGGAGCCCGGCCATCGTCTCCTTGACCTCCTTCACCCACGTACGCAGCTTGGGCGCCTCGCCGCGGACGGCGGTGGCGGAGGTGCGCAGGAAGTTGGAGACCGAGACACCGGGGATCTCGACCGGGTACTGCATGGCGAGGAACAGGCCCGCGCGGGCGCGCTCGTCCACGGACATCTCCAGGACGTCCTCGCCGTCCAGGGTCACCGTGCCGCTCGTGATCGTGTACTTGGGGTGACCCGCGAGCGAGTAGGCGAGGGTCGACTTGCCGGACCCGTTGGGGCCCATGATGGCGTGGGTCTCGCCCTGCTTCACGGTCAGGTCGACGCCCTTGAGGATCTCCTTCGTGGCGTTGTCGGCCTCGACGGAGACGTGCAGGTCGCGGATTTCAAGCGTTGCCATGGGTGACTCAGGACTCCTGGGTGACGGAGACGAGCACATCGTCCCCTTGGATCTTTACGGGGTATACGGGGACGGGGCGCGTCGCGGGAAGACCGGACGGCTTGCCGGTGCGGAGGTCGAAACTCGATCCGTGCAGCCAGCACTCGATCGAGCAGTCCTCGACCTCGCCCTCCGACAGCGAGACGTTCGCGTGCGAGCAGATGTCGTTGATCGCGAACACCTCGCCCTCGGTGCGGACGACGGACACCGGCGTGCCGTCGAGCTCCACCCGCTTCGGGGTGTCGTCCTCCAGCTCGCTCAGCGCACAGGCTTTGACGAAGGCCATCAGACCGACGCCTTCAGCTCGGTCTCGATCTTGTCGAGGAGACGGGCTTCGACGTCGGGCAGGCCGATCTGCTGGACGAGCTCGGCGAAGAAGCCGCGCACGACGAGCCGGCGGGCCTCCTCGGCCGGGATACCCCGGGACTGCAGGTAGAACAGCTGCTCGTCGTCGAAGCGGCCGGTCGCCGAGGCGTGTCCGGCGCCGACGATCTCGCCGGTCTCGATCTCGAGGTTGGGTACGGAGTCGACCCGGGCGCCGTCGGTGAGAACCAGGTTGCGGTTCATCTCGTACGTGTCGGTGCCCTCGGCGGCGGCCTGGATGAGGACGTCACCGATCCACACGGCGTGCGCGCCGTCGCCCTGGAGCGCGCCCTTGTAGGCCACGTTGGACTTGCAGTGCGGGGCGTTGTGGTCGACCAGGAGGCGGTGCTCCTGGTGCTGGCCCTTGTCGGTGAAGTACAGACCGAAGAGCTCCGCCTCGCCGCCGGTGGACGCGTAGGCGACCCGGGGGTGGATGCGGACGACGTCACCGCCGAAGGTGACGACGATGGACTTGAACGAGGCGTCCCGGCCGATCAGCGCGTTGTGCTGACCGAGGTGGACCGCGTTCTCGTCCCAGTCCTGGACGGAGACGACGGTGAGCTTGGCTCCGTCACCCAGGACGTAGTCGACGTTGGCGGCGAGCACCGCGTCGCCGGTGTGGTCGATGACGACGACTGCCTCGGCGAAGGCACCCAGCTCGATGACCTGGTGGCCGTAGGCGACACCGCCCTGGCCGTGCACGGCGATCCGGATCGGCTCGGTGAGCACGGCCTCCTTGGCGACCGTGACGACCGAGGCCTGCTGGAAGGACGAGTACGCCTGGGCGGCGACCCGGTCCACGGGCGTGCCGGCCCTGCCGAGCCGCGCGTCGTCGCGGCCGACGGTCTCGACCGTGACGCCGGAGGGCGCCTCGATCACGACCTTGACCCCGTCACCGGTGGCGACGGCGGTGCCGTCGTGCAGTCCGCGCAGCCGCTCCAGCGGCGTGAACCGCCACTCCTCCTCGCGACCGTGCGGGACCGGGAAGTCCGCGACATCGAAGGAAGGGGGGGCGCTCATGCGCGTGGCGACGGTGGACTCGGCCGCCACCGCGATGGACCCGGCGGTGGTGGAGCCCGCCGGAATGTTCTGAGCCTCAGCCATGGCTGTCGTAGTGCTCGCTTTCTCAGTCAAATGTCAGGGGGATCCGGTCGGCGGGCCTGCTAGCCGACCGATCCCTCCATCTGCAGCTCGATCAGCCGGTTGAGCTCCAGGGCGTACTCCATGGGCAGCTCCTTGGCGATCGGCTCGACGAATCCGCGCACGATCATCGCCATGGCCTCGAACTCGGTCATGCCGCGGCTCATCAGGTAGAAGAGCTGGTCCTCGGAGACCTTCGAGACGGTCGCCTCGTGACCCATCGACACGTCGTCCTCGCGGACGTCGACGTACGGGTAGGTGTCGGAGCGCGAGATGGTGTCGACGAGCAGTGCGTCGCACAGCACGTTCGACTTGGCGCCGGGGGCGCCCTCACCGATCTCGATCAGACCGCGGTAGGAGGTACGGCCGCCGCCTCGTGCCACCGACTTGGAGACGATGTTGGAGGAGGTGTTCGGGGCCATGTGCACCATCTTGGCGCCGGCGTCCTGGTGCTGGCCCTCACCCGCGAAGGCGATGGACAGGGTCTCGCCCTTCGCGTGCTCGCCCATCAGGTAGATGGCCGGGTACTTCATGGTGACCTTGGAGCCGATGTTGCCGTCGACCCACTCCATGGTCGCGCCCTCGTACGCCACGGCGCGCTTGGTGACGAGGTTGTACACGTTGTTCGACCAGTTCTGGATGGTCGTGTAGCGGCAGCGGCCGCCCTTCTTCACGATGATCTCGACGACCGCGGAGTGCAGGGAGTCCGAGGAGTAGATCGGCGCGGTGCAGCCCTCGACGTAGTGGACGTAGGCGTCCTCGTCGACGATGATCAGCGTCCGCTCGAACTGGCCCATGTTCTCCGTGTTGATACGGAAGTAGGCCTGGAGCGGGATCTCCACGTGCACGCCCTTCGGCACGTAGATGAAGGAGCCGCCGGACCACACGGCCGAGTTCAGCGAGGCGAACTTGTTGTCACCGACGGGGATGACGGTGCCGAAGTACTCCTGGAAGAGCTCCGGGTGCTCCTTCAGCGCGGTGTCGGTGTCCATGAAGATGACACCCTGCGCCTCGAGCTCCTCGTTGATCTGGTGGTAGACCACCTCGGACTCGTACTGCGCGGCGACACCGGCGACCAGGCGCTGCTTCTCCGCCTCGGGGATACCGAGCTTGTCGTACGTGTTCTTGATGTCCTCGGGCAGGTCCTCCCAGGACTCCGCCTGCTTCTCCGTGGACCGCACGAAGTACTTGATGTTGTCGAAGTCGATGCCCGACAGGTCCGAGCCCCAGTTCGGCATGGGCTTCTTGCCGAACAGCTTCAGGCCCTTGAGACGGAGCTTCAGCATCCACTCCGGCTCGTTCTTCTTCTCCGAGATGTCGCGGACGACAGCTTCGGACAGGCCGCGCTTCGCCGCCGCGCCTGCCGCGTCGGAGTCGGCCCAGCCGAATTCGTACGTGCCCAGGCCATCGAGCTCAGGGTGGGCAGTCTCCGTAGGGAGCGTCATGCGGGGTTCCTCCCGGCCGTACTTGCAGATACTGATGAGGTGGTCTGTGGTGCTGCGGGGCTGCTGCGCGGAACGAACGTCGTGCACACCCCGTCGCCGTGGGCGAGGGTGGCCAGACGCTGTACATGCGTCCCGAGCAGGCTGGAGAAGAATTCCGTCTCCGCCTCGCACAGCTGCGGGAACTGCTCGGCGACGTGCGCCACCGGGCAGTGGTGCTGGCACAGCTGCTCGCCCTGCTGGGGACCCGGCGCGCTGCGCGCCGTAGCAGCGTACCCGTCGGCCGACAAGGCCTTGGCCAGCGCCTCGGTGCGTGCCTCGGGAGCCACGGCGTCGACCGCGGCGCGGTACGTCTCCCACTGGGCGGCCATCCGCGAGCGGGCGAAGGCGACGAGCGCCTCGTCCCCGCCCGTTTCGGCGATCCAGCGCAGGGCGTCGGCGGCGAGCTCGTCGTAGGACTGGTCGAAGGCGTCCCGGCCGCAGTCGGTCAGGGCGAACACCTTGGCCGGACGGCCACGGGTGCGCGCTCCGTACACCCGCTGTTCGCGGGCCTCGACGACGTCGTCGGAGACGAGGGCGTCGAGATGACGGCGTACGGCGGCCTGGGTCAGGCCGACGCGCTTCGCCAGATCGGCGGCGGTGGACGGGCCGTGATCCAGGATGGAGCGCGCGACCCGGTTGCGCGTCGAGCGCTCACCGGTCGCGAGTTCCTCCTGAGGAGCCTCGCCAACGTATTTCACAACGCCATTGTTGCGTAATTCATCCGGGCCTGACAACCCGCGTCCGGACCGGGCGCGGTGCGCTTCATCACTTAGGTGAACCTAAGTTGACCTGCGGAAATGATGATCTCCGGCACACCTTCGCAGGTGAGAGGTCCCTGGGCGCGCGCAGCGGCCGGGCCTGCGAAAACACGGACGGCCCCCGGCGGAAGGAGCTCCGCCGGGGGCCGGCCGGGTGAGTGCGGGCCGGTCAGCCCGCCGAGAGGTCGGACCGCTCGGTCACCCTGATCGAGTTGACCAGTGTCTTGCCCTCGTTGGCCACGAACCGGAGGTTCAGCTGGCCGTCGGTGACCGTGACGGTGAACGCACGGTCGTGCGCGGTGTACCGCCCGGCCTCCAGTGCCAGGTCGAGGTTGGGCACGACCTGCGCCCCCTCGGCCATCACGTCGAAGACCCGGTCCGTCGGATCGTTGGAGCCGAGCTCGGCGAAGCCCAGTTCGATCCGGTACGTGCCCGAGGGCAGCCCGTCGAAGCGGTACTCGTACATGCCCTGGCGCGCCGTCGAGTAGCGTGCCGGGTCGTCCGTCGCCAAGATGGTCCTCGACGTGCTGACCCGCGTGGCGCTCCCGAGGTACCCGTACGCGCCCGCGGTGTACGCCGGGTCGACCGTCCAGGTGTCACCCAGCGCGTCGACGGCCGCATTCCGGGCGCCGCTGTCCAGCGCCGTCTGGTACGCCGGGACGACGACGCTGACCGGGATCTCGACCACCGGCGCGCGGCCGCTGCCGCTGGTGAGCACCAGGGTCGCGGTGAGGACCGTGCCCGGCGCGGCGCCGGTCGTGTCGAAGGCGAGCGGAACGGACGCCTTCTGCCCCTGGGCGAGTGTGCCCTCGGCGTTGGACAGCCCGAGCCAGCCCATGTCCTGCTTCTCGGTCACGGTGTAGGCCGACTCCGTTCCGGCGTTCGCCAGGTCCAGCGTCCGGGTGCGGGACTGCCCGGCCGGAACGACCAGCTTGACGGCGTCGAGTGCGGGCCGCACCAGCGGTGTGCCGAGTGCCGTCGTGGTGAACGCGATGTCGCCGGCCTCGGCGTCGACCGGTGCGGCGGCCGTCGCGTAGCGGTCGGCGGAGACCTCCACGGTGTACTCCCCCGCGGCCGGCTGGAACGCGTAGGTGCCGTTGCCCGCCGTGGTCACGCTCTCGCCTCCGACGGTGACCGTGGCGCCGGCCAGCGGCTCCTTGTCGTTGGCGTCGACGACCTTGCCGGCCACGACAGCGCGGGCCTTGGCGCCGAAGGACAGCTTCGTGCCGTCCGTGATGGCCGGGGCGTTGTAGGAGTAGAGGAGCGCGTCCGTGCCCGTGGCGTTCTCCAGGCCCACCGTCGCGGTGGCACCCTTGCCCGGCACGGTCTTGTAGTGGTAGGAGACGGAGCCGTCCTCACCGATCACGGCGGAGAACGTGGCGCGCGTGCTGCCGGTCACGACCAGGGCGTCCCGCCACTCGACGACGGCCCTGCGGTTCGGCGCGGTGCCGGTGACCGCCCAGTACACGCCTCCCGACGCGTCGACCGTCATGTTGTCCCAGAGCGGGTAGAGCGCCCCGTTGGGGGTCCCGGTGGTGGGCAGTGTGGCGTTGGTGCTGCTGGTGGACGAGGTGCCGAACGCCAGCACACCCTCGAGAGTCGCGGTCGCCGTCGTGTAGCCCTTGCCGTACAGCGCGAAGCTGAACGGCAGGCTGATGGAGGCCGCACCCGACGTGGTCGAGGAGTAGGACAGCTTCTCGGTGCCCGACGGGAAGTCGGCCGCACTCTCGGTGCTGCAGGAGTAGCCGAAGGTATCGGTCCGGTCGTCCAGGGCGATGTCCTGGGTGAGGTCGGCGGCGACGTCGACCGTGAGCGAGGTCGCGGCTGCACAGGCCCCCGCCGGGGTGACCGCCAGGGTGTAGGAGCCCTGCGGGAGCGTGAGGCTGTACGAGCCGTCGGCCGCGGCCGTCGTGGTGACCGGGGTCCCCTGGGCCACGACGACGGCGCCCGCCTCGGCTCCGGCGGAGCTGGTGACCTTGCCCGACAGGGTGGCCGCGGGCGCCACGGCCAACGGGAAGTCCTTGACCGCCGCGCCGTCCTCGACGACGGTCACCGCGCCCTTCGTGCTGACGTATCCGAACTTGGAGACGGAGGCCTCGTAGTCGCCGACCATCAGCTTGGGCAGGGCGTAGCCCCCGTCCGCCCCGGTCGTCGCGGTCGCGCGCATCGGTCCCTCGAAGGTGACGACGGCGTCCGCGACGGCGGTGCCGCCGGAGGTGACGTTGCCGCTGACGGAGCCGAGTGCTCCGCGCGGGGTGGCGGTGACGGCCTCGAAGGCGTCGAGCCTGCCCTCGCCGAAGACGTTGTTGCGGGCCGCGGTGCCACCGCACTGGTCGGCGGCGGTGTCGACGGCGGTGGAGTCGAGCAGCGCCTCGGTGGCCGTGACGTCACCGGCGATGGCGGGCGAGGCCGCCCACATCAGGGCGACGGTCGCGGCGGTGTGCGGCGAGGCCATCGACGTCCCGGAGATCGTGTTGTAGCCGCCGCCCGCCCAGGAGGAGCGGACGTTCACTCCCGGTGCCGCGAGGTCGGGCTTGATCTCGCCGTTCTCGCCGGTTCCGCGGGCGGAGAAGGAGGCGATGGCGTTGTCGATGTCGAACGCGCCCGAGGAATAGGAGTTGGTGTACGAGCCGGGGCTGCCGGAGGTGTTGCAGCTGGGCCCGTTGTTGCCGTTGGAGAAGGCCGGGAAGATGCCGGCGTCCCGCCAGGACTGCACGGTGTCCCGGTACCAGGCGTCGTAGACGTTCGCGCCCCAGGAGTTGTTCACCACGTCGGGTGCGAGGTCCGGGCGCGGGTTGGCGCCGGCGGAGTCGGTGGGTGCGACGACCCACTGGCCGGAGGCGAGCAGGGTGTCGCGTGCGCAGGAGCTGGTCGCGCAGCCCTTCGCGGCGATCCACCTGGCGCCCGGTGCCACGCCGATGCCGTCGGCTCCCACCATGGTGCCCATGGTGTGCGTGCCGTGGCCGTTGTTGTCGCAGGGTGCGGCTGTGGCGCAGACGGAAGCCGGGTCGAACCAGTTGTAGTCGTGGCTGTACGTGCCGTCCGCCTTGGTGCCGCGGTAGGCGGCCTGGAGCGCGGGGTGGTCGTACTGGACGCCGGAGTCGATGTTGGCGACGACGATGCCCTCGCCCTTGACGCCGAGGCTGCTCCACACCTTGGGTGCGTTGATCCGGTCGATGTTCCACTCGACGGCGTCGACCTCGGGCTCGCCGGTGCCGGGCAGCGGGTCGGGAATCGTGACCGGGTCGTCGGCCTCGATGCTGACCACGTCGGAACGGGCCGCGATCTTCTCGGCGAGTGCCTTGTCGCCGGTGATCTTCACGGTGTTGGCGATCCAGAACGACGTGTACCGCGCTCCGGCGTCCTTGGCCAGTCCGATGACCCCGGCCTGGGACTTCTTGGCGAACGCGGTCTTCGCTTCGAGAACGGCGCGGGCCTTGGCCGTCTTGCCCTTCGCCCGGTGAGCGGACGTGACATCCGCTTCCGCCTTCAGGCCGACCCAGAAGGTCACCTCGTCCTGCACGGCTAACTGCTTGAGCAGTTTGCCCTCGGACTTGGCCTGGTACGCGGACCGGGGCGCCGGCTCGGCCTCCCTGGCCTGGGCAGGGGATGCGCTGATCAGGAGCGGTATCGCGGTCGCTGCCGCGGTGAGGAGTGCGGCGGCGGACCGCCGTCTGAGACGCATGGAACCTCTGGTCACGAGCTCTCCTTCAGGAACAGGCGGGGATCGCCCGCCGTAGGGGATGAAGGAACAGGCGCGGGTGCCACTCACTACTGCCGCTGCCCGTGTACGCGTGGGGGGCGCAGCAACCGCATGAGCTCAGGAAGGAGCATGTGGGACGTGACGCAGGGCACGGAAGGGGGCAGCGGGGCACCTGAGGCGTCATTGGCCGAGCTTTGAGGTGTGCCGAGCTACCGCCCAGGGAAGTACGCACGGCTCCCGGAGGGGACTCCCGGCCCCGGCCCGGCCCCACATTGGCCAATTCGCGCTCCACGGGACCCAGGCCCCGGGGTCCTTCGGCCACTGCCTAGACTTACCGGCCATGAGCAGCGAGCCCGTCGTACAGGTCAAGGCCCTGGTAAAGCGCTACGGCACCAAGACCGCGGTGGACGGCCTCGACCTGGAGGTCCGGGCGGGCGCGGTGACCGCGGTCCTCGGCCCCAACGGCGCCGGCAAGACCACCACCGTAGAAATCTGCGAGGGCTACCGCAGGCCGGACGACGGGACCGTGCGGGTCCTCGGCCTCGACCCCGTCGCCGACGCGGCCGCACTCCGTCCCCGTATCGGCGTGATGCTCCAGTCCGGCGGCGTCTACTCCGGTGCGCGCGCCGACGAGATGCTCAAGCACATGGCGAAACTGCACGCCCATCCGCTGGACGTCGGCATGCTCATCGAACGTCTCGGGCTCGGCAGCTGCGGCCGCACCACCTATCGCCGGCTCTCCGGTGGCCAGCAGCAGCGCCTCGCCCTGGCGATGGCCGTCGTCGGCCGGCCCGAGCTCGTCTTCCTGGACGAACCGACCGCCGGCCTCGACCCGCAGGCCCGCCGCTCCACCTGGGACCTGATCCGTGAGCTGCGCACCGACGGCGTGTCCGTCGTCCTCACCACCCACTTCATGGACGAGGCCGAGGAACTCGCCGATGACATCGCCGTCATCGACGCGGGCCGGGTCATCGCCCAGGGCAGCCCGGAGCAGCTGCGCCGCGGCGGTGCCGAGAACACCCTGCGCTTCACCGGCCGGCCCGGGCTGGATCTCGCCTCGCTCCTGAAGGCTCTGCCCGACGGCACCGAGGCGGCCGAGCTCACCACGGGCGCGTACCGCATCACCGGGAGGATCGACCCGGAGCTGCTGGCCACCGTCACCTCCTGGTGCGCCCAGCACGGCGTGATGCCGGACGGCATCGCGGTGGAGCGGCACACCCTCGAGGACGTCTTCCTCGAACTGACCGGCAAGGAGCTGCGCGCATGAGCGCCGGTACGTACACCCCCCGCCCCGGCGCCGCCCCGCTGCCGCGCATGATCGCCGCACAGGCCGCGCTGGAGACGCGGATGCTGCTGCGCAACGGCGAGCAGCTGCTGCTGACGGTGGTCATTCCGACGCTGCTGCTGGTGCTGTTCAGCGCGGTCGACATCGTGGACACGGGCGCGGGCGAGCCGGTCGACTTCCTGACCCCCGGCGTTCTCGCGCTCGCGGTGATGTCCACGGCCTTCACCGGCCAGGCCATCGCGACGGGGTTCGAGCGGCGCTACGGGGTACTCAAGCGACTGGGCGCCTCACCGCTGCCGCGCTGGGGTCTGTTGGCCGCGAAGACCCTCGCGGTGCTGGTCACCGAGGTGCTGCAGATCGTCCTGCTCACGGTGATCGCCTTCGCGCTGGGCTGGTCGCCCGAGGGCAGCCCGTTCGCCGTCCTGCTGCTCCTGGTGCTGGGCACCGTGGCCTTCTCCGGCCTCGGGCTGCTGATGGCGGGGACGCTGAAGGCCGAGGCGACCCTCGCGGCGGCCAACCTGGTCTTCCTGCTGCTGCTGGTCGGCGGCGGGGTCATCGTGCCGCTGGACAGGTTCCCGGACGCGGCACAGTCGGTCCTCGGGCTGCTGCCGATCTCGGCGCTCTCGGACGGCCTCAGGGACGTCCTCCAGCACGGCGACCCGATGCCGTGGGGCGACCTGGGGATCCTCGCGGTGTGGGCGGTGCTCGGGCTGGGCGCGGCAGCGAAGTTCTTCCGCTGGGAGTGAGCGTGCGGTGACATACCGCTGATGTCGCGAGACATCCGGTAATGACCCCCACCCCTCGTGAAAACATGCACAAGCCGTTGCCTACGATGGTGCGCGTGGAAACCCCCCTCTCCTACATCGCCAAGCGCTGGACGCCGTCCATGAGGACGGCCCGGCGTGCCGCACTGTCCGCAGTCGTCATGACCGTGTTCATCATCGTCACCGGCGGGGCCGTCCGGCTGACAGGATCCGGTCTGGGCTGCGACACCTGGCCCAAGTGCACGGACGACAGCCTCTTCGCCACGCCGGAGCAGGGTCTGCACGGCGCCATCGAATTCGGCAACCGGATGCTCACGTACGTCCTGTCGGCCGCGGTCGGCTGGGCGATCGTCGCGGCGCGCTCCCTGAAGCCCCGCCGGCACGGTCTGACCCGGCTCGCCTGGTCGCAGTTCTGGCTCGTGATGGGGAACGCCGTCATCGGCGGTATCACGGTCTGGGCGGGCCTCAACCCGTGGTCGGTGGCCGGGCACTTCCTGCTCGCCAACGGTCTGCTCACCGTGGCCGTCATCACCTGGGTGCGGATCGGCGAGGGCGACGGACCGCGCCGCCCGCGCGCCCCGAAGCCGGTGCGCACCCTGTCCTGGGCGATCGTGGCGACCTCGGTCGTCCTGATCGCTCTCGGCACCACGGTGACCGGCTCGGGCAAGCACGCCGGGGACAGCAGCGACGTACCGCGCATGCCGTGGGACTGGTCCGCCGCGGCCCATGTGCACGCCGTCGCCGCCTGGGTGGTCTGCGCCCTGGCCGTCGCGATGTGGCTGGCCCTGCGGATCGTGGACGCGCCCGCCGACACCCGGGCGCGCTCCCGGGACCTGCTGGTCGTCCTGGTGGCGCAGGGCACCATCGGGTACGTGCAGTACTTCAGCGACGTCCCCGAGATCCTGGTCGGCCTCCACATGCTCGGCTCCGGCCTGATGTGGATCGCCGTGCTGCGGTTGCTGCTGTCGCTGCGCGAGCGCCCGGTGGCGGGGGCCACCGTTCCCGCCCCGGCGTCCGGACGGCAGCCCGAGCACACGCCCGTGGCCTGATCCGAGCGAACGGCCTCCGCCGTCGTACCCGAGCGGGTACGACGGCGGAGGCCGTTCGCGTGTGCGGGTTCAGCCGTTCGACGGGCCGCCGAGCTGGATGCCGGCCATCCGGGACCACTCGTACGGGCCGGTGCGCACCTTGGCGGCGAATTCGCCGTCGAAGCTCTCGTGCATCGTGATCCCGGACTTCTGCGCGGCGCTCTCGGCGACGGCGTAGGAGGGGGCGACCAGGTCGCCCCAGCCGCCGTCCTCACCCACGAGGACGATGCGGGTGCCCGTCTGGCCGATGTAGGCGAGCTGCCCCTCGGCGCCGCCGTGCGCCTTGGCGAAGGCGCCGATCTGCTTGGCGAGCTTCGCAGCCCTGCGCTCCGCGCGGGCCGCGTGCTTGCTGTCGTCCGTCTGCTGGGTCTCTGCCGTCTCTGCCATGAAAAGGATGCTACCGACGGGTAGATCAATCGGCGACGGGCGGGGGCGTGGCATCGGCCACGTCCCCGCCCGTCGGCGGAGCTTCGTATCTGCGGGACTACCTCAGGAAGGGGTCCACCGCGATGGCGACGAAGAGGAGGGAGACATAGGTGATGGACCAGTGGAACAGCCGCATCTCCTTGAGCTTGCCGCCGGTCACCCCGGCCTTCGCCCGGTTCTGCAGGCCGTGTGCCTCCCAGAGCCAGAAGCCGCCGGCCAGCAGGGCCACCGCCGTGTAGAACCAGCCGGTGTAGCCGAGCGGGGTCAGGAGCAGCGAGACGGCGACCATCACCCAGCTGTAGACGACGATCTGCCGGGCCACCACCCGGTTGGAGGCGACGACCGGGAGCATCGGGACGCCGACCCGGGCGTAGTCCTCCTTCACCTTCATCGACAGCGGCCAGTAGTGCGGCGGCGTCCAGAAGAAGATGACGGCGAAGAGAATGACCGCGGCCCAGGACATCGAATTGGTCACGGCGGACCAGCCGATGAGAACGGGCATGCAGCCGGCGATTCCGCCCCAGACGATGTTCTGCGAGGTCCGGCGCTTCAGCAGCATCGTGTAGACGACGACGTAGAACAGAAGTGCGCCGAGCGAGAGCGCGGCCGAGAGCCAGTTGACGAGCAGGCCGAACCAGACCGTGGAAATCACTCCGAGGGCGATTCCGAACACGAGGCACTCGCGCGGACTCACCATGCCCGTGACCAGCGGCCTCTGGGACGTGCGGTCCATCAGTGCGTCGATGTCACGGTCGATATACATGTTGAGCGCATTGGCACCGCCCGCGGAGAGAAATCCGCCGATGGTGGTGGTGACTACGAGCCATAGGTCGGGCACGCCCTGAGCGGCAAGGAACATCACCGGAACGGTGGTGATCAGCAGCAACTCGATGATGCGCGGCTTGGTAAGTGCCACGAATGCCTTGATGCGGGCCCCGAACGGGCGATGGCCCACTGGGCTCGGAGTCAAGGCGACCCCTGCGGGTCGGGACTCGACGGCCGTCACGCACACCCCTGACAGAGAAATCCCAGCAAGCTCCGGGCATGTAGGCCCGGTAAAGACTTGCGCGAACCAGACCACTGTAGACGTTGCGGATACGCCGCTCTTCGCGGGGGTGGGGTCGTGTTGGGGTGGCGCAGAAGTGAACGGTGGCGCTCATACGGGAGGCGAACTCCGCAGGTCGCCCGCACTGTGGAAAGGGCAGAAGTGAGGCCTTGTTCCGGGGGTAGGCTCGGCAATGCCCGGTGCGGTAACAGCCACCGGTTTACAAACAGTGGAGAGGAGCCCTGACTCAGGGTGAGCACCAAGCCGACCACCACAGACCTCCAGTGGACCGAATTGGACCAGCGGGCCGTGGACACTGTCCGCGTCCTCGCCGCGGACGCCGTACAGAAGGTCGGAAACGGCCACCCGGGTACGGCGATGAGCCTGGCTCCTGCCGCCTACACCCTCTTCCAGAAGGTGATGCGCCACGACCCGGCGGACGCCGACTGGACCGGCCGTGACCGGTTCGTCCTTTCCGCGGGCCACTCCAGCCTGACGCTCTACATCCAGCTCTACCTGGCCGGTTACGGCCTCGAACTGGACGACCTCAAGGCGTTCCGTACCTGGGGCTCCAAGACCCCCGGCCACCCGGAGTACGGCCACACCACCGGTGTCGAGACGACGACCGGCCCCCTCGGCCAGGGTGTCGCCAACGCCGTGGGCATGGCGATGGCCTCCCGTTACGAGCGCGGCCTGTTCGACCCGGAGGCGGCCCCCGGCACCTCCCCGTTCGACCACACCGTCTGGGTCGTCGCCGGTGACGGCTGCCTCCAGGAGGGCATCTCCGCCGAGGCGTCCTCGCTGGCCGGTCACCAGAAGCTCGGCAACCTGGTGCTCCTGTGGGACGACAACCACATCTCGATCGAGGGCGACACGGAGACCGCGGTCTCCGAGGACACCCTCAAGCGGTACGAGTCCTACGGCTGGCACGTCCAGCGCGTCGACCAGTCGCCCAGCGGCGACCTGGACCCCGAGGGCCTCTACCGGGCGCTGCTGGCCGCCAAGGCCGAGACGGAGCGCCCGTCGTTCATCGCGGCCCGTTCGATCATCGCCTGGCCCGCCCCGAACGCCCAGAACACCGAGGCCGCGCACGGCTCGGCGCTCGGCGACGAGGAGATCGCGGCCACCAAGCGGGTGCTCGGCTTCGACCCCGAGAAGACCTTCGAGGTCTCCGACGAGGTCATCTCGCACACCCGTGAGGCACTGGACCGCGGCCGTGAGGCCAAGGCCGAGTGGGAGAAGTCCTTCGCCGCGTGGCGCACCGCCAGCCCGGAGCGCGCCGCCGAGTTCGACCGCATCGCCGCGGGCGAGCTGCCCGCGGGCTGGGAGGACAAGCTCCCCGTCTTCGAGGCCGGCCACGGTGTCGCCACCCGCGCGGCGTCCGGCAAGGTCCTGCAGGCGCTCGGCGGTGTCATCCCCGAGCTGTGGGGCGGCTCGGCCGACCTCGCCGGCTCGAACAACACCACGATCGACAAGACGTCGTCGTTCCTCCCGGTCGGCAACCCGCTGCCCGAGGCCGACCCGTACGGCCGGACGATCCACTTCGGCATCCGCGAGCACGCCATGGCCGCGGCCATGAACGGCATCGCGCTGCACGGCAACACCCGTATCTACGGCGGCACCTTCCTGGTGTTCTCCGACTACATGCGCAACGCCGTGCGCCTGTCCGCGCTGATGCACCTGCCGGTGACGTACGTGTGGACGCACGACTCGGTCGGCCTCGGCGAGGACGGTCCGACGCACCAGCCGGTCGAGCACATCGCCTCGCTGCGCGCCATCCCGGGTCTCAACGTCGTCCGCCCGGCCGACGCCAACGAGACCACGATCGCCTGGCGCGAGATCCTGCGCCGCTACACCAAGGTGTTCGGCAAGGGCGCCCCCCACGGTCTGGCGCTGACCCGCCAGGGTGTGCCGACGTACCCGGCGAACGACAACGCGGCCAAGGGCGGCTACGTCCTGTTCGAGGCCGAGGGCGGCGAGCCGCAGGCCGTTCTGATCGGTACGGGCTCCGAGGTCCAGCTGGCCGTCGAGGCGCGGGACGAGCTGCAGGCGGCCGGTGTGCCGACCCGTGTGGTCTCGATGCCGTGTGTCGAGTGGTTCGAGGAGCAGGACCAGGAGTACAAGGACAGCGTGCTGCCGCCGTCCGTCAAGGCCCGTGTCGCGGTCGAGGCCGGCATCGGTCTCACCTGGCACCGGTACGTGGGCGACGCGGGCCGGATCGTCTCGCTGGAGCACTTCGGTGCCTCGGCCGACGCCAAGGTCCTCTTCCGCGAGTTCGGCTTCACCGCCGGCCACGTGGCCGCCGCCGCCCGG
Source organism: Streptomyces sp. NPDC059499 (assembly GCF_042749285.1). NCBI lineage: Bacteria > Bacillati > Actinomycetota > Actinomycetes > Kitasatosporales > Streptomycetaceae > Streptomyces > Streptomyces sp. NPDC059499. The sequence goes on from NZ_JBHYTT010000009.1 coordinate 165,671, forward strand.
GAATCTCTCGCCGCCACCGCGCGCTGACCCGGTCATACGACAAGTAGGAGATGCAATTCTCATGACAGACGCACTCAAGCGCCTCTCCGACGAGGGCGTGGCGATCTGGCTGGATGACCTGTCCCGTACACGGATCACCTCCGGCAATCTGGCCGAGCTGATCGACCAGAGCCACGTCGTGGGTGTCACCACCAACCCGTCGATCTTCCAGAAGGCGATCTCCGAGGGCCACGGTTACGACCAGCAGCTCACCGATCTCGCCACCCGCAAGGTGACGGTCGACGAGGCCATCCGCATGATCACGACGGCCGACGTCCGCGACGCCGCCGACATCCTGCGCCCGGTCTTCGACGCCACCGACGGCCAGGACGGCCGGGTCTCCATCGAGGTCGACCCGCGCCTGGCCCACCGTACGGCGGCCACCGTCGCCGAGGCCAAGCAGCTGGCCTGGCTGGTGGACCGGCCGAACACACTCATCAAGATCCCGGCGACGAAGGCCGGCCTGCCGGCGATCACCGAGGTCATCGGCAAGGGCATCAGCGTCAACGTGACGCTGATCTTCTCGCTGGAGCGCTACCGCGAGGTCATGGACGCCTACCTGGCGGGCCTGGAGAAGGCGAAGGCCGCGGGCCTGGACCTCTCCAAGATCCACTCGGTGGCCTCGTTCTTCGTGTCCCGTGTGGACAGCGAGATCGACAAGCGTCTGGACGCCGTGGGCACCGACGAGGCGAAGGCACTCAAGGGCAAGGCCGCTCTCGCCAACGCCCGCCTCGCCTACGAGGCGTACGAGGAGGTCTTCTCCTCCGACCGCTGGGCGGCCCTGGACAAGGCCCGCGCCAACAAGCAGCGTCCGCTGTGGGCCTCCACGGGCGTGAAGGACCCCGCGTACAAGGACACCCTGTACGTGGACGACCTGGTCGCCCCCGGCACGGTGAACACCATGCCCGAGGGCACCCTGAACGCCACGGCGGACCACGGACAGATCACGGGCAACACCATCGCCGGCACCTACGAGCAGGCACGTGCCGAGCTCGACGCCGTCGGGAAGCTCGGGATCAGCTACGACGACGTCGTCCAGCTCCTCGAGGACGAGGGCGTCGAGAAGTTCGAGGCTGCCTGGATCGACCTGCTCAACTCCACCGAGGCCGAGCTCAAGCGCCTCGCTCCTTCGGAGGGCTGACCACCTTGTCTGGTGTTCCCGGAGTGAACCCGCTCCGTGACGCACAGGACCGACGGCTCCCGCGTATCGCGGGGCCGTCGGGCCTGGTGATCTTTGGCGTCACGGGCGATTTGTCCCGTAAAAAGCTGATGCCCGCCGTCTACGACCTGGCCAACCGCGGCCTGCTGCCGCCGGGCTTCTCGCTCATCGGTTTCGCACGCCGCGAGTGGCAGGACGAGGACTTCGCCCAGGAGGTCCACGACGCCGTCAAGCAGCACGCGCGTACGCCGTTCCGTGAAGAGGTCTGGCAGCAGCTCATCCAGGGGATGCGCTTCGTCCAGGGCAACTTCGACGACGACGACGCCTTCGAGACCCTGAAGGCCACGATCCAGGAGCTCGACAAGGCACAGGGCACGGGAGGCAACTTCGCCTTCTACCTGTCCGTACCGCCGAAGTTCTTCCCCAAGGTCGTCCAGCAGCTGAAGAAGCACGGGCTGGCGGACCAGAAGGAGGGCTCCTGGCGGCGTGCCGTCATCGAGAAGCCGTTCGGGCACGACCTCACCAGCGCGCAGGAGCTCAACCAGCTCGTGCACGATGTGTTCCCGCCGAACGAGGTCTTCCGTATCGACCACTACCTCGGCAAGGAGACGGTCCAGAACATCCTGGCGCTGCGCTTCGCCAACACGATGTTCGAGCCGATCTGGAACAGGTCGTACGTCGACCACATCCAGATCACGATGGCCGAGGACATCGGCATCGGCGGCCGGGCCGGTTACTACGACGGCATCGGCGCGGCCCGTGACGTCATCCAGAACCACCTGCTCCAGCTGCTGGCGCTGACCGCGATGGAGGAGCCCGGCTCCTTCCACCCGAAGGCCCTGGTCGCCGAGAAGCTCAAGGTGCTCACGGCGGTGGAGCTGCCGGAGGACCTGGGCAAGCACACCGTGCGCGGCCAGTACGCGCACGCGTGGCAGGGCGGCGAGGAGGTCCCCGGCTATCTGGAGGAGGACGGTATCGACCCCAAGTCGAAGACCGACACCTTCGCCGCGATCAAGCTGACGATCAACAACCGCCGCTGGGCGGGCGTGCCGTTCTATCTCCGTACCGGGAAGCGGCTCGGCCGCCGGGTCACGGAGATCGCGGTCGTCTTCAAGCGCGCCCCGTACCTGCCCTTCGAGTCCGGTGCGACGGAGGAGCTGGGCGGCAACGCCCTGGTCATCCGGGTGCAGCCGGACGAGGGCGTCACCGTGAGGTTCGGCTCCAAGGTGCCCGGTACCTCCATGGAGGTACGGGACGTCACGATGGACTTCGCGTACGGCGAGTCCTTCACGGAGTCCAGCCCGGAGGCGTACGAGCGGCTTCTCCTGGATGTCCTGCTCGGCGACGCCAACCTCTTCCCGCGCCACCAGGAGGTCGAGCTCTCCTGGAACATCCTCGATCCGATCGAGCAGTACTGGGACAGGCACGGCAAGCCCGCCCAGTACGCGGCCGGAACCTGGGGCCCGGCCGAGGCCGACGAGATGCTCGCACGCGACGGACGGAGCTGGCGCCGGCCATGAAGATCGATCTCACGGAAACCACGTCCAGCAAGATCAACCAGGCCCTGGTGTCGGCCCGCCGTTCCATCGGCACCCCGGCCATCGGAATGGTGCTCACCCTCGTCGTCGTCACCGACGAGGAGAACGCCTACGACGCACTCCGGGCGGCGGCGGACTCCTCGCGCGAGCACCCCTCGCGGATCATCGCGGTGATCAAGCGGGTCAGCCGCTCGCCGCGCAGCCGGCGTGACGCGCGGCTCGACGCCGAGGTGCGGGTCGGTTCCGACTCGGGCTCCGGCGAGACCGTCGTCCTGCGTCTGCACGGTGAGCTGGCCAACCACGCCCAGTCGGTCGTCCTGCCGCTGCTGCTGCCGGACGCCCCGGTCGTGGTGTGGTGGCCCGAGGACGCCCCGGCGGACCCGGCCAAGGACCCGCTGGGTGCGCTGGCCCAGCGCCGTATCACCGACACGTACTCGGCCGAGCACCCGCTCGACGAGCTCGCGGTGCGTGCGGCGACGTACCAGCCGGGTGACACCGACCTGGCCTGGACCCGCATCACGCCGTGGCGCTCGATGCTGGCGGCCGCGCTCGACCAGCAGCCCGCCCAGGTCGTCTCGGCGACGGTCGAGGGCGAGTCGGACAACCCGAGCTGCGAACTGCTGGCCATGTGGCTCGCGGACCGGCTCGGAGTCCCGGTGGAGCGCACCCTGTCCGCCGGTCCCGGTCTGACGGCCGTGCGGCTGGAGACCAAGAACGGTGTCATCGTTCTGGACCGGGCCGACGGTTCCCTGGCCACGCTCTCCATGGTGGGCCAGCCGGACCGTGCGGTGGCGCTGAAGCGGCGGGAGACCGCCGAGCTCCTCGCGGAGGAGCTGCGGCGGCTGGACCCGGACAACATCTACGAGGCCACGGTGAAGTTCGGCGTGGAGCGTCTCGGCGGTCCCGCCGAGGCGTCCTCGGTCGGTGCCGGGCACAGGCCGTCGTCCCCGGCCGGTGCCGCGGCCCCGGCCGCGAAGAAGGCCGCGGCCAAGAAGGCGGCCTCGAAGTGAGTGCTCCGCAGCTCGTCGTGCACCGCGACAAGGAGCTGATGGCCCAGGCCGCGGCGGCCCGGCTGATCACGAAGATCGTGGACGCCCAGGCCGCGCGCGGATCGGCCTCCGTGGTCCTCACCGGCGGGCGCAACGGCAACGGCCTGCTGGCCGCGCTCGCCGGTTCGCCCGCGCGGGACGCGATCGACTGGTCGCGGCTCGACCTGTGGTGGGGCGACGAGCGGTTCCTGCCCGAGGGCGATCCGGAGCGCAACGTCACGCAGGCCCGCGAGGCCCTGCTGGACGCGGTGGCCCTGGACCCGTCCCGGGTGCACGCGATGCCCGCGTCGGACGGTCCCTACGGCGGCGACGCGGATGCCGCCGCCGCCGGGTACGCGGCCGAACTGGCTGCCGCGGCGGGCCCGGAGGACCACGGTCCCGTACCGACGTTCGATGTGCTGATGCTGGGCGTCGGCCCGGACACGCACGTCGCGTCGCTCTTCCCGGAGCTGCCGGCGGTACGGGAGACCGAGCGCACCGTCGTCGGTGTGCACGGCGCCCCCAAGCCGCCGCCCACCCGTGTCTCGCTCACGCTGCCCGCCATCCGGGCCGCGCGCGAGGTGTGGCTCCTGGCGGCCGGTGAGGACAAGGCCGAGGCGGCGGAGATCGCGCTGTCCGGTGCCGGGGAGATCCAGGCCCCGGCGGCGGGCGCGTACGGCCGCAGCCGCACGCTGTGGCTGCTGGACGCGGCGGCGGCCTCGCGGCTGCCGCGTGCGCTCTACCCGCCTGCCTCCGCGTAGGCACCGGTCGTCCGAGGCCCGGTTCCGCTCCCAGGAGCGTGGCCGGGCCTCTGTCGTGCCAGGGTGGCGCCATGGTGCGAATCGGGACTGTGGTGATGGGCGCGTCGGACGTACGGCGCGCGGCGGACTTCTGGATGGCGGCGCTGGGCTATGTGGAGCGCGAGCCGCTCGAGGACGACTGGGTGGTGCTGGTCCCGGCCGAGGGGCCGGGCGCCGGACTGGCCCTGGGGAAAAGCGAGTCGCCCGTGCAGGAGGTGCCGCGTGTCCACCTCGATCTGTACACCGACGAACAGGACGCCGAGGTGGCACGGCTGACGGAGTTGGGGGCGCAGCCGGTGGCGTGGGAGCTCTATCCGCCGGATCCGGACTTCGTGGTGCTCGCGGACACCGAGGGCAACCGCTTCTGCGTCATCGATACGACGCACGGCTGACCCGCGCGCCTCAGGTGCGCTCCAGGAACGGCTCCAGCAGACCGGGCACGGCCTCCGCGGCGAAGGTGAGGCCTTCGGAGGCGTCGGTGTCGTGCGCGGTGTACGCACCGGCCCCGGCTGCCGTCGTGGCGGTGACGCTCAGCAGTCCTGCCCGGCGCTGGAAGCAGGACTGCTTCACCGTCCAGCCGATCACCCCGGTCCGCTGCAGGGCCGCCGTGGAGCGCCGGAGGGTGCCGGACCGGGTCACGAGGTACTCGCCGCTGACGGTGTGCCCCAGTGCCCGGTACGCGTCGAGGGCCAGCAGCACGGCGAGGGGGAGGAACACCACGGCACAGGCAGCCGCGGTCCACAGCAGTACGGGCGTCAGTACGGCGCCCAGAGCAGCCAGGGTCAGCACGGGGACCAGGACGGCTCCCAGCGCGCGGCGCAGCCGCCTGCTCCGGGCCGCGCGGGGGTGGGCGGTCAGCGTGGCACCGGTCGGGGTCCTCGTCTCGCGCAGGACCTCGGCCGCGATCGTGTCGGCCAGCGGGCGGGGCGCTGCCGGGAGCAGGGTGTTGTGGTCGGCGCCCCGTGATTCCTCGTCCTTGGCCAGCCCCGTGGTGATCGCGTCCACCCGCGCGGCACCGAACAGCCGTACGCCGAGCGGTTCCACGAGGTCCACGCCGCGCAGCCGCTGTTCCTCGACGGAGAGGGAGCGGGAGGTCAGCAGCCCCCGCCGGACGCGCAGGGTGCCGCCGGGTTCGCGTTCCAGACGGTAGTTCCACCACATCTCGACCCAGAGGCCGAGTGCCCCGACGACACCGGCGGTCAGGGCCGCCCCCGCCATGACCACGATCGCCCAGACCAGCGGGGTGTCGAGGAACCGTTCGGCGACCCAGTCGATCACCTCTCCCTGCACGCCTGCCCACTCGCTGATCTGCAGCAGACCGCCGACCGCGGCACCGCCCAGCGCGGGGGCGACGAAGGAGACCGGCGCGTAGCGGATCCAGCGCGGGTCGAGCGTGGCCAGTTCGCCCTCGCGGTGCGTCCCGGTGCCTGACTCCGCGGCACGGTCGAGGAGTTCGTGGCGCAGCCGCTCCCCCTCCGCCCGGGAGACGGGGTCCAGTTCCAGGGTGGATTCGCCGCCCGTCTGTTCGCCGGTGCCGATACGCACCGTGACCAGGCCGAGGAGCCGCAGGTGCACGGGGGCGGTGAGGTCGACGCTGCGGATCCGCGTCCGGTCCAGTGAGCGCCGTTTGACCAGCAGAAGTCCGGTGTGCAGATCGACGCGTTCGGGGCCGACGCGGTAGCGGGTGCGCCGCCACCGCACGTGGTCACCGGCGGCGGCGCACCCGATCAGGACGGCCGCCCCGGCCAGCACCCAGCCGACGGCCCGCGCGTATCCGAACCGGCCGGACAGCGCGAGGACGGCCGGTACGGCCGCGCCGGCCGCGACTCCCGCCGTGACGAGCGCGGTGACCAGCACCGTGCGCGGGTGGATCCGCCGCCACCGGGGGTCCTCGGGCGCGGCGGTGCTCACGTGGCGTCCCCGGGGGTGGCCTGCGTGACCCTGGTCAGCCGTTCGACGAGCTCGGCCGCGACCTCGTGGCCGAGGCCCTCGATCCGCACGGCCCCCTTGGCGGACGCGGTGGTGACCGCGACCGTGGCCAGTCCGAAGAGCTGCTCCAGCGGGCCGCGCACGGTGTCCACCGTCTGGATGCGGGACATCGGCGCGATCCGCCATTCCTGCAGGAAGACACCGGTCCGTACGTAGACCGCGTCGTCGGTGACCTCCCACCGATGGGTGCGGAACCACCAGAGAGGGAAGAGGACGGCGCACAGCAGGCCGATGACCGCCAGCGCCGCCGCGGGCACCAGCAGCCAGAACCTGGCCGGAGCGATGAAGGCTCCCAGCAGGCCCAGCACGGCCACCGGAGCGGCCGTCAGCAACAGCCACTGGGCCCGCCACCATCCGACGGCCCGCGGAGCCGGTGTGTTCCGCGGCGGCCTGAGCGCCACCGTCCCCGCCCCCCTGCCCATCGGCTCAGCGACCCCGCAGCGTGCGGTACGCGGAGACGAGGGCGGCGGTGGAGCTGTCGAGCTCCTCCGCGCCGGTTCCGTCGGTCAGGACCGGCTCGATCTTCCTGGCGAGGACCTTGCCGAGCTCGACGCCCCACTGGTCGAAGGAGTCGATGTTCCAGACGGCGCCCTGGACGAAGACCTTGTGCTCGTACAGCGCGATCAGCTGGCCGAGCACCGACGGGGTGAGCCGGTCGGCGAGGATCGTGGTCGTCGGGTGGTTGCCGCGGAACGTCTTGTGCGGAACGAGCTCCTCGGCGACGCCCTCCGCGCGGACCTCGTCGGGCGTCTTGCCGAAGGCGAGGGCCTGGGTCTGGGCGAAGAAGTTGGCCATCAGCAGGTCGTGCTGGGCGATCAGGCCGGGCAGCAGGTCGCCGACGGGCGCGGCGAAGCCGATGAAGTCCGCCGGGATGACCTTCGTGCCCTGGTGGATCAGCTGGTAGTAGGCGTGCTGGCCGTTGGTGCCGGGGGTGCCCCAGACGACCGGCCCGGTCTGCCAGTCGACCGGATTGCCGTCCCGGTCCACGGACTTGCCGTTGGACTCCATGTCCAGCTGCTGCAAGTACGCGGTGAACTTGGACAGGTAGTGGCTGTAGGGCAGCACGGCGTGGGACTGGGCGTCGAAGAACGCGCCGTACCAGACACCCAGCAGACCCAGCAGGAGCGGGGCGTTCTCCTCGGCGGGCGCGGTGCGGAAGTGCTCGTCGACGAGGTGGAAGCCGTCGAGCATCTCGCGGAACCGGTCCGGGCCGATGGCGATCATCAGCGAGAGGCCGATCGCCGAGTCGAAGGAGTAGCGGCCGCCGACCCAGTCCCAGAACTCGAACATGTTCGCCGTGTCGATACCGAAGTCCGTGACCTTCTCCGCGTTGGTCGACAGCGCCACGAAGTGCTTGGCGACGGCGTCCTGACCCGCCTTCAGCTCGGTGAGCAGCCAGTCGCGGGCGGAGGTGGCGTTGGTGATCGTCTCGATCGTCGTGAAGGTCTTGGACGCGACGATGAACAGCGTCTCCGCCGGGTCGAGGCCCTGTACGGCCTCGTGCAGGTCCGCGCCGTCGACGTTGGACACGAAGCGGACGGTGAGCGAGCGGTCCGTGAAGGAGCGCAGCACCTCGTACGCCATGGCGGGGCCGAGGTCGGAGCCGCCGATGCCGATGTTCACGATGTTCTTGATGGGCTTGCCGGTGTGACCGGTCCACTCGCCCGCCCTGACCCGGTCGGAGAAGGCGGCCATCTTGTCCAGGACCGCGTGCACGGCCGGCACCACGTTCTCGCCATCGACCTCGACCACGGCGTCGCGCGGGGCGCGGAGCGCGGTGTGCAGGACGGCCCGGTCCTCGGTGGTGTTGATCTTCTCGCCGCGGAACATCGCGTCCCGCAGCCCGGCGACGTCCGTGGCGGCGGCGAGCTCGCGCAGCAGGCCCAGCGTCTCGTCGGTGACCAGGTGCTTGGAGTAGTCGATGTGGAGGTCGCCGACCCGGAGGGTGTACGCGCTCCCGCGGTCCGGCGCGTCCGCGAACAGCCGACGCAGATGGGTGCCGCCGAGCTCCTCACGGTGCTTGCCGAGAGCCGTCCACTCGGGAGTCTGATTGAGCTTCGTTCGGCTTTGTGCGTTCATCCGGGAAATCGCCCACTTCTTCTCGTACCTGCAACATCCCCGCTGCCCCTCCAACCTAATAGATCTGAAGGGTGCGACGGGGCAGCAGCGGGCTGTGGGACGACATACGGATTCCGGCCGGGCACCCTTGGGGTGACCGGCCGGTGAACAGCTCTCAGATTTCGCCGCGGAGTTTCGCGAGGGCTTCGGCGAGGATCGCTTCGCCGTCCGCGTCGCTGCGCCGCTCGCGTACGTACGCCAGGTGCGTCTTGTACGGCTCGGTGCGCGGTGGTGCCGGCGGATTGTCCCGGTCCTGGCCGGCCGGGAAGCCGCACCGCGGGCAGTCCCAGGTCTCCGGTACCTGCGCGTCATGGGCGAAGCTCGGCTGCGTCTCGTGCTCGTTCGAGCACCAGAAGGAGATGCGGAGGCGCGGCGCGGACTCGCCGCGCTCGGCCTCCCCCATCGGCCCCGCTCCGACCCGGCTTCCCCGGATCGCGTTGCCACTTGCCACGGTCGTAACTCCCTGCGTGATGGTGCTCGAAGATGCCCCAGTCTACGTAAGGCCCAACGCGCGTCCAGTGGAAGGAGTTACACCCTCACCGGGAATCGCGAACGACGGGTCAGCTGTCCAGCTTGATGAGCAGACCAAGGACGACGATGCACGCGAACCAGGCCAGACCAACCACAACGGTGATGCGGTCGAGGTTACGCTCGGCGACCGACGAGCCACCCACGGACGACTGCATTCCGCCACCGAACATGTCGGAGAGGCCGCCGCCCTTTCCCTTGTGCATCAGCACCAGCAGCATCAGCAGCAGGCTGAAGACGATCAGGGCGATCTCGAACGCCAAAATCACGGCTGGTCCCTACTTTCCGGAATCTTTAGGACTGCATGTACGAACAGCGGGGGCCTGAGAGGGATACCCCTCTCGGCCCCCGCAAGGGTACGACGGATCGGCGCTACCGCATACTCACTGGTCGCGGAAGCGGACGATCTTGACGAACTCGTCGGCGTCCAGGGCGGCACCGCCGATGAGCGCGCCGTCCACGTCGGGCTGCGCCATGATGGCCGCGACGTTGCCGGACTTCACCGAGCCGCCGTACTGGATACGGACGGCGTCGGCCAGCTCCTGCGAGTACAGCTCGGCGAGCCGGCGGCGGATCGCACCGCAGACCTCCTGGGCGTCCTCGGGGGTGGCGACCTCGCCGGTCCCGATGGCCCAGACCGGCTCGTACGCGATCACGATGGACTCGGCCTGCTCGGCCGGGACGTCCTTCAGGGCGCCGTCGAGCTGCGCGAGGGTGTAGGAGACCTGCTCACCCGCCTTGCGGATGTCCAGGCCCTCACCGACGCAGAGGATCGGCGTCAGACCGTGCTTGTAGGCGGCCTTCACCTTGGCGTTGCAGATCTCGTCGTTCTCGCCGTGGTACTGGCGGCGCTCGCTGTGGCCGACGGCCACGTAGGTGCACTTCAGCTTGGCGAGCATCGGGCCGGAGATCTCGCCGGTGTACGCGCCGGAGTCGTGCGCGGAGATGTCCTGGGCGCCGTACTTGATCTTCAGCTTGTCGCCGTCGATCAGGGTCTGCACGGAGCGCAGGTCGGTGAAGGGCGGCAGGACGGCGACCTCTACGGCGTCGTAGTCCTTGTCGGCCAGCGCGAAGGCGAGCTTCTGGGTGTGGGCGATGGCCTCGAGGTGGTTGAGGTTCATCTTCCAGTTGCCCGCCATCAGCGGGGTGCGGGTGCTCATTAAGGGTCAGTCCTCCAGTGCGGCGAGGCCGGGAAGCGTCTTGCCCTCGAGGTATTCGAGGCTGGCGCCGCCACCGGTCGAGATGTGGCCGAATGCGTTCTCGTCAAAGCCCAGGATGCGGACGGCGGCTGCGGAGTCCCCGCCGCCGACGACGCTGAAGGCCGGGGAGTCGACGAGTGCCTGGGCGACGGCCTTGGTGCCCTCGGCGTAGTCGGGGTGCTCGAAGACGCCCATCGGGCCGTTCCAGAAGACGGTGGCCGCGTCGGCGAGCTTCGAGGCGTAGAGCTTGTTGGTCTCCGGGCCGTTGTCCAGGCCCATCACGCCGGCCGGAATGGCGTCGGCGGCGACGGTGGCGGGGTGGCCCGGGGTCTTGGCCTTGAGGTCCGGGAACTGCGCCGAGACGACGACGTCGACGGGGAGCACGAACTCCACGCCCTTCTCCTCGGCACGCTTGAGGTAGCCGAGCACCGCCGGGATCTGGTCCTCCTGGAGGAGGGAGCTGCCGACCTCGTGGCCCTGGGCCTTGAGGAAGGTGTAGGCCATGCCGCCGCCGATGAGGATGCGGTCGGCCTTCTCCAGCAGGTGGTCGATCACGCCGAGCTTGTCGGAGACCTTGGAGCCGCCGAGGACCACGACGTAGGGACGCGTGACGTCCTCGGTGAGCTTCTTGAGGACGCCGACCTCTGTGGCGATCAGGCCGCCGGCCGCGTGCGGCAGGCGGGCCGGAAGGTCGAAGACCGAGGCGTGCTTGCGGTGGACGGCACCGAAGCCGTCGCCCACGTACACGTCGGCGAGCTCGGCAAGCTGATCGGCGAAGGCGCCGCGCTCGGCGTCGTCCTTCGACGTCTCGCCGGCGTTGAAGCGGAGGTTCTCGATGACGGCGACCCGGCCGTCGGTGAGGGCGCCGACCGTGGCGCGGGCGGACTCGCCGACGGTGTCGGTCGCGAAGGCGACCTCGGCACCGAGCAGCTCACCGAGGCGCGCGGCGGCGGGAGCCAGCGAGAACGCCGGGTCCGGGGCGCCCTTGGGGCGGCCGAGGTGCGAGGCGACGACGACCCGCGCGCCGGCTTCGGCGAGCCTGGCGACCGTCGGCTGGACGGCGCGGATGCGGCCGTCGTCGGTGATCGTGGTGCCGTCGAGCGGCACGTTGAGGTCGGCGCGGACGAATACCCGCTTTCCGGCGACCCCTTCGGCGAGAAGTTCGTCGATCGTCTTCATCTTGTTCGCGGTACTCCTTGGAGACGGATGAGCACGCAAGGGGCTCGGACGGCGCCACGTTGCGCCGCCCGAGCCCCTTGCTCACATCGAGATGCCTGCCGATCCGAGGATCAGAGCTGCTCGCCGACGAAGACCGTCAGGTCGACGAGGCGGTTGGAGTAACCCCACTCGTTGTCGTACCAGCCGAGGATCTTCACCGACGTACCCTCCTGGACCATGGTCAGGGAGGAGTCGAAGGTGCAGGACGACGGGTCGCCGACGATGTCGGAGGACACGATCGGGTCCTCGGTGTAGGTCAGGAAACCCTTGAGGTCGCCGTCGTCGGAGGCCTTCTTGAACGCGGCGTTGACCTCGTCCTTGGTGACCTCGCGCTGCAGCGTCACGACGAGGTCGGTAGCGGAACCGGTCGGGACCGGGACGCGCATCGCGATGCCGTCGAGCTTGCCCTTGAGCTGCGGCAGGACCAGAGCGGTCGCCTTGGCGGCACCGGTCGTGGTCGGAATGATGTTCTCGGCCGCGGCGCGGGCGCGACGCAGGTCCGAGTGCGGGAAGTCCAGGATCCGCTGGTCGTTCGTGTACGCGTGGACCGTCGTCATCAGGCCCTTGACGATGCCGAAGTTCTCGTCGAGAACCTTGGCCATCGGCGCCACACAGTTGGTGGTGCAGGAGGCGTTGGAGATGACGTGGTGGTTGGCCGCGTCGTACTTGTCCTGGTTGACGCCCATCACGATGGTGATGTCCTCGTCCTTGGCCGGAGCCGAGATGAGGACCTTCTTGGCGCCACCCGCGATGTGCTTCGCGGCGTCGGCCTTCTTGGTGAAGATGCCGGTCGACTCGATCACGATGTCGACGCCCAGCTGACCCCAGGGGATGTCGGCCGGGTTGCGCTCGGAGAGCACCTTGATGGTGTGACCGTCGACGGTGATGGTGTCGGCGGTGTGGCTCACCTCTGCCTTGAGACGACCCAGAATGGTGTCGTACTTCAGCAGGTGGGCCGTGGTCGCAGTGTCACCCAGGTCGTTGACAGCCACGATCTCGATGTCCGCACCCTGCTCCAGCAGCGCGCGGAAGTAGTTACGACCGATGCGGCCAAAGCCGTTGATGCCTACGCGGATCGTCACGAACCGATCTCCTCGTTAGGTACGCCGGTTTTCGACGCCGGCGAGTTGTATGGGATGTCCCCGACCGCCTCCGACCCTACCTCTCCGAGGGCCCGGTAGTGACATCGAGTAGGGACGGAACGGACGGCGAGGTCCGTACTCCCGAGTAGGAATACGGACCTCCGTTACTGCGTCGACCGCACGGGCGGGGCGCCGGCCCCACCCGTGCGACGGTTACGGAGCGTCAACGCCCCAGACTTCTCAGCGCCTTTCCGATCAACTGCTTCCGCTCGGCGGCCCCGGCCACGTGTTCGAGGCCGAAGCCGAGCAGCACGGTGTCACGGGTCGTGACGGCGGCCTGCGAATGGAACAGCGGTCCGGAACGGGTCCAGTCGGCCGTGTTCTGCGGGCTGCCGGCCGGCGCCCCGGGGGTGTTCCAGGGACCGAGGGCGGTCTCGAAGCCCTCGGTGTCCCGGGCCGTCCCGCCGACGACGAGCTCGGTGTCGTCCACGAAGACCCCGAGTCCGCCCGAGCCCGGGTCGGTGACGTAGGAGACCGAGAGCTCGACCTGCTTGCCCGCGTACGCGCCGAGGTCCACGGAGACCTGCTGCCAGCCGTTGGAGCTGCCCGTGAACCGGTGCCAGCCGCCGGTGGTCCCGGTACCGGTGCAGGAGTCCCCGCCCACGGTCAGGTAGTGGGTGAGGAAGGGGTGGAGCTGGGCGTAGTAGCCCTCCTCGCAGTCCGTGGGCAGGCCGGTGTCGGTGCCGCCGTTGGCGTCGGGCAGGGTCGTCCAGTCGTCCTGGCCCACGGTGCGGGCCTCGACGACGACGTTGTCGTACCCCTCCTCGGTGTCGTAGCTGAGCTGGAACCGCAGGCCGGGGTCGTCCGCCGCGGTGGTGCCCGTCAGGTCGACGGTGCGCGAGAGCCTCTTGTAGGAGGCGTCCTGGTGGGTGGCGGCGGCGAACCAGGAGCCCCCGTACGGCTCGAAGGGTGTGCGGACCCCCGGGTATTCACCCGCCGCGGCGCTGCGGAACTGGGGGAACTCCTCCGGGTCCAGCGTGTCGGAGGTGACCGTGTACGCGCCCGCCGCCTCCAGGGCGTTGTCCGGGACGTCGCCGAGCGTTCCCGTCGCCCCGGACAGCCGTCCGGAGCCTGCGAAGGAGGGCGGGGACTTGAGTCCGACCCTGTTGTACGCACCGAGGTAGTACTGCGAGAAGTCGTCGGTGCCCCCGGCGCCGGTGACGCTCCCGCCCGCCTGCTCGCCGGCGTTGATCAGCTTCCCGCCCTCGTTGACGTAGGAGCGGACCGCGAGCATGGTCGCGGCGGCCGGGCGCCGGTCGCCGGTGTACCACAGGACGGTGCGGAAGTGGCTGAGCACCCCGAGGGCGTGCGGGGCGCCGTTCGCGGCGACGTCCCAGACGGCTGCTCCGTGGCCGTTGGCCGCGAGCGCCCCGGTGTACGCGGCGGTGTGCCGGGCGGGGGCGCCCTCATCGGCGATCACCAGGGTGTCGCCGCGCGGCCGGTCGGCGACGGTGTAGGTGAAGGGGGTGCTGGAGGTGCGCTTGCCGGCGGTCGTGCGGCCGGTGAACCAGACCGTGACGGTGTCGCCCTCGTCGGCGTCCTCGACCTCGGCGCGGTACTGGTCGAAGTGGATGTTGTCCTCGCCGCCGAAGGTCTCGCCGCCCTCCCAGGCCTTGAGCCGCTCGGTGTGCGTACGGCCGCCGTCGATGCGGTAGTTGAGGCGCTTGTCGCGGACGGACTTGCGGGCGGTGACCGCCACTTCCTGGTCGCCGCCGCGGGCGTAGGAGGTGGTGAAGGCGTCAGGGGTGAAGTCGGGCGCGTCGATGCCGACCGGGGAGACCGGCCGGTCGGGGTGCGCGGCGGACTCGGCGACCGCGAGCGCGAAGGGGACGTTCTTGGCGAACTCCTGCTGGATCAGCTTCTCGTCGTCCGGGAAGCGGAAGATCGAGCCGCAGTCGGCCGGTTCCCACGCGTCGTCGGGGTCGATCCGGGAGGCGGTCGCGCACGTCGACATCTCCGGCGTGAACATCATCATCCTGTTGACGTTGGCCGCGTGTCCGTCGGCCTCGCCGTTGGTGACGTACAGCTCGGAGGAGACCTGCGGGCGGTATCCCGGGACGGCGGACTTCTCGGGCGTTCCGGCGAGCGCCTTGTAGACGATGTCGTCGGGTGTGTCCGTGGCGACCTGCCAGCCCACTCCGTACAGCAACAGCTGTGCGGCGGAGTGGTAGTTGATCCCGTACTGGAAGCCGATGCGCTTCTGGAAGGCGTCCAGCGCCCTTGTCTCCGGCTCGGAGGAGGGCGCGGTGCCGCGGAAGGTCTCGTCGCCCGGGTCCGGCGAGGAACCCTCGTTGTCGTAGCCCCACTTGTAGCGGAAGTTGCGGTTGAGGTCGACGCCGTCGCCGGGGGTGATGGTGCCGTCGCCGTTGTTGTCGCGGAGGTTCTTGCGCCAGTCCCGTTCGCCGGTGAACGTGTAGTCGTAGCCGTCGGGGTTGGCGGAGAGCACGAACCACAGTTCGGTGGTGTCGACGATCCTCGTGATCCGCGGGTCCTTGCCGTACCCGTCGAGGTAGTGGTGCATCAGCCGGCGGGTCATCTCCGGGGTGATCCACTCCCGGGCGTGCTGGTTGGACATGTACAGCGTGGCGGGCCTGGAGCCGTCCTTGGCCTTCTTGGCGCCCTTGGTGAGCTTCAGGGCGAGGATGTCCTGGCCGCGGACGGTTCTGCCGATGCTGACGACCTTGGTGAGGCCGGGGTTGGCCTGCGCGGTCGCGAGGATCTCCTTCCGCAGGCCGTTCTCGCCGCTGTACGGGCGGAAGACGCCGTCGCCGGCTGCCGCGACCCGCTTCGAGGCCTTGGCGGAGAGGGTGTGCTCGGTGATCTCGACGCCCTTGCCGCGCAGCTCTCCGGCCTGCCGGTCGGTGAGGTAGAGCTCCACGGTGGCCGAGCCCCGTTCGGGCACCTGCTCACTCAGCTCGTGGCTGTCCGTGCCCGCATCGGCCAGCAGCGGCAGCTGAGCCGCGGAGACCTCCGCGTGCCAGACACCCAGGCCGTCCGCGCCGCCGCCCCTCCCCTGGTCCGCCTGGGCAACGGGTACCGCCAGTCCGGCCATCAGTAGTGAAGCCGCGGCGAGGATCGCTCGCGCTCTGCGTCTCATGAGCCCCCCATGCAGTTGTCTGTCACTTCCGTCCGCCCGGTCGGCGGACAGAGGACAGGTTCGTGATGGTCCATGGTCATGTCAATAGGGCCTCGTCGCGGCACAAAGAGTGTGTACCGGGCATGCATGAGGGCTGCCCGAGGTCCCGGCAATGCCGCCGCCGACGCCCTCGGGAGGTGCGCCGGCGACGGGAGGCGTGCGACCGCTCAGCCGACGAGACCGTCGGCCAGCTCCTCACTGAGGGTGGATTCGGTGCCCGGGATACCGAGGTCCTGGGCCCGCTTGTCGGCCATGGCCAGCAGCCGCCGGATCCGGCCCGCGACCGCGTCCTTGGTCAGCGGCGGGTCGGCGAGGGCACCCAGCTCCTCCAGGGACGCCTGCTTGTGCTCCATGCGCAGCCGTCCGGCCGCCGCGAGGTGCTCCGGGACCTCCTCGCCCAGGATCTCCAGCGCGCGCCCCACGCGGGCGCCTGCGGCCACCGCGGCCCGGGCGGAGCGCCGGAGGTTGGCGTCGTCGAAGTTGGCGAGCCGGTTGGCGGTGGCGCGGACCTCGCGCCGCATCCGGCGCTCCTCCCAGGCCAGCACCGACTCATGGGCGCCGAGACGGGTCAGCAGCGCTCCGATGGCGTCGCCGTCCCGGACGACGACGCGGTCCACCCCGCGCACCTCGCGGGCCTTGGCCGCGATCGAGAGCCTGCGGGCGGCTCCGACCAGGGCGAGGGCGGCCTCCGGGCCGGGGCAGGTCACCTCCAGCGAGGAGGAGCGGCCGGGCTCGGTGAGCGAACCGTGGGCCAGGAAGGCCCCGCGCCAGGCGGCCTCGGCATCGCAGGTGGCCCCCGAGACCACCTGCGGGGGCAGTCCGCGGATCGGCCGGCCGCGGCCGTCGACCAGCCCGGTCTGGCGCGCGAGCTGATCTCCGCCCGCCACCACGCGTACGACATAGCGGGAGCCCCGGCGCAGTCCGCCGGGAGCCATCACGATCAGCTCCGAGCTGTGCCCGAAGATCTCCAGGATGTCCCGCTTCAGCCGGCGCGCCGCCATCGCCGTGTCCAGTTCGGCCTCGATCACAATCCGGCCGCTCACCAGGTGCAGCCCGCCCGCGAATCGAAGAATCGCCGAGACCTCTGCTTTTCTGCAGCAGGTCCGGGTCACGGGAAGCCGAGAGATTTCGTCCTTCACCGCTGGCGTCATCGCCATGGGCCGATCCTTCCATGCATCCGAAAAATACGGTCGTACGCGGCAGCCAACAGCTCCGGATCGTGAATCGGAACACCGTCGGGCGAAGCCACCGGGGCCAGCTCGACCGCGGCTCCGAGCCGCTTGGCGGCGTCGGCGAGGGACTCACGGTCGGGCACCGCAGCCTCGTCGGCCAGCACCACGTCCAAGGCGAGTTTAGGGGCGTGTCGTCCCAAAACCTCCAAATGACGCTGCGGTGAGAAGCCTTCTGTTTCACCGGGTTGTGGTGCGAGGTTCAGCGAGAGGACCTTTCGGGCCTTCGTGGAGACCAGCGCGTCGAGCAGTTCGGGCACCAGGAGGTGCGGAATCACCGAGGAGAACCAGGACCCCGGGCCGAGGACCACCCAGTCGGCGTCGAGGACGGCCGCGACCGCCTCCGGGACCGCCGGCGGGTCGGCGGGCACCACATGGACGGACTGCACCTCACCGGGGGTGAGCGCCACGGTGGCCTGCCCCCGCACGGTCACGATCTCCTCGGGGCGCTCCGGGTCGTGCCCCCGTACGAGCGCCTGGAGCTCCAGGGGTACGGCGGACATGGGCAGCACCCTGCCGTGGGCGCCGAGCAGCTTGCCGACCAGGTCGAGGGCCTGCACGTGGTCGCCCAGCTGTTCCCAGAGGGCGACGATCAGCAGGTTGCCCACCGCGTGCTCGTGCAGATCGCCCTTGGACTCGAAGCGGTGCTGGATGACCTGGGCCCAGGTCTGACCCCATTCGTCGTCCCCGCACAGCGCGGCCAGCGCCTTGCGCAGGTCGCCGGGCGGCAGGACGCCCAGCTCCTCGCGGAGCCTGCCGCTGGAGCCCCCGTCGTCGGCGACGGTGACGACGGCCGTGAGATCACCGGTGATCCGGCGCAGCGCCGTGAGCGACGCCGACAGGCCCATACCGCCACCGAGGGCGACGACCTTGGGCTGCGCGCCCCGCTTGCGGCCGGAGAGCGCGGAGGTGGCTCTGCTCAGCCTGCGCAGGCGCAGGTTGCGACTGGTCACTCGCGCCCCATGTCCCGGTGTACGAGCACGGTCTCGATCCCCTCGGTGGCCAGCCGGGCGGCCAGCTTCTCCGACATCGCGACGGAACGGTGCTTGCCGCCCGTACAGCCGACCGCGATGGTCACATAGCGCTTGCCCTCGCGGCGGTAACCCGCGGCAATCAGCTGGAGCAGCTCCGTGTACTGGTTGAGGAACTCCTTGGCGCCGGGCTGGTCGAAGACGTAGTCGGACACCTCCTCGTTGAGCCCGGTGAAGGGACGCAGCTCGGGGACCCAGTGCGGGTTCGGCAGGAAGCGGCAGTCGACGACGAGGTCGGCGTCGACGGGCAGGCCGTACTTGAAGCCGAACGACATCACCGTGGCCCGCAGCTCCGGCTCCTCGTCGCCGGCGAACTGCGCGTCCATCTTGGCCCGCAGCTCGTGCACGTTGAGGCTGGAGGTGTCGATCACCAGGTCGGCGTCGCCGCGCAGCTCGCGCAGCAGATCGCGTTCGGCTGCGATGCCGTCGACGATCCGGCCGTCGCCCTGGAGGGGGTGCGGACGGCGCACCGACTCGAACCGGCGTACGAGTGCGTCGTCGGAGGACTCCAGGAAGACGATCCGCCGGGTGACGTGTTTGGCCTCCAGGTCCGCGAGGGACTGCCGGAGGTTGTCGAAGAAGCGGCGGCCCCGTACGTCGACGACGACGGCGATGCGCGCGACGTTGCCCTGGGACCGGGCGCCGAGCTCCACCATCGTGGGGATCAGCTCGGGCGGGAGGTTGTCGACGACGAACCAGCCGAGGTCCTCCAGACACTTGGCGGCGGTGCTGCGCCCGGCACCCGACATACCCGAGATGATCACCAGCTCGGGGATGGCCGGCACGGCGGCCTCGGCCTTCTCCTTGGTGCTTCCCGTACTCACGTCTGCTGCTCCGTCTGCTCGGTCGTTCTGGCGTTCATGCGCGTGCTCGGTCATGACGTGCTGCCCCCGTCGTCCTCTTCCATGATCTCTCCTGTGGCCGTGTTCACGGCGGGCGCGGCCGGGGCGGCCGTGGCGAGGGCGGCGGCCACTGATTCCGCCGTCCTGCGGCCTATCCCCGGAACCTCGCAGATCTCGTCGATTGTCGCCTGCCGCAGCTTCTTCACGGAGCCGAAATGCTTGATCAGCGCCTGCTTGCGGGTCTCGCCGAGACCGGCGACGTCGTCCAGCGGGCTGCTGCGGATGCGCTTGGCCCGCTTGGCGCGCTGATAGGTGATCGCGAAGCGGTGGGCCTCGTCGCGGATGCGCTGGAGGAGGTAGAGGCCTTCGCTGGACCGCGGCAGGACCACCGGGTCGTCGTCATCGGGCAGCCAGACCTCTTCGAGGCGCTTGGCGAGGCCGCAGACGGCGATGTCGTCGATTCCCAGCTCGTCCAGGGCGCGCTTGGCCGCGGCGACCTGGGGCTGCCCGCCGTCGACGACGACGAGCTGCGGCGGGTAGGCGAACCGCTTGGGACGGCCGTCGTCCTCGCGGGGCTCCTCACGGGGCTCCTCACGGGACTCTCCGCCGGGCTCTTCACCGGGCTCGGCGGGGGCGTCGGCCAAGGCGGTGGGTGTGCCCCCGGCGGCGCCCGCGGGTGCGGGTTCCACGGACGGTGCGGCCTGTGCGGGCGCAGGTGACCCGGGCGCGGGCTCCGCGGGCGCGGGCGCCGGTACGGGGCCGGTGGCGGCCGGAGTCTCCTCCCACTCCCCCGTCCGCTCCTTCTCCTGGAGGTAGCGCTTGAAGCGGCGGCCGATGACCTCGTGCATCGAGCGGACATCGTCCTGGCCCTCGAAGCCCTTGATCTGGAAGCGGCGGTACTCGCTCTTGCGCGCGAGTCCGTCCTCGAAGACCACCATGGAGGCGACCACGTCGTCTCCCTGCAGGTGCGAGATGTCGAAGCACTCCACCCGCAGCGGTGCCGTGTCCAGGCCGAGCGCCTCGGCGATCTCCTCCAGGGCCCGGGAGCGGGTCGTGAGGTCGGAGGCGCGTTTGGTCTTGTGCAGCCCCAGAGCCTGCTGGGCGTTGCGCTGGACCGTGACCATCAGGTCCTTCTTGTCCCCCCGCTGCGGGATGCGCAGGCTGACCAGGGAGCCGCGGCGGTCCGCGAGCCACTGGGAGACGGCTTCCGGGTCCTCGGGGAGCGCCGGGACGAGGACCTCCTTGGGGACGGAGTCGCCCGTCTCCTCCCCGTACAGCTGCTGGAGCGCGTGCTCGACCAGGCCCGCCGTGTCGACGGCCTCGACCTTGTCGGTGACCCAGCCGCGCTGGCCTCGCACCCTGCCGCCGCGGACGTGGAAGATCTGGACGGCGGCCTCGAGCTCGTCCTCGGCCACCGCGATCAGGTCGGCGTCGGTGGCGTCGGCGAGGACGACGGCGCTCTTCTCCATGGCCCGCCTGAGCGCCTCTGCGTCGTCGCGCAGCCGGGCCGCCCTCTCGTACTCCATCTCCTCGGCCGCCTGCATCATGTCCTTCTCCAGGCGGCGGATGTACGTGCCCGTCCGGCCGGCCATGAAGTCGCAGAAGTCCTCGGCCAGTTCGCGGTGTTCGTCGGGGCTGACCCTGCCGACGCACGGTGCCGAGCACTTGCCGATGTAGCCCAGGAGACAGGGGCGGCCGGTCCTGGCGGCGTTCTTGAACACACCCGCGGAGCAGGTACGCACGGGGAAGACCCGGAGCATGAGGTCGACCGTCTCGCGGATCGCCCAGGCGTGACCGTACGGACCGAAGTAGCGCACGCCCTTCTTCTTGGCTCCGCGCATGACCTGCACGCGCGGGAACTCCTCGTTGAGCGTGACCGCGAGGTAGGGATAGCTCTTGTCGTCGCGGTACTTGACGTTGAACCGGGGGTCGAACTCCTTGATCCAGGAGTACTCCAGCTGGAGCGCCTCGACCTCGGTGGAGACGACGGTCCACTCGACGGAGGCGGCAGTCGTGACCATCGTGCGCGTGCGCGGGTGGAGGCCGGCCAGGTCCTGGAAGTAGTTCGCCAGGCGCTGGCGCAGGTTCTTGGCCTTCCCGACGTAGATCACCCGGCGGTGCTCGTCGCGGAATTTGTAGACCCCCGGGGAGTCGGGGATCTGTCCCGGCTTGGGGCGGTAGCTGGAGGGGTCTGCCATGTCTCACACCCTACTTGCGGGTGGTGACAGCGCGGCATTCTCGCAGGGGATCCGCCTTCCGGCGAGCGCGCGGAGGGGCGGCCCCGGGGTTCGCCCGGCAGAGGTCCGGGAGCGGCCCGCCGCTCGCGGTCAGGCCTCGGGGCCCGCGACCAGTTTTCCGCCCTCGACCTTCACCGGGACGGCGGGCAGCGGCACGGTGGCGGGGCCTTGGAGCGCCTTGCCGGTCGTCATGTCGAACCGGCTGCCGTGGCACGGGCAGTTGCCCTCGTTGCCCTCGACCTTGTCCAGGAGACAGCCCGCGTGGGTGCACTGTGCACTGAACGCCTTGTACTGGCCCTTCGCCGGGCAGCTCACGACGACCCGCTGCTCCCGGTAGAGCTTCGCCCCGCCGACCGGGACCTCGTCGGCGGCACCGAGCTCGACGGGCGCGGTGGGCGTCGGTGTCTGGGCGTGGCCGAGCTTCGAGTCGGTCGAGCAGGCGGCCACTCCCAGCCCGGCGGCACCGGCGAGAGCGGCGCCCTTCAGTACGGTGCGGCGGGCGGCGGGCAGGCCGGACATGCGGTCTCCACTGGTCGGGGGGACAGAGAGCCGCCGGTTCCCGCCCCGGGGCGCCGGATGCCCACGGACGTCGGGCACAGGCCGCGCCTGAAGGCATCGGCGACAGACCCGACGATACCGGCGGAGAACGCCGCCCCTCCGACCGGCCCCGACCGGACCGGGCGGGACCCGGCAGGCGAAGGCCGGGCCGGGGCGCGGCCGGGTCCGGGTCCGGCCCGGGTCGCGCCCGGCCCGGTGGCCGGGAACAGCGCCGAGGCGGCCCCCGGGGTGCCGGGGGCCGCCTCGTCCGGACGGTGTCAGGCCTTCCGCGTGCGGGTGGCCTTCTTCGGTGCGAGCTCCTCGGCCGCGGCCTTCTTGGCCGTCCTGGCCGTGGCCGTCCTGCGGGCCGGGGTGGCCTTCGCTGCGACCGCCTTCTTGGCGGCCGTCCTGCGGACCGGCTTGCGGGCGGCGGGCACCGTGGCCTCACTGATCCGGTCCGCGCCCAGGACGGTCTGCAGGAACTTCCCGGTGTGGCTGGCCGGCACGGAGGCGACATACTCCGGGGAGCCCTCGGCGATGACCAGACCGCCGCCCTTGCCGCCCTCGGGGCCCATGTCGATGACCCAGTCGGCGGTCTTGATGACATCGAGGTTGTGCTCGATGACGATCACCGAGTTGCCCTTGTCGACCAGTCCGGAGAGCACCGCGATGAGCTTGCTGATGTCCTCGAAGTGCAGACCGGTCGTCGGCTCGTCCAGGACGTAGACCGTGCGGCCGGTGGAGCGCTTCTGCAGCTCGCTCGCCAGCTTCACGCGCTGCGCCTCACCGCCGGAGAGCGTCGGCGCGGACTGGCCGAGCCTGACGTACCCGAGGCCGACCTCGTTGAGCGTACGGAGGTGGCGGGCGATCGTCGGGACGGCCTCGAAGAACTCCAGGCCCTCCTCGATCGGCATGTCCAGCACTTCCGCGATGGACTTGCCCTTGTAGTGGACCTCCAGCGTCTCCCTGTTGTACCGCGCTCCGTGACAGACCTCGCACGGGACGTACACGTCGGGCAGGAAGTTCATCTCGATCTTGATCGTGCCGTCGCCCGAGCAGTTCTCGCAGCGGCCGCCCTTGACGTTGAAGGAGAAGCGGCCCGGCAGATAGCCGCGCACCTTCGCTTCCATCGTCTCGGCGAACAGCCTGCGGACATGGTCGAAGACTCCGGTGTACGTGGCCGGGTTGGACCGGGGCGTGCGGCCGATCGGCGACTGGTCGACGTGCACCACCTTGTCGACGAGGTCGTCGCCCTCGACCCGGGTGTGCCGGCCGGGGACCGACTTGGCCCCGTTGAGCTCGCGGGCCAAGTGGGTGTAGAGGATGTCGTTGACCAGGGTCGACTTCCCGGAACCGGAGACACCGGTGACCGCGGTGAGGACACCCAGCGGGAACGAGACGTCGATGTCCTGGAGGTTGTTCTCCCGGGCGCCGTGCACCGTGAGCAGGCGTGTCGGGTCGACGGGGCGCCGGATGTCGGGCATCGCGATGGACTTCTTGCCGGAGAGGTACTGCCCGGTGACCGACGCCTTGTTGGCCAGCAGGTCCTTGAGCGAGCCGGAGTGGACGACCTTGCCGCCGTGCTCACCGGCACCGGGGCCGATGTCGACGACCCAGTCGGCCACCTTGATGGTGTCCTCGTCGTGCTCGACGACGATGAGCGTGTTGCCCATGTCGCGCAGCCGGACCAGGGTCTCGATCAGCCGGTGGTTGTCGCGCTGGTGCAGGCCGATGGACGGCTCGTCCAGCACGTACAGCACGCCGACGAGTCCGGAGCCGATCTGGGTGGCGAGCCTGATGCGCTGGGCCTCGCCACCGGACAGCGTGCCTGCGGCACGGTTCAGCGAGAGGTAGTCCAGGCCGACGTCGACGAGGAACTTCAGCCGCTCGTTGACCTCCTTGAGCACCCGCTCGGCGATCTTCTTGTCGCGGGCGTTCAGCTTGAGGCGGCCGAGGAACTCGGCGCACTCGCTGATCGACATCGCGGCGACCTGGGCGATGGACTTGTCCATCACCGTCACCGCGAGCACGATCGGCTTGAGCCGGGTGCCCTCACAGGTCGGACAGGGCACCTCACGCATGTAGCCCTCGAAGCGCTCCCGGCTGGAGTCGCTCTCGGCCTCGGAGTGCCGCCGCTTGACGAACTGCACCGCACCCTCGAAGGCGGGGGTGGTGTAGGCGCGCTCGCGCCCGTAGCGGTTGCGGTAGCGCACCTCGGTCTGGATCTTGTGGCCATGGAGCAGCGCCTTCTTGGCGCGCTGCGGCAGACCCGCCCAGGGGATGTCCGTACGGAATCCGAGCGCTTCGGCGAGCGCGTTGATCTGCCGCCCGAAGTACTCCTTGGTGTGGCCGTGCGACCAGGGGTGGATCGCGCCCTCGTCGAGCGACTTGTCCTCGTCCGGGACGATCAGCTC
Source organism: Streptomyces sp. NPDC059499 (assembly GCF_042749285.1). Lineage (NCBI taxonomy): Bacteria > Bacillati > Actinomycetota > Actinomycetes > Kitasatosporales > Streptomycetaceae > Streptomyces > Streptomyces sp. NPDC059499. The sequence goes on from NZ_JBHYTT010000009.1 coordinate 189,855, forward strand.
CGGGTCGACCTCCATGCGCGTACCGATGCCCGTGCAGTCCGGGCAGGCACCGAAGGGGGAGTTGAAGGAGAAGGAGCGGGGCTCGAGCTCCTCGAAGGACAGGTCGTCGTACGGGCAGTAGAGGTGCTCGGAGAACATCCGCTCGCGCTCGGGGTCGTCCTCCGGGAGGTCGACGAAGTCGAGTACGACCATGCCGCCGGAGAGGCCGAGCGCGGTCTCGACCGAGTCGGTCAGCCGGCGCTTCGCGCTGTCCTTCACGGTGAGGCGGTCGATGACCACCTCGATGGTGTGCTTCTCCTGCTTCTTCAGCGTGGGCGGCTCGGAGAGCTGGATCGTCGCACCGTCGACCCGCGCCCTGCTGTAGCCCTTGGTCTGCAGATCGGCGAAGAGGTCGACGAACTCGCCCTTGCGCTCGCGCACCAGCGGGGAGAGCACCTGGAAGCGGCTGCCCTCGGGCAGGCCGAGGACCTTGTCGACGATGGCCTGGGGCGACTGGCGGGAGATGGGCCTGGCGCACTCGGGGCAGTGTGGCTTGCCGATCCGGGCGAAGAGCAGCCGGAGGTAGTCGTAGACCTCGGTGATGGTGCCGACCGTCGAGCGCGGGTTGCGCGAGGTCGACTTCTGGTCGATGGAGACCGCGGGCGACAGACCTTCGATGAAGTCGACGTCCGGCTTGTCCATCTGGCCGAGGAACTGCCGGGCGTACGAGGAGAGCGACTCCACGTAGCGCCGCTGGCCCTCGGCGAAGATCGTGTCGAACGCGAGTGAGGACTTGCCCGACCCGGAGAGCCCGGTGAAGACGATGAGGGAGTCACGGGGGAGGTCGAGCGAGACGTTCTTCAGGTTGTGCTCGCGCGCGCCACGGACGATGAGACGGTCGGCCACGCCGGTCCGCACCTTTCTGGAGAGAAATGGGGGAACTGAGCCCCTGTCCCAGGGTATGGGGGGCGCCACAGCGATGTAGGGAGTTTCGACTCCGAGCGTATAGCACGCACATTCGATTTACGGACGGTTGATGACTCCTTCACCCGAATGAGTGGCGAGGCTAGGCTCGGCCTCATGATTGATCATGTGCACGACCTGGACGCCGTACGTGAAGCGACCGAACGGCTCCTGAGCGCGACGGGCAAACTGGACAACGCCGCCCTCGCCGAGCCGTCACGGCTGCCGGGCTGGAGCAGAGGACATGTCCTCGCCCACCTGTCACGTAACGCCGACGCGCTCGTAAATGTTCTCCAGGGCCGCCCCATGTACGCGAGCAGCGAAACCCGGGACGCCGACATCGACCGCGATGCGCCCCGCCTCCTCGCCGAGCAGCTCGCCGACCTGCGCGTCAGCGGGGACGGCTTCCTGGCCGCGGCCGCGGCGCCCGCCGACTGGTCGCGCACGATCACGATGCGCAACGGCGTGACGGACTCCGCCTCCCGGGTCCCCTTCCGCCGCCGGGTCGAGGTCGAGCTGCACCATGTCGACCTGGGGATCGGCTACGAGCTGGAGGACCTTCCGGAGGAGTTCGTGATCCGGGAGAACGACTTCCTGGCGGAGCGGTTCGCCGGGCATCCCGATGTGCCTCCCACGACGACGGTGACCCCGGACGGCCACCTCTGGACCACCGGCGGGGGCGGGGACGCCGGACCGGTCGTGGTCCGGGGCAGCGCGACCGACATCCTCGGCTGGCTCTGCGGGCGCCGCGACGGCTCCGGGCTCACCGCGGAAGGCGGCCCCCTTCCCGCGCTGCCCCCGCTATAGGCTGAGACGTATGACGTACAGCGGAACGGTCAAGGTCGGCGGACCTGCGGATGTGCACGAGCTGACGGATCTGATGATCTCCAAGGTCGCTGTCGGCCCGATGAACAACAACGCCTATCTACTGCGCTGCCGGGCCACCGGCGAGCAGCTCCTGATCGACGCGGCGAACGAGGCCGGGACCCTGCTGCAGCTGATCGGCGACGACTCGATCACCGCGGTCGTCACCACGCATCAGCACGGTGACCACTGGCAGGCCCTGGGAGAGGTCGTGACGGCCACCGGGGCACGCACGTACGCGGGACGGTACGACGCCGAGGGCATTCCGGTCCCCACCGATGTGCTCGTCGAGGACGGGGACACGATCCGGGTGGGCCGGGTCGCGCTGACCGCCCGCCATCTGGCCGGCCACACCCCGGGCTCCATCGCGCTGGTCTACGACGACCCTCACGGGGCACCCCACCTGTTCACGGGGGACTGCCTCTTCCCCGGCGGGGTCGGCAACACGCGCAACGACCCGGAGGCGTTCGCGAGCCTGCTCCACGATGTGGAGACCAAGCTCTTCGACCCGCTCCCGGACGAGACCTGGGTCTATCCGGGACACGGACACGACACGACGCTCGGCGCCGAGCGGCCCCGGCTGCCGGAGTGGCGCGAGCGCGGCTGGTGACACACCGGCGGCCGGTGCCTGTTGGCCCCGGCCGCCGATTCGTCCGCTGGTCGTACCGCTACCGGCTCCGCTTCCACCGGTCCTGCTTCCGGCCTACTTCTGCGCGCCGATGCTCTTGCTCTCCTCGTCGGACGCCTTCGCCTTCTCGGCCTCCGCCGCCGCCGTCCTCTTGTTGGCGATCAGGCTGGTGATCGTGGTGACCACCAGGACGCCGCAGATGAAGGTGAGGGAGAACGGGATGGAGATCTCGGGTACGTGCACCCCGGACTCGTGGAGTGCGTGCAGCACCAGCTTGACGCCGATGAATCCGAGGATCACCGAGAGTCCGTAGCTGAGGTGGACCAGCTTCTTCAGCAGACCGCCGATGAGGAAGTACAGCTGACGCAGGCCCATCAGAGCGAACGCGTTGGCGGTGAAGACGATGTACGGGTCCTGGGTCAGCCCGAAGATCGCGGGGATGGAGTCCAGCGCGAACAGCACATCGGTGGTGCCGATGGCGAGCATGACCACCATGAGCGGGGTCATGACGCGCTTGCCGTTGTTGCGGATGAAGAGCTTCGTGCCGTGGTACCTGTCGGCGACACCGAAGCGGTGCTCGATCGACTTCAGGAGACGGTTCTCCTCGAACTCGTCCTCCTCGTCACCGGCCCGCGCCTCCTGGATGAGCTTCCAGGCGGTGTAGATCAGGAACGCGCCGAAGATGTAGAAGACCCACGAGAAGTTGGCGATGACCGCGGCGCCGGCGGCGATGAAGATCGCTCGGAGCACCAGGGCGATCAGCACACCGACGAGCAGCACCCGCTGCTGGAGGTGCGAGGGCACCGAGAACTTCGCCATGATCAGGACGAAGACGAAGAGATTGTCGACGCTGAGCGATTTCTCGGTGATGTAACCGGCGAAGAATTCGCCCGAGGCCTGGGTCTCGCCGAAGAGCAGCAGGCCGAGCCCGAAGAGCGCGGCCAGCACGATCCAGACGATGGTCCAGATTCCGGCTTCCTTGGTCGACACGTCATGGGGCTTGCGCCCGATGAAGAAGTCGACGGCGATGAGGGCGACGAGACCGAGAATGGTCAGCGTCCAAAGGGTCCATGAAACGTCCACTGCGCCTCCGGCAGTTCGCTACGGCTATAGATCAGCGTCGTCGCTGCCGGAGGTCTCTTCCACCCAGGGTGCGCGGGATGCGCACGGGGCCGACGCCCCGGGACCGGTCACAGTCCGTACTGACGGGAACGTCGCGATCGGGAGTACTCCCCTCCGCCCAAAGAACAGTACAGGAACTCCCAAGAAAAGGTAAAGTCTCAGGCAAGGGGCCACCAAAATGGCTGGTCAGGCCGGTTTTGGGTCACGCGGCACCCTGGCTCAGCGATAGCCGTTACGCCGAGCGGCGGCCACCAGTGCGAGGACCTGCTCCAGGACGCGGCTGCCCTGCGGCGGCCTCAGCGGCTCGTACGTCCAGGCGTGGCCCACCCACGGGTCGGCCAGATGGTCGTCGGCGACCGGGGTGATCCGCAGCAGCGACCGCCACAGCGGATCGAGCACGGGACCGTAGGCCCGCGCGTCCTCGCGGTCGGCCACCATCAGCAGGTGCACGCCCACGGCGGGCCCCTCATCGGCCAGATAGCGCAACTGCGTGACCGCCCGGTCGTCGAAACCGTGCGGGAAGTCGTTGACGATCAGCAGCTGCTCGCCCGTGTCCAGGTCCGGCGGGAGCGAGTCGGCGGCACCGGCCCTGATGGCCATCTGCACCAGGTCGACGCGTCGGGTCAGACGGGCGAGCACCGCGGCCACTCCCCCGGGACCTGCGGCAGGCGCCTCCGCCAGAGCCCCGGAGCCGGTCAGGGGCGCCAGCGCACCGGCGGCGGAGCCTGCGGGGTCGATGACATGCACCGAGAACTCGTCCGCGGGATAGACGGCGAGCATCCGGGCGGCCAGGGCGACCGCCGTTTCCATGCCCAGCCTGCGCAACTGGTCACTGTCCGTCAGAGCGGAGGCCTCGGACGCCGTACGGCCGCTGTCCACCCAGATCCCGCGTTCCAGCGGCAGCCGCACCAGCAGCGGGATGTGCAGGTCGGTGCGCTCGGGCAGGTGGAGGTCACCGATGCGCAGCGCCATCGGGATCTCCATCGGAACCCGGTAGGCGTGCCAGACGGGGTTGCCCCAGCCCGCGTACGCGGCCGGGAGCGCGGGCTCGACCACGGCGGACTCGGCGGCCAGCTGGGCGAGGTCCCGGTCCAGAGCCTCACGTGCCCGCGCGGTCAGCTCGTCGCGCTTGGCCCGGGCTTCCTCACGGGCCCGGTCACCCGTGCCACCGATGCGGCTGCGCGGGTCGGACAGGGCCCTGTCGAGCTCCTGGTCCATCCGGGACTCGGCGAAGTCGACCGCGCTGCGATAGGCGGCGGTGGCCCGGGCCAGGTCCTCGAACATGCCCCAGATCTGGTTGTAGAGGCGCTCGTCCATGGACCAGCCGGTGGCGTCACCGGCGACGGGCTGGGCGGGCTGTCCCGGTGCCGCGGGCGGGGCCACCGGAGGGGGCGGTGGCGGGGCCGTGGTCTGGCGGCGCGGATGGGCGTAGTCGATGGGGCCGCCCGTGGTGGGACCGGCCACCGGTGGGGACGGTTCACCGACGGGTTCGGAACCCCGGGTGTGGGGCCGGCCCGGATCGGCGGCCGGAACCGGTCCGGTGGCCGGGGGCGGTCCGGCCGGATGACGTACGCGCCCGCCGTCCGCGGTACGGGGCGGCGGGGGTGTCACGGAGCGGGCCAGGCCGGAGGCGACCGCCTCCTGTATCGAGCGTGCCAGCTCGACGGCTTGTGCCACGCCCTGGTCGGCGAGCATCTCGGCGAGCCCGGCGGCGTATCCCTGGCCGACGGCACGGACCTTCCAGACCCCCTGCCGGCGGTAGAGCTCCAGCGCCGTCACGGCGGACTCGGCGTCCAGGCCCGTGAGGGTGAAGGTGGCGATCTCGGTGCCGTCGAGCCCGGTGACGGCGACGAACGGCGCGGCGACCGCACCGAACCGGACGGGCATGCCCGCCCCCAGGGGCAGGGCCAGGAGCACGGTGACGCGGTGCACCGCGTCGGGAAGTGCCTCCAGGTCGACTGCGAGCCGGTGGTCGGCCGCGGCCTGCCTGGACACCTCGAGTCCGGGCAGCTGGGGCGATCCTGGGTGGGCGATCCACTCGACGCCATGGACCGTGCCCTGCTCGTCCCCGAGCGTGGCACCGGCCACGACGGGCGAGCCCGCCGACACCCTGATCTCCAGACGGGTCTGGGGCAACGTGTGATTCTGCCCCCGGACCAGCTCGGCCGTCATTGCCCTGTCCCCTCGACGTTCGGTGTGGTGCCCTGCCATGGGCGCAGCTCCCGGCGGCGGATGCCTCCGGGAGCTGCTCGTACTGACGTCGGACCGCGGTCCGGTCCTGCTACAGGTGGGGCAGGATGGACGGCATCAGGTCCTGGAAGGTCCGGCCGTTGGCCGGGTTCCCGAGGGCGGTCATCTGCCATCCGTTGCCCGCACGGTGCACCTTGGCCATGATCTGGGCCGTGTACTGGCCGCCGCCGTCGAGCGTGTAGCGGGCGAGCTCCTGGCCGTTCGTCTCGTCGACGATGCGGCAGAAGGCGTTCTGCACTTCCTGGAACGTCTGGCCGGTGAAGGAGTTCACCGTGAAGACGATCTGGTCGATGTGGACCGGGATCCGCTGCAGGTCGACGAGGATCGCCTCGTCGTCGCCACCCGAGCCGGCGCCGCCGACCAGGTTGTCGCCGGTGTGCTTGACCGAGCCGTCGTCACTGACGAGGTGGCGGAAGAACACGACGTCCACAGGCTGCTTGTCGGCGAAGAGCACCGCCGAGGCGTCCAGGTCGATCTCCCGGGTGCGCGAGCCGAACAGACCGCGGCGCGGAGCCGCCTGCCAGCCGAGCCCCATCCGTACCGCGGTCAGGGTCCCCCCGTCGCTCTTCTGCAGGCTGATGGCCTGACCCTTGGTCATATTGACCGTCACGCGCTGTCCCCTCTCCGCTTGCCCCGCAACCGTCCGTGTGCGGTTTCCCCGCACCCTACGCAGTCCGCTCGGGGCGGAAGCAGGTAAGGGGCGTTTTTGTGTCGTTCTTGCAACACACCTGGTGCACGCCGGTCAGGCCAGCCCCGCCTCCCTCATCTGACGCAGCTCCTTCTTCAACTCACCCACCTCGTCACGCAGTCGGGCAGCCACCTCGAACTGCAGGTCCGCGGCGGCCGCCCGCATCCGGTCCGTCATCTCCTCGATGATCCCGGCGAGTTCCGTGGCGGGCCGGTCGGTGACCGCCGCGCCACCCCCCTTGGCCTTGCCGGCCGAGGCCTTGCCGCCGAGCGCCGGCACGGGGGCCTTGGCCCCCTTGCCCTGCCGGTAGCCGGTGCCCAGGAGCTGCTCGGTGTCGACCTCCTCGCGGGCGATGGTCGCGACGATGTCGTTGATCTTCTTGCGGAGCGGCTGCGGGTCGAGCCCGCGCTCGGTGTTGTACGCGATCTGCTTCTCACGGCGGCGGTTGGTCTCGTCGATGGCCTGCGCCATCGCAGGAGTGATCTTGTCCGCGTACATATGGACCTGCCCCGACACGTTTCGGGCCGCACGGCCGATGGTCTGGATCAGGGAGGTGCCGGACCGCAGGAAGCCCTGCTTGTCCGCGTCGAGGATGGCCACGAGTGACACCTCGGGAAGGTCGAGGCCCTCACGCAGCAGGTTGATCCCGACCAGGACGTCGTACTCGCCGGAGCGCAGTTCGCGCAGCAGCTCGATGCGGCGCAGGGTGTCGACGTCGCTGTGCAGGTAGCGGACCTGGATGCCGAGCTCGAGGAAGTAGTCGGTGAGGTCCTCGGACATCTTCTTGGTGAGGGTGGTGACCAGGACCCGCTCGTCCTTCTCGGTCCGCTTGCGGATCTCGTGCACCAAGTCGTCGATCTGGCCCTCGGTGGGCTTGACGACGACCTCGGGGTCGACGAGCCCAGTGGGCCGGATGATCTGCTCCACGAATCCGTCGCCCCGGGAGAGCTCGTACTTCCCCGGGGTGGCGGACAGATAGACGGTCTGGTTGATCCGGCCCAGGAACTCCTCCCATTTCAGCGGGCGGTTGTCCAGGGCGGAGGGCAGGCGGAAGCCGTGGTCGACGAGAGTCCGCTTCCGGGAGGCGTCGCCCTCGTACATCGCGCCGATCTGCGGCACCGTGACGTGCGACTCGTCCAGGACGAGGAGGAAGTCCTCGGGGAAGTAGTCGAGGAGGGTGTTGGGCGCGGTGCCCGGATCACGGCCGTCGAAGTGCATCGAGTAGTTCTCGACGCCGGAGCAGGTGCCGATCTGGCGGAGCATCTCGATGTCGTACGTCGTGCGCATGCGCAGCCGCTGGGCCTCCAGCATCTTGCCCTGCTTCTCCAGCTCCGCGAGGCGCTGCTGGAGCTCCGCCTCGATGCCGCCGACCGCCTTCTCCATGCGCTCGGGGCCCGCCACGTAGTGGCTGGCGGGAAAGACGTGGAGCGACCGGTCCTCGCTGATGACCTCGCCGGTGAGCGGGTGGAGGGTGGAGAGCGCCTCGATCTCGTCGCCGAACATCTCGATCCGGACGGCGAGCTCCTCGTACACCGGGAAGATCTCGATGGTGTCGCCGCGCACCCGGAAGGTGCCACGGGCGAACGCCAGGTCGTTGCGGGTGTACTGGATCTCGACGAAGCGGCGCAGCAGCTGGTCGCGGTCGATCTCGTCGCCGACCTTGAGCTGGACCATCCGGTCCACGTACTCCTGCGGTGTGCCGAGGCCGTAGATGCAGGAGACGGAGGCGACCACGACGACGTCGCGCCGGGTCAGCAGTGAGTTCGTGGCGGAGTGGCGCAGCCGCTCGACCTCCTCGTTGATCGAGGAGTCCTTCTCGATGTAGGTGTCCGACTGCGGGACGTACGCCTCGGGCTGGTAGTAGTCGTAGTACGAGACGAAGTACTCGACGGCGTTGTTCGGGAGGAGCTCGCGGAACTCGTTGGCCAGCTGTGCGGCCAGCGTCTTGTTGGGCGCCATCACCAGGGTCGGCCGCTGCAGTTTCTCGATCATCCACGCGGTCGTCGCCGACTTGCCGGTGCCGGTCGCGCCGAGCAGGACGACGTCCTTCTCGGCGCCGCGGACACGCCGCTCCAGCTCGGCGATGGCCGCGGGCTGGTCACCGCTGGGCTGGTAGGGACTGATGACCTCGAAAGGCGCCATCGAACGTTCGATCTTCGAAACGGGCCGCATGCAACCACCGTACGACTCGCCACTGACAACGGCGCCGGATCAGCGATTCCGCTGCTGCCGGTACTCCCCGCGGGCTTCTGTCCCGTACGAGGTGTGGAGCCGCTGGACGGGAATGCCGGGGACCCGCCCGGGGCTGCGCGGGCGGCCGACGGGCCGGCGGTCCGGACCGTCGGGAGCGCCCATCACCACCAGCGGATCGAACAGCACGACCACCCCGGCGAGGAGCAGGAAGCAGCCCGGCCCGATCAGCATCGGCATGAGCAGCGAGGCGGGTGTGTCGCCGGCCACCGCCCCCTGGGCCACGGCCGGGTGCAGGTGCACGCTGAGCGCGGCCATTCCCGTGTAGTGCATCCCGCTCACGGCGACGCCCATGACCAGGCTCGCGCCGAGGCTGGGCAGGAAACCGTGGATGGAGACGGCGGCCCACAGCGAGGCGGTCGCGGCCACCACGGCGATGACGACGGAGAGGGAAACGGTGACCGTGTCGTACGCGAACTGTCCCTCGAACCGCATTCCGGCCATGCCGAGGTAGTGCATGGAGGCCACGCCGAGGCCCATGATGGTGCCGCCCGTGACCAGCGCCATGCGGGTCGCGCCCCGGTAGCCGACGACGAATATGCCGATCCCGACCATCACGATCGCCACGGCGAGACTGGCGAAGGTGAGCGGCCTGTCGTAGCTGACCGGTGCCTCCTCGACGGAGAAGCCCAGCATCGCGACGAAGTGCATCGTCCAGATGCCGGAGCCTATGGAGGTGGCGCCCAGAGCGAGCCAGCCCGCTTTGAAGGAGCGTTCGGTGCGCAGGGACCGTGTGGTGCAGCGCAGCCCGAGGGCCGCGCCGAGGCACGCCATGAGGAATGCCACGACCGGGGTCAAGAGGCCGTAACTGAAGCCGTCAACTGTGCCCTGCATGCTGGTACGCCCTTCGCGGAAGCCCGGGTTCGGGGGTGACCCTAAAGGGCGAGGCCCGGCAGGCAAACATAAGAGGGGCATTTTATCCGCCTTGGAGCCGGTCCACGATCCGGTACCGAACAATCCGTTCACATTGTCGTCACCGCCTTCCTGCCACCCGTTGGGCATCGGCTGGGAGTCTCTGCATGTCCGCACCCCGACGCGAGGAGTACACGTGTCCGTACGCACCGCAACCGCCTCCGCCGCTGTCGCCGCTCTGCTCGGCGGCTGCGTCCTGCTGCCCGCCACCCAGGCGCAGGCGGCGGGCCCGAAGGACGGCCCGGTCGTCTTCGCCCACCGCGGGGCTTCCGCCTACGCCCCGGAGAACACCCTGGCGGCCGTGGACGCGGCCGACCGTCTGGGCATCGACTGGGTGGAGAACGACGTGCAGCTCACCAAGGACGGTGTGCTGGTCGTCGTGCACGACACCACCCTCGGGCGGACCACCGACGCCGAGCAGGTCTTCCCCGGCCGCGCCCCCTGGGCGGTCAAGGACTTCACCGCCGCGGAGATCGCCCGGCTGGACGCGGGCAGCTGGTTCGGCGCCCGGTACGCGGGGGCACGGGTGCCGACGCTCACGCAGTATCTGCACCGTGTCGAGCGCAACCGCCAGAAGCTCCTCCTGGAGATCAAGAGCCCGGAGACCTACCCGGGAATCGAGAGGGAGACCCTGCGGATCCTGCGCGAGGAGGGGTGGCTGGACCGCGGTCACGTCACGCACCGGCTGATCGTCCAGAGCTTCGGTGCAGAGAGTGTGAAAGCTGTCCACGCTCGGCGTCCCGACGTCGTCACCGGCTTCCTCGGCACCCCCGCGGTGGCCGATCTGCCGTCGTACGCGGCCTTCACCGACCAGATCAATCCGTCGCACACGACGATCGGCGCCGACTACGTCGCGGCGGTCCAGAAGCTGAAGGGCCCCCACGGGAAGCCGCTCCAGGTGAACACGTGGACGGTCAACGACGCGGCGAACGCGGCGAAGGTGGCCGGCTTCGGTGTCGACGGCATCATCACCAACACCCCCGACGTCGTGCGGGACGCCACCCGCTGAGGGATCCGGGAAAGGCCGTGGCCGGGCGTTGTCAGTGGCCGGCCGTACGGTGGTCGCATGGACAGCAACGAGCAGGTCGTGGAGTGGTCCGTCGTGCGGAGCGACATCGGGCCGCTCCTGCTCGCCGCGACCGGCACGGGTCTGGTGAACGTGGTCTTCCACGCGAGCCCCGCCGTCCGGGACAAGGCACTCGGGCACATACGGACGCGGCTGGGCGCTGAGCCCGTGCAGGCAGCCGGCTCCGCGCGGCTCGCCGAGCCCGAGCGCCAGCTCGCGGCGTATTTCGCGGGCGGGCTGCGCGCCTTCTCGCTGGACCTGGACTGGTCGCTCACCTCCGGTTTCAACCGCGAGGTGCTCCGCGAGCTGGCAGCCGGCGTGCCCTACGGCACCGTCGTCGGATACGGGGACCTGGCCGGGCGGGTGGGGCAGCCGGGAGCCGCCCAGGCCGTCGGGGCGGCGATGGGTTCCAATCCGCTGCCGGTGGTGGTGCCGTGCCACCGCGTGGTGGAGAGCGACGGAGGGCTCGGCGGCTTCGGCGGCGGGCTGGAGACCAAGCGGCAGCTGCTGGCGCTCGAGGGGGTCCTTCCGCAGCCGCTGTTCTGAGGACCGTCCGGCGCGGTCCCGCACGGGCACTCCGGCGCGGTCACGGACGCGCACACCGGGTGCGGCCCCGCACAGGCACACCGGGGCCGGAAACGGGATGTCGCACGGGCGTACGTACTGGCACACTTCGGCGGTGACAGAAGCCCTCCCCACTCCCCGGATCACGGCTGCGGACCTGCCCGCGCTGCAGCGCAGGACCTCCGCCGTACTCATCGGCAGCCAGATACTCGGCGGCCTCGGCGTGGCCATCGGTATCGCCCTGGCACCGGTCCTGGCGGCGGAGGTGAGCGGCTCCGAGGCTCTGTCCGGGCTCGCTCCGACCGCCTCGGTGGCGGGTCCCGCTCTGTTGTCACTGCCCCTGGCGGCCCTGATGACCTCACGGGGCAGGCGCCCCGGACTCGTTCTCGCCTATCTGATCGGCGCGGTGGGCGCGTCCCTGGTGGTGACGGCCGCCGTGGTGGGCAGCTTCCCGCTGCTGCTCCTCGGCATGGCCGGTTTCGGCGCCGGCTCCTCGGCCAATCTCCAGGCCAGGTTCGCCGCAGCCGATCTGGCGGAGCCGGACCGCCGCGGGCGGGCGATCTCCAACGTCGTCTGGGCCACCACGATCGGTTCGGTCCTCGGCCCCAACATCTCGGCACCCGCCGGACATGTCTTCCGCGGCACCTCCGTGCCCGAGACGGCCGGTGCGTTCGCCTGGGCAGCCGCCATCTTCCTGCTCACCGGTGCCGTGGTCGCCGTGCTGCTGCGCCCCGATCCGCTGCTCACCGCCCGTGCGCTGGCCCCGCAGGAGACCGGGACCGTCGAGAAGCGCTCCCTGCGGGCGGGCATCGCGGCGGTGCGGGCCTCCCCGATGGCCCGTCTCGCGCTGGTGACCATCGCGGTGTCCCACACCACCATGGTCTCGATCATGGTCATGACCCCCGTCCACCTCGGGCACCACGGCGCGGACATCCAGCTGATCGGGCTGGTCATCAGCGGTCATATCGCGGGCATGTACGCGTTCTCGCCCGTCATGGGCTGGCTCTCCGACCGGGTGGGGAGGCTGTCCGTGATCGGTCTCGCCGTCGGCCTGCTGTGCTGCGCCGCGGTGCTGGCCGGTACGTCGGGCGCGGGGCACGGCCGGACCGCCGCGGGTCTGTTCGTCCTGGGCCTCGGCTGGTCGGCCGGCCTGGTCGCCGGTTCGGCACTGCTCACCGACTCCGTGCCGCAGGCCGCCCGCGCCGCGGTGCAGGGCCTCTCCGACCTCACGATGAACACGGCGGCGGGCATCGGCGGGGCCGTCGCCGGAGTGATCGTCTCCCGGCTGAGCTACGGCTGGCTGAACACGGCCGCCGCCTGTCTGCTGCTGCCGCTGGCCGCGCTCGCCCTGCGCCGGACCCTGAACCGGCAGCCCTCGGTGTCCGGGAAGGTCTGAGAGACCGGCGGCTCCCCTCCCCGTCCGGGTTTGCGGGCGCCGTGCCTGCGACAGGGATGGGGCATGCATCGGAACCCATCGGCATCCACGTCGCAGGAAACCGGCCGCCACGCCCCCGTGCTCTCCACCGAGGTGCGCGACGCTCTCGCCGACCACCGCCCCGTCGTCGCCCTGGAGTCGACGATCATCGCCCACGGTCTGCCGCGCCCCCGCAACCTCAAGATCGCGGAGGAGCTGGAGGAGCTCGTACGCAAGGCGGGGGCCGTGCCCGCCACGGTCGCCGTGCTCGACGGCCGGGCCCATGTGGGTCTGACGGCCGACCGGTTGGAGCGGGTGGCCGGTGACCCGGCGATGCGGAAGCTGGGCCACCGCGACCTCGCGCCCGCTCTCGCCCAGGGAGCGAGCGGGGCGACGACCGTGTCCGCGACCGCGTTCCTGGCGGCGCGGGCCGGCCTGGAGGTGTTCGCGACCGGGGGACTCGGCGGCGTACACCGCGAGTGGACCGAGACACAGGACGAGTCCGCGGATCTGCGGCTGCTCGCCAGGACCGGCATCACCGTGGTCTGCGCGGGCGTGAAGTCGATCCTGGACGTGCCGGCCACGCTCCAGCGCCTCGAGACGCTCGGCGTCGGCGTTCTCGGTTACGGCACGGAGTACTTCCCCGGCTTCTACCTGAGCAGTTCGGGCGAGCCCGTCGACTGGACGGTCCACACACCGCAGGAGGTCGCGGACGTGATGCGGGCCCGGGAGGAGCTCGGGGGTCCCTCCGCCGCGCTGGTCGTCGCCAACCCCGTACCGCAGGAGGAGCAGTTGGACCCCGAGGTGCACGACCGGGTGCTCGCGCAGGCTCTGGACGCCTGCCGGGAGCGCGGGATCGTGGGGCAGGCCGTCACTCCGTTCCTGCTGGAGTACCTGATGCGGGAGACCGACGGAGCGTCCCTGGAAGCGAATCTGGCCGCCGTGCGCGGGAACGTGCAGCTGGCCGCCCGGATCGCGGCGGCGGCGCGGTGACCGCAGGCGGTCTCCTCGTCGTCGGCGACGTGGTCACCGACGTGGTCGTCCGGCACGGCTCGGCCGTGGTCCACGGTACGGACACGGCTGCGCGGATCAGCACGATGCCGGGCGGGGCGGGCGCCAACGCCGCGTGCTGGGCTGTTCGTTCGGGCTGCCGGGACGTACGTCTGCTGGCGCGGGCCGGGGCGGATTCGGAGGCCTGGCACCGGGGCGCGCTGGAACGGGCGGGAGTGCGGCCGCTGCTGTCCGTGGACCGGGAGGCACCGACCGGCACGGTGGTGGCCCTGGTCGACTCCTCGGCCGAGCGCACCTTCCTCACCGACAGCGGCGCGGTCCTGCGCCTCTCCCCCGACGACTGGTCGGCGTCGTTCCTGGACGGCGTCGCCCGGCTCCACCTCTCCGGTTATCTCTTCTTCGCGGAGACCAGCCGCGCGACGGCACGGCTCGCCCTGCGTGAGGCCCGGCGTCGGGACATCCCGGTGAGTGTGGACCCCGCGTCGGCGGGCTTCCTCGCCTCTCTGGGCGCCGGCGCCTTCCTCGACCTGGTCGAGGGCGTGGACCTGCTCCTCCCCAACGCGGACGAGGCCCGGGAGCTGACCGGCCTGCCGGACCCGGCCGACGCGGCGGCCAAGCTGAGCCGTCACGCCGGGCGGGTCGCCGTCACCCTCGGGGACCGGGGCGTCCTGCTGGCTGCCGGGGGCATGGTGACCACGCGTGTGCCCGCCCCGGCCGTACGGGATCCGGTCGACTCGACCGGCGCGGGGGACGCCTTCACCGGCGGTTTCCTCGCCGCCCTCATCGCCGGGGCGGACGATGCCGCGGCAGCCGCGGCCGGCTGCCGGGCCGGGGCCGAGGCGGTCGCGACGGTCGGCGGGCGGCCGGGGCCGCGTCCGGCGTAGCGGTCACATGCCGATGCCGGTCCAGGCGGGGTGGTGCGGGTCGTCGGCCCGCACCACCGCGTCCGCGCGGTCGGCGGGCGCCACCTCGTCCTCGTACCGGGCGAAGGCGGGCAGTGTCCACCGCTCGCCCTCATCGGTACGCCGTCGCAGCGCACCGGGCGAGAGGCGAAGGTGAACGGCGAGGTCGAAGGGGAACCACTGCCCGAGGAGCAGCGGCCCGTGCACGATCAGCACCCCGCCCTCGGGCAGGACCCGGTACGGGCTGCGGGTGGCCCGGTCCGTCACGGGGTCCCAGAGGTCGGGCAGCACCCGTCCGCTGCCACCGGGCTCCAGCGGACGGAACACCTCGCGCCACAGTGCGTTGGTGTCGAACCAGCTGTCGGCGTACGAGTCGGGATCCTCCTTGCCGTACTCGTAGCGCAGACTCGCCGGCCGGAGGAACCCTGCGGTGGAGACGGTGAGCACCGCGCGGCCGCGCGCCCGCAGTTCCTCGGCGACGCGTTCGGCGGGCTCACCGGGGCGGGCGGCCGGAGCGCCGTCGACGCCGACTCTGAGCCAGGGCCCGCCGTCGGCCGGTTTCAGGCCGTCGGCGTGCGCGGCCAGCGCTTCGGCGAGGCGTTCCCAGGTGATCGGTTCGAATCGCACGTTCCCATCATCACCCGGGACCGCACCGGCTTCCGTGCGTGAGCGCGCCCCGCCCCGGCGCCGGACCTACTTCGCCGCCGGGCAGTGCACCGCGTCGGCGTCGTCGGAGAGTTCGCTGCCCTCGGGAAGCAGATAGGTCACCCACAGCACCACGGGTTCCGTGCCGAGGTTGCGCCCGATGTGCCGGTGTTTGGTTCCGGACGGCTCGATGAACGCCGTTCCCGCGGGTGTCACCTCCACCGAGCAGTCGTCGAGGGTCCGGGTCAGCGTCCCGGACTGGACGACGGCGATCAGCTGGCCCGGGTGGGTGTGCCAGCCGGTGGAGCCGCCGGGCGCGATGGTGATGGTCCGGACGGTCACATCCGTGCGGCCCTTGGGGGTCTTCACCTTCAGCTTGCCCTCGGACGTGCCCTTGGCGACGACGGTGCCGCTCACACCGCTGCCGGGCGTCGCGACCGCGGCTGCCGGGACGAGACCG
Source organism: Streptomyces sp. NPDC059499 (assembly GCF_042749285.1). Classification (NCBI taxonomy): domain Bacteria; kingdom Bacillati; phylum Actinomycetota; class Actinomycetes; order Kitasatosporales; family Streptomycetaceae; genus Streptomyces; species Streptomyces sp. NPDC059499. The sequence continues at coordinate 205,573 of NZ_JBHYTT010000009.1, forward strand.
AGCGCGGTCACACAAGCGCTCACGAGTATGACCTTGCGCAGCGTGCCCTGCTGCTTCGTGCCGACCCTGCTGCCGAACTCCATGGACATCTCCCTCGTCCCGCCGGACCGGATGAACGAACCCACGCTACGCGCGAGTCGGGCCGCCGTCACCGGTGGCGCGGGTGTCATCCCCCGCGGAGTTCGGTGGCGAGCGGGCCTTCCCCCTGAACCTCGGCCCGGCCCTCCGCGACCGCTTCGGCCAGTGTCAGTTCGCCGCGCCCCAGCGCCAGGCAGAGCTCGGCGTCGAGCACGATGCGGGCGTCGGGGTGCGCGGCGGGGCCGTACCCGTAGGCATCGTCCCGCTGCGCGTCCCCGCCCGTTCGGATGTGGAACTCCCCTTCCTCCAGACGGACTTCGACGACTCCCGCGTGCTTCGTCCCGTCCATCGCGCGCAGCAGGGGCAGGGCGAACCAGTGGGCACGGACCGCGTCGGTGGGGCGGCGTTCGGCGAGTGCGGGTGTGCCCCACCGCGCGAGCGCGGTGAGGACCGGGAGCAGTCCGCGACCGTGTTCGGTCAGTTCGTAGACCGCGGTGGCCGCCGGCGGCGGAAGGCGCCGGCGCACGGCGAGGCCGCTCTGCTCCATGTCCTTGAGCCGGGAGGCGAGCACGTCCGTGCTGACGCCGGGCAGGTCGGCGTGCAGATCCGTGTACCGGCGCGGGCCGGCCAGCAGTTCACGGACGATCAGCAGCGTCCACCGGTCGCCCACGGAGTCGAGGGCCCGGGCGGTGGCACAGAACTGGTCGTAACTCCGGCGGCGGGCGGGGCGTGCTGACGGCTGCTGACGTGGCATGCGACGCAGTCTAGACATGTTGTTGGACTTTCCAAGCTCCAACTTGGTAAAACCAAGTACCGCAGTTCGGGATCGGGGAGGGCACAGCATGGAGTTCCGGCAGTCCAGCAAGCTCAACGAGGTCTGTTACGAGATCCGGGGCCCTGTCATCGAGGAGGCCAACGCCCTGGAGGAGGCGGGCCACAGCGTGCTCCGCCTCAACACGGGCAACCCGGCGCTCTTCGGGTTCGAGGCCCCCGAGGAGATCGTCCAGGACATGATCCGGATGCTCCCGCAGGCACATGGCTACACCGATTCGCGCGGCATCCTCTCCGCCCGCCGGGCCGTGGCGCAGCGCTACCAGGCGATGGGCCTGACCGACGTCGACGTCGACGACATCTTCCTCGGCAACGGCGTCTCCGAGCTGATCTCCATGTCCGTACAGGCACTTCTGGAGGACGGCGACGAGATCCTCGTCCCGAGCCCCGACTACCCGCTGTGGACCGCCGTCACCACACTCGCGGGCGGCAAGGCCGTGCATTACACCTGCGACGAGGCAGCGGACTGGAATCCGGACCTCGCGGACATGGCCTCGAAGATCACCGACCGCACCAGGGCCGTGGTGATCATCAACCCGAACAACCCGACGGGTGCCGTCTATCCCCGCGAGATCCTCGAGGGCATGCTCGATCTGGCACGCAGGCACGGGCTGATGGTGTTCGCCGACGAGATCTACGACCAGATCCTCTACGACGACGCCGAGCACCACTCCGTGGCGGTCCTGGCCCCGGATCTGCTCTGCCTCACCTTCAGCGGGCTGTCCAAGACGTACCGTGTGGCGGGGTTCCGCTCCGGCTGGCTGGTGGTGTCGGGCCCCCGGCAGCACGCCCGCAACTACCTGGAGGGGCTCACCATGCTCGCCTCCATGCGGCTGTGCCCCAACGCCCCCGCCCAGTACGCGATCCAGGCGGCGCTCGGCGGCCGGCAGTCGATCCGTGGGCTCGTCGCCCCCGGGGGCAGGCTCCACGAGCAGCGCGACCGGGCCTGGGAGCGGCTGAACGAGATCCCGGGGGTGTCGTGCGTGAAGCCGAAGGGCGCCCTGTACGCGTTCCCTCGCATCGACCCCAAGGTCCACAACATCGTCGACGACGAGCGGTTCGTCCTGGACCTCCTGCTGCGGGAGAAGATCCAGGTGGTTCAGGGCACCGGCTTCAACTGGCCGCGCCCCGACCACTTCCGGATCCTGACCCTCCCCCATGCCGACGTCCTCGACGCGGCGATCAGCCGCATCGGCCGCTTCCTGAGCGGATACCGCCAGTGATCTGCACCGGCTGCCGGACCCCCGTGCACACGCAGTTCGCGTCGCCCGGCCTGGTGGGCGCGATCGTGGAGGGCGGGCTCGATCCGGCCGAGGACCCGGCCTGGGCGGACTCCGGCGCGGTCTCGCCCGCCGAGTACGCGCGCTGGGCAGGCCATCTGTGCGGTATGACCTGCCTGCGCATGGCGCTCGGCCCCACCGCTCCGACCCTGTTCGCGCTGCGCGACGGGGCCGTCGAGTACGGCGCGTACACCGAGGACGCCCACGGGGTGATCCGGGGCCTGGTCTACGCCCCGTTCGCCGCGTACGTGACCGAGGCGCACGGCCTCGACGCGACCGTCCACCGGCACCTGTCCCCCGCCGGGATCCTCGGGCTGCTGGACGACGGCAGGAGTGTGATGGCGTCCGTGCACTACGGAATCCGGCACCCGGAACTGCCGGCGCCGGGGCGGGGCGGGCATCTGGTCCTGCTGACCTCGCGCACCGCGGACGGATCGGGAGTGCACTTCCACAACCCGTCCGGGACGACGGCGGACACACGCGCGGCCGAGCTGCCGCTGCCCGTCTTCGAACGCTTCTTCGCGGGCCGCGGGGTGTCGTTGCCCGGAGTCACGACGACGGGTGCCGCGGGGCCGTAGCACCTCACCCTTACGGGTGGTCCGGCCCGGATCCCGGTGTCCTGCCGGGCCGTTGCGCCGACCGCGTGCCACGGTGAGCGCCGTTCCGGCATCCGACCGCCCGTGGGAGATCATCTTGCTGCGTCTGCGCAACCGACCGAAGCCGGGCCCCGAGCGATCCACGCGGCGCACCGCGGTCCTGGCGGGTGTGGCCGCCTGCGCGGCACTCGCCACGGGCGCGCCGATCGCGTACGCCACACTCGGCAGCGAGGCACCGGCGGCGCGGGCGACGGCGGTCCGGGGCGCCGAGTACGTGGAGACCCGTCTGTTCTTCGGTACGGAACGCCCCGACGGGGGACCGGATGTGACCGACCCGCAGTTCCTCGCCTTCGTCGACCGGAACGTGACGCCGGACTTCCCGGCCGGCCTGACGATCCAGGACGGCCGTGGGCAGTGGCGGGACTCCAACGGGGTGATCGAGCGGGAGCGTTCGTACGAACTGATCCTGCTCTATCCGGCGTCGGAGGCGCGCCTGCGCGACCCGCAGATCGAGCGGATCCGCGCCGCGTACGAGAAGGCCTACGCCCAGGACTCGGTGGCCCGCCTCGACGAACGCACCCTCGCCGACTTCTGAACCCCGGGGCCGCGTCCGCACCGGTGCCGCCTACCGTTGCCCGGAAACGACGGACGAGCACGGGAGCGATGCACATGGGCGCGGCGATACGGCACTTCACAGCCACCGGACCGGGCGGCCAGGTCTTCACGGTGAACATCGAACGCGACTTCCGGTACGACCCCTACCGCGACTTCCTCGTGTGCGCGCACTGCGACTGGTCGCCGTCCCTGCTGACGACGAGGAAGCTCCTGGACATGGCCGGGGAGCATCTGTCCACCGCCCACGGTGCCGACCGCGGGCTGTCCCAGCAGGAGAACGAGTCGTTCCGCAAGGCCCGCTGGGTGATGCTGCCCCTGTGCGCGGTCCTGGTGATCGGGCTGCTCACCTATTACGCACAGAGCTGACGGCTCATCAGCCCCGCAGGGCGGTGAGCGCGCCCACCGGGTCGGGGTCCGGGGTGGCGCGGGGCCACCAGTCGTCCGCGCCCGGGTCCGATTCGTAGCCGTACCAGCGGCCGTCGTGGCCGAAGCGGAGCTGGAGGGTGCCCCCGGCGTTGGTGAGGTGGTTGCGCCAGGGCTGGAAGCGCGGGAAGTCGGCCGCCGCGAGGGCGGGGCGGGCCCGGTCGAACGGGCCCGCCGGTGGGTCCCAGGGGCTCTCCAGGACCGCGAGGCCCTCGGCGCCGCCCTGCCTCCAGGCGGCGACGGCGCGTGCCAGGTCGGTGGTGCTGCGGCCGGTGGCGTAGGCCAGCTCGCGGTAGAGGGCCCGGGTCGTTGCCGTGAGCCCCGCGGTGGGCCGGGACGCGGCGATGCGCACCGCGTCCTGCCAGGTGCTGAGCCCGGCGATCGGGTCGTCCCCGGTGGTCAGGAGTGCGTGGGCGCGGGCAGCCGCGTCCGAGGCGAGGTGGTCCAGGGACAGCGGGTCATGGGCGCCGGGCAGGTCCGGGTAGGAGGGCGGCTGCCCGGGGTACGGCGGCACGGGCAGCGGTGCCGGGAGCGGCGGCAGGAAGCGGCCGGCCAGGACCTCGGCTGCCGGGAGCGAGGGCATCGCCGGGGTGGCGGGGCGTTCTCGGGCGGAGTGCTCGGCGTTGCGGCGGCCCAGCTCGTCGAGGAGTTCGCGCTCGCCCCGGCCGCGCATCAGCAGCAGGACGAAGGGGTCGCTGTCCAGGAGCCGTGCCGTCTGGAAGCAGAGCGCCGCCACGTGCTTGCAGGGCCAGCCCCGGTCCGGGCAGGAGCAGTCCGGGTCGAGGTCGCCGGCGGCGGGCAGCAACCGGATACCGGTCTCCCCCGCCGTGTCGACCAGGGAATGCGGCATGTCCTTGTCGAGCAGCGCGGACAGATGCCCGGGCCGCGCCGCGACGGCGTCCAGGAAGGTGTCCCAGTCGGAGGCCGAGAGCGTACGCAGGCGCAGCTCCGCCCTGTACGGGCGGGGGCGGCTGCCGTGGACGTAGGCGATGACCCGGCCGGGGGTCACGGTGATCGCGGCGACATGGCCGCCGTCGGCGTACGTACGGCCGCGGGCGAGGCGCCCCTCGTCCATCGACAGGGACTCCAGGGCGTCCACCCAGGCCCGGCCCCACCAGCTGTCCGCGAAGGGTTCCGCGGTGTCCGAGGCACGGGCGGGCACCGCCTCGAAGGTGCGCCGCAGGTCGTCGGGGCCGGGACGCGCCGTGGGGCGGGGGCGTGCGGCCGGGCTCATGCCGTCCTCCGGAGCGAGACGAGGTCGGCCAGGTCACGGTCGCTGAGCTCGGTCAGAGCGGCCTCGCCGGATCCGAGCACCGCGTCGGCGAGCGCGCGCTTGGACTCCAGCAGCTCGCTGATCCGGTCCTCGACGGTGCCCTCCGCGATGAGCCGGTGCACCTGCACGGGCTGCGTCTGGCCGATGCGGTACGCACGGTCGGTGGCCTGCTCCTCGACCGCGGGATTCCACCAGCGGTCGTAGTGGATGACGTGGGCGGCCCGGGTGAGGTTCAGCCCGGTGCCGGCCGCCTTGAGGGAGAGCAGGAAGACGGGGACCTCGGCGGACTGGAAGCGGTCCACCATCCGCTCCCGCTCGGGCACCGGGGTACCGCCGTGCAGGAGCTGGGAGGGGACGGAGCGGGAGGCCAGGTGGGCGGAGAGGAGACGGGCCATCGACACGTACTGGGTGAAGATCAGGACGGAGGCGTCCTCGGAGAGGATCGTGTCGAGGAGCTCGTCGAGCAGGGCGAGCTTGCCCGAGCGTCCCGTGAGCCGGGTCGGCTCCTCCTTGAGGTACTGCGCGGGGTGGTTGCAAATCTGCTTGAGCGAACCGAGCAGTTTCATGATCAGCCCGCGGCGGGCGATGCCCTCGGACTGCTCGATGAAGGCCATCGTCTCGCGCACGGCCGCCTCGTAGAGCGTGGCCTGCTCGCGGGTGAGGGAGACGGCGTGGTCGGTCTCCGTCTTCGGCGGCAGCTCGGGCGCGATGCCCGGGTCCGACTTCTTGCGGCGCAGGAGGAAGGGGCGGACCAGCCGGGAGAGCCGCTCGACCGCCTCCTCGTTGCCCAGGCCCGCCGCGGTGCCGGTGTTCTCGACGATCCGGGCGTGCCGGGACCGGAACGCCTTGAGCGGGCCGAGCAGCCCGGGGGTGGTCCAGTCGAGCAGGGCCCAGAGCTCGGAGAGGTTGTTCTCGACGGGCGTGCCGGTCAGCGCGACGCGGGCCGGGGCCGGGATGGTGCGCAGCGCCTTGGCCGTGGAGGAGTGCGGATTCTTCACGTGCTGGGCCTCGTCGGCGACGACCAGACCCCACGTGTGCTCGGCGAGCCGGTCCGCGCTGGACCGCATCGTGCCGTAGGTGGTGAGGACGAAGCCGCCGTCCGGGTCGGTGAGCGTGCGGTCGGTGCCGTGGAAGCGGCGCACGGGGACGCCGGGCGCGAAGCGGTTGATCTCCCGGTGCCAGTTGCCGAGGAGGGAGGCGGGACAGACGACCAGCGTGGGGGCGGCGTGGGCGCGGTGCAGATGGAGGGCGATGACGGTGATGGTCTTGCCCAGGCCCATGTCGTCGGCGAGGCAGCCGCCCAGGCCGAGCGAGGTCATCCGGTCCAGCCAGGCCAGACCTCGCAGCTGGTAGTCGCGGAGGGTGGCGTCGAGGCCGGGCGGCGGCGGGAGGGTGGCGCCCTCGTCGAGGATGCGCGAGCGGAGTGCCGCGAGCGCGCCGGCCGGCACCGCCTCGACCTGTTCGCCGTCGACCTCGGCGCTGCCTGTCAGGGCGACGGCGAGCGCGTCCACCGGATCCAGCAGACCGAGCTCCCGCTTGCGCGCCTTGCGTACGAGCGCGGGATCCACGACCACCCACTGGTCGCGCAGCCGCACCACCGGCCGGTGGGCCTCGGCCAGCGTGTCCATCTCGGCCTCGGTGAGCTGCTCGTCGCCCAGGGACAGCTGCCAGTTGAACGCGAAGAGGTGCTCCGCGTCGAAGAACGAGGTGCCGTCGGTGGCCGAGCCCGGCGCGGGCCGGACGACGGCCGTGGCGGTGAGCGAGCGGGCGAGCTCCCGGGGCCAGTGGACGGCGACCCCGGCCGCCGCGAGCCGTGGTCCCGCTTCGCCGATCAGTTCGTAGAGCTCGTCCTCGGCGAGCGCGAGCACGTCGGGGACCGGCTGGTCCAGCAGCCGCTCCAGCGGGGGCCAGATCCGGGCGGCGCGGCGCAGGGCGAGCACCGCGTCGATCCTCGCCCGCGGCCCGAAGGGCTCCCCTGCCCCGCCGCTCCACAACGTCGCCGCATCGGTGACGTACGTCGGGTCGGCCAGGCTGTGCACCTGTGTGACGGCCGCTGCGGCGTGGCGGGCTGCTGTCGGGGATCCGTGCGCGTCCCCGTCCGGGTCCGTGGTGGGCCCGGTGGTGTCGAAGAGTTCGCTGACGGACAGGTCGAGCCGGAGGGAGACGCGCACCCCCGCGTCGAGTCCGGCAGCCACCTCGACGGCCCAGGCGCGGGCGCCGGGCAGCTGCTGCGCCTCGCGCGCGGCGAACGGCGCGCCCATCGCGTGGCCCGCGGCCGGAGTCCGGGGCAGGGTGTCCGCCACGGCGTCGAGGAACGCTCCGAGCAGGGCCGGCGGGTCCGGGACCCGCAGCGGTGAGCCGTCGAGCGGGACCGCGTACCCCTCGGGGGGCATCGAGGCGGCGACGGCCCTGAGGTGGGCGATGTCCTCCGCGTCACGGGGCCCGGCCCGCCATGCGTCGTGGTCGTCGGCCGTCAGACCGGGCAGGAGCCTGCCGCGCGCCACCAGGGTGAGCGCGTGCAGCGCGGCCGCGCCCCAGGCGCGCGTGGCGGGGTGGGCGGAGGCCCGGTGCCGGGCGCGCGCGAGGAGCGGCACGGCATCCGCGACGGACAGCACTGCGGCGGGCACCGTGCGGCGCCGGGCCGCGCCCGCGCCGTACGGCCCGACGACCGTCAGCTCCGTGACGGTGTACGGCGGATCCCCGCCGTCGCCCGGCGGCTCGTCGGGACCGGTGAAGGCGGTACCGCCCTCGGGGTCCCAGAAGGCGACCCGGCCGTCCCGGGGCAGCGCGGCCGGAAGGAAGACCGCCGCGCACCGCACCAGCCGCTCGGCGGCCGGGACCGTGGTCCGCTGTGCCATGCCCACTACCCCTCCCGCCTGGGTCCGCATGCCTGAATCCTGTCTTCGCGAGTCTAGGCGGGGGGTACGACAACGCCCGCCCCGCACGTGTTCCCACGGGCCGGGGCGGGCGTGGTGTCCGCGTCAGTGATGGACGAAGGGCTCGGCGCGGGCCCCGCCGTGCTGCCGCTCCTCCGCGGAGTCCGGCGACGCGGTCGCGGGGTCGGGCAACCCGGTCGCGGGGTCACGCGGCGCGGGAGGCTCGTCCGCCGGGAGGCGCGCGGCCCGTGACCCGTCCTGTGCGAGGTCCTCGCCCCGCGCATGGGACTCCGGCGCGTGGGACTCCGCCTGCGCCTGGGACCCGGTCCGCGCATGGGGCTCGGTCTGCGGGGAGGACCCGTCGTACCCGGACGGACTCTGCGGCTGCCGCACCTCCGCGGGCGGCTGCCCCTGCTGCGCACGCTCCAGGAAGCGGAGCAGTTCGACGGGGAACGGCAGCACCAGCGTGGAGTTCTTCTCGGCCGCCACCGCGACCACGGTCTGCAGCAGTCGGAGCTGCAGCGCCGCCGGCTGGCTGGACATCTCCTGGGCCGCCTGGGCCAGCTTCTTCGAGGCCTGCAGTTCCGCGTCGGCGTTGATGACCCGCGCGCGCCGCTCACGGTCGGCCTCGGCCTGCCTGGCCATGGACCGCTTCATCGTCTCCGGCAGGGACACGTCCTTGATCTCGACGCGGTCGATCTGCACACCCCAGCCGACCGACGGACTGTCGATCATCAGTTCCAGTCCCTGGTTCAGCTTCTCCCGGTTGGACAGCAGATCGTCCAGGTCGCTCTTGCCGATGATCGACCGGAGGGACGTCTGAGCCATCTGCGAGACCGCGAACCGGTAGTCCTCCACCGCGATCACCGCGCTCGCCGGGTCCACCACCTTGAAGTAGATGACGGCGTCCACCCGGACCGTCACGTTGTCCCGCGTGATGCCGTCCTGCGCGGGCACCGGCATCGTCACGATCTGCATGTTCACCTTGCGGAGCCGGTCCACACCCGGAACGATCATGGTGAATCCCGGCGGTCGCACACGGTCGTGGAGCCTGCCGAGCCGGAGCACCACTCCACGTTCGTACTGCTTGACCACCCGGGCCGCGGCCATTCCGTACACCGCCGCGCCCGAGACCGCCGCCACCGCTGCGATCACCAGCTCCTGGACCATCACGGCCCCCTGCATCCGAGAGTGCGTTCCAGCACCCGTCCATCACGCCCTATTACCACGGTATGCCCGGTATGCGCACCCGTCGAACCTCTGTCCGGGTGTCAGTGGCCCGACCGGCCGCGCACCGGGTGCCGGGGCTCCGCGCAACAGGCAGGGTGACCAGCACCAGCACGTCTTTGTGCCGTACCGATGAGCCGGACGAGCAGACGAGGACCCGCCCATGTCCGTCACCGCGACCGCGACCGCCACCGACCGCCGCCGACGCCGCCGACACACCGGCGTCGCAGTCGGCGCGGCCCTGCTCACTCTCGGCCTCACGGGCTGCTCCGGCCTCGGGCGCACCGCGGTCGGACCGGTCATCTACACCACCGAGCGGGACAGGGTCATCAGCGTGAACAGCCCTTCGGTGAACGGCTGCCACCGGATGGCGCCCGCCGGCGCCAACGAGGTCGCCAACAGGACCCTGATCGACATGATCCTGTACCGCACCCGCGACTGCACCGGCGCCGGCACCACCTACGTCGCCACCACGCTGACCGACGCGAACTCCCCGCGCAGCCTGCCCTGGCGCAGCTACAGGTTCGTTCACTGACCGCGGCGCCGCGAACGGCCGCGCCCCCGGAGCAGCGCGACCAGCTCCGCCGTACGCTCCCTCCGGTCCCGGGCGATCAGGACGACCACGGCGATGAGCAGCGCCGGCATGACCGCGTTCGGAGGGTCCAGCAGCGTCAGCTGCACGATCGCAGCCCCGGCGAGCAGCCCGGCGAAGGCCATGGCGGCCACCCCGGACAGCAGGGGGATCAGGAGGGCGACGGCGCCGACCAGCTCCAGGCCGCCGATCGTGTACATCGCGCCGCTGCTCCAGCCCATGCGGTCGAAGGACTCCACCGCGGACTCGTGGGCGATGAGCTTGGGCACCGCGCTCAGCCCGAAGAAGAGCGCGAGGACGATCCGGGCCGCCGTCAGGACGACGGAAGCCCGGCTGCGGCGCGGCGACGCGGTGGCCGGTGCGGCGGGGGAAGCGGCGGCAGCACTGGTTTCGGACATGAGGGTCTCCTCGGAGGGCGTCGTGGATGACGTGCGCCGGGGCGGGGGCGGACCTGCCGCTTCGCCTTCCCGGCGCTTACAGAGGGGTAGACCCTGCCGGGGTCCGGAACTCATCGCGTCCCGGACCCCGGATTCACTTGATCCGTTGGCTACTTGGGGCGGGCGAGCACCCAGACGCCGTCATCGGTGAGGTAGCGGTCGACGGTCAGTCCGGCCGCTTCGAGACAGGCCTCGAACTGCCCGGGGGACAGTTCCCGCGACCGGAACGTCTGGGTCCACCGCGCGTCCTCGAACACGTACTCGGCACGCACCTCGTACACCCCGTCGCCCAAGGGCTCCGCCGACACGACGCGTATGGTGCAGCCCGCGGCCTCGTCCTCCCGTTCCCGCGGCAGATTGGTGTGGTAGTCGGCACCCTCGCGCTGGAGAAGTACGGCGCCGCCGTCCTTGACGTACCTGCGGCAGGTCCGCAACAGCCCTTCCCGGACGCGGTGGTCACTCGTGTGCACCAGGAACGACGCGAGCATGACCACGTCGAACCTCTCGTCGCCGAGGTCGAGCGACTCGATGGAGCTCCGCACCGTGCGTGCGCCTCTGACGTGTCCCAGCATCTGCGCCGACTCGTCCACGGCGGTCACCACGAAGCCGCGTTCGGCCAGTGGGTGCGTCACCCGGCCCGCCCCGCAGCCCAGTTCGAGAATGCTCGCTCCGGCGGGCACGGCCGCCTCGATCACATCCGGTTCGTTCCCGGCGGACAGCCGCGCGTACAGCTCGACCGCGCAGCCGTCCGGTGTGATGGAGCCCGGCCCCGTACCCGAATGTCCCTCACGTATCAGTCGTCCGCTCATACCCGGCCGAACGCACGGCAGCCGGGCCCCGTTCCCCGGACGGTCGCGGGCGGTGCCCGTCAGTACTGCGGATAGCGGCCGTCGGGCCACACCACGGGCTGCTCGAGCTCCATGCACAGGTCGTCGGCAAGCTCCGCGATCACGGCCCTGCCCTCCGTGGGGGCGAGCCAGGAGGCCGGCAGCGCCACGTCCCCGTGGTGCGCGCCGAGCAGATTGCCGCAGACCGAGCCCGTGGAGTCGCTGTCGCCCGAGTGGTTGACGGAGAGCAGCAGCGCCTCGGCCACATCGCCGGGGCCCGGCAGCACCAGCGCGCAGTAGACGGCGATGGCGAGGGCTTCCTCGGCGACCCACCCCGCCCCCAGCGACTCCACCCGCTCGGCGGTCGGCCGGCCGCGGGCGGCCAGGTCGACGGCGGCTCGCAGCGCGGCCGTCGTCTCCTCGTGGCCGCGGTGGCGGGCCAGCAGATCCATGGCCCGCAGGACGGCGCCCGCCGGGGAGTCGCCCTCCAGCAGATGGGTGACGATCGCGGCGAGCGCTCCTGCCGCGTACGCACCGGTGGGGTGGCCGTGGGTGATCTGCGCGCACCGGGCGGCCAGTTCGAATCCCCTGGGCGCGTCGGCTCCGAGCAGCCCGAAGGGTGCGGACCTCATCACCGTGCCGCAGCCCTTGGAGTGCGGGTTGACGGGGCCGGGCAGATCGAGCGGTGCGTCGGTACCGGGGACGTGGCCGGCCGCGAGCCCTGTCAGACAGGCGTTGCCGGGCGCCCGGCGCGCGTACAGCCAGGGCTGCTGCCTGAGCCATCCGGTCCGTACGGCGTTCTCCCCGCCCCGCGTCGGCGGAGAGGGGTGGTTCTGGGTGTCGAGCCAGCGCAGGTAGGCATGGCGTACGAGGGCGGTCTCGGAGCCGCCGACCCCCTTCGACCTGGCCCTGGCATGGGCCCTGATCAGCCCTTCGACCGTGAACAGCGTCATCTGGGTGTCGTCCGTGATCCGCCCGACGACCCCGTCCGCGTCCGCGACGGGCTCCCGCACTCCACGCTCCCCGTAGGCGCGGCGGATGCCGCCGAGCGAGAGGAATTCGACGGGGTTCCCCAGGGCGTCCCCGACGGCGCCGCCCAGCAGGGCGCCGCGCACCCGGGCCCGCCGGGCGACGACGTCACCCCACGCCGCCCCTGCCCCGATGGAGTTTCCCTGTTCCCTGGCGTCCACAGTCCGCTCCCCTTCGTCCTCCGGCATCGGTTTCCGTACGCCGCACGCCGGGTTCATGCTGGAGGAGAGGCGATGCCGATGCGTACCGGAAGTGAACCGTCCACCGCCCGCAGTCCCCTGCGGATGCGGCTCTGGCTGAGTCTATGGGGGATGATCTGGGCCGCTTTCGGCCTGACGGCCTTCGTGCTGACCGGACGCGCCGGCTGGGCGGCGGCGTGCGGCGTGCTTCTCGTCGTGACGGTCACGGACTTCTGCTTCGTCGTCCACCACATCCGTCAGGGTCCGCACTACCAGCCGGGCAGGGACGTCCCGCCGTACGAGCCCGACCGCGACGAGCGGGACGGGCTCGGCCGCTGAGCACGGAGGGGCGGGTCAGGGGGCCTTGTCGAAGCGGGCTGCCTCGAGGTACTCCGGATTCGGGTCGAGCGCCGCGGCCAGCCGGAAGTGGCGGGTGGCCTGCTCGGGGCGGCCGGCGCGCTGGAAGGTGCGGGCCAGGGCGAAGTGCGCGAAGGCGTTGTCCGGCTCCCGCTCCAGGACCAGCTCGAACTCGAGCTCGGCCGGGCGGAGTTGAGCGGCGGCGAAGAAGGCCCGCGCACGCAGCAGCCGGGCGGCCGTGTTCTCCGGATGGGCGGCTATCACCGAGTCGAGGAGTTTCACCGCACCTCTCGGATCCCGCGCCGCGAGGAGCTGTTCCGCCGCACGGAAGTCGATGACATGGGTTTCCGGGTTTCGCTCGGGCATGCCGGCATCCTTCCCCTCGGCTGCGGTACTTCAACGTCCGGGGCACTTCAACGCCCGGCCGGATCCTCGTATTCCGTCCCCGGCGCGGGCTCAGCCTCCGGCGGCCCGCGCGGTCAGTTCCGACCACAGGGCACGGACCTGCGGCTCCAGTGCCTCCAGCGGCCCGTCGTTGTCGACGACCAGGTCGGCGACGGCCTTTCGTTCCTCGCGGGTGGCCTGCGCGGCCATCCTGGCGCGCGCGTCGGACTCGGTCATCCCGCGCAGCGTGACGAGCCGGTCGAGCTGCGTCCCGGGGGTCGCGTCCACGACCACGACCAGGTCGTACAGCGGGGCGAGGCCGTTCTCGGTGAGGAGGGGGACGTCGTGGACGACGACGGCGTCGGGTCCGGCCGCCCGCTCCAGCTCCGCGGACCGGGCGCCGACGAGTGGGTGGACGATGGCGTTCAGCGTGGCCAGGCGCTCGGAGTCGGCGAAGACGATCGCGCCGAGTGCCGGCCGGTCCAGGGTGCCCTGCGGGGTGAGGATCCCGGGCCCGAAGGCCTCGACGACGGCGTCGAGCCCGGGTGTGCCGGGCTCGACGACCTCACGCGCGATCCGGTCGGCGTCGATCAGTACGGCTCCGTAGCTCACGAGCAGCCGTGACACTTCGCTCTTGCCGGCGCCGATCCCGCCGGTCAGGCCCACTTTCAGCATGCGCCGAGCCTAGAGGTGTCCTGTGTGCGGCCGGGAGCCGCCCTCAGGAGTCACCTTCGCGCTCGGCCAGGAAACGTTCGAACTCGAGGCCGATCTCGTCCGCCGACGGCAGGTCGACCGGCTCCGCCACGAGATTGCGACGCGTCTCGGAGCCCGCCACCGCGTCGTACTGGTGCTCGAGCCCCTCGACGAGCGAGACGAGCTCCTCGTCGCCCTGGCCGATCTGCCGGTCGATCTCGGTCTGGGTGCGGTGTGCCTCTGTGCGCAGACCGTGCGCGACGCTCGGCAGGACCAGGCCGGTCGCGGCGGTGATCGCCTCGAGCGCGGTCAGGGCCGCGTCCGGGTACGAGGACCGGGCGACGTAGTGCGGGACGTGGGCGGCGACGCCGAGGACGTCGTGGCCCGATTCCATCAGCCGGTACTCGACGAGCGCCTCGGCGGAGCCGGGGACCTGTGCCTCGTCGAACGGGCTGCGGTGACCCGGCATGAGGTCGGTGCGGTTGCCGTGCGGGGTTATTCCGACCGGGCGGGTGTGCGGGACGCCCATCGGGATGCCGTGGAAGTTGACCGCGAGACGGACGCCGAGCCGCTCGACGATCTGCTCGACCGCGGCGGCGAACCGCTCCCACTCCACATCCGGCTCGGGGCCGGACAGCAGCAGGAACGGTGCGCCCGTCGCGTCCTGGACCACGCGCACGTCCAGCGTCGGTGCCTCGAAGGCCGTCCAGCGGTCCCGCTTGAAGGTCAGCAGCGGGCGCCGTGCGCGGTAGTCCACGAGCCTGTCGTGGTCGAAGCGGGCCACGATCTGGTGCGGCAGCGTCTCGAGCACGCCGTCGACGATCTGCTCGCCGGTCTCGCCCGCGTCGATGTATCCGTCGAAGTGGTAGAGCATGACCAGGCCGGCCGACTCCTGGGCGAGCGCCATGTCGACGACGGCCAGGCCCTTCGGCTCCCATTCGTACAAACTCTGCGGATCAGGCACGGTTACCGCTCCTCCTCGTGTTCCTCGACAAGAACACCCCGCACGGCACCGGCATTCCCGCCCGCGCCCCTTTCGCGGCCGTTACGTCAGAACACGGCTGTGGAGCGCGGTGACCGCCTTCCGCGCGGACGTGAAGGCCCCGTGCTGCCAGGCGTCCGTGTGGCTGAGGTAGTCACCGGCGAAGTAGACGTGCCCCGCGGCCTCGTTGAGCGGTGCGAAGGCCGGAGCGTCGGGGCCACCGGAGAGTGAGTGCCAGGCGGCCTCCAGGTAGGGGGTCTGGCGCCAGTGGTGGGAGAACGACGAGGAGAGCTCCGTGCGGTACTTCTCGCCGTGGATCTTGACCCCCTGGGCGACGGCGCGCGCCTCACGCTCCCGCGGGGCGAGCGCGGCGTACGAGTCGGCCTGGGAACCGTAGTTGTAGTACCCGATGACGAGCCCCCGGTCCCCGTTGTGACCGTAGGACGGGTACCAGATGTGGGACAGGTCCAGGTCCGTCTCCGTGATGCCGCCGTAGATCCGGTGGTCGCTCTCCCACCACCGGCTGCGGTACTCCAGACCGATCTTCCCGGCCGAGGACGGCTTGCACGCCTCCAGCGCGGTCTGGACGGCGGGACCGAGGTTGTGAGCGGTCTTGGCGAGGATGTTGGGCGGCAGCGCGGCGATGCAGTAGTCGGCGTCGATGGTCCGGGTGCGTCCGGACTGGGTGTAGGTCACGGTGACGCCGTGCGCCGTGTCGGTGATGTCGGTGACCGCCGCGCCCGTCCTGATACGGCGCTCCCCGACGGCCCGGGTGAGCGCGGCCGGGATCCGGTCCATGCCGCCGACCGGCTGGAACATCAGCATGGCCTGGTCGTACTCGAACTCGAAGGAGAAGTACCGTCCGACGCCGCTCGCGAACACCTCGGACGCGGTGGGTACGGAGCCGAGCTCCTCGCCCGGGGTGCCGGCCGCCGCCGGGTCGACACGGAAGCCGCGGCGCGGGCTTCCGGTGTAGTCGAGACTGTCGCCGATGTCCCCGAAGTCCTTCAGGAACTCCAGGAGCCGCTCCTGGTCCTCGACGGTGATCTGCCGGTCGAGTGCGCCCTTGTCGGTGGCCTTCGCGAGGAGTTCGGCGACGTAGCCGTACACGTCGGCCTTCGCGGTGCGGTAGCGCACCGGGGCCTTCATGCCCGCCGTTTCGTTGTATATATAGGCATTGGCGTTCACATTGGTGAACACCTCAACAGGTACGCCGAGTTCACGGCAGTAGTCGAGGGTGACCATCCACTGCGGAATCCGGCCGGGACCGGCGTTCATGTACTGGCCGTCGTGGAATTTCGCGGTCTGCTTGTTGCCGTACGTGTCGGTGGTCGAGTCCCCGCCGCGCACGGTGAAGTTACGACCGCCCGTGCGGCCCCGGGCCTCCAGGACCGTACAGTCGTAGCCCGCCTTTCCCAGTTCGTACGCGGCGGCCAGACCGGCGATGCCTCCGCCGACCACGACGACCTTCGCCGCCGCTCTCCCCTTGAGGGTGAAGTCCCCTTTGCTCGGCGCCCGGAAGGCGGGTTCCCGGCCTGCGGCCTGGGCGGTGGGCGCGAGACCGAGCGCTCCCATGGTGGCGAACATGGCACCCGCGCCGCCGGTGATGCCTACGTTGCGCAGAAAACTCCGACGGCTGGCACCGGCCGCCACGGGGGAGGTATGCGCGTCGCGCGAGGTGTTCGACGTATATGTCATGTCCTGGCTCACCTTCGTTCCTGAGGTTGCCGGGATCTTGGCAAGCGCTTGTTACGGGCCGTCAGTTACTCGTGTATCCCGCAGGTTTCCCTCCGTTCACCACCCCGGTGGGCAATGGTCCAGACCTTGACATGGCCACATCTCATCCCTAGCGTCACTGGGCAGCAGATTCAGAAGCTCGCCCCAGGTTCATGTACAAGAACGCGTATCTTCGCGGGAACCTCTGAACCCTTCGACGGGAAGGCACCCCCATGCGCACCCGCACACTGCTCCCCGCCCTGCTGGCCACCGCGCTCGCCGCCGGAGGCCTGTCCCTCGCCTCCGCCAGCAGCGCGTCGGCGGAGGCAGTCATCGACGTGACCACAGCGGCCCAGCTCAAGGCGGCCCTCACCGCCGCGGCCCCCGGCGACACGATCCGGCTCGCCGACGGCACGTACACGGGCAACTTCAAGGCGACCGCCGCCGCCACCCCCTCCGCCCGGATCACACTCACCGGCTCCGACAAGGCGGTCCTCACCGCGGGTGGCGGCTACGGACTCCACCTGAACGGCGCGTCCTACTGGACCGTGCGGGGCATCACCGTCACCGGCGGCCAGAAGGGGATCATGGCCGACGCCGCCACCGGTGTCGTCATCGACGGCGTGACCGTGTACGACCTCGACATGGAAGGCGTCCACTTCCGCAAGTCCAGCAGGGACGGCGTCATCAAGAACTCCCGGATCTACGACACGGGGCACGACGGTCGTGGCATGGGCGAGGGCGTGTACGTCGGGTCCGCGGGCGATCTGTCCGACCGCAGTGACGCGGTGCAGATCCTCGACAACGTCATCGGGCCCGGCGTCGGCGGCGAGAACATCGACATCAAGGAAGGCACCACCGGGGCGCGGATCATCGGCAACACCTTCGACGGCAGCGGGCTGACCGGTGCCAACTACGACGACTCCTGGGTCGACGTGAAGGGGAACGACGTCCTGGTCCAGGACAACAAGGGCTCCCGTACGACGAACAACGGGTACGAGACGCACACCCAGCAGAGCGGCTGGGGCTGCGGCACGGTGTTCCGCAACAACGCCTCGGACCTGACCGGCGCCGGCGGCGACAAGCAGCTCGCCGTCAACGTCACCAACCAGAGCTCCACGTGCCGCACGACCGTCCACAGCGACAACACGGTCACCGGCGGCAAGGGACTGACGAACATCGCCGTCACCCCGTAGAGCCGTTTCGGGCCGTCCCCCGGTCCCGATGCGTGCGCTCGCGGACACGAGTAAGGCCCGCCCCCCGAAGGGAGCGGGCCTTACCGACAAGCTCTACAGCTCTACGGCCGATGAGCGACTGGGGTCAGAGCGTCAGCTCTGGCCACCGGCCAGCTTCTCGCGCAGGGCAGCCAGCGCCTCGTCCGACGCCAGGGCGCCGGAGTTGTCGTCGGACTCCGAGGAGTACGAGCCGCCGCCACCGCTGCCGCCGGAGGCAGCCGGGGCGCCGGCGGCCGGGGCAGCAGCGCCCTCGGCAGCAGCGGCCTCGTCGGCCTCGCGGGACTTGATGACCTGGGCCTGGTGCTGCTCGAAGCGCGTCTGCGCCTCGGCGTACTGGGTCTCCCAGACCTCGCGCTGAGCCTCGAAGCCCTCGAGCCAGTCGTTGGTCTCGGGGTCGAAGCCCTCGGGGTAGATGTAGTTGCCCTGGTCGTCGTACGACGCGGCCATGCCGTACAGCGTCGGGTCGAACTCGACCGAAGCCGGGTCGCCACCGAAGGCCTCGTTGGCCTGCTTCAGCGAGAGGCTGATGCGACGGCGCTCGAGGTCGATGTCGATGACCTTGACGAAGATCTCGTCGTTGACCTGGACGACCTGCTCCGGGATCTCCACGTGGCGCTCGGCCAGCTCGGAGATGTGGACCAGGCCCTCGATGCCCTCGTCGACGCGCACGAACGCACCGAAGGGAACGAGCTTGGTGACCTTACCGGGGACGACCTGCCCGATCTGGTGCGTACGGGCGAACTGCTGCCACGGGTCTTCCTGCGTCGCCTTGAGCGACAGGGAGACACGCTCGCGGTCCATGTCCACGTCGAGAACCTCGACGGTGACTTCCTGGCCGACCTCGACAACCTCGGAGGGGTGGTCGATGTGCTTCCAGGAGAGCTCCGAGACGTGCACGAGACCGTCGACGCCACCCAGGTCCACGAAGGCACCGAAGTTGACGATCGAGGAGACGACGCCGGAGCGGACCTGACCCTTCTGCAGGGTCGTGAGGAACGTCTGGCGCACCTCGGACTGGGTCTGCTCGAGCCAGGCGCGGCGGGACAGGACCACGTTGTTGCGGTTCTTGTCCAGCTCGATGATCTTGGCCTCGAGCTCCTTGCCCACGTAGGGCTGGAGGTCGCGGACACGACGCATCTCGACGAGGGACGCCGGCAGGAAGCCACGGAGGCCGATGTCGAGGATGAGACCACCCTTGACGACCTCGATGACGGTACCGGTGACGATGCCGTCTTCTTCCTTGATCTTCTCGATGGTGCCCCAGGCACGCTCGTACTGAGCGCGCTTCTTCGAGAGGATCAGGCGGCCTTCCTTGTCCTCCTTCTGGAGAACCAGGGCCTCGATCTCGTCGCCGACCTTGACGACCTCGTTCGGGTCGACGTCGTGCTTGATCGAGAGCTCGCGGCTCGGGATGACGCCTTCGGTCTTGTAACCGATGTCGAGGAGAACCTCGTCCCGGTCAACCTTGACGATGACGCCGTCAACGATGTCGCCATCGTTGAAGTACTTGATCGTCTCGTCGATCGCCGCGAGGAACGCGTCCGCGTCGCCGATGTCGTTGACCGCAACCTGCGGAGTGGTGGCGGTGGTCTCGGTGCTGCTCGTCATGTGGGAAAGGGCTCCGGTACGGACAGAGAGTCGAAGTTACTGCTACGCCGTAAGCCCGTATCGCCTCTGAAGAAGCCGGACAGCCTTGAGAGCACCCAACCGAATCCGGAAGGCGCCCCGACAACCGAGGGGACATACGACAGACGCGAGCGCGGCCTGCTAGGTCTGAAGCGCGCAGGCTCGCGGCGCAACTTGTAGCATACGGGGGCAGCCGGAAGTGGTCAATGCGCGAAGGCGCACACGCGGGGCACAACGCCCCATTCCCGGCACAACTCATGTTGTCCGAGGCCACATCGGCCACGGCACCGTTCCGCACGCGCGCGGCCGTACTCACCCGTACAGCCCGGGCGGGCACCGCGTGCGGCGGGTGAAGGCAAACTACAACGACGGGCACGATGAGCCAAGAGATCCACGGGTCCGAACCTGAAGCGACTCGCCGGGAGGCCGGGGAATCGGAGAGCAGCCGGGCAAGTCGCGGCTGGTGGGACCGGAACGCCGACGAGTACCAGAGCGACCACGGGACCTTCCTGGGGGACGACCGCTTCGTCTGGGGCCCGGAGGGCCTCGACGAGGCCGAGGCGGCTCTGCTGGGCCCCGCCTCCGGGCTGAAGGGCCTGGACATCCTCGAGATCGGCGCCGGCGCGGCCCAGTGCTCGCGCTGGCTGGCGGCCCAGGGCGCCCGTCCGGTGGCCCTGGACCTCTCGCACCGCCAGCTCCAGCACGCGCTGCGGATCGGCGACGACGTCCCCCTCGTGGAGGCCGACGCGGGCAGGCTCCCGTTCCGGGACGGCTCCTTCGACCTGGCCTGCTCCGCCTACGGGGCGGTGCCCTTCGTCGCCGACCCCGTACAGGTGTTCCGCGAGGTGCACCGGGTGCTGCGGCCCGGGGGCCGCTGGGTCTTCTCGGTGACGCACCCGGTCCGCTGGGCGTTTCCCGACGAGCCGGGCCCCGAGGGGCTCTCGGTCGCCGCCTCCTACTTCGACCGGGTCCCCTACGTGGAGCAGGACGAGCGCGGCGACGCCGTGTACGTGGAGCACCACAGGACCCTCGGCGACCGGGTACGCGACGTGGTGGCGGGCGGCTTCCGGCTCACGGACCTGGTGGAGCCCGAGTGGCCCGCCTGGAACAACCAGGAGTGGG
The DNA here is from genome assembly GCF_042749285.1 of Streptomyces sp. NPDC059499. NCBI lineage: Bacteria > Bacillati > Actinomycetota > Actinomycetes > Kitasatosporales > Streptomycetaceae > Streptomyces > Streptomyces sp. NPDC059499. Next base: position 225,951 of record NZ_JBHYTT010000009.1, read on the forward strand.
GCGGCTGGTCCCCCCTGCGCGGCAACCTCATCCCCGGGACCGCGATCTTCGTGTGCGAGCGGGACCGCCGGACCTGGTGAGGGGCCGGCGTACGAGACTGGGGGCGTGATCCGTACCGACGCCCTCGGCCAGTTGCCCGTACGCACCGCTGTGCCCGCCCTGGAGCGGGCACTCGACGACCGGGGGGTCGCGGTGCTCTGCGCACCGCCCGGGACCGGCAAGACGACCCTCGTACCCCTGGTGCTCGCCGGCCTCACCGGCGGCGGTCCGGTGCGCCGGGTGGTGGTCGCCGAGCCTCGGCGGATCGCGGCCCGGGCGGCGGCACGGCGGATGGCCTGGCTGATCGGTGAGCAGCCGGGCGGCCGCGTCGGCTTCACCGTGCGCGGGGAACGGGTGGTGGGGCGCGACACGGTGGTCGAGGTCGTGACCACCGGCGTGCTGCTCCAGCGGCTGCAGCGCGACCAGGAGCTGGCAGGCGTCGATGTCGTGATCATCGACGAGTGCCACGAGCGCCATCTGGACGCCGACACGGTCGCCGCGTTCCTCCTCGACGTGCGGGAGGCCATCAGGCCGGACCTGCGGCTGGTCGCCGCGTCGGCGACGACGGACGCGGAGGGCTGGGCCCGTCTGCTGGGCGGCGCTCCCGTGATCGAGGCGCAGGGGGTGTCCCACCCGGTCGAGGTGGTCTGGGCGCCGCCGGCCGGGTCCGTGCGCCCGCCGCACGGAATGAGGGTCGATCCGGCACTGCTGACGCACGTGGCCGCCGTGGTGCGCCGCGCGCTCGCCGAGCGTGAGGGCGACGTGCTGTGCTTCCTGCCCGGCGTCGGGGAGATCGGCCGGGTGGCCGGGCAGCTCGCGGGAGTGGGTGCCGAGGTGCTCCAGGTGCACGGCCGGGCACCCGCGGCCGTGCAGGACGCGGTGCTCGCGGGGTCGTCGCAGGGGCGGCGCCGGGTGGTGCTCGCGACCTCCGTGGCGGAGTCGTCGCTGACGGTGCCGGGGGTGCGGGTCGTCGTGGACTCCGGGCTGGCCAGGGAGCCGCGTACCGACCATGCGCGGGGACTGAGCGCGCTCACGACCGTGCGGGCGTCCCAGGCGGCCGGACGGCAGCGCGCGGGCCGGGCCGGGCGTGAGGCGCCGGGCGCCGTGTACCGCTGCTGGGAGCAGGCCGAGGACGGGCGGCTGGCCCGGTTCCCGTCCCCGGAGATCAAGGTGGCCGATCTGGCCGCGTTCGCGCTGCAGGCGGCGTGCTGGGGCGATCCCGACGCCTCCGGGCTCGCCCTGCTGGATCCGCCGCCGGCCGGGGCGATGGGCGCGGCACGGGAGGTCCTGACCGCGGTGGGCGCGGTGGACGCGTCGGGGCGGGTGACGGACCGGGGCGTGCGGATGTCCCGCCTGGGCCTGCACCCGCGCCTCGCGCGGGCGCTGCTGGACGGTGCGGACGAGGTGGGCGGGCGCCGGGCCTCGGAGGTCGTGGCGTTGCTGAGCGAGGAGCCGCCGCGGGAGTACGGGGACGATCTGGCGGCAGCGCTGCGCACCGCGCGGCGGGGCGGCGACGGTTACGCGGCGCGCTGGCGGCAGGAGGTGCGGCGGCTGTCGTCCTCGCTCGGCAGCACCGCCGGCCCGGGTACGGGGTCGGACGACGCGGCCGCGGGACTGGTGGCGGCGCTGGCGTTCCCGGAGCGGGTGGCGCGGGCCCGGGGCGAGGGGGCGTTCCTGATGGCGTCGGGGACCGGGGCGGAGCTCCGGGAGGGCTCGCGGCTGCGCAGCGCACCGTGGCTGGCCGTCGCGGTCGCCGACCGCCCCGCGCACTCGGCGTCCGCCCGGGTGCGCCTGGCGGCGGTCGTCGACGAGGACACGGCGCGGCTGGCGGCCGGGCATCTGCGGTTCTCCGGCGAGGAGGTCCGCTGGGTGGACGGCGATGTGGTGGCCCGTTCCGTGGAGCGGCTCGGGGCCGTCGAGCTGTCGGTGCGCGCGCTGAGGCAGCCGGACCCCCGACTGGTGCGCGGCGCGCTGCTGGACGGTCTGCGGCGCGAGGGCACGGGGCTGCTGCGGTGGACCCGGGACAGCGAGCAGCTGCGGCTGCGGCTCGCGTTCCTGTACCGGGAGCTGGGCGCTCCGTGGCCCGATGTGTCGGACGGCGCACTGCTGTCGCGTACCGAGGAGTGGCTGGAGCCCGAACTGTCGCGGGCGCGGCGGCGCTCGGACCTGGCGCGGATCGATGCCGGGCAGGCGGTGCGGCGGCTGCTGCCGTGGGCGACGGGCGACGCCGCCCGGCTCGACGAGCTGGCCCCGGAGCGGATCGCGGTGCCGAGCGGGTCGAGGATCAGGGTGGAGTACGGCGGCGAGCAGCCGGTCCTCGCGGTGAAGCTCCAGGAGCTGTTCGGGCTGCGGGAGACGCCCCGGGTGGCCGGGGTGCCCGTCCTGGTGCATCTGCTCTCCCCCGCCGGGCGGCCCGCGGCGGTGACGGCGGATCTGGCGTCGTTCTGGCGGGAGGGCTACAAGGCGGTGCGGGCCGAGCTGCGCGGCCGGTACCCGAAGCACCCGTGGCCCGAGGATCCGACGACGGTGGAGGCGACGCGCTTCACCTCGGCCCGGCTGCGGCGCGAGTAGGCGCCGCGTCCGGTACGCGGCAGCCCCCTGCGGCAGGTGCGGCAGGGGGCTGCTGTGCAGGCGGTCCGGGTCAGGCGGCGGGAACCTCGGCAGCGGGCGCCTCGACCTTGAGTTCTACGACCAGCGTGGCGCCGCTCGCGGTGGTGAGACGCAGCAGGAAGGTGCCCGCCGTGTCGTCGGCGAAGATCTTCGGGAGCTTCAGGACTCCGTCGTCGCCCGTCTTCAGGTCTGTCAGGGTCCTGACCGCGTTGCCGTCCGCGTCCTTGAAGTGGGGGCCCTTGTCGTTCTCGGCCGGTGTCTCGCCGTCGGTGATCATCGTTGCGGTGACGGCGGTGCCCGCCACGGCGATGCCCTTGTACGTCGCCTTGACCTCGACGGTGTCGGCGAACTCGGCGCCGGGGGCGGCCGTCAGGGCCTTCTCGTCGGTCCGGGCGATCTTGTCGGCCTGCCGGGCGGCGACGGCCGCCGTGTAGGTGAGGACGCGCGGCTTGCTGGTGCCGGCCACGGCCGTCACCTTGAACTCGCCGGTCTTCTCACCCGCGTTGAGGACGGGCGCGGTGACGGTGCCGTCGGCCGCGGTGGGCAACGAGACCGTGCTCCGCCCGCCGGAGAAGCGGGTGTCGGTGTCGCCGGTGATCGTGAAGGTGACCGAGGTCTTGGCGAGGGGCGAGCCGAGCGTGTCCCTGGCCTTCACCTTGACGCGCTCGGTGAACGCCTCGCCCGCCGTGGCGGCGAGGGGGCCGGTGCCCGCGTTCTCGAGGCTGCCCAGCGTCCGGGTCGGCGTGGGAGGCGGTGTCGTCCCGGGCGGCGGCGTCGGCGAGGGGCTGGGCGTACCGCTGCCGCCCGGCTTGGGCGGGGTCGGCGAGGGGCTCGGGGTCGCGCCGCTGCCGCCCGTCCCGGACGGGGACGGGCCGGGGTCCGGCGACGAGCCGGAGCCGCTGGTGTTGCCCGAGGGGAGGACGCCCGTACCGTCGGGGACCTCGTGGGTGCCGCGCTTGTAGAACTCGAACCAGGAGCGCACCGTCCGCAGGTACTCCGTCGAGTGGTTGTAGCTCAGCACCGCCTTGTCGAGGTCGGCCGCGACGGCCAGGTTGCGGGTGCCCGCGCAGAGGTAGCGCCCTGCGGCCAGCGCCGCGTCGTAGATGTTGTTGGGGTCCTTGCGTCCGTCGCCGTTCCCGTCCTGGCCCCAGGTGGCCCAGGTCTGCGGGATGAACTGCATGGGGCCGACCGCGCGGTCGTGGGTGGAGTCCCCGTCGTACGCTCCGCCGTCGGTGTCCTTGATCAGCGCGAAGCCCTGGCCGTTGAGGGCCGGGCCGAGGATCGGGGAGAACGTGGTGCCGTTGGCGTCGACCTTGCCGCCGCGGGCCTGGCCGGACTCGACCTTGCCGATCGCTGCGAGGAGTTGCCACGGCAGGGCGCAGGCCGCGTCGGTGCTCGCGAGGTCCTGCTCGGCCTTCTTGTACGCCGCCAGGATCGAGGCCGGTATGCCCGCTTCCGCACTGCCCGTGACCGGCAGATTGACGGACGAACCGGGCTTGTTGGGCGTGTTGAGCGGCGGCAGGTCCGTGTAGTACGGCGAGTTGCCGGTGGCCGCGCTGTCGCCGGGCGACGCGGAACCGGACGCCGCCGGGTCACCGCCTTCGGCGAGCGGGGCACCGGGAGCCTGCGAGGCGGATAGGGCCGCGACGGCGACTGCCGCCACCGCGGTGGTGGTGGCCCCCCTGCGAAGCCGTCGGCCGAATTGCGCTGCCATACGTTCTGGTCCCTCCCCGTCGACGGCTGTTCGCGCTCTCCCCAGCGCTAGGACTCAGGCGACCCTACGGCAACTTGCGCGGCCCGAACACTGGCACATGACCGGTTCTTACCGACTTTTCACGAAGCTGTCGGCACCTTGCACGGAAGGTTCGGGCAGGTGACAGGTGCTCACGCATACTTGCCGTCATGCCGTTCACGCTCAGCCACGCCGCAGCCGTACTTCCGGGCATCCGCCGGTCAGGGACGGGACGCGGCCCGCTGGTCGCCTCCGCACTCGTCGCCGGTTCGTTCGCACCCGACATGACCTACTTCGCGGACACGGCCGTTCCCGGGGCGATGGAATTCGGCGCGGTCACCCACGCGGTGTGGGGGGTGTTCACGGTGGACGTGGCCATCGCCTCGGCCCTGGTGGCGCTCTGGCTGCTGCTGCGCGAACCGCTCGTCGCGCTCCTGCCCACCGCGTGGCAGGGGCGTGTGCACACCTTCGTACGGGGCCGGCGGCGGGAACCCGGAACGCTGCCGACCGTGCCCGAGGCCCTGTGGTTCGTCCTGTCCGCGGTCATCGGCGCGGGCACGCATGTCGTGTGGGACGCCTTCACCCATCACGACCGGTGGGGCACCGAACTCGTTCCCGTGCTCACCGACAGCATCGGCGGATTCCCGGTGTTCCAGTTCGTCCAGTACGGGAGTTCGGCCGCGGCCCTGACCGTCCTGGCCTGGTTCACGTACACGGGCCTGCGCCAAACCGGGCCGGCGGCCGCCCCGGAGTCCGTACCGGTACTCGGCCGGGCGGAGCGCCGGTGGGCGGGCGTCCTGCTCGCCGTGTGCGTGCTGCTTGGTGTCGTCCACCGGTGTGCCCGCTGGTACGCCTACTTCGGGCACATCAGCACACCGCTCGACATCATCCCGACCGCGTGCTTCGGGGCGGGCGCGGGTCTGGCGGTCGGGCTCGTGCTGTACGGGGCGTGGATGCGGCTGCGGACACCGCGCCACCGCCCGCCGGACAGGCCCGGTACAGGGACCCGCCCGGCGAACGAGGACGCGCGCTGAGGGGCCGCCTTCGAGGAGGGTCCACTCCCCGAAGGCGGCCCCTTTCGGGCGGCGGACGCGTCAGTGCGCGGCCGTCTCCCAGTCCGTGCCGACACCCACGGAGACGTCCAGCGGCGCACGGAGCTCGACCGCCGTGGACATCTCCCGGCGCAGGATCTCCTCGACCTGCTCCCGCTCGCCCTTCGCGATCTCCAGAACGATTTCGTCGTGGACCTGGAGCAGCATCCGCGACGTCAGCTTCGCCTCCGTCAGCGCACGGTCCACGTGCAGCATCGCGACCTTCACGATGTCGGCGGCCGTCCCCTGGATCGGGGCGTTGAGCGCCATCCGCTCGGCCGTCTCGCGCCGCTGACGGTTGTCGCTGTTCAGGTCCGGGAGGTAGCGGCGCCGGCCGAAGACCGTCTCCGTGTACCCGGTGGACCTGGCTTCCTCCACGACCCGGTGGAGGTAGTCGCGCACCCCGCCGAACCGCAGGAAGTAGGTGTCCATCAGACCGCGCGCCTCCCCGGCCTCGATGTTCAGCTGCTGGGAGAGCCCGAACGCGGAGAGCCCGTAGGCCAGCCCGTACGACATCGCCTTGATCTTGCGGCGCATCTCCGCGTCGACGGCCGACTTCTCGACACCGAACACCTGCGAGGCGACCGTCGTGTGCAGGTCCTCGCCGGAGGTGAACGCCTCGATGAGACCGGCGTCCTCGGAGAGATGGGCCATCACCCGCAGCTCGATCTGGCTGTAGTCCGCCGTCATCAGCGTCTCGAAACCCTCGCCGACGACGAAGCCCCGGCGGATCGCCCGCCCCTCGTCCGTACGGACGGGGATGTTCTGCAGGTTGGGGTCGGTGGAGGAGAGCCGGCCCGTCGCCGCGACCGTCTGGTTGAACGTGGTGTGGATACGGCCGTCCGCCCCGACCGTCTTGATCAGGCCTTCGACCGTGACCCGCAGCTTCGCCTGCTCCCGGTGGCGCAGCATGATGACCGGCAGCTCGTGCTCGGTCTGCGCGGCCAGCCACGCCAGCGCGTCCGCGTCGGTCGTGTAGCCCGTCTTCGTCTTCTTCGTCTTCGGCAGGGCCAGCTCACCGAAGAGCACTTCCTGGAGCTGCTTGGGCGAGCCGAGGTTGAACTCACGGCCCACGGCGGCATGCGCCTCCTTCACCGCCTGCTGCACCGCACCGGCGAACTGCTGCTCCATGCCCTCCAGATGGGCCCGGTCGGCGGCGATGCCGTGCCGCTCCAGGCGCGCCAGCATGATCGACGTGGGCAGCTCCATGTCGTACAGCAGCTCGGTGGCACCGACCTCCTTGAGGCGCGTCGTGAACGCGTCCCCGAGGTCCAGCACCGCGCGGGCCTGCGCCATCAGGGCATCGGCCTCCGCGCGGTCGTCCGCGCCGAAGGCCAGCTGCCCGTCGGAGGCGGGGGCCGGGGCCAGCTCACGGCCGAGGTACTCCACGGCCAGGGCGTCCAGCGCGAAGGAGCGGCGGCCGGGCTTGACGAGATAGGCGGCGAGCGCGGTGTCCATGGCGATGCCGTCCAGCCGCCAGCCCTGCTCCGGGAAGACCCGCAGGGCGTTCTTGGCGTTGTGCAGGACCTTCGGCCGCTCCGGGTCCGCGAGCCACGCGGCCAGAGCGCGCTCGTCGGCCTCGTCGAGCTCGGCCGGGTCCAGCCAGGCGGCGGCCCCGTCAGCGGCCGCGAGCGCGACCTCCGTGACCGTGCCGGTACCCAGCGACCAGGTGTCGACGGTCATCACGCCGAGCGGCTGCCCGCCATGGGCCTCCAGCCACGGGGCGACCTCGCCCGAGCCCAGCACCGCTCCGTCCAGCTCGATGCCGGCCGCGGGCTCCGGCGGACCGGCCTCCTCCGCACCCGGATCGACGGCGAGCAGCCGCTCGCGCAGGCTCGGGTTACGGATCTCCAGGACGTCCAGCACACCCGTGACGGCCGTGCGGTCGTACGGGGCACGCTCCAGCTCGGCCGGGACCTTCGGCAGCTCCACGTCACGGACCATCTCGGTCAGCACGCGGTTCATCTTCACCGCGTCCAGGTGGTCCCGGAAGTTCTGGCCGGCCTTGCCCTTGACCTCGTCGGCCCGCTCGACCAGCTCCGCGAACGACCCGAACTCGTTGATCCACTTGGCAGCCGTCTTCTCACCCACACCGGGGATCCCCGGAAGGTTGTCCGAGGGGTCACCGCGCAGCGCCGCGAAATCCGGATACTGCCCCGGGGTGAGCCCGTACTTCTCCTGGACCTTCTCCGGGGTGAAGCGCGTCAGCTCCGAGACGCCCTTCGTCGGATACAGCACCGTCACGTTGTCCGTGATCAGCTGGAACGAATCCCGGTCGCCCGTGACGATCAGCACCTCGAAGCCCGCCGCCTCGGCCTGTGTGGCCAGCGTCGCGATGACGTCGTCCGCCTCGAACCCGTCCACCGCGAACCGGTCCGCGTGCATCGCGTCCAGGAGCTCGCCGATCAGCTCGACCTGCCCCTTGAACTCGTCGGGGGTCTTGGAACGGTTCGCCTTGTACTCGGGGAACTTCTGCGCACGCCACGTCTTGCGGGACACGTCGAACGCGACCGCGAAATGTGTGGGCGCCTCGTCGCGCAGCGTGTTCGCCAGCATCGACATGAAGCCGTACACGGCGTTCGTCGGCTGCCCCGTCGCCGTCGTGAAATTCTCCGCGGGCAGGGCGAAGAACGCCCTGTACGCCAGGGAGTGCCCGTCCATCAGGAGCAGGCGCGGTCGGTTGTCTGCCGTCTTCTTCGATGCCGTCTCAGCCACGCCCCCGATCCTGCCACGGACCGCTGACAATCCGGACCGGCCGCCGCTCGACTCCCGGTCGAGCACGGCTCGGGCGCCCCTGTACCGCGCCCGACGCCCGGCTCCGCGGCGCCCCGGCCGCCCTCCGGGTGCCGCGGCGGCCGTGCGTGACAGGATCGAACGACAGCCACATCACTGACAGGGAAAACGCGACTGGGCGCCACGACGCGTGACGACGTATCGCGGGTTCGCAAGCGCTCGAAGGGGAGCACCATGGCCACCAAGCCCCCGACCGGTGACCCGGTCCAGGACGCGCCGCAGGTCGAAGCGGTCCAGCACGCGGCCGCGGGACTGCCCGCCGTCGCCCACAGCCTGCGCGTCGCCCAGCAGCAGATGGGGGTCCGGCGCACCGCGCAGACCCTCCTCAAGGTGAACCAGAAGGACGGCTTCGACTGCCCCGGCTGCGCCTGGCCCGAGGGCGACAAGCGGCACACCGCCGAGTTCTGCGAGAACGGCGCCAAGGCCGTCGCCGAGGAGGCGACCCTGCGCCGCGTCACCCCCGACTTCTTCGCCGCGCACCCCGTCGCCGACCTGGCCACCCGCAGCGGCTACTGGCTCGGCCAGCAGGGCCGCATCACGCAGCCCATGTACCTGCCCGCGGGCGCCGACCGGTACGAGGCCGTGACCTGGGAGCGCGCCTTCCAGATCCTCGCCGAGGAACTCACCGCGCTCGGCTCCCCCGACGAGGCGCTCTTCTACACCTCGGGCCGCACCAGCAACGAAGCGGCGTTCCTGCTCCAGCTCTTCGCCCGCGAGTTCGGCACCAACAACCTGCCGGACTGTTCCAACATGTGTCACGAGTCGTCCGGATCCGCGCTCACCGAGACCATCGGCGTCGGCAAGGGCAGCGTCAGCCTGGAGGACCTCCACCACGCCGACCTGATCATCGTCGCCGGGCAGAACCCGGGAACCAACCACCCCCGGATGCTCTCCGCCCTCGAAGAGGCCAAAGCCGCCGGTGCGAAGATCATCTCGGTGAACCCGCTGCCCGAGGCCGGCATGGAGCGGTTCAAGAACCCGCAGACCGCCCGCGGCATGATCAGGGGCGCCGCCCTCAACGACCTCTTCCTGCAGATCCGCATCGGCGGCGACCAGGCCCTCTTCCGCCTGCTCAACAAACTGATCCTCGACACCGAAGGGGCCGTCGACACCGACTTCGTCGCCCGGCACACCCATGGGTACGAGGAGTTCGCCGAAGCGGCCCGCGCCGCCGACTGGGCGCAGACACTCACCGCCACCGGCCTGGACCGCGCCGACATCGAGGAAGCGCTCGCCATGGTCCTCGCCTCCGAGCGGACCATCGTCTGCTGGGCCATGGGCCTCACCCAGCACAAGCACTCCGTGCCGACCATCCGCGAAGTCGTCAACTTCCTCCTGCTGCGCGGCAACATCGGCAGGCCCGGCGCCGGCGTCTGCCCCGTGCGCGGCCACTCCAACGTCCAGGGCGACCGCACCATGGGCATCTTCGAACGCCCCTCCGCCGCCTTCCTGGACGCCCTGGACAGGGAGTTCGCCATCACCTCGCCGCGCCACCACGGCTACGACGTCGTACGGTCCATCCAGGCGCTGCGCGACGGCGAAGCCAAGGTCTTCTTCGCCATGGGCGGCAACTTCGTCGCCGCGTCACCCGACACCACCGTCACCGAAGCGGCGATGCGCCGCGCACGGCTCACCGTGCACGTGTCGACCAAGCTCAACCGCTCCCACGCCGTGACCGGCACCCGCGCCCTGATCCTGCCCACCCTGGGCCGCACCGACAAGGACGTCCAGGCCGGACGGAAGCAGTTCGTCACCGTCGAGGACTCCATGGGCCTGGTCCACTCCTCCCGCGGCAACCTCACGCCCGCGAGCCCCCACCTGCTCTCCGAACCGGCGATCGTCGCCCGCCTGGCCCGCGCCGTCCTGGGGCCCGCCTCCACGACACCCTGGGAGGACTTCGAGAAGGACTACGGGACGATCCGGGACCGCATCTCACGCGTCGTCCCCGGCTTCGAGGACTTCAACGCCCGCATCGCACGCCCGGGCGGCTTCGCACTCCCCCACGCCCCCCGCGACGAACGCCGCTTCCCCACCGCCACCGGCAAGGCCAACTTCACCGCCGCACCCGTCGAGTACCCCGAGCTCCCCGAAGGCAGGCTGCTGCTGCAGACCCTGCGCTCCCACGACCAGTACAACACCACGATCTACGGCCTCGACGACCGCTACCGCGGCATCAAGGGCGGCAGGCGCATCGTGATGGTCAACCCCGAGGACGCCCGCGCCCTCGGGCTCGCCGACGGCTCGTACACCGACCTGGTCGGCGAGTGGAAGGACGGCACCGAGCGCCGCGCACCGGGCTTCCGCGTCGTCCACTACCCGACCGCGCGCGGGTGCGCCGCCGCGTACTACCCCGAGACCAACGTGCTCGTCCCGCTCGACGCCACCGCCGACACCAGCAACACCCCGGCCAGCAAGTCCGTCATCGTCCGTTTCGAGAAGCCCTGAGAAGCCGGTGCCCACCAGCGTCTAAGCGTTCGCTCAGCCGTCTGATAAGAACAGTGCACACAGCAACGAACGAACGGAGCCGGACCCCATGGGCGAGCACACCGCACCCACGTTCCCCCAGGAGATCATCGACGAGTACGCGGCACTCGGCGTCGACCTCCCCGCCCTCTTCTCCGCCGGACACCTCGGCGAGCGCATGGGCGTGCAGATCGTCGAGGCCTCCGCCGAACGCGTCGTGGGCACCATGCCCGTGGAAGGCAACACGCAGCCCTACGGACTGCTCCACGGCGGCGCCTCCGCCGTCCTCGCCGAGACACTCGGCTCCATCGGCACCATGCTCCACGGCGGCGCCACCAAGATCGCCGTCGGCGTCGACCTGAACTGCACCCACCACCGCGGGGTACGGAACGGCCTCGTCACGGGCGTCGCCACCCCCGTGCACCGCGGCCGTTCCACCGCCACGTACGAGATCGTCATCACCGACGAGCACGACAAGCGCGTCTGCACCGCCCGCCTCACCTGCCTGCTCCGCGACGTCCCCCCGCCCACCGCCGGCTGAACCCGTCGCCGCAACACCCCTGCCCGGCCCGGAAATCGCACCGCATTCCGGACCGGGCAGACCCATATCCGGAGCAGAGCGCAGACGTTGACCACCACGCTCGGTCAACACCCTTGACCACCGCACACGTTCCATGAGCCACTTCAGCAGCCACAGCGACCACCGCAGCGAATCGAACACATCACCCAGATGTAACACTGCGTAACAGGTGTGCAATACACGAAAAAGGCCCCGCGCCGCATCCCCGATCCAGAGGGACAGCCTCGCCGCGCCCCTTGCGCCCCGATTCGCGCGACAGCACCAAGATCGCCTCAAGCCCCTTAGCGGAGCTGCGCGTTCTCAGCATGCGGTCATTTCACAAGCCGTAAATGTCCACACTGCGCCCACCAACCCTTCCCCATGGCATAACAAGACAGTCACATCATCGGCGGACTTGTCCCGCACCCCCTCACCTGCCCTTAGAGTCACGGCCAGTCACCGCGCCGCCGGGCGCGTCTGCTGCACAGCCTTCTTGACCACCAGTACGGCCCGGCGATCGTCACGGCACCTCAGCAGAGGAGGCCGCGCCAGGGAAAGGACCTTTCGTGCGACACCGTTCTTTGCTTATCCTCACCGCAGTGCTCACCACAGGAGCACTCACCCTCACCGCCTGCGGGTCGCGCGACGACGACAAGAAGAGCAGCGGCAGCGGCGACACCCAGACCGTCGTCATCGGCCTGGACGCCCCCCTGACCGGCGACCTCTCCGCACTGGGCCTCGGCATCAAGAACTCCGCCGACCTCGCGGTGAAGACCGCCAACAAGGACAAGACCGTCCCCGGCATCAAGTTCGAGATCCAGCCCCTCGACGACCAGGCACAGCCCTCCGTCGGCCAGCAGAACGCCCAGAAGTTCATCGGCAACAAGGACGTCCTCGGAGTCGTCGGCCCCCTGAACTCCGGCGTCGCCCAGTCGATGCAGAAGCCCTTCACGGACGCCAAGCTCACCCAGGTCTCCCCCGCCAACACCGGCACCGAGCTGACCCAGGGCAACGACTGGAAGACGGGCAACAAGAAGCGCCCCTACGCGGCCTACTTCCGCACCGCCACCACGGACGCGATCCAGGGCGCCTTCGCCGCGAACTACCTCTTCAAGACCGCCAAGGTCAAGGACGTCTACCTCATCGACGACCAGAAGCCCTACGGAGCCGGCCTCGCCGCCTCCTTCAAGGCGACGTTCACGGAGCTCGGCGGCAAGATCGTCGGCACCGACCACGTCAACCCCGACGACCGTGACTTCAACTCCGTCGTCACCAAGGTCAAGGGCTCCGGCGCCAAGGCCGTCTACTACGGCGGCGAGTACCCCGCCGGCGCACCCCTGAGCCAGCAGCTCAAGGACAGCGTCCAGATCCCGCTCATGGGCGGCGACGGCATGTACAGCGCCGACTTCATCAAGCTCAACAAGAAGTCCGAAGGCGACATCGCCACCTCCGTCGGCAAGCCCGTCGAAGAGCTCGACTCCGCCAAGAAGTTCATCGCGGACTACAAGACGGCCGGCTACAAGGACGCCTACGAGGCGTACGGCGGCGGCACCTACGACGCCACCTGGGCCATCATCGAGGCCGTCAAGGCAGTCGTCGCCGCCAACGACGGCAAGCTCCCCGACGACGCCCGCGCCAAGGTCCTCGAAGCCATGGCCAAGGTCAGCTTCGAAGGCGTCACCGGCCCCGTCGCCTTCGACGAGTACGGCGACACCACCAACACCCTCATGACCGCCTACCAGGTCACCGGCGGCAAGTGGACCTCCAAGCTCAGCGAGGCCGTGAAGTAGGTCCGCCAAGGACCCTCGATCACACATAGCAACCAGACCGCGCGGGAGCGCTACGAGCGCTCCCGCGCGGTGCCATATCCGAACCACTCGACGGAGGCCCTGCGGTGAACGAACTGCCGCAACAGCTGGCCAATGGACTCATCCTCGGCGCGATGTACGGTCTCATCGCGATCGGTTACACGATGGTCTACGGAATCATCCAGCTCATCAACTTCGCACACGGCGAGATCTTCATGATCGGGGGCTTCGGAGCCCTCACGGTCTACCTCGGGCTTCCGTCCGGACTCTCCCTGCTGGCTGCGATACCCCTCATGATCGCCGGCGGAGTCCTGTGCTCCGTCGCCGTCAGCGTCGCCGCTGAACGCTTCGCCTACCGGCCACTGCGCAGCGCGCCACGTCTCGCCCCCCTCATCACCGCAATCGGCCTCTCCCTGGCACTCCAGCAGGCCGTATGGATGTGGTACCCCGACGCCACGAAGGACCGCTCCTTCCCCCAGTTCAAGGGCGAAGCGATCGAGATCTTCGGCGCCAACATCCAGCGCGGAGATCTCTTCGTCCTCATCGCAGCCCCCGTGTGCATGCTCGCCCTGGGCCTCTTCGTCTCCAAAACCCGCGCCGGACGCGGAATGCAGGCAACCTCCCAGGACCCCGACACCGCCAAGCTCATGGGCATCAACACCGACCGCATCATCGTCATGGCCTTCGCCATCGGTGCCGCGTTCGCAGCCGTCGCCGCCGTCGCCTACGGGCTCAAGAACGGCCAGATCGGCTTCCGCATGGGCTTCATCATGGGCCTGAAAGCCTTCACCGCAGCCGTACTCGGCGGCATCGGCAACATCTACGGCGCCATGCTCGGCGGAGTCGTACTCGGCGTCGCCGAATCCCTCGCCACCGGCTACATGAGCGAGGTCCCCGGCATGGAACTCTTCGGCGGCGGAGCCTGGAAGGACGTCTGGGCATTCGTCCTCCTCATCCTCGTCCTCCTCATCCGACCCCAGGGCCTACTCGGCGAACGCGTCGCGGATCGGGCGTGATACCGATGACAACCAACACCACGCCCCAGACCGGCGCACTCCTCGCGCTGCCCACCGCGGCAGCCCGCACCCTCACCGTCGCAGGCGCAGCCGTCGCACTCGTCGGCACCTTCCTCGCCTGGACCTGGACCGACGAATTCCCCGGCGACCTCACCGTCACCGGATACCCCGGCGGCCTCCAGGTCCTCACCCTGATCAGCGCAGCACTCACCCTGCTCTTCGCGCTCTCCGGGTACGGCATCCGCGGCCTGCGCTGGCTCACCCCCGGCGGCACCAACAGCCCCACCCGGCTCGCCGCCCTCGGAACCCTCGGCGTCACCGGCTACGCCATCGGCGCGATCTCCGTCAAGCTCGGCGGAGTCGTCAACCTGGAACCCGGCGCCTGGATCAGCGGCATCGGCGCGATCATCGCCGTCATCGCCGCACTCGGACTCCCCAGCGACCAGCCCATCGAGCACACCGCCAGGCCCAACACCCTGGACCGGTTCCTCAACAGCCTCCGCGCCCCCTCACCGGCCCGCGCCAAGGCACTCCCCTCCTGGGCCGAGATCCTCGTCATCGCCGGAGCATTCGGCGTCGCGCTGTACGTCTTCACCTACGGCATCGACACCGAATACGCCGAACTCTTCATCGGCTACGTCATCGCCGTGGCCTTCGGCTTCACCGCACTCACCCGAGCCGGGCTCATCGCCCGCATCACCGCACTCACCACCAAACACCGCAACGTCACCCTCGCCGCCGCACTCGTCGCAGCGTTCTGCTTCCCCTTCACCCAGCAGAACGAGGAATACGCCCTCATCGGCGCCAACATCCTCATCTTCGCGACCGTCGCACTCGGCCTGAACGTCGTCGTCGGCCTCGCCGGCCTCCTCGACCTCGGATACGTCGCCTTCCTCGGCGTCGGCGCCTACGCCGCCGCCCTGGTCTCCGGCTCCCCGCTGTCACCCGTAGGCGTCCAGTTCCCCTTCTGGGCAGCAGTCCTCACCGGCGCCGCAGCCTCACTCGTCTTCGGCGTCGTCATCGGCGCCCCGACACTCCGGCTGCGCGGCGACTACCTCGCCATCGTCACCCTCGGATTCGGTGAAATCTTCCGGCTCACCGTCAACGCCCTCAACGGCGTCAGCGGCCCCGACCTCACCAACGGCTCCCAGGGCATCCCGAGCATCCCCGACCTCAACCTCTTCGGGTTCGACTTCGGGCTCAGCCACGACATCGGCGGCTTCACCCTCGGCAGGTCCGCCAACTACTACCTGCTGATGCTCGTCTTCACCGCCGTCGTCGTCATGGTGTTCCGCCGCTCCAACGAATCCCGCATCGGCCGCGCCTGGGTCGCCATCCGCGAAGACGAAACCGCAGCCACCGCCATGGGCATCAACGCCTTCCGGCTCAAACTGCTCGCCTTCGCCCTCGGCGCCACCCTCGCCGGACTCGCGGGAACCGTCCAGGCACACGTCTCCTACACGGTCACCCCGGAGCAGTACCAGTTCGCCGGCTCCGTACCGCCCAACTCCGCATTCCTCCTCGCCGCCGTCATCCTCGGCGGCATGGGAACCCTCAGCGGACCCCTCGTCGGCGCCGCGCTGCTCTACCTCATCCCGGCCAAGCTGCAGTTCATGCAGGACTACCAGCTGTTCCTCTTCGGCCTCGCGCTCATCCTCCTGATGCGCTTCCGCCCCGAAGGACTCGTCGCCGACCGCAGGAAGCAGCTCGAATTCCACGAGACCGGCCAGCTCGACGTACCGCCGGACATCCCACTCACCGACACAGCCGCCGGCACCACGAAGGCGGGGGCGTGACCACCATGACGACAACAGCCACACCCACCACCGGCACCGCGGTCCTCGACGCAAGCGGCGTCACCATGCGCTTCGGCGGCCTCACCGCCGTACGCAACGTCGACCTCACCGTCAACGCAGGCGAAATCGTCGGCCTCATCGGCCCCAACGGCGCCGGCAAGACCACCTTCTTCAACTGCCTCACCGGCCTCTACGTCCCCACCGAGGGCAAGGTCAGCTACAAGGGCACCGTCCTGCCGCCCAAGCCCCACCTCGTCACCCAGGCAGGCATCGCCCGCACCTTCCAGAACATCCGGCTCTTCGCCAACATGACCGTCCTGGAGAACGTCCTCGTCGGACGCCACACCAGGACCAAAGAAGGCCTCTGGTCCGCGCTGCTGCGCCTCCCCGGCTACAAGAAGGCCGAGAACGCCAGCCGCGAACGGTGCATGGAACTCCTCGAGTTCATCGGCCTCCAGGACAAGGCCGACCACCTCGCGCGCAACCTCCCCTACGGAGACCAGCGCAAGCTCGAGATCGCCCGCGCACTCGCCAGCGACCCCGGCCTCCTCCTCCTGGACGAGCCCACCGCCGGCATGAACCCCCAGGAAACCCGCGTCACCGAAGAGCTCATCTTCGCGATCCGGGACCAGGGCATCGCCGTACTCGTCATCGAGCACGACATGCGGTTCATCTTCAACCTCTGCGACCGCGTCTCCGTCCTCGTCCAGGGCGAGAAGCTCGTCGAAGGCACCGCCGAAGTCGTCCAGGGCGACGAACGCGTCATCGCCGCCTACCTCGGCACCCCCTTCGAAGGCGCCCCCGGCGCCGAAGAAGTCGCCGAGGTCGAAGCCGCCGAAGCGGAAGCCTCGGCCGCGGCCGGCGCCACCGCGAAGACGGCCACGCCGGAGCCGGACACCACCCCGGAAGCCGAAAGCACCCCCGCCGCCGAAAGCACCACGGAAGCCGACACCTCCGCGGACACCGAAAGCGCACCGGACGCCGACAGCACACCGGAAACCGAAGGCACCACGGACGCGGACAACGCACCCGAAGCCGACACCACCCGCACCGAGGAGGAGGACACCCGATGACCGCACTGCTCGAGGTCGAGGACCTCCGCGTCGCCTACGGCAAGATCGAAGCCGTCAAGGGCATCTCCTTCAGCGTCGAGGCCGGCCAGGTCGTCACCCTCATCGGCACCAACGGTGCGGGCAAGACCACCACCCTGCGCACCCTGTCCGGACTCCTCAAGCCGACCAGCGGCCGCATCACCTTCGACGGCAAGCCGCTCGCCGACATCCCCGCACACAAGATCGTCTCCCTGGGCCTCGCCCACTCCCCCGAGGGACGCCACATCTTCCCCCGGCTGACGATCACCGAGAACCTCCTCCTCGGCGCCTACCTCCGCAACGACAAGGCAGGCATCGAGAAGGACATCCAGCGCGCCTACGACCTCTTCCCCATCCTCGGGGAACGCCGCAAGCAGGCCGCAGGAACCCTCTCGGGCGGCGAGCAGCAGATGCTCGCCATGGGACGCGCACTCATGTCCCAGCCCAAGCTGCTCATGCTCGACGAGCCCTCCATGGGACTCTCGCCGATCATGATGCAGAAGATCATGGAGACCATCGTCGAGCTCAAGGCGTCAGGCACCACGATCCTGCTCGTCGAGCAGAACGCCCAGGCGGCCCTCTCCCTCGCGGACCAGGGCCACGTCATGGAGGTCGGCAAGGTCGTCCTCTCGGGCACCGGCGCGGACCTCCTCCACGACGAGTCGGTCCGCAAGGCCTACCTCGGCGAGGACTGACACCCTCCGCTCACGCACACGAAGGAGGCCCGCACCCCGATCGATCCGGGGTGCGGGCCTCCTTCGTACGTCCGTACGGGGCTTACTCGGCCGCCTTCTTCTTCTCCTCGGCGTCCTCGATCAGCGCCTCGGCGAGCTGCTGCATGGAGAGCCGGCGGTCCATCGACGTCTTCTGGATCCACCGGAACGCGGCGGGCTCGGAGAGGCCGTAGTCCGTCTGCAGAATGCTCTTCGCCCGGTCCACCAGCTTCCGGGTCTCCAGCCGCTGCGAGAGGTCGGCGACCTCGTTCTCCAGGGCCTTCAGCTCCGAGAACCGGGACACGGCCATCTCGATGGCCGGCACGACGTCGCTCTTGCTGAACGGCTTCACCAGGTACGCCATCGCACCGGCGTCCCTGGCCCGCTCGACGAGGTCGCGCTGCGAGAACGCGGTGAGCATCAGCACGGGGGCGATGGACTCCTCCGTGATCTTCTCGGCCGCGGAGATCCCGTCCAGTACGGGCATCTTCACGTCGAGGATGACCAGGTCCGGCCTGTGCTCCCGGGCGAGCTCGATGGCCTGCTGGCCGTCGCCGGCCTCACCGACGACCGAGTAGCCCTCCTCCTCCAGCATCTCCTTGAGGTCGAGACGGATGAGCGCCTCGTCCTCGGCGATGACGACACGGGTCGTCAGCGGCGGGACGTGCGACTTGTCGTCGTCGGCGGCGTCTACGGGCTGGGGCGACTCGGGGGTGGTCACGGGGCTCCTCGGTATGGGGCAGATACTGCTCCCACGAGCCTACCTACCTGCTGCGCCCGTTGGTCACCAGGTACACTTCTGACCGGCTACCAAGCCGGGTTGGCGCAACTGGCTGACGCGGAGGTCTCAAACACCTCTGTCCGCAAGGACATGTGGGTTCGAATCCCATACCCGGCACAGCGCACAAAGCGGATGTTCACCTTCTCGTGAACATCCGCTTTTCGTTACACAGGGCGACTCGCAGCGACTCATGGTTGCCATATGAACCTCCATGGATCTGAAGTCCGGCACACGGCAGTCACACTGCTCAGGAACGGTGTCAGGAATGCCGATGTAGCCCGCAGGCTCGACATTCCCGCAGGCACCATCAGCTACTGGAAACACATGGACCGCGCCAAACGCGGCGAATGTCCCGGCTCGCACGACCCCAAATGCCCACGCTGCGATCGCCGCGCACTGGACGAGTCCGCGTACGCATACCTGCTGGGTCTCTACCTGGGCGACGGACACGTAAGCCGCTACTCCGGTCACCGGGTCCCAAATCTCATGATCACGTGCGGCGACGGCTGGCCTGGTCTCATGGACGCCGCCGAGCAGGCACTGCGTAGCGTCTTCCCCGACAACAGGGTGTGCCGTGTGCGCAAGATCGGGTGCCACAACGTCAAGGTCTATTCCAAGCATCTTGAATGCCTCTTCCCCCAACACGGACCCGGCAGGAAGCACGAACGCCGCATCATCCTCGAACCCTGGCAGCAGGAAATCGTCGACGCGCACCCCTGGGACTTCATCCGCGGCCTCATCCATTCCGACGGCTGCCGGAACATGAACTGGACGACCCGGATGGTCGGCGGCGTACGGAAGCGGTACGAGTATCCGCGGTACTGGTTCACCAACGTCTCGGACGACATCCGGACGCTCTACACGGACACCCTCGACAAGCTCGGCATCGAGTGGACGCACTGCACCCGCGCGGGCAAGGAGTACAACATCTCCGTCGCCCGACGGGCATCCGTCGCGCTCATGGATGCTCACGTCGGGCCGAAATACTGAGCCGAGCCCGCCCCTACTTCGGGCTGTCGTCCTCGCCGATGTGGTGCACCCGCACGAGGTTGGTCGAGCCCGCGACTCCGGGCGGGGAGCCGGCCGTGATCACGACGACGTCCCCCTTCTGGCACCGCCCGATCCGCAGCAGTTCCTCGTCCACCTGCGCCACCATCGCGTCCGTCGAGTCCACGTGCGGCCCGAGGAACGTCTCCACGCCCCACGTGAGGTTCAGCTGGGCGCGGGTGGCCTCGTCCGGGGTGAAGGCCAGGAGCGGGATCGGGGAGCGGTAGCGCGAGAGCCGCTTGACCGTGTCGCCGCTCTGGGTGAAGGCGACCAGGAACTTGGCGCCCAGGAAGTCGCCCATCTCGGCTGCCGCGCGGGCGACCGCGCCGCCCTGGGTGCGGGGCTTGTTTCGGTCGGTGAGGGGCGGGAGGCCCTTGGCGAGGATGTCCTCCTCGGCCGCTTCGACGATGCGGGCCATCGTGCGGACGGTCTCGACCGGGTACTTGCCGACACTGGTCTCGCCGGAGAGCATCACCGCGTCCGTGCCGTCGATGACGGCGTTGGCGACGTCGGAGGCTTCGGCGCGGGTGGGGCGTGAGTTGTCGATCATCGAGTCGAGCATCTGGGTGGCGACGATGACCGGCTTGGCGTTGCGCTTGGCGAGTTTGATGGCGCGCTTCTGGACGATCGGGACCTGCTCCAGGGGCATTTCGACGCCGAGGTCTCCGCGGGCGACCATGATGCCGTCGAAGGCGGCGACGATGTCGTCGATGTTGTCGACGGCCTGGGGCTTTTCGACCTTGGCGATGACGGGGAGGCGGCGGTCCTCCTCGTCCATGATGCGGTGGACGTCGTCGATGTCGCGTCCGCTGCGTACGAAGGAGAGGGCGATGATGTCCGCGCCGGTGCGCAGGGCCCAGCGGAGGTCGTCGATGTCCTTTTCGGAGAGTGCGGGGACGGAGACGGCGACGCCGGGGAGGTTGAGTCCTTTGTGGTCGGAGACCATGCCGCCTTCGATGACGGTGGTGTGGACGCGTGGTCCGTCGACCTGGGTGACTTCGAGGGTGACGCGGCCGTCGTCGACGAGGATGCGTTCGCCTGTGGTGACGTCGGCGGCGAGGCCGTCGTAGGTGGTTCCGCAGGTGTGGCGGTCGCCCTCGACGGTTTCGACGGTGATGGTGAAGTCGTCGCCGCGTTCAAGGAGTACGGGGCCTTCGGTGAAGCGTCCGAGGCGGATCTTCGGGCCTTGAAGGTCGGCGAGGATTCCGACGCTGCGTCCGGTCTCTTCGGATGCTTTGCGTACGTGGTGGTATCGCTGTTCGTGTTCGGTGTAGGTGCCGTGGCTGAGGTTGAGGCGGGCGATGTCCATTCCCGCTTCGACGAGTGCCTTGATCTGCTCGTATGTGTCGGTTGCGGGTCCCAGGGTACAAACGATTTTCGCTCGGCGCATGGTTCGAGCCTAGACCTTACCTACGGGTAGGTAATTGTCTCTGCATGACTCCCCAACAACCTTTGGGTGAAAGCTTATTGACAAGTGTTGAATTGTGCAGCGGGTCGCTCTGATGAGCGTGTGGCGGGTGCGGTGTCGGGGGTGCGGACGGGTCCGTGCGGGTGGGTGCGTGCGGTGGTCATCAGATCGAAACCTGCGTGGGGTGTTGCGGAGCGTGGTGGCTGGGCCAGAATCTACGCGCGTTGTTCAATTGAACGAGGAGTCAGGAATGCCGTTGAACCGTAGGAACTTTCTGGGCCGGTCGGCCGCCGCGGGTGCGGGTGTGGCGCTGGCGGGCGGGGCCCTTGCCGGTCCTGCCGGGGCTGCGGAGTCGAAGGGGCACGGGCACGGCCGCCCGGCCAGGCGGTACTCGTTCACCGTGATGGGGACGACGGACCTGCACGGCAACGTCTTCAACTGGGACTACTTCACGGACAAGGAGTTCGACGACAAGGCGCACAACGATGTGGGCCTGGCGAAGATCTCGACGCTGGTGGAGCAGATCCGCGAGGAGCGCGGGTGCGGTAACACGCTGTTGATCGATGCGGGTGACACGATCCAGGGCACCCAGCTGTCGTACTACTACGCGAAGATCGATCCGATCACGGCGAAGCGTGGTCCGGTGCATCCGATGGCGCAGGCGATGAACAAGATGGGGTACGACGCGGCGGCGCTC
Source organism: Streptomyces sp. NPDC059499 (assembly GCF_042749285.1). NCBI lineage: Bacteria > Bacillati > Actinomycetota > Actinomycetes > Kitasatosporales > Streptomycetaceae > Streptomyces > Streptomyces sp. NPDC059499. The sequence continues at coordinate 247,595 of NZ_JBHYTT010000009.1, forward strand.
GGGAACCATGAGTTCAATTACGGCATTCCGGTGCTGCGGAAGTTCGAGGAGCAGTGTGATTTCCCGCTGCTGGGTGCGAACGCGTTGGATGCGAAGACGTTGCGGCCGGCGTTCGCCCCGTATGTGATCAAGCGTTTGCGTACGCCGCACGGGCCGGATGTGCGGGTGGCGGTGCTGGGGTTGACGAATCCTGGTATCGCGATCTGGGACAAGGCGAATGTGGGCGGGAAGATGGTGTTCCCGGGGCTTGAGGAGCAGGCGGCGAAGTGGGTGCCGAAGCTTCGTTCGATGGGTGCGGATGTGGTGATCGTTTCGGCGCATTCGGGTTCGTCGGGTACGTCGTCGTACGGGGATCAGTTGCCGTACGTGGAGAACGCGGCGGGTCTGGTGGCGGAGCAGGTGCCGGGTATTGACGCGATTCTGGTGGGTCATGCGCACTCGGAGATTCCTGAGTACTTCGTGACGAACAAGGAGACGGGTAAGCAGGTCGTTCTTTCGGAGCCGTTGAAGTGGGGGCAGCGGTTGACGTTGTTCGACTTCGATCTGGTGTGGGAGAAGGGCCGCTGGGCGGTGGAGAAGGTCGGCGCCGAGGTGTTGAACTCGAACACGGTGGCGGAGGATCCGCGGATCACGTCGTTGCTCGGGGATGAGCACACGAAGGTGGTGGCCTATGTGAATCAGGTCATCGGTTCGTCGGTGGTGGCGATGACGACGGTGGAGGCTCCGTGGAAGGACGAGCCGATCATCGATCTGATCAACCAGGTGCAGGCGGACACGGTGAAGGCGGCGTTGGCTTCCGGCGAGTATGCGGCGTTGCCGGTGCTGTCGCAGGCGTCGTGCTTCTCGCGTACGGCGGGGATACCGGCCGGTCAGGTGACGATCAAGGATGCGGCGGGGCTGTATCCGTTCGAGAACACGCTTGAGGCGCGTCTGGTGACGGGTGCGCAGCTGAAGGATTATCTGGAGTATTCGGCGCGGTATTACGTGCAGACGGCTGCGGGTGGTCCTGTGGACACGTCGAAGTTGACGAATGCGGGCGGTACGCCGGATTACAACTATGACGCGGTGTCGGGGGTGTCGTACGACATCGATATCGTGAAGCCTGCGGGTTCGCGGATTGTGGGGCTGTCGTTCGAGGGGCAGGCGGTTGATCCGGCTGCGCAGTTCGTGCTGGCGGTGAACAACTACCGGGCGAGCGGTGGGGGTAATTTCCCGCATGTGCCGGGTGCGAAGCAGCTGTGGGCGAATTCGGACGAGATCCGGAACACGATCATCGGGTGGGTGCAGGCGAAGGGTTCGGTGGATCCGGCGGAGTTCGCTTCGGTGGGCTGGCGTCTGACGCGGGACGGTGTGCCGGTGTTCTGACCGGGTTGTTCTGACCTGTTCGGTGTGGGGCGGCCGTTCTCCTTCGGGAGGGCGGCCGCCTTCGTGTGTCCGGGGGGCGGCCGGGTTCGGGTGGTTGTGGGGTCAGTGGCCTTGTACGAGGGGGGTGAGGGCGGGGCCCTGTTGGGGGATTTTCGGTGCGGGGTGGGGGGTGAGGCCGAAGGTGGTGAAGGCGGTGCGGTGTGGGAGGGGGTAGGGGGTGGTGCCTGTGAGGTCGTTGAGGATCGTGGCGCTGCGCCAGGCGGCGAGTCCGAGGTCGGGGGCGCCGACTCCGTGGGTGTGGCGTTCGGCGTTCTGTACGTAGATGTGGCCGGTGATGGCGGGGTCGAGGCCGAGGCGGTAGGTGTCGTCGATGTGGGGGCGTTGGGAGGCGTCGCGGCGGATGTGGGGGGTGAGGCCGGTGAGGAGGGTGTCGAGGGGGCGTTCGCGGTAGCCGGTGGCGAGGACGACGGCGTCGGTGGTGAGCCTGGTGCGGGTGTGTTGCTGGGTGTGTTCGAGGTGGAGTTCGATGCGGGTGCCGGAGAGCCGGCCGGCGGTGCGTACGTGGACGCCGGGGGTGAGGGTGGCGTCGGGCCAGCCGCCGTGGAGGGTGCGGCGGTAGAGCTCGTCGTGGATGGCGGTGATGGTGTCGGTGTCGATGCCTTTGTGGAGTTGCCATTGGCTGGGGACGAGTGTGTCGCGTACGGCTTCGGGGAGTGCGTGGAAGTAGCGGGTGTAGTCGGGGGTGAAGTGTTCGAGGCCGAGTTTGGAGTACTCCATGGGGGCGAAGGCCTGGGTGCGGGCGAGCCAGTGGAGTTTTTCGGCTCCTCGGGGGCGGGCGCGGAGGAGGTCGAGGAAGATTTCGGCGCCTGACTGGCCGGATCCGATGACGGTGACGTGGTCGGCGTCGAGGAGTTTCTGCCGGTGGTTGAGGTAGTCGGCGGAGTGGATGACGGGGATGTTGGGGGCTTCGGCGAGGGGGCGGAGGGGTTCGGGGACGAAGGGTTCGGTGCCGACGCCGAGGGCGATGTGGCGGGTGTGGGCGCGGCCGAGTGCTTGTGCTTCGCCGTCGTTGTCGAGGTGGGTGTAGTCGACTTCGAAGAGGGCTTGGTCGGGGTTCCAGCGGATGGCGTCGACGTGGTGGCTGAAGTGGAGGGCGGGGAGTTGTTCGCTGACCCATCGGCAGTAGGCGTCGTATTCGGTGCGTTGGATGTGGAAGCGCTCGGCGAAGTAGAAGGGGTAGAGGCGGTTCTGGGTGCGGAGGTAGTTGAGGAAGGTCCAGGGGTTGGTGGGGTCGGCGAGGGTGACGAGGTCGGCGAGGAAGGGGACTTGGAGGGTGGCGCCGTCGATGAGGAGGCCGGGGTGCCAGTGGAAGCGGGGGCGTTGTTCGTAGAAGGCGGTGGTGGGGCGGGGGTGGTCGGGGGTGGTGGGGATGGTGTGGGCGAGGGCGGCGAGGGAGAGGTTGAAGGGGCCGATGCCGATGCCGATGAGGTCGTGCGGCTGGTCGGGGGTGGGCCGGTCTGTCATCGGGGGGTGCTGCCTTCCGTGAGGCCGGTGACGGCGTGGGTGACGAGGTCGGTGAGTCGGTGGAGGTCGTCGGGGGTGGTGTGGGGGTTGAGGAGGGTGGCTTTGAGCCAGAGGCGGTTGTCGGCGTGGGCGCGGCCGAGGACGGCGTGGCCGTGGGTGAGGAGGGTGCGGCGGATGGTGGCGACGGTGGTGTCGTGGGCGTCGGTGGGGCGGAAGAGGACGGTGCTGATGGTGGGGCGGGCGTAGAGGTCGAGGTGGGGGGTTGCGGTGATGATGTCGGCGAGGTGGTGGGCGGCGGCGAGGGTGCGGTCGATGAGGTCGGCGAGTCCGTCGCGGCCGAGTGCCTGGAGGGTGACGGCGATCTTGAGGGCGTCGGGGCGTCGGGTGGTGCGCAGGGAGCGGCCGAGGAGGTCGGGGAGGCCTGCGTCGGTGTCGTCGTCGGCGTTGAGGTAGGGGGCTTGGTGGTGGAGGGGGTCGAGGTCGTGGTGGTGGGGGACGGCGAGGATGCCGGCGGATGCGGGTTGCCAGCCGAGTTTGTGCAGGTCGAGGGTGACGCTGTGGGCGCGGTGGAGGCTGTGGACGAGGTGGCGGTGGGTGGGGCTGAGGAGGAGTGGGCCGCCGTAGGCGGCGTCGATGTGGAGTTCGGCGCCGTGGGTTGTCGTGAGGTCGGCGATGGCGTCGAGGGGGTCGATCTGGCCGGTGTCGGTGGTGCCTGCGGTGGCGGTGACGAGGAGGGGGCCTTGGTGGTGGGTGAGGGCGTCGTGGAGGGCTGGGAGGTCCATGACGCCGGTGGGGGCGGGGATGACGAGGGGGGCGGGGAGGCCGAGGAGCCAGGCGGCGCGGGTGATGCTGTGGTGGGCGTTGGCGGCGCAGATGGTCTGTACGGGGCCGTGGCGTTCGCGGGCGAGGAGGAGGGCGAGTTGGTTGGCTTCGGTGCCGCCGGTGGTGATGAGGGCGTCGGGGTGGGGGGTGTGGGGGTAGATCTCGGCGGCGAGTGTGCGGGTGAGGGTGGTTTCGAGGGCTGAGGCGGCGGGGGCTTGGTCCCAGGAGTCCATGGAGGGGTTGAGTGCGGATGCGGCGAGGTCGGCTGCGGCGGCGACGGCGAGGGGTGGGGTGTGCAGGTGGGCGGCGCAGTGGGGGTGTGCGGGGTCTGCGGCGCCTTCGGTGAGTGCGGTGACGAGGGTGCGCAGGGCGTGGTGGGCGCCGGTGCCGTGGTCGGGGATGAGTGGGCCGGTGGTGTGGTGGGTGTGGTGGGTGACGGTGTCGGGGCCGCCTGCGGGGAGGGGGCCGTTGCGGCGGGCGGCGCCGTCGTGGAGTGCGGTGAGCACGGTGTCGAGGAGGGGGCGCAGGTGGGTGGGGCCTGCGGTGCCTCCGGCGAGGGGTGGGATGGGCATGGTCGGTGTGGTGTCCTTCGGGTGCGCGGGGGCGGACGTACCAGCTTGTCCGGGTTTCTGGAACCCCGGCCGAAGAGACCAACGATCTGACCCCGAAAGGGGTATTGCCCTGTGGTGTGGGTGGGGTGTGCGGGGTGGGGCTGGTATAGGAGTGCGTTGTTCGCATGGCTGTGCCCGGCCCCTGTGTGTTCGGGGGCCGGGCACGGGGTGGTGATGGGTCGGTGGGTGTTGCTTACGGCGTGGGTCGGTGGGTGGTGCGTACGGCGTTGGTCAGTGGGCGTTGCGTACGGCGAGGGCGCGGCGCAGGTCGTCGAGCTGGTCGGTGAGTTTGCGGCGGAGTGCGGGGATGAGTGCCTTGTCGTCGAGGGCGTCGGTGCCGTGGCGGAGGCTGTCGGCGTCGACGTGGTGGGCGGGGAAGGCGTGGCGGCCTGCGGCTTCGGCGATGGCGGGGCCGCGGCGTACGGCGAGTGCGGTGGCTTCGGGGTAGTAGCGGGCGACGTAGTCGTGGAGGAGTTCGCCCTGTTCGGGTTGCCAGAAGCCTTGGGCGGTGGCGGTGAAGAGGTAGTTGGACAGGGTGTCGTCGGTGAACATGGCGTGCCAGGCGGCGGTTTTGGCTTCGGGGGTGGGGAGGGCGGCGCGGCAGCGGGCGGCGCCTTCCTGTCCGGTGGCGCTGGGGTCCTGGGCGAGTTCGGCGTCGATGGCGGTTTCGTCGGTGGCGCCGAGGACGGCGAGGCGGGTGAGGATGCGCCAGCGCAGTTCGGGGTCGAGTTCGGGTCCGCCGGGGACGGTGCCGTCGGCCAGCCAGTCCTGGATGGTGTCGGGTTGGGTGGCGGCGTCGATGAAGTGGCGTACGGCGGTGAGGCGGAGGCCGGGGTCGGCGCCGGGGGGCGGGGTGTGGTCGGGGTGGTGTTCCCAGTCCTTGGCGGTGAGGCCTTCGGTGCGGCGGAGCAGGTCGCGGCAGAGGGAGGTGAGGGTGGCGAGTGCGGCGGGGCGGTCGTGGGGGGTGAGGTAGCGGTCGGCGATCTGGGTGGTGGCGAAGCCGAGGACGCCGTTGACGAGGGCGAGGTCGGTTTCGTGGGGGAGGTGGGTGCGGGCGGTGGTGAGGTAGGTGGTGGGGTGGAGTTCGCCGTCGCGGACCATGTCGCGTGCGGTGTTCCAGATGAGGGCGCGGGTGAGGGCGTCGGGGATGCCGGAGAGGCTGCCGAGGACGGTGTCCCAGGATGTGGGGTCGAGGCGGATCTTGGCGTAGGTGAGGTCGTTGTCGTTGAGGACGACGAGGGCGGGGCGTTGGCCGGGCAGGGCGGTGGGTTCGCCGGTGTGCGGGATGTCGAGGTCGAAGCGGTCGCGCAGGACGAGTTCGGCGGCGCCGGACCGGGTGTCGAGGGTGTGGTCGTAGGTGCCGACGGCGATGCGGTGGGGGCGGTTGCCGTGGTGGTCGACGGTGAGGGTCCAGGCGCGGTCGGTGTCTTCGACGTGGGCGGTGAGGGTGTCGATGCCGGTGGTGCGGAGCCAGGTGTCGGCCCAGGCGTGGACGTCGCGGTCGGTGGCGGACGCGAGGTTGTCGATGAAGTCGGCGAGGGTGGCGTTGGCGAATTTGTGCCGGGCGAAGTGGGTGTTGATTCCGGCGAGGAAGTCTTTTTCGCCGAGCCAGGTGACGAGTTGGCGCAGGGCGGAGGCGCCCTTGGCGTAGGAGATGCCGTCGAAGTTGAGCAGGGCGGATGCGGTGTCGGGGACGGCGTCCGGGTCCGGTGCGACGGGGTGGGTGGAGGGGCGTTGGTCGGCGTCGTAGCCCCAGCCCTTGCGGGCGACGCCGAAGTCGACCCAGGTGTCGGCGAAGCGGGTGGCTTCGGTGAGGGTCTGGTAGCCCATGTATTCGGCGAAGGACTCGTTGAGCCAGATGTCGTCCCACCAGGTGAGGGTGACGAGGTCGCCGAACCACATGTGGGCCATTTCGTGGGCGATGACCATGGCGCGGGTCTGGCGTTCGGTGTCGGTGACGGCGGAGCGGTAGATGAATTCGTCACGGAAGGTGACGAGTCCGGGATTCTCCATGGCGCCGGCGTTGAATTCGGGGACGAAGGCCTGGTCGTAGGAGTCGAACGGGTAGGGCTCGTCGAACTTCTCGTGGTACCGGTCGTAGCAGTCGCGGGTGATGGAGAGGATCTCGTCGGCGTCCGCGTCGAGGTGGGGTGCGAGGGAGCGGCGGCAGTGGATGCCGAAGGGCAGGCCGGCGTGTTCGGTGGTCACGGTGTGCCAGGGGCCTGCGGCGACGGCGACGAGGTAGGTGGAGATCGGTGGGGTGGGGGCGATGCTCCAGCGGCCTCGGGTGGCTTGGTGGGCGGTGCCGTTTCCGAGGACGGTCCAGTTGTCGGGTGCGGTGACGGTGATGTCGAAGACGGATTTGAGGTCGGGTTGGTCGAAGGCGGCGAAGACGCGTTGGACGTCTTCCATGAAGAGCTGGGTGTAGACGTAGGTTTCGCCGTCGGCGGGGTCGGTGAAGCGGTGCATGCCTTCGCCGGTGCGGGAGTAGCGCATGGTGGCGTCGACGCGCAGTTCGTGGGTTCCCGCGGTGAGCCGGTCGAGGGGGTAGCGGTTCTCGGTGAGGCGTTCGGGGTCCAGGGGTTGTCCGTCGAGGCTGAGCGAGCGCAGTGTGTGGGGCTTGACCTCGACGAAGGTGTCTCCGGCCGTGTGGGCGGTGAACTTGATGACGGTACGGGAGTCGAAGGTGTCCTCGCCTGTGGTGAGGTCGAGGTCGACCGTGTACCGCTGTACGTCGAGGAGCTGGGCTCGGGTCTGCGCTTCGTTGCGCGTCAGTACGGACATGCCGCCCATGCTGCCGTACGGCCGGTGGGGCGTGCAGTGGGGTTCTCGCAGGGCTGACGGTGGTGTGTCAGAGGCTGGGGGCCGGGGTTTCGCCGGCTGATTCCTCCGCGATGCGTTCGTGGTGCCGGATGACTTCGGCCACGATGAAGTTCAGGAGCTTCTCGGCGAACGCGGGGTCGAGTTTGGCGCTTTCGGCGAGTTGTCTCAGCCGGGCGATCTGGCGGCCTTCGCGGGCGGGGTCGGCGGGCGGCAGGTGGTGTTCGGCCTTGAGGTGGCCGACCTGCTGGGTGGCTTTGAACCGTTCGGCGAGCATGTGGACGACTGCGGCGTCGATGTTGTCGATGCTTTCGCGCAGCCGGTTCAGTTCGGCGCGTACGGACTCGTCGATGTCGCTCGTGGTCATGGGCAGCGAGCTTAGACGTCCTTGGGGCCTGTGATCGTGGGTGGGTGGTCCGGGTCGGGGATCCGGTCGCTCCAGCCGCCGGGGACGGTGCGGCCCTGTTGTTCGCGGAAGCGGACGGGGGCTGTGCCGACGCGGCGGGCGAAGAGGCGGGAGAAGTAGGCGGGGTCGTCGTATCCGACGCGGCGGGCGACTGCGGCGATGGGCAGGTCGGTGGCGGCGAGGAGTTCCTTGGCGCGGCCGAGCCGGATGGTCAGGAGGTAGTCCTTGGGGCTGCATCCTGCTCCGCGTCGGACGGCGGTGCGCAGTTCGGCGGGTGTCATGCCGTGCCGGGCGGCGTGTTCGGCGACGGAGAGCGGTTGGAACGCGTCGCGTGCGAGGGCCTGGAGTACCGGGGAGCCGTCGGGTCCGATGTCTGCGCGGGCTCGGCGCAGGGCTACGAGGAGTTCGTGGACGGCGGCGCCCGTCTCGACTTCGAGCAGGGGGTTTCCGCGGCGTGCGGCGCGGACGATGCGGCCGATGGCGGCGCGTGGTCCTGCGGTGTCGGAGAGCGGGATGAGGGGGCGGTCCGCTTCGATGTAGCCGAGTTCGGTGTAGGTGGTGGTGGCGGGTCCGGTGAAGTCGACGAAGCTTTCGTCCCAGCCGGTGGGGTCGGCGCCGTAGTGGTGCGGGGTGCCGGGGGTGAGCCAGATGAGGCTGGGTGCTTCGACGGTCTGGCGTCGGCCGTCCGTTCCGCTGTACCAGCCGCTGCCCGAGGTGATGACGACGGCGACGTGGTGGTCGAGGGTGCGGGGGCCGACGGTGGGCAGTGCGCCGTGCTGGAGGCCGACGCCGAGGCAGGCCAGTCCCAGGCGGTGGTGCAGTGCGCTGGGTGTGAAGAAGCGCATCCAGGTGTGGTACATCGTCTCTCCACCTCCTGTCGGGTGTTGTGTCCAACCAGCAGTGATCTTTCTCCATGGACCGGCCGGGCGCCAGAGGCCGAAGCTGGGGGCAGGCGAGGATCCGCACACAGGAGCGTACGAGCACCATGAACGATTTCACCGTGGGGGACGACTGTTTCCGGCTGGGCGGGAAGCCGGTGCGGCTGTTGTCGGGGGCGTTGCACTATTTCCGGGTGCATGAGGCGCAGTGGGATCACCGGCTGTCGATGCTGCGGGCGATGGGCCTCAACTGTGTCGAGACGTACGTGCCGTGGAATCTCCATGAGCCGCGCCCCGGGATGTTCCGTGATGTGGGGGCGCTGGGCCGATTCCTGGACGCGGTGGGCCGGGCGGGGCTGATGGCGATCGTGCGTCCGGGGCCGTACATCTGTGCCGAGTGGGAGAACGGTGGGCTGCCGGTCTGGGTGACGGGGCGGTTCGGCCGGCGGGTGCGGACGCGGGATGAGGGGTACACGGCGGCGGTGGAGCGCTGGTTCGGGGAGTTGCTTCCGCAGGTGGTGCGGCGCCAGGTCACCCACGGCGGTCCGGTGATCATGGTGCAGGCGGAGAACGAGTACGGGAGTTACGGTTCGGACCGGGTGCATCTGGATGAGCTGGTGGGGTTGTTGCGCCGGTGCGGGGTGACGGTGCCGCTGTTCACGTCGGACGGGCCCGAGGACCACATGCTGACGGGCGGCTCGGTGCCGGGGCTCCTGGCTACGGCGAATTTCGGTTCGGGGGCGCGTGAGGCGTTCGAGGTGATGCGCAGGCATCGGCGGCGGGGGCCGCTGATGTGCATGGAGTTCTGGTGCGGCTGGTTCGATCACTGGGGTGCCGAGCCTGTCGTGCGGGATCCGGCGGAGACGGCGGATGCGCTGCGCGAGATCCTGGAGTGCGGTGCTTCGGTCAATGTCTACATGGCGCACGGTGGTACCAATTTCGGGGGCTGGGCGGGTGCCAATCGTGGCGGTCCGTTGCAGGACCAGGAGTTCCTGCCGACGGTGACGTCGTACGACTACGACGCTCCGGTCGATGAGTACGGGCGGCCGACGGAGAAGTTCCGGCTGTTGCGGGAGGTGCTGGCCGAGTATGCGGAGGGTCCTCTTCCGGAGTTGCCGCCGGAGCCGGTGGGGCTGTCCCCGGTGCGGGTCGAGCTGACGCAGGGGGTCGCGCTGGCCGGGGTGCTGGACGGGCTGGGCGATCCGGAGACGGCCGAGTCGGGTGTTCCGCCGACGTTCGAGGATCTCGGTGTGGACCGGGGCCTGGTGCGTTACCGGGTGGGCGTTCCGGGGCCGCGGCAGCCGTATCCGCTGGGTGCGGTGGGTCTGCGGGACCGGGCGGTGGTGTACGTGGACGGGGTGCGGGCGGGGGTGCTCACGGAGGAGCTCGCCGTGCTGGAGGAGCCGGTCGCGGGGCCCGCGGAGGTCGAGCTGTGGGTGGAGTCGCTGGGCCGGGTGAACTACGGTCCGCGGCTGGGCGAGCAGAAGGGCATCACGGTCGGGGTGGTCCATGAGCGGCAGTATCTGCACGGGGTGCGGGCCCGGGCGCTGCGGCTGGACGCGTTCGACGATGCGGGTGCGGTGGCCGGGCTGCCGTTCGGGAATGCCGGGGAGGCCGGGCGGACGGGTCTGTTCCGGGGGTTCTTCGAGGTGACGGGCGCGGCGGAGACCGGTCATGCGGGTCTCGAACTGCCGGGCTGGACACGGGGGTTCGTGTGGGTGAACGGTTTCTGTCTGGGGCGCTACTGGTCGGCGGGGCCGCAGCGGACGCTGTACGTTCCGGGGCCGGTGCTCCGCGAGGGTGCCAACGAGGTGTGGGTGCTGGAGCTGGAAGACGCCGGGGAGCCGTTCGTCGGGCTGGGCCCGGGGGTACCCGTCAGGACGGGTACCCCCGGGGACGGTCGGCGGTGACTGCGGGTCAGAGGCCGGCCGCCGCCGATGCTATGGCGGTGGCGAAGGTCGAGACCTGGGTGTACACACCGGGGTAGCCGGCGCGTGCGCAGCCTTCGCCCCAGCTGACGATGCCTGTCTGGATCCAGGCTCCGGCGTTGTCCTTGCGGAACATGGGGCCGCCGGAGTCGCCCTGACAGGTGTCGACGCCGCCGGTGTCGACGAGTCCGGCGCAGATCTCCTCGCTGGGGACGAGGTCGCTGCCGTAGGCCTGCTGACAGACGGAGTCGGAGACGAACGGCACGGTGGCCTTGAGCAGGTAGCGCTGCTGGCCGCCGCCTTCCCTGGCGGCTCCCCAGCCGGCGATGGTGAAGTTGCCCGTGTCGTACGCGGTGGTGGTGGCGATCTTCAGGGTGGGCAGGTTGATCGGCTTGGCGAGCTTGATGAGCGCCCAGTCCTTGCCCACGCCGTTGTAGCCGGGTGCCTGGAGGACCTTGGTGGACTTGACCTTGACGGCGCTCGATGACTGGAGGTCGACGACGCCGGCGGTGGCGGTGATGGAGGTGTTGTTGCCGGATCCGTTCACGCAGTGCGCGGCGGTGAGCACGATGGTCTGGGTGTAGAGGGCGCCGCCGCAGCCCATGGAGAGCCGGACCATGAAGGGGAATTCACCCTGTGCGGCGCGGGTTCCGCCGACGACGGGGTTGGGGGCAGCGGTGGCGCCGGAGGGCTGGAGGCTGATGGCGGCGAGGACCACCGCGGCGATGACGGAGCATCTTTTGAGGGTGCGCAGAAGCTGCTTCAACGGTTTGCCTGCTTTCGGGTGGGGGGTTCGGTGGGGGGTGCTGTGCAGGCGTGCGGGCGTGCAGGTCCAGGTCAGGGGCACGGCGGACCCAGCTCTCGGCATGCTCCCGACAAGAACGCTCCGATTATCGGGAAGCGATCACCGCTGCCACAAGGCGGACTTTCCAGCCAAGATCATCAGGCTGTGCGCGGGTCCCCTCCCTCACGGCTCGGCCTACAGTGAAGGTCCGTTGAGCGTCACTGATGGGGGTTCGGACGTGAGAGACGGCAGTAACGGCAGCAGTGGCAGTCCGGTCGTCCACGGGTTTCCGCATCTGGACACCGTCCGGTCCGCGATCACCGCGCTCTACCGGCGGATCTCCTACGACGGCGTGCACGGCTACGCCACCAGCCTCGTCCCCGCCGACGCCGCGTTCGCCGACGCGGACGATCTGCACCTCGGCTCCCAGCGCGTGGCACACGCCCTCGTGGAGCACCTGCATCTGCCCCAGGCCCGGATGATCGTCGGCTTCCGGGAGATGGAGCACGCCGCGAGCGTCGAACTCGCCGCGGGCCCGGAATACTTCATCGAGCTCAACGACCGGTTCCGGACGCACCGCAGGGACATCGGGGCGGCGCTCGCGCACGAGATCACGCATGTCCTGCTGCACCGGCTGGGCCTCGAGTTCCCCGGCACCCGCGACAACGAGATCCTCACCGACACGGTGACGGCCTACCTCGGCGCCGGCTGGCTCCTGCTGGACGCCTTCCGGGAGGACGCCACATCGAGCCAGAAGCTCGGCTACCTCACGCCGGAGGAGTTCGGGTACGTGCTCGCCAAGCGTGCGCTCGTCTTCGGCGAGGACCCCTCCGTGTGGTTCACCAGCCCGCAGGCGTACGCGGCCTACACCAAGGGCCGTGCCATGGCCCTGCGGGACCTCGACCGGCCACCGCTGACGGCCGCGGGGTGGGCGGGACGCCGCCGCTACGCCAAGGACCGCCGCGCTGCCGGGGACAACCCGGGTGCCGGGACCGGCCCGGACGTTCCCTACGCCTTCGAGCACGGTGACACGGGGCTGCGGGTCTCCTTCGCCTGCCCGACCTGCGGCCAGCGCATCCGGGTCCCGGTCCGCGGCCGGGTGCGGGCCCGGTGCGGACTGTGCCGCACCGTCCTGGAGTGCGACACCTGAGGTTCGTCCCGCATGCGCCGTAGGGTCGAAGTATGACGAAAGATCCGGCCGGGGACCCAGGCAACCTCTTCGAAGCGCTGTACGACGGTGAGGACGCCGTCGTACGAGCGCTCCGCGCGGGCGCGTCCGCCGAGTCGAGCGACACCGACGGGACCACGGCGCTGTACCTGGCGTCGGTGGAGGACCTGCCGGGCGCGGTGCGGCTGCTGCTCGCCGCAGGGGCCGATCCCGACCGGGCGAGCGGCCCGGAAGCGGGCGACCTGCCGCTGTGCGGCGCGGCGTGCGGCGGCCACGGCGAGGTCGTGGAGGCGCTGCTCGCGGCCGGCGCGGAGCCGGATCTGCGCGAGGAGTTCGGCTTCACCGCACTGCGGTGGGCGGTCGGCCTGGGGCACGCGCGGATCGCGGAGACCCTGCTCTCGCACGGTGCGGATCCCGGCCTGCCCGGCCCGGAGGGTGAGTCCCCGCTGGTGGTCGCGGCCCGGCGGGGATCCGCGCACACGGTCCGGACCCTGCTCCGGCACGGCGCGGCCGACCTGAACCGGGCGCTGGAGGAAGCCAGGCTCTGCCTGGGGCTGGACATCGAGCGGGAACTGCGCGACGCCCTGTCCGCGCTCTACGGTGACGGCACCGGCAGCGGCGGGATCGACGGCGGTTACACGACGGTGGTACACCGCACCCCGGTGGACGGCGGGGTGACGGTCACGGTCGAACTGCGTCGGGACGGTGAGCCCTTCGCGTCACAGGACCGGCAGACGGGACACGGAGCGATCGCGACGCTCCTGGAGAACGAGCTGGGTCTGCGGGCCCCCTTCGACGAGCTGGCGGCCCGTGCGCTGCGGGGTGCGGACCCGGAGCTGGACGACTGGCACGAGTCGGTCGAGGCGCTGTGGCTGCGCGGCGACGAGGAGACGTTCCAGGCGGCGGCCGCGTGGACGGCGAGCGGAGATCCGCTGCGGCAGGCCTTCGGAGCGGATGTGCTGGCGCAGCTCGGGTTCCGTACCGGGGCGAAACCGTTCACCTCGCGGTCGGTGCCGCTGCTGCGGGAACTGGCGCGGGAGGCCGTGGACGCGGAGCTGATCCGGTCGGCGGTCCTCGGCCTCGGCCACCATGAGGACCCTGCCGCACTGCCGGAGATCCTGCGCCACGCAGGGCATCCGGACCGGACGGTGCGGCGCGCGGTGACGCTGGCGCTGTTCGGTCCGGCGGCGGCGGACCGGCCGGAAGCCGTCGCGGCACTGATCACCCTGAGCGGGGACACCGACGAGGAGGTCCGTGACTGGGCGACGACGGCGCTGGCCACCACGGACGACGACACCCCGGAGATTCGGGAAGCCCTGGCAGTGCGACTGGACGACGCCGATCCCGACACGGTGGCGGAGGCGGCGCGGGGCCTGGCACGACGCGGTGACCCGCGCGCGGCAGAGGCTCTGGCACGCCTCCTGGCCGAAGAACCGGCGGACAGCTACGCGGGCACGACGGCCGCGATCGTCGTGGACGACGTCGCAGCCACGTAGGGCTTCTCGTCCGGATCACGGCAGGCGGAACATCGATCCGACCGGGCTCATACTCGGCCTGCCACGACCGCTACGCGGCCCGACGCCCCCGCGAAGGCGCACCGCTGCGCCCGCCGGAACCTCCGGCCCGCCCGGCCCCGGCACCACGGCCCGAGCCACCCGAGCCCGAGCCCGCGCCACGGGCGGAACCGCCGGACGCCGCGCCACGGGCCGAACCGCCCGAAGCCGTACCGGCACCCGCACCGGCGCCAGCGCCCGCACCGCCGCGACGACCCCGGCCGCGGCTTCCGGAGCGGAAGGACCCGCCGGCCGCCGCACCCGAACCCGTGCCGCGCGTACGCGGCTTGGGCGGCGTCGGCTCCGGCACGGCGATGACGATCGCGATGCCGGACGGCTCACGCGCACCGGTGATCCGGCTGAGCTCCTCGTCGCTGGACTTGATCCGGGTGGTCCGCGGCGCGATGCCCGCGTCCGCCATCAGCCGGGTCATGTCCCGCTTCTCCTCGGGCAGCACCAGCGTGACGACGCTGCCGGACTCCCCGGCGCGCGCCGTGCGCCCGCCGCGGTGGAGGTAGTCCTTGTGGTCGGTCGGCGGGTCCACGTTGACGACCAGGTCCAGGTCGTCGACGTGGATACCGCGGGCCGCGACGTTCGTCGCGACGAGCGCGGTGACCTCGCCGGTCTTGAACTGGTCCAGGGTCCGGTTGCGCTGCGGCTGGGACCGGCCGCCGTGCAGTGCGGCGGCCCGTACGCCACTGGCGAGCAGCCGCTTGGCGAAGCGGTCGGCGGCACGCTTGGTGTCCACGAACATGATCACCCGGCCCTCGCGGGCGGCGATCTTCGTGGCGACGGCCTTCTTGTCGGTCTCGTCCGCCACGTGCAGCACGTGGTGCTCCATGGTGGTGACGGCGCCCGCGGACGGGTCGACCGAGTGCACGACCGGGTCGGTGAGGAACATCTTGACCAGCCGGTCGATGTTCTTGTCCAGGGTCGCGGAGAACAGCATGCGCTGCCCGTCCGCCTCGACCTGCTTGAGCAGGGCGACGACCTGCGGCATGAAGCCCATGTCGGCCATCTGGTCGGCCTCGTCGAGGACGGTGATGGCGACCTGGTCGAGGCGGCAGTCGCCGCGCTCGATGAGGTCCTTGAGCCGTCCCGGCGTGGCGACGAGTACCTCGGCGCCGCGGCGCAGCGTGCCGGACTGCTTGCTGATCGACATGCCGCCGACCACGGTCGCCATCCGCAGGTTCACGGACGTCGCGTACGGCGTCAGCGCGTCGGTCACCTGCTGCGCGAGTTCACGGGTGGGGACGAGGACGAGCGCCAGCGGGGCGTGCGGCTCGGAGCGGCGTCCGGCGGTGCGCGCGAGCATGGCCAGTCCGAAGGCCAGGGTCTTGCCGGAGCCGGTGCGGCCACGGCCGAGGATGTCCCGGCCGGCCAGCGAGTTCGGCAGGGTGGCGCCCTGGATGGGGAAGGGTTCGGTGACGCCCTGCGCCGTGAGGGTCTTCTGCAGCGCGGCGGGCATGTCGAGTTCGGCGAACGCCTCGACGGCGGGCAGCGCGGGGGTGATGGTTTCCGGCAGGGCGAACTCGCCACCCTGCGACGGCGCGGGACGGCGGCGGGCCGGCGCCTTGGCGGAGCCTCTGGCGTTCACCTGTGCCCCGGCCGTGCCGCGCCCCCTTATCGGGCGGCTGCGGGTCGGTCGGTCCTGGCGTTCGGAGCGGGTCATACGGAATTGCCCTCCTGGGGGATTCCTGGGGTTACTGCCGACTGCTGTGGACTGCTTGATGTGCGCCCCAGGATGCAAGCACAGAGCAGATGTCCCCGGAGACAGAGCAAACCGGAAACAGCACAAACCGGGGCCCGCACCTTCACGGTGCGGGCCCCGGCTGCGAGGTACGCGTCCGGCAATTAGGCCGGGACGATGTTCTCCGCCTGCGGGCCCTTCTGGCCCTGCGTGACGTCGAAGGAGACCTTCTGGCCCTCCTGGAGCTCACGGAAGCCCTGGGTGGCGATGTTCGAGTAGTGGGCGAAGACGTCGGCGCCGCCGCCGTCCTGCTCGATGAAGCCGAAGCCCTTTTCCGAGTTGAACCACTTCACGGTTCCAGTAGCCATGTCATTCTCCTAAAAGAGGTGCAGTGCCGGAAATCCGCACTTTACGAATTCCAAGTCGCCGCATTGAGCCCCATCCGGAGAAAGCCGGAAAACAATAAAGCGCCTGAGGAGGGTTCCCGTCAGGCGCACATAAAGTTCATGGGTACCAAAACTGCAACTGGGCAACCGTAGCACGTTCTGTCGTCGTGCGGCAGCTCCCGCCACACCGACGGATGCAAAGGTTGGCTGACCAGGGGGGTCGCGGCGGCCGTTCGGCCAGGGTTCCGGAATCGTTCCCGGAGGCTTCCCGGGCCGTTCTCCCAAGGGTTGCGGGCCCTCGGGCGGCGGCGAGCGGAACCCTGTGGTCCGCCGGGGCCGCCCGACGCGAAGTCATTCACCCGAATGCCTCAGGACGCGCGTCCGGATCCGTGCCGGCCCGTGCGGGAATGCCGTCAGGAACCCGGTGCGGGTTGCGCCGAGCGGGTGTCGCCGCGGGGCCGTGCGGCCGCCGGCCGGGGTCTCACATCTCGCGCGGCGGACTGTCGTCGTTGCCCCGGCGGATCGTGCGCAGATCATGGCCGGGACGCCAGACCTGTACGACCAGGTCGTCGCCGTCGAGCCCGGTGCGGACCACTTCCGCCGGCTCGGCGCGGAAGAGGAGGAACGGCTCCGGCGGGGTCACGGCGTCGACGAAGCGCGCCAGGACGGCGGGGTCGGTCACCTCCACGGCCCGGCCGGAGATCCGGACGTCCCCGTCGGCCATCTCGGCGTCGGGTCCCGGGTTGGCCTGGAGGGCGAATCGCGGGTCGCGCCGCAGGTCGAGCGCCTTGCGGGAGCCCGGCATCATGCCGAACCACAGCTCGTCCAGCCGGAATTCCGCCTCCAGGCCGGTGACGCGGGGCGAGCCGTCCTTGCGGAGGGTGGCCAGAACATGGTGTTTGTACTGCTGGAACCGCTTTTGCACGGTGTCGGCGAAGGCCGGCTCCGCGGCCCGGAAGTCTTGCCAGGAACTCGATGTCATGAGGCCATCGAACCCTTCAATCCCGACACCTCCTGTCGGGATTGGCCGGACGTCACCGGATCGGATGCCGCCTTGTTGCAAGCGTGGTGTGCTGGAAGGGGTGCAGCCGTCGCCCCGACGGCGGGGAGGACCCCGCCCGAGGTGATTTCAGATGGCAGTCTTCATGAAGGCCCTCCTGCCCGGCACCACGGCCGAGCAGTACGACGCCCTCAACGCCGAGCTGCAGGCACTTCCCGGTGACACCTTCGCGGGGTGCCTGTCACATGTGTGCGTGCCGACCGATGCGGGCCTGGAGATCTACGACCTCTGGGAGTCCCGTGAGGCCATGGACCGGTTCGGCGCGCTGGTCATGCCGATCGCGGAGAAGCAGGGCATGCCCCAGGCCTCCGGGCCTCCGGCGGTCTCCCCGGTGCACAACTACTGGGTGCCCGGCGCGTAACCGCCCTGCCGTCCACCGTTACGCGGCACCCGGCGCTCAGCGCGTCACCGGCCCGGCAGGGTGACCACCACCGCGTAACCCCGCGTGCGCAGGACGCCCGGCGAGTCCCCGGTGGCCAGCACCGCGTCGTAGCAGGCCAGTTCGACATCCTCAGAGGCACCTTCAACCAGCGCTCCGTCCTCGAGCGCGACGGCGACGACCGCGCCGCCGTCCGGCGGGGTCAGCCGTACGGTGCCGCGCACGACGGCGGTCGATGCCGCCTCACGGCCGCGGCGGTACATCACGTTGAGGTTGACGACCGGTCCCCCGAGGAGGCGGCCCTCGGTCTCCAGGTCCCCGGGGAAGTCGTGGGGCCACAACGGCTCGTCGACGATGTGGTGTTCGCCGCCGACCAATAGGTCCATCCCCTCGCCCTCGACGACGGTCAGGGTCCGGTCGATGCCGGGGAAGAGGGAGAACGGGCCGTCCGCCGACACCTCGGCGAGGCTGATCCGCCAGTCGAAGGTGTCCGTCGTCGCGCCCTCGGGAGCCGCGGCGATCTCCCGGGTGACTCCCCCGCCGTTGTGCCAGGGCGCGGCCGCACGGCCGGCCGCCCTCAGTACGCGCAAGGCCACGTCGCTCTCCGATCGGGGTTCCGGCTGCGGGACTTCCGAGACTACGGGCTGTCCCGTACCCGGATGTGCCCGTCTCCCCCGGCGTTCGCTATCTTGAGCGCCGTCGCCCCGGCGGCCCTCCTCTCCGCCCGTCAATCTCCGCCCACGAATGAAGGAGCCGGCCATGGAGGCCGCCGCCACCACGTGTTACCGCCATCCGTCGTACGAGGCGTATGTGCGTTGCACGCGCTGCGACCGGTACATCTGCCCCGACTGCATGCGTGAGGCGTCGGTGGGCCATCACTGCGTGGAGTGTGTGAAGGAGGGGCAGCGCTCGGTCCGTCGGGCGCGTTCGCTCTTCGGCGGTGCGGTCCCGGCGGCCGCGGCACCCGTGGTGACGTACGTGCTGATGGCGTTGAACATCGTCGCGTACGTCGTCGAGGTGGTGCGTTCCGAGACGGTGGACAGGTTCGGGATGCTCGGTGCGGTTCTCGTCGATCCTGCGGGCGGGCAGTACTACTACAGGGGTGAGCAGGTCCCGGGATTCGATCTGGTCGGGGTGGCCGACGGCGAGTGGTACCGGTTGCTGACGGGTGCCTTCCTGCATCTGCCGCCGGACACGTCGTTCGGTGTGATGCACCTCGTCTTCAACATGTTCGCGCTCTGGAATCTGGGCCGGGTCGTCGAGGGGCACCTCGGCCGGGCCCGGTATCTGGCGCTGTACCTGCTGTCCGCGGTGGGCGGTTCGGTGTTGGTGTACCTGGTCTCGCCGGAGGACACGACGGTCGGTGCCTCGGGGGCGGTCTTCGGTCTGGCGGCGTCGTTCTACGTCATCAACCGGCGTCTGCGCAGCGACATGCACGCGGTCAATCGCTTCATGGCCGGTTTTCTGCTGTGGATGGTCATCTCGGCCGCGTTCACGTCGTGGGAGGGGCACCTCGGCGGGCTGCTGACCGGTGGCCTGGTGACGTACGGGCTCGCGTACGCCCCGGCGAAGTTGCGGACCTCGGCGATGCAGCTGGCCGGCGGTGTGGTGCTGGTCGCTCTGCTGGCCGTGGTGGTGGCGTTGAAGACGGCGTCGCTGACGGGCGTGGCCTGACGGCCCGCACGGCCGCGCCCCGCCGGGCGCGCTCCTCGGAGTGCGCCCGGCGGGGCCGGGGAGCCCGGGACGCGCCACGGCGCCCGCCATGGTCCGGTCGGGGACGAGGCGGGCGCCGTGTTCAGTTCCGTACGCCGTTGTACGGGACGTGTGTGTGCCGCGTGATCAGACCATCATGGAGCGGTCCGTCGGGCGGATCGGGGCCGGCAGTGCGCTGGTCCCGGTGAGGAAGCGGTCCACGCCGCGTGCCGCGGAGCGGCCCTCGGCGATGGCCCAGACGATCAGGGACTGACCGCGGCCGGCGTCACCGGCGACGTAGACGCCTTCGACGTTGGTGGCGTAGTCCTTGTCGCGGGCGATGTTACCGCGCTCGTCGAGGTCGAGGCCGAACTGCTGGACGAGGCCGTTGGCCTGGTCGGTGCCGGTGAAGCCCATGGCCAGGGTGACGAGCTGGGCGGGGATGACACGCTCGGTGCCGGCCTTCTGCTCCAACTTGCCGTCCTTGAACTCCACCTCGATGAGGTGCAGGGCCTGGACGTTGCCGTCCTCGTCGCCCTCGAAGTGGGTGGTGGAGACGGAGTAGACCCGCTCACCGCCCTCCTCGTGCGCGGAGGTGACCTTGTAGAGCATCGGGAAGGTCGGCCAGGGCTGGTTGGCGTTACGGTCCTCGCCCGGCTTCGGCATGATCTCCAGCTGGGTGACGGAGGCCGCGCCCTGCCGGTGGGCGGTGCCGACGCAGTCGGCTCCGGTGTCGCCGCCGCCGATGACGACGACGTGCTTGCCCTCGGCGGTGATCGGGGTGACCGTCAGGTCGCCCTCCTGCACCTTGTTGGCGAGCGGGAGGTACTCCATCGCGAAGTGCACGCCGTTCAGCTCACGGCCCGGGACGGGCAGATCGCGGGAGACGGTGGCACCGGCGGCGATGACGACCGAGTCGTAGCGGCGGCGCAGCTTCGCGGCGTCGATGTCGCGGCCGATCTCGATCTCGGTGCGGAACTTGGTGCCTTCCGCGCGCATCTGCTCGATGCGGCGGTTGATGTGCGACTTCTCCATCTTGAACTCGGGGATGCCGTAGCGGAGCAGGCCGCCGATGCGGTCGGCGCGCTCGTACACGACGACCGTGTGGCCGGCCCGGGTGAGCTGCTGGGCGGCGGCCAGGCCGGCCGGGCCGGAGCCGATGACGGCGACGGTCTTGCCGGAGAGGCGCTCGGGCGGCTGCGGGGTGACGTCGCCGCTGTCCCAGGCCTTGTCGATGATGGAGACTTCGACGTTCTTGATGGTGACGGCCGGCTGGTTGATGCCGAGCACGCACGCCGCCTCGCAGGGCGCGGGGCACAGCCGCCCGGTGAACTCCGGGAAGTTGTTCGTGGCGTGCAGGCGCTCGGACGCGGCTGTCCAGTCCTCGCGGTAGGCGAAGTCGTTCCACTCGGGGATGAGGTTTCCGAGGGGACAGCCCTGGTGGCAGAACGGGATGCCGCAGTCCATGCAGCGGCTCGCCTGCTTGCTGATGATCGGGAGCAGCGAGCCCGGAACGTAGACCTCGTTCCAGTCCTTGACGCGCTCGCCGACGGGGCGGGTCTTGGCGACCTCGCGGCCGGTGGTCAGGAAGCCCTTGGGGTCAGCCATTGGTCGCCGCCTCCATCATCTTCTCGGTGGTCTCCTGCTCGGAGAGACCGGCGAGCTCAGCGGCGTCCTTGGCGGCGAGCACTGCCTTGTAGGTGGACGGGATGATCTTGCTGAACCGGGCCACCGCGGTGTCCCAGTCGGCAAGCAGCTTCTCGGCGACCGTGGAGCCGGTCTCCTCCTGGTGGCGGCGCACGACGTCGTGCAGCCACTGCTTGTCGGTGTCGTCGAGCGGGCCGACGGCGCCGAGGTTGCCGGTGTTGACGTTGTCGTGGTCGAGGTCGATGACGTACGCGACCCCGCCCGACATGCCTGCGGCGAAGTTGCGTCCGGTCTCGCCGAGGACGACGGCGTGGCCGCCGGTCATGTACTCGCAGCCGTGGTCGCCCACACCTTCGGAGACGACGGTCGCACCGGAGTTGCGGACGCAGAAGCGTTCGCCGGTCCGGCCGCGCAGGAACAGTTCGCCGCCGGTCGCACCGTAGGCGATGGTGTTGCCCGCGATGGTGGAGTACTCGGCGAGGTGGTCGGCGCCGCGGTCCGGGCGGACGATGACCCGGCCGCCGGAGAGGCCCTTGCCGACGTAGTCGTTGGCGTCGCCCTCCAGGCGCAGCGTCACGCCGCGCGGCACGAACGCCCCGAAGGACTGGCCGGCGGAACCGGTGAAGGTCACGTCGATGGTGTCGTCGGGCAGGCCCGCACCGCCGAACTTCTTGGTGACCTCGTGGCCGAGCATGGTGCCGACGGTCCGGTTGATGTTCCGGATCGCGATCTGGGCCCGGACGGGCTGGGCGGCCTCCGCGCTGTCGGCGCCCAGGGCGTCGGCGGCGAGCTTGATCAGCTCGTTGTCGAGTGCCTTGGCCAGTCCGTGGTCCTGCTCGTTGATGCGGTGGCGCACCGCGCCCTCGGGCAGCTCGGGCACGTAGAAGAGGGGCGCCAGGTCGAGGCCCTGTGCCTTCCAGTGCGTGATCGCACGGTCGGTGTCGAGGAGCTCGGCGTGGCCGACGGCCTCCTCGATCGTGCGGAAGCCCAGCTCGGCGAGGATCTCGCGGACCTCTTCGGCGATGAACTCGAAGAAGTTCACGATGTACTCGGCCTTGCCGGAGAAGCGGTCGCGCAGGACCGGGTTCTGGGTGGCGATGCCGACCGGGCAGGTGTCGAGGTGACAGACGCGCATCATGACGCAGCCGGAGACGACGAGCGGCGCGGTCGCGAAACCGAACTCCTCGGCGCCGAGCAGCGCGGCGATGACGACGTCGCGGCCGGTCTTGAGCTGGCCGTCGGTCTGGACGACGATGCGGTCGCGCAGGCCGTTGAGCAGCAGGGTCTGCTGGGTCTCGGCGAGGCCGAGCTCCCAGGGGCCGCCCGCGTGCTTGAGCGAGGTCAGCGGGGAGGCGCCCGTTCCGCCGTCGTGGCCGGAGATGAGGACGACGTCCGCGTGGGCCTTGGACACACCGGCCGCGACCGTGCCGACGCCCACCTCGGAGACCAGCTTCACGTGGATGCGGGCCGCCGGGTTGGCGTTCTTGAGGTCGTGGATCAGCTGAGCCAGGTCCTCGATGGAGTAGATGTCGTGGTGCGGCGGGGGCGAGATCAGGCCGACACCCGGGGTGGAGTGCCGGGTCTTGGCGACCCACGGGTAGACCTTGTGGCCGGGCAGCTGGCCGCCCTCGCCGGGCTTGGCGCCCTGCGCCATCTTGATCTGGATGTCGTCCGCGTTGACCAGGTATTCGCTGGTCACACCGAAGCGGCCGGAGGCGACCTGCTTGATGGACGAGCGGCGTGCCGGGTCGTACAGCCGGTCCGCGTCCTCGCCGCCCTCACCGGTGTTGGACTTGCCGCCCAGCTGGTTCATGGCGATGGCGAGGGTTTCGTGCGCCTCCTGCGAGATGGAGCCGTACGACATGGCGCCGGTGGAGAAGCGCTTGACGATGTCGGAGACGGACTCGACCTCGTCGATGGAGATCGCCTCGCGGGCCGACGTGAAGCCGAAGAGGCCG
Source organism: Streptomyces sp. NPDC059499 (assembly GCF_042749285.1). Classification (NCBI taxonomy): domain Bacteria; kingdom Bacillati; phylum Actinomycetota; class Actinomycetes; order Kitasatosporales; family Streptomycetaceae; genus Streptomyces; species Streptomyces sp. NPDC059499. The sequence continues at coordinate 270,266 of NZ_JBHYTT010000009.1, forward strand.
CGGAGCGTCATGAGGCGCTCGGACTGCTCGTTCACCCGGCCGGTGTACTTCTTGAAGATGTCGTACCGGCGGTTGCGGGTGGCGTGCTGGAGGCGGAAGACCGTCTCCGGGTCGAACAGGTGCGGCTCGCCCTCGCGGCGCCACTGGTACTCGCCGCCGATCTCCAGGGCGCGGTGCGACGCGGCGATGCCGGAGGCGGGGTAGGCCTTGGCGTGCCGGGCGGCGACCTCCTTGGCGACGATGCCGAGTCCGGCGCCGCCGATCTTGGTGGCGGTGCCGTTGAAGTACTGCGTGACGAAGGCCTCGTCCAGGCCGACGGCCTCGAAGACCTGGGCGCCCCGGTAGGAGGCGACGGTCGAGATGCCCATCTTGGACATGACCTTCAGGACGCCCTTGCCGAGGGCGTAGATCAGGTTGCGGATGGCCTGCTCGGGCTCGATGCCCTCGATGAACGTACCGGCGCGGACGAGGTCCTCGACGGACTCCATCGCGAGGTACGGGTTGACCGCGGCGGCGCCGTAGCCGATCAGCAGCGCGACGTGGTGGACCTCGCGTACGTCACCGGCCTCGACCAGCAGGCCCACCTGGGTGCGCTGCTTGGTGCGGATGAGGTGGTGGTGGACGGCCGAGGTGAGCAGCAGCGAGGGGATCGGTGCGTGCTCGGCGTCGGAGTGCCGGTCGGACAGGACGACGAGGCGTGCGCCGTCCTCTATGGCGGCGTCGACCTCGGTGCAGATCTCCTCGATCCGGGCGGCGAGGGCGTCGCCGCCGCCGCTGACCCGGTAGAGGCCGGCGAGGGTGGCGGCCTTCATGCCCGGCATGTCGCCGTCGGCGTTGATGTGTATGAGCTTGGCCAGCTCGTCGTTGTCGATCACCGGGAAGGGCAGCGTGACGCTGCGACAGGCCGCGGCGGTCGGCTCCAGGAGGTTGCCCGCGGGGCCGAGCGTGGAGCGCAGCGAGGTGACGAGCTCCTCGCGGATGGCGTCCAGCGGCGGGTTGGTGACCTGCGCGAACAGCTGGGTGAAGTAGTCGAAGAGCAGCCGGGGGCGCTCGGACAGTGCGGCGATCGGCGAGTCCGTGCCCATGGAGCCCAGCGGTTCGCCGGCGGTGCGGGCCATCGGGGCGAGGAGGACGCGGAGCTCTTCCTCGGTGTAGCCGAAGGTCTGCTGGCGGCGGGTGACCGAGGCGTGGGTGTGGACGATGTGCTCGCGCTCGGGGAGGTCCTCGAGCTCGATCTCGCCGGTTTCCAGCCATTCGGCGTAGGGCTGTTCGGCGGCGAGGGACGCCTTGATCTCGTCGTCCTCGATGATGCGGTGCTCGGCGGTGTCGACGAGGAACATCTTGCCGGGCTGGAGGCGGCCCTTGCGGACGACCTTGGCGGGGTCGATGTCCAGGACACCGACCTCGGAGGAGAGGACGACGAGGCCGTCGTCGGTGACCCAGTAGCGGCCGGGGCGCAGGCCGTTGCGGTCGAGGACCGCGCCGACCTGGGTGCCGTCGGTGAAGGTGACGCAGGCCGGGCCGTCCCAGGGCTCCATCATCGTGGAGTGGTACTGGTAGAACGCGCGGCGGGCGGGGTCCATGGACGCGTGGTTCTCCCACGCCTCGGGGACCATCATCAGCACCGAGTGCGGCAGCGAGCGGCCGCCGAGGTGGAGCAGCTCCAGGACCTCGTCGAAGGAGGCCGAGTCGGAGGCGTCCGGGGTGCAGACGGGGAAGATCCGGTCGAGCTGCGCGGAACCGAAGAGGCTCGAGGCGAGCTGGGACTCGCGGGCCTTCATCCAGTTGCGGTTGCCCTTGACCGTGTTGATCTCGCCGTTGTGCGCGACGAAGCGGTACGGGTGGGCGAGCGGCCAGCTCGGGAAGGTGTTCGTGGAGAAGCGGGAGTGGACCAGCGCGACCGTGGTGGCGAAGCGGCGGTCGGAGAGGTCCGGGAAGAACGGCTCCAGCTGCCCGGTGGTGAGCATGCCCTTGTAGACGATCGTGCGTGCGGAGAGCGAGGGGAAGTACACCCCGGCCTCACGCTCGGCGCGCTTGCGCAGGACGAAGGCCTTGCGGTCGAGGGCGATGCCGCTGCTCGTACCGTCCGCGACGACGATCTGGCGGAAGTCGGGCATGGTGGCCCGGGCGCCGTTGCCCAGGAGGTCCGGGGTGACCGGTACCTCGCGCCAGCCGAGGACGTCGAGGCCCTCTTCGCCGGCGATCTTCTCGATCTGCTGGACGGACTCGGCGGAGTCGTCCGCGGACAGGAAGGCGATTCCGACGGCGTAGGAACCCGCCTCGGGGAGGTCGAAGCCGACCTCTTCGCGGAGGAAGGCATCCGGTACCTGGAGCAGAATGCCGGCTCCGTCACCCGAGTCGGGCTCGGATCCGGTGGCGCCGCGGTGTTCGAGGTTGCGCAGTACGGTCAGCGCCTGCTCGACCAGCTCATGGCTGGCCACACCGGTCAGAGTGGCCACGAACCCGACGCCACAGGCGTCGTGCTCGTTACGGGGGTCGTACATCCCCTGCTGAACGGGGCGACCGTCCATGGGCGACCAGGCGTCGGAACGCATCGGCTCTCCCGTCGTCGTCGTGGCATGTGCTGTGCCGAGGGACGACGTTGGCCCTCTGCGAAATTTCGTGCAGGTTACATGATGGAACGCTTCTCAAAAAGCGAATAGTCCGTTCCAACATGCGGACACCACGGAGTCGTGGTGGAGGTGGGTCGCGATCGGACGGATCCTTGTGGATCACTGTCCGGGGAGACCGCAGAGAGCAGGCGTCGTTGCCCGCGGTGTACGGCTCTTGCCCGGCGGTCATGGAATCGAAACCGCAGAGTAACGGCTACTTATGTGTAGCGCTGCATAGTGTCTCATTTTACGGCTCCGGGAGCTCATCCGCCCAGTGACGTGCGTCAAGACGTATGTCACACCGGGAGAACGCCTGCGGGCTCTCTCGTCATCCCCGGGCGCGCCCCCGACGGCCCGCGGAGGTCCCCCGCGTCCCTCGGGGCGACGCCGAGGCCTCCGCGCGTACGCCGCGCCGAGGCCTCCGAGCGGCCCGTTCAGCCGACGGCCACGCCGAACAGGGTGCCGAGGACGTAGGTGATCGCCGCGGCGGCTCCGCCGAGCACGAGCTGGCGCAGTCCGCTGAACCACCAGGTACGGGCCGTCACCCGGGCCACCACCGCGCCGCAGCCGAACAGGCCGATCAGGGCGAGGAGCACGGCGGGCCACAGCGCGGTGGCGCCGAGCAGGAACGGCAGCACGGGCAGCAGGGCACCCAGTGCGAAGGCGCCGAAGGACGAGACGGCCGCGACGAGCGGCGAGGGCAGGTCGCCGGGGTCGATGCCGAGCTCCTCGCGGGCATGGATCTCCAGCGCCTGCTCGGGGTCTCTCGACAGCTGCCGGGCGACCTCGCGGGCGAGCTCGGGCTCGACGCCGCGGGACTCGTACAGCCCGGCGAGCTCCCGCATCTCGTCCTTGGGGTGCTTACGCAGTTCCCGCCGCTCGACGTCGAGCTCCGCCTCGACGAGCTCGCGCTGCGAGGCGACGGAGGTGTACTCGCCGGCCGCCATCGAGAACGCGCCCGCGGCCAGACCGGCCAGGCCCGTGATGACGAGGGTCTGCTGGGAGACCGCGCCTCCGGCGACGCCCGTCATGAGGGCGAGGTTGGAGACGAGACCGTCCATGGCTCCGAAGACCGCGGGCCGCAGCCAGCCACCGTTCACGTCGCGGTGGGTGTGGTTGTCCCGGTGCGCCTCGTGCAGGACGGCGTCGGTCTCGATGATGGACACAGCTCTCCCCTTCTCCGGGAGCGGACTCCAGACGTCCCGCCCCCCGTTCAACAAGCTCGAAAGTACGCACGAAAAGGGGCTCCCGCCAGCAAGGAAGGCCGTACTTACCTGCCTCGGAGACCCCCTTCGGGGCGTCATCCGTGTGGCCCTTTTGTGGTCGTGATCCGCCTCGTGCGGGTCTCGGCGTGGGACAGATCGCACAGGCGGTTCGCACAGGCGGTGAACTGCCCTGTGCGAGCGAAGGGTCGACGCGATGGAGCTGAGGGCAGGCAGTCCGGCGGAGCCGCCGGCGGGCAGGGGTGCCGGGGATCCCGGTTCGCCCGGCGGTACGGGTGACCGGGCCAGGGGGGCGCTGCTGGGCCTCGCCGTGGGCGACGCTCTCGGTGCCCCGGCGGAGAACATGCGGCCGTCCGAGATCCGTCGCCGGTGGGGCCGGATCGAGGGCTTCGTCAGCGACGACCCGGCAGGCACGGACGACACCGAGTACGCGATCTTCTCGGGACTGCTGCTGGCCAGGCACGGTTCGGCGCTGACGGTTCCGCACGTCGAGCGCGCCTGGCACCACTGGATCGCCGACCTCGACGAGGGGCCGTTCCGCGGCGCGGGGTTCAGTGAGCGCGGCACGCTGGAGAACCTGCGGCGCGGTCTCGCCGCCCCGATCTCCGCCCAGCACCGGCATGCCTGGAGCGACGGCCTCGCGATGCGGGCGGCACCGTTCGGCGTGTTCGCGGCCGGCCGGCCCATCGAGGCGGCCCGGCTGGTGGCGGTGGACGGGCGGGTCAGCCACGAGGGGGAGGGCATCTACGGCGGCCAGGCGGTCGCGGCCGGGGTGGCCGCGGCGATGGTGGGGGCCGGGCTCGCCTCGGTGATCGCCGCCGCGCTCTCGGTCGTACCGATGGACTCCTGGACCGCCCGTTCGCTGCGGCGCGCGGTCACGGCAGCACAGCGCCCCTACCCGGACCGGCTGGCGAGGGAACGTGCGGTGCGCTCCGCGGTGGTGATCGGCGGCTACCCGTGGACGGACCTGGCACCGGAGGCGGTGGGGCTGGCCTTCGGCGCGTTCACCGCGGCGCGGGGCGACTTCCGTACGGCGGTGCTGACGGCCGTGAACATGGGCCGGGACGCCGATACGACGGCGGCGGTGGCGGGTGCGCTGGCCGGCGCCCTGCACGGGGCGTCCGCCATCCCGCAGGAATGGGCGTCGAAGATCGGCCCGGTGCGGGGCAGCTGCCTGCCGTCGATGCGCGGGTACCACGTCCTGGACATCGCGGAGCTGCTGACCCCGGACGACGCGGAGGACGCGCCGGGTTGGCCGCCCGGGGCGGTGGGCGGCGCGCCGGCCAGGGACCGCCCCGCCCCCTCCTGGTACGAGCCGGCCGGACCGCCTCCACGGGACGAGCCCGGCACTCCGCGGACCGCATCGGCGGCCGCGCCCGCGGCCCCCGCCACCACCGGCCACGGAGCGACCCGATGACCGCCGCGCACGGGCCGGCCGAGGGCGGCTCGCCCGCCCCGGAGCCCTCTTCCCGCCCGGAGCCGGACAGGCACCCCGGTGCGCCCACGGCGGACCGGGGACACGCGCCCCGAGCCTCGGCCGCTCCGACGGCCCGGGAGCCCGCGGCTCCGGGCCGCGCGGCCCCGCCGGACGCGGCCCCCCACCGCGTCGCCATCCGCATCGCGGCGGAACCGGCCGCCCGCCCTTCCTCCGGCAGCCCGTCGGCCAGGGGCCCCCGGGTGCGCAGCGCACCCGGCCGGCAGGCCCGGATCGAGGGGCTGCTGCTCGGGCTGGCGGCCGGGGACGCCGCCGGGTGGCCCGCCGCGCGGCACCGGGCGGCGCGGATGCCCGAGTGGACCCGGCGGCTCACCCGGGAGCTGGACACCTTCGCCGAGCAGAACGCGACGACGACGCTGCCCGTGCCCATCGCCCTCAACCAGCCGCCCGAGCCCCTCAGGCTCGGTCCGTCCGACGATGCCGAGTGGGCCGCGTTCGCCGCCCGGACCGTGCTGGCCGCCGCGGCCGACCACGCGCCCGGCCTCTCCCCCGGCCACCGGATGCGGGACGCGATCGACCGGTCCTGGAACGCCCTGGCCGCGAAGGTCGCCGCCGCGAGTGCCAGGGCGCCGGAGGTCGAGTCCGCCGTTCTTCCGCTCCGGGCCCGGATCTCCGTACGGGCCGGCCTCGGCAACCTCGCCGCCGGGCTGCGCCCGCCCGCCACCGGGCACGACAACCCGCACTACTTCGACGACGCGGCCTGTGTCAGGGCCGCCGTCCTCGCGGTCGTGCACCCGGGCGATCCCACCGCGGCGGCCGGGCTCGCCGAGTTCGACGCCCGGTACACGCAGGACGGCGACGGGGTGCACGGTGCCCGTGCCATCGCCGCCGCGATCGCCGAGGCGCTCGCGGGGGCGGACGTCGACACCGCGGTGAACGCCGCACTGGAACAGCTGCCCGAGGGGACCGAGATCGCCCGCAACGCCGTCCACGCCGTGCGCCTGGCCCGGGAGTTCGCCGACGAGGCCGCGGGCGCTTTCGCCCTGGTCCCCGTTCTGGAGCATCAGATCGTCGACCACGTCTACAGCTACGGGATCGCCGCGGCCGAGACCGTGCCGGTCGCCCTCGCCCTGGCGACCGCGGCCCGGGGCGAGATCGCCCAGGCCGTGCCCGCGGCCGCCTGCCTGTCCCGGGTCGCCGACTCCGCACCCGCCCTCGCCGGGGCGCTGACCGGGGCACTGGGCGGGACCGGCACGATCCCCGCGGGCTGGCGCGAGGCCTGCCGCACGCTCGCCGGGTGTGCGCTGCCCCGCCTCGCCGGCACCGATCTCATCGAACTCGCCGGGCTGCTGGCAGCCACGGAACCGGCCACCACGGGTGGACAATCCCGGCATGACACCCAAAACACCCGCACCGTCCTCGGCAGGTACGACCACCACGACGCTCACCCTGGATGAACGGATCACCGGCGCACTCGTCGGCGCCGCCGTCGGTGACGCGCTCGGCGGCCCCGTCGAGGGCTGGACCCCGGAGCAGATCGCCGAGCGCCACGGCGGCCGGGTGAACGGCGTCGTCGGTCCCTGGCACGGCGACGAATGGCGCACCGCGCGCCCCATCGCCCCGTACCACAAGGGCGACGGGCACGTCACCGACGACACCCTGATGACGCATGCGCTGGTGCGGGTCTACGGCACGGTGCGCGACCACCTGGACGCATACTCCGTCGCGGACCACCTCGTACCGGATCTGATGTCCCGTCCCCGCTGGATCCCGGAGCTGGAGGCGGAGGCGCTGCCGCTGCAGCGGATCTTCCTCGCGGAGAAGTGGATCGTCACACGGCTCCACTACGGCCACGTCGACCCGCGCGAGGCGGGCTCGGGGAACATCGTGAACTGCGGGGCGGCGATGTACATGGCGCCGGTCGGCCTGGTGAACGCCGCCCACCCCGAGGCCGCGTACGCGGAGGCACTGGATGTCGCGGGGGCGCACCAGTCCTCGTACGGACGGGAGGCGGCCGGGGTCCTCGCCGCCGCGGTCGCGGCCGCCTGCGTCCCGGACGCCACGCCCTCCTCCGTCGTCGGAACCTGTCTGGCCCTGGCCAAGGACGGGACGCGGGCGGCGATCGAGGCGGTGTGTGACGTGGCCGCCGGGTACAGCGACTTCGAGTCCGCGCTGGTGCCCCTGCGTGAGGCCGTGGCCCCCTTCGACACGGTGGGCCCCGACTATCGCGCCCCCTCGCTCGGTGCCCGGCGGCCCTCCCGGCTGCACTCCATCGAGGAGCTTCCGGTCGCGCTCGGCATGCTGCTCGTGGGCGGGGGCGACTACCGCCGCACGGTGCTCGGTTCGGTCAACTACGGCCGGGACTGCGACTCGATCGCGACGATGAGCGGCGCGATCGCGGGCGCGCTCCACGGCGAGCAGGCCGTCCCCGCCGCCTGGGTGAAAACCGTCGCCGACGCCAGCCGCCTCGATCTGTACGCCCCGGCACGGGTCCTGACGGAGGTGGCCCGCGAGATGTTCGTGCGGGACACGGCGCGCCGCCGGGCCCACGAGTCGGCGTTCGCGACGCTGGCCGGCCCGCGATGACCGTACGGCTGACATGGGTTCAGCCGGAGGACCTGGTCGGTCACGAGCTGCGGCAGGCCGCACAGGACGGCCGGGACGCCCGTGACATCGAGGAGCGCTGGTACGGAGCCGGCGGCGCCCCCGCCCCCGAGCGCGCGGGCGTCTCGGAGCCTCCCGCAGCACCCCGGATGCGCACCCTGGCCGCCCGGCTCCTCGATGAACTCGCCCTGCTGGAGAGCCCGCTGTCGGAAGCCGAACCGACAGACCTGGCGGCGATCCGGGACGCCTGTCCGCGCTGGCCGGCCCCCCGTACCCGGCCCGTCGCTCTCGGGCCCGAGCGGCTGCACGCGGCCTGGCTGGGCCGGGCCGCGGGCTGCCTGCTCGGCAAGCCCGTGGAGAAGCTGCCCCTCGCCGGCATCCGCTCCCTCGCGCAGGCCACCGGCAACTGGCCGCTCACCACCTGGTTCACGGCCCGGGGCCTGCCCGGCGAACTGACCGCCGCCCACCCCTGGAACCGCCGCTCGGCCGGCACCTCCCTCGCCGAGAACATCGACGGGATGCCGGAGGACGACGACCTCAACCACCCTCTGCTGACCGTGCTGTTGCTCCAGCGCCACGGACGCGCCTTCAGCACGGCCGACCTCGCCCGGCTCTGGCTCGACGCGCTCCCCGCCGGCCGGCTCTTCACCGCGGAGCGCGTCGCGTACCGCAATCTCCTCGACGGCATCGAGCCGCCGGAGACGGCCCGTTACCGCAATCCCTTCCGCGAGTGGATCGGCGCCCAGATCCGGGCCGATGTGCACGGCTGGACACACCCGGCCGACCCGGCCGCCGCCGCCGAGCAGGCGCACCGGGACGCGGTGCTCACCCACACGGCCAACGGGGTGTACGGCGCGATGTTCACCGCGGCCGCACTCGCCGAGGCGGCCGGTGGCGAGACGGATGTGCACGGGTGTCTCGCGGCGGGCCTGCGCGTGGTGCCGCCCCGTTCCCGGTACGCGCACGCGGTGCGCCTCGGGATCGCGAGCGCCCGTGCCGAACCGGACTTCGACACGGTCGTGGACCGGCTCCACGCCGCCTACGGGGCGACCCACCACTGGGTGCACGTCCTGCCCAACGCCGCGGTGCTCGCCGCCGCGCTCACCCACGCCGACGGTGACTTCGGCCGTTCCATCGGCTGCGCCGTGTCCGGCGGCTGGGACACCGACTCCAACGGTGCGACGGCCGGTTCGCTCGCGGGGCTGCTGGCCGGCCGGCCGGCCGCGCTGCCCGACCACTGGACCGCCCCGCTGAAGAACCGGCTCGCCACGTCCGTCCCCGGTTTCGACTCCATCGGCTTCGACACCCTCGCCGAACTGACCCACCAGGAGGTATGCCGCCCATGACAGCGATCGCGGTGCTCGGCAGCACCAACATGGACCTAGTCACCTACGTCGCCCGGGCGCCCGCGCTCGGGGAGACCGTCACCGGACGGGAGCTGCGGACCGTGCCCGGCGGCAAAGGGGCCAATCAGGCCGTCGCCGCGGCCCGCGCCGGCGGTGAGGTGGTGATGATCGGCGCGGTGGGGACCGACGAGTTCGGCTCGCGGCTGCGGACGAATCTGGAGCACGCGGGCGTGGACACGGACCTGCTGCACACCGCCGCCGGTCCCAGCGGCACCGCCCACATCGTCGTCGACGACGAGGGGGCGAACGCGATCGTGGTGATCCCCGGCGCCAACGGCACCGTCACCGCGCTCGGCCCGGGCGAGCACGCCGCCATCGCCGCCGCGGGTCTGCTGCTCCTCCAGCTGGAACTCCCGCTCTCCGCGGTGACCGAGGCCGCGCGGGCCGCGAAGGCCCGGGGGGTACGGACGATCCTCACCCCCTCCCCCGTACAGCTACTGCCGTCCGAACTCCTGGACTCCGTCGACCTGCTGATCCCCAATGAGCACGAGGCGGCGGCGCTGTCCGGGTTCGACGAACCGCACGCGGCCGCGGAGGTCCTGCTCAGGCAGGTCCCGGAGGTGGTGATCACGCTCGGCCGGAAGGGGTGCCTGTACGCGGCCCGGGGAAGCGAAGCCGTCCTGTTCCCGGCACCCGAGGTGACCGCCGTCGACACGACCGGCGCGGGTGACACGTTCGTCGGGACACTGGCCGTGGCCCTCGGCGAGGGCCGGGCCGTCCCGGAGGCGCTGGCCTGGGCGTCCTCGGCCGCGGCACTCTGCGTACAGAGACCCGGTGCCTCCACGTCCATGCCCTACCGCAGCGAGATCGATGCCGCATGACTACGACGACCGCACCTCTCGCCGGCCTGCGGGTCCTGGACATCGCCACCCTGTTCGCCGGACCGCTCGCGGCCACGATGCTCGGCGACTTCGGCGCCGAGGTCATCAAGGTCGAGCATCCGCGCAAGCCCGACCCTTCGCGCGGACACGGCCCCGCGAAGGACGGGGTGGGCCTGTGGTGGAAACTGCTCGGCCGCAACAAGCGCACCCTGACGCTCGACCTGTCCAGCCCGGGCGGCCGGGATGTGCTGCTGCGGCTGGCGGCGGACACCGACGTGATCATCGAGAACTTCCGGCCGGGGACGCTGGAGCGCTGGGGCCTGGGCTGGGAGGAACTGCGCGCCGTCAATCCGCGACTGGTACTGACCCGGGTCACCGGCTTCGGCCAGTTCGGCCCGTACGCGCACCGGCCCGGCTTCGGCACGCTCGCGGAGGCGATGAGCGGGTTCGCCGCCGTGACCGGTGAGCCGGAAGGGCCGCCGACCCTGCCGCCGTTCGGGCTCGCCGACTCGATCGCGGCGCTCGCCACGGCGTACGCGGTGATGACGGCCCTGGCCGGGCGCGACCGCACCGGGGCGGGCCAGGTGGTCGACATGGCGATCATCGAGCCGATCCTGACCGTCCTGGGGCCGCAGCCGCTCTGGTACGACCAGCTGGGCTACGTCCAGCCGCGTACGGGAAACCGCTCCCGCAACAACGCCCCGCGCAACACCTACCGGACCTCCGACGGTCACTGGGTCGCCGTCTCGACCTCGGCCCAGTCGGTCGCCGAGCGCGTGATGCGGCTGGTGGGACGCCCGGACCTGATCGACGAACCGTGGTTCGCCGCCGGGACCACGCGCGCCGAGCACGCCGACGAACTCGACGAGGCGGTCGGCCACTGGATCGCCCGGCGCACCCGGGAGGAGGCGGTGTCGGCGTTCGAGAAGGCGGAGGCCGCGATCGCTCCGATCCAGGACGTACGGGACGTGATGGAGGATCCGCAGTACCGGGCGCTGGGCACGATCACCGAGGTCGACGACCCCGAGCTGGGGCCGCTGCGGATGCAGAACGTGCTGTTCCGGCTCTCGGAGACGCCCGGGGAGATCCGCTGGGCCGGTCGGCCGCACGGCGCGGACACGGACGAGATCCTGGAGGAGCTCGGCCTGTCGGCCCCCAGCATCGCGGCCCTCCGGGACGAGGGGGCGCTGTGAGCACCAGGACGGTGGCGCTGACCTGGCTGTACGTGCCCGGGGACCGCCCGGAGGTGGTCCGCAAGGCACTCGGCTCGGGTGCGCACGTGGTGATCGTCGACCTGGAGGACGCGGTCGCGCCGGACCGCAAGGAGTACGCGCGGGCGGCGACCGCGGAGCTCCTCACCGATCCCGGTACGGCCGACGCGTCGGCCGTACCGGTCCATGTCCGGGTCCACGGCGAGGACGACGTCAAGGCTCTGGCAGGGCTTCCGGGCCTGTCCGGGATGCGGCTCCCCAAGATCACCCATGCGGCTTCGGTGCACCACGTCGCGGCGCTGGCCCCGGGGGTCGCGCTGTACCCGTTGCTGGAGTCGGCCATGGCCATCGAACACGCGTACTCGATCGCCAGCGCCCATCACGACGTGCGGGGTGTGGCACTGGGCGAGGCGGATCTCAGGGCCGACCTGGGAGTGCGGGACGATGCCGGGCTCGACTGGCCGCGCAGCCGTCTCGTGGTCGCCGCACGGGCGGCTGGGCTCGATCCGCCCGCCATGTCGGTGTTCACGGACGTCAAGGACCTGTCCGGGCTGCGGTCGTCCTGTGCGCACGGCCGGGGCCTGGGACTGCTCGGGCGTGCGGCGATCCATCCCCGGCAGCTGCCTGTCATCGAGCGGGCCTTCCGGCCGACGTCGCGGGAGGTCGAGGCGGCGGAGCAGATCGTGGAGGCGTCACGGGCACAGGCGGGGGCGATGGCGCTGCCGGACGGGAGGTTCGTCGACGCGGCGGTGGTGGCGACCGCGCAGAGGACGCTGGCACTGGCGGGACGCGTGGCGTGAGCCCGTTCGTCCCGGGTGCCGGGGCACGCGAAGGGGCCGCCGGACCTGTGTGGTCCGGCGGCCCCTTCGGGTGGCTCCGGGTGCGTCAGCTCTTGTCGGCCGTCTGCGGGGCGTCGTCGCCCTCGGGCTCCTTCGCCGGCGCGTCGGGGGCGTCGGCGGTGTCGGACGGGTCGGCGGCCTCGGGGCTGTCGGCGCCCTCGGCGGAGTCGGCCGGCCCGCTGTCCTTGCCGCTGTCCTTGCCGCTGTCCTTCGACAGGTCCACCGCGGCCGGTTCGACGATCTCCTCGCGTCCGGGGCGCAGCTTCGCCGAGATCACGAAGTACGTCACGGCGAGGACGAAGACGATGATCGCGGTCCACACGTTGAGCCGCAGTCCCAGCACGTGGTGCGCCTCGTCGACGCGCATGTACTCGATCCAGGCACGGCCCGTGCAGTAGGCCGCCACGTACAGCGCGAACGCCCGTCCGTGTCCGAGCTTGAACCGGCGGTCCGCCCAGACGACCAGGAGCGCGACACCGATGCACCAGAGCGACTCGTACAGGAAGGTCGGGTGGTAGGTGCCCGCCATCCGGTTGGGGCCTTCGCTGATCTCCACCGCCCACGGCAGGTCCGTCTGCTTGCCGTACAGCTCCTGGTTGAACCAGTTGCCCCAGCGGCCGATCGCCTGGGCGAGGGCGATACCGGGTGCGAGCGCGTCGGCCCAGGCGGGCAGCGGGATTCCGCGGCGGCGGCAGCCGATCCAGGCGCCGACGGCGCCGAGCGCGATCGCGCCCCAGATACCGAGGCCGCCTTCCCAGATCTTGAAGGCGTCGACCCAGTTCTCACCGTCGCTGAAGTACAGCTGGTAGTCGGTGACGACGTGGTAGAGCCTGCCGCCGACGAGGCCGAAGGGCACGGCCCAGACGGCGATGTCGGCAACGGTGCCGGCTCGCCCGCCGCGGGCGATCCAGCGCTTGTTGCCGAACCAGACGGCGACGAAGACACCGATGATGATGCAGAACGCGTAGCCGCGGAGCGGGATCGGGCCGAGCTCGATCACGCCGGTCGACGGGCTGGGAATGAAGGCAAGGTTCATGACGGGGTCGACGCTACCTTGCCGGACGGGACGTGGGGCAAGCCGTCCGGCAACTTCTGGGTAACGGGCCGGGCCCTCAGGACGGCTTCGAGCCCGAGGGCGTCGCCCCGACGGTGCCCGGTTCCTTGCCCTTGTTGGCCTCGGCCACCCACTTCTTGAGATTTGCCACGGAGATCTCCTCGTCCCCCTTCTTGGGGAAGATCGACTCGCCGTTGAGCAGCGCGGTCGGAGTCCCCTGGAACCCGCCCTCGCCGAAGGCAGTGTTCGACTTCTCGACCCAGCTGTCGTGCGTGCCGTCCTCCACACAGCTGCGGAAGGCGGGCGTGTCCAGACCGTCCACGGTGCCGGCGAGCTCGATCAGCTTGCTGTTCTCGCCGAAGGCGTCGTCGGTCTCCGGCGGCTGATTGCGGTAGAGCACGTCGTGGTACGGGGCGAACTTGCCGACGTCCTGGGCGCAGGCCGCGGCGTTGGCGGCCCGCAGTGATCCGCTGCCGCCGAGGTTGCCGTCGATGATCGTGGCCAGGTGGTACTCCACCTTGATCTGGCCGCTGTCGGCGAGCTCCGCGATCGTGCCCCGGAAGGCTTCCTCGAACTGGGCGCAGACGGGGCAGCGGAAGTCCTCCCAGATCGTGAGCGTGGACGGCGCGTCGTCCGCCCCGACCTGGAGGGCCAGACCGTCCTTGCCCGTCGCCCCGGACGGGGTGACCGCGGGTCCGGCCTCGCTGTCCGTGTCGTTCTTGCCCGCGTTGGCGGCGATCAGGCCGATCACGGCAGCCAGCGCCAGGACGCCCACCACGGCGGTCGCGACGATCAGCGTGCGCCTGCGGCGCTCCCGCGCCCGGTCCAGCTCACGCTGCTGTACGAGCCGCTCGCGTGCGGCTCTCTTCGGCTCATGGTTCTTGTCGCTCACACCGCGCAAACGAACCGGGGAGGCACGTGAGCGCCTCCCCGGTCCCATGTCCACCCGTACGGGTGACGAGCGCTAGCGGCGCTTTCGAACACCTTCGGCCAGCTCGCCGGCCAGTGCGCGGACGGCGGCGAGTCCGGCTGCCGCGTCGGGGGCGTCCAGCATCCTCTTGACGAAGGCCGAGCCGACGATCACGCCGTCGGCGAAGCCCGCGACCTGTTCGGCGTGCTCACGGGTGGAGACCCCGATCCCGACGCAGACCGGCAGGTCCGTGGTGGCGCGGGTGCGGCGCACCAGGTCCTGGGCCTGCTCGCCGACCGATTCACGGGTGCCGGTGACCCCCATGAGCGAGGAGGCGTACACGAAGCCCGAGCCCGCTGCGGTGATCGTGGCGAGGCGGGCGTCCTTGCTGCTCGGCGCGACGACGAAGACGGTGGCGAGACCGTGCTTCTCGGCGTGCTCGCGCCACAGACCGGACTCCTGGACCGGCAGGTCGGGCAGGATGCACCCGGCTCCGCCGGCCGCGGCGAGTTCGGCGGTGAAGCGGTCCACGCCGTACCGGTCGATGGGGTTCCAGTACGTCATGACGAGGATCGGGACGCCGGTGGCCTCGTAGGCCTCACGGACCGTGCGCATGATGTCGGCGATCTTGACGCCGCCCTTCAGCGCGATGTCGTCGGCGGTCTGGATGACCGGCCCGTCGAGCACCGGGTCGCTGTGCGGGAGCCCCACCTCGACGATGTCGGCGCCGCCCGCGACGACGGCCTTGACCGCCTCGATGCCGCCGTCGACCGTCGGGAAGCCGCCGGGCAGGTACGCGATGAGTGCGGCCCTGTCCTCGGCTGCCGCACTGGCCAGCGCCGATTCGAGTAGCTCTCGGTTGCCGCTCACTTCTCCCCCTCGGAGTCGTACAGGCCGAAGTACCGTGCGGCCGTGTCCATGTCCTTGTCGCCGCGGCCGGACAGGTTGATCAGGATCAGCCCGTCCTTGCCGAGTTCCTGCCCGACCTCCAGCGCACCGGCCAGCGCGTGCGCGCTCTCGATGGCCGGGATGATCCCCTCGGTGCGGGAGAGGAGGCGCAGCGCCTGCATGGCGGCGTCGTCCGTCACCGCGCGGTACTCACCGCGGCCGACGTCCTTGAGGTAGGCGTGCTCCGGGCCGATGCCCGGGTAGTCGAGGCCGGCCGAGATCGAGTACGGCTCGGTGATCTGGCCTTCCTCGTCCTGCAGGACGTAACTGCGTGAGCCGTGCAGGATTCCGGGCTCGCCCGCGGTCAGGGTCGCCGCGTGCTCACCGGTCTCGACGCCGTGGCCGGCGGGCTCGCAGCCGATCAGCCGGACGCTCTCGTCCGGGATGAAGGCGTGGAAGAGGCCGATGGCGTTGGAGCCGCCGCCGACACAGGCGACGGCGGCGTCGGGCAGCCGGCCGGCACGCTCCAGGATCTGGCGGCGGGCTTCGACGCCGATGACCCGGTGGAAGTCGCGGACCATGGCGGGGAAGGGGTGGGGGCCCGCGACGGTGCCGAAGAGGTAGTGCGTGCGGTCCACGTTGGCGACCCAGTCGCGGAAGGCCTCGTTGATGGCGTCCTTGAGGGTCCTGGAGCCGGACTTCACGGCGATGACCTCGGCGCCGAGCATCCGCATGCGCGCCACGTTCAGCGCCTGCCGCTCCGTGTCGATCTCGCCCATGTAGATGGTGCATTCGAGGCCGAACAGGGCGCACGCGGTGGCGGTGGCGACGCCGTGCTGACCGGCGCCGGTCTCGGCGATGACCCGGGTCTTGCCCATGCGCTTGGTGAGGAGCGCCTGGCCCAGCACGTTGTTGATCTTGTGCGAGCCGGTGTGGTTCAGGTCCTCGCGCTTGAGGAAGACCCGGGCGCCTCCGGCGTGCTCGGCGAAGCGCGGGACCTCGGTCAGCGCACTGGGCCTGCCCGTGTAGTTGACCATGAGCTCGTTGAGCTCGGCGGCGAAGGCCGGGTCGGCCTTGGCCTTGTCGTACTCGACGGCCACCTCGTCCACGGCGGCGACGAGCGCCTCCGGGATGAACTTGCCACCGAACGCGCCGAAGTACCCCTCGGCGCTGGGAATCAGACCCTCGGGGTCCGGAATGAAGAAGTCGGACGACATGCGACGTGCTCCTCGACGTTGCAACGGGTGGGTTCACCGTATGCGCCGTGGGCGGAGCACCGCGCCGGCCGTCGAGCGGTCGGTGCGGTAGGGCGTGCGGACCTCCCCGCGGGGGGAGGAGTGCGACGGCCGGGGCTCGCTACGGCGCGGACCCCGTGCGCCATCGCATGCCGTTGACCTGTCCCGGTTCGTCGCCGATCACGTACCGGACGCGGCGGCCGTGCACCCGGCGTGCGGGGGCGCGGCAGCCCCGCGGCCGGCAGCCGCGGGCCAGGGGCGCGTGGGGGTCCCGGGCCGTCGCCCCGGCGGGGCGCAGGCCCGGCCGGATGCGGGGCGCGGGACAGTCGGACACGGTGCGGGTCAGCCCCGTCCGTGCCGGAGGGCCGGGTGGGCGCCCGCGGCGACCAGGTCGGCGACCGCGGACCGCGGGTCCCGGCCGGTGACCAGGGACTCTCCGACGAGCACCGAGTCGGCGCCCGCGTTGGCGTAGGCGATGAGGTCGTGCGGGCCCCGGACGCCGGACTCGGCGACCTTGACGATGTGGTCGGGGATCTCGGGGGCGACGCGCTCGAAGGTGGAGCGGTCGACCTTGAGGTCCTTCAGATTGCGCGCGTTGACACCGATGATCTTCGCTCCGGCGTCCACGGCACGCTCCGCCTCCTCCTCGTCGTGCGCCTCGACGAGCGGCGTCAGGCCGATCGACTCGGCGCGCTCGATCAGGGAGACGAGTGCCTCCTGGTCGAGGGCGGCGACGATCAGCAGGGCGAGGTCGGCGCCGTAGGCGCGTGCCTCCCACAGCTGGTACGAGGTGACGATGAAGTCCTTGCGCAGGATCGGGATGTCCACCTTGGCGCGGACGGCCTCCAGGTCGGCGAGGGAGCCGCCGAAGCGGCGTTCCTCCGTGAGGACCGAGATGACGGACGCGCCGCCGGCCTCGTAGTCCGCGGCGAGCGCGGCAGGGTCGGCGATTGCGGCAAGGGCCCCCTTGGAGGGGCTGGAGCGCTTGACCTCGCAGATGACGGTCACGCCCTCGCCGCGCAGGGCGGCGACTCCGTCCTTGGCCCGAGGAGCGCGGGCTGCGCGTTCCTTGAGCTCGTCGAGGCTGACGCGCGCCTGCCGCTCTGCGAGGTCGGCGCGAACGCCATCGATGATCTCGTCGAGCACACTCACGCGAGCGGCCCCCTTCCGGAACGGTGTATGAGGGAACAGGATCAGCCATCTCGATGGTATCCGCAGGAGGGCGATGGGCTCGCATCCGGCGGCGGTACGTCCCACTACCTGGGCATTCAGGGTGCCAAGCCTGACCCGAACGGCAGATTCCGGACGACGGAGAAGATCAGCAGCACCGCGCCGGCAGCCCACCAGTAGGCGGGGGACAGAGAGATCCGCAGCGGCTCGCCCCGGCTTGCGCGGACCGTCCAGAGCAGCCAGACCACGGCGAAGACGGCGTATCCCACGACGGCCAGGGCATTGGAGCCGAGGGCTGCGGCGAGGTCGCCGTGGGCGAAGGCGTGGGCACTGCGCAGCCCGCCGCAGCCGGGACAGAACACTCCGGTGAAGCGGAGCATGGGGCAGACCGGGTAGTGGCCCGGTTCGTTGGGATCCACGGTGGCCACGTAGCCGAAGGCACCGACGACGACCGCCATCGCACCGGCGGGGGTGGCGAGCCTTCTGAGCCGTGTCACCGGCGCGGCGGCAGGGGCGAGCACGGGTCCGGCCGCGGCAGGGCCGGGGTGCGGCGGTCCGGGGGTGCCGGGTACGGGGGCCGGGTCCGGGGCGGCGGGAGAAGCTGAGGCGTCCACGCGCTGATTGTCCCCGCTCGTACGGAGAGGCGCAGCCCGGTCCGGGCTGCGCCTCGCGTCGTGTCTGTGCACCGGCGTGCGGTCAGGAGGTGGTCTGGGCCTCTCCCGCACGGGCCCTGGCCGCCGCCAGCTCCGCCGACTCCTTCGGCATGCCGAGGCCGGCGGCCTTCATGGCGAGACCGACGAGTCCGCCGACGGCGATGACGGCGAGTCCGGCCCAGAAGCCGAGCGGGTTCGCCGCGACCATGAAGACGCCTGCGATGCAGAAGCCGATGAAGGCGATGATGACACCGGTCCAGGCGGCCGGGGTGTGTCCGTGGCTGCTGCCCGCCATGAGTTGCTCCTCGTTGGTGTTGCGCTGAAGGTATCGCTGTGCAGAAAGCTCGCTGCCATTGTCCCGTACGTGCGGGTGGACCGGAGCCGGGGGGTCATGCCTCGCGCGTCGGGTCCTCGCCGCGGTCCAGGGCCTTCCACAGGTCCTCGGGGCGGTCGGGATCCGGGGCTGCGGGGGCGGCCTTGCGGGGGCGCGGGGTGCCGTCGCGTTCGTACCGTCCCGACATGGCGGGCCAGCGGCTGCCGTAGCGCAGGGCGAGCAGTCCGGCGAGCAGGATCAGCAGCCCGCCTGCGGCCGTGACGTACGGCCAGGCGGTGTGGCTGAGCGCGTCGATGGTGGCCGAGGTGTTGCCGGTGGTCTGCGCGGCCTTCTCGTCGAGGGCTGCACTGTCGGAGGCGCCGACGTAGGAGCTCAGTCCGGCGCCGAGGCCGCTGAGTGCCAGCAGACCGGCAACGATCTTCCGGCTGCCTCCCTGGACGGCGAAGACGGCGACGAGGGCGGCCAGGCCGACGACCGCCAGGGCCGCGGGCACGCCCGTGACGTCCTGGCCGTCCGCGGTCAGGGGCAGGGTTCCGCCTCCGACGGCTGCCGTGCCCTCGGCCCATTTCTGCCCCGAGGCGAGGAGGACGACGGTGGCGCCGGCGGCCCCGAGGAGCAGGCCGGCGCCCAGGCTGCGGCGGCTTCCTGCGCTGTCGGGCGCGGAGGCGGCGCGGGCACGGGGCTGGGGTACGGGAACAGCACTCACGTACCCCACTATCCCTTACCGCCTCAGTGGGACCGGAGCCGGTTCGCCGTATGCACGGCGCGGAGCACCGCGGCGGCCTTGTTGCGGCACTCGGTGTCCTCGCCGACCGGGTCGGAGTCGGCGACGACGCCCGCTCCCGCCTGGACGTACGCGGTGCCGTCGCGGAGCAGGGCCGTCCGGATGGCGATGGCGGTGTCGGAGTCGCCCGCGAAGTCGAGGTAGCCGACGCAGCCGCCGTACA
This sequence comes from Streptomyces sp. NPDC059499, assembly GCF_042749285.1. NCBI lineage: Bacteria > Bacillati > Actinomycetota > Actinomycetes > Kitasatosporales > Streptomycetaceae > Streptomyces > Streptomyces sp. NPDC059499. Next base: position 289,608 of record NZ_JBHYTT010000009.1, read on the forward strand.
GCCCGCGGCGGGTCGGTTCGAGCTCCTCGATGATCTGCATGGCGCGTGGCTTGGGCGCGCCGGAGAGGGTGCCCGCGGGGAAGCACGCGGTGAGGACGTCGAAGGCCTTGTGGCCCTCGGCGACGCGTCCGGTGACGGTGGAGACGATGTGCATCACGTGCGAGTACCGCTCGACGGACATGAAGTCGACGACCTCGACGCTGCCGGGTTCGCAGACCCGCCCCAGGTCGTTGCGGCCGAGGTCGACGAGCATGAGGTGCTCGGCGCGTTCCTTCGGGTCGGCGAGGAGCTCGTCGGCGAGTGCCTGGTCCTCCTGCGGGGTGGCGCCGCGGTGCCTGGTCCCGGCGATGGGGTGGACCATGGCCCGGCCGTCCTCGACCTTGACGAGCGCTTCCGGGCTGGAGCCGACGACGTCGAAGCCGTCGAAGCGCAGGAGGTACATGTACGGCGACGGGTTGGTGGCGCGCAGGACCCGGTAGACGTCCAGGGCGCTTGCCGTGCAGGGCGTCTCGAAGCGCTGGGAGGGCACGACCTGGAAGGCCTCACCGGCCCTGATGCGCTCCTTGATGTCGTCGACGGCGTCCTGGTAGGCGGGGCCGCCCCAGAGTGCGGTGTACGGCGGGAGCTCGGAGGGCGGGAGGGCGGCGGGGGCGTTCTCCACCGGCCTGGACAGGTCCCGCTCCATGGCGTCGAGCCGGGCGACGGCGTCCGCGTACGCCTCGTCGACCCCTGTGTCCGTGTCGTTGTGGTTGATGGCGTTGGCGATCAGGAGGACCGTGCCGTCCCCGTGGTCGAGCACGGCGAGGTCCGAGGTGAGGAGCATCGTCAGCTCGGGGAGCTTCAGGTCGTCGCCGCCGTGCTCGGTGATCTTCTCCAGCCGGCGCACGATGTCGTACCCGAGATAGCCGACCATGCCGCCGGTGAACGGGGGCAGGCCGTCGTCGCCGACCAGGTCGCGAGGGGTGTGCAGGGTCTCGACGGTGGCGCGCAGGGCCTGCAGCGGGTCGCCGTCGACGGGGACGCCGACGGGCGGGGTGCCGAGCCAGTGGGCCCGGCCGTCCAGGGTGGTGAGGGTGGCGGCGCTGCGCACTCCGATGAAGGAGTAGCGGGACCAGGTGCGGCCGTTCTCCGCGGATTCGAGGAGGAACGTGCCGGTGCGCTCGTCCGCGAGCTTGCGGTAGAGCCCGACCGGGGTGTCACCGTCCGCGAGGAGCCGGCGGCTGACGGGAATGACGCGCCGGTCGACGGCGAGCTTGCGGAAGGTCTCGAGATCCATGGCGGCTGACCTTACTGGGACGGGGCGAGCGGAAGGACGTCCGCGTCGAAGCAGGTGCGGTCACCGGTGTGGCAGGCGGCACCGGTCTGGTCGACCTTCACCAGGACGGTGTCGGCGTCGCAGTCCAGGGCGACGGAGCGGACCTGCTGGATGTGGCCGGAGGTGTCGCCCTTGACCCAGTACTCCTGGCGGCTGCGGGACCAGTAGGTGCAGCGGCCCGTGGTGAGGGTGCGGTGCAGCGCCTCGTCGTCCATCCAGCCGAGCATGAGCACCTCGCCGGTGTCGTACTGCTGGGCGATGGCCGGGAACAGTCCGTCGGGTCCGCGCTTGAGGCGGGCCGCGACGGCCGGGTCGAGGTTGCTGGCGGGGGTGGTGCCGGGCGTGCTGGTCATGCGCCCCATTGTGCCGCGCCGGCGACGGCCGTCCGGGTGTGCGTCCACTGGGCGGACCATGGGGGTCGGTCGTACGCTGGCGGGCATGTCGACCCATGCGAAGCGTGAACGTCTTCTGCTCGCCGACCTGTTGGAAGCGGCGGGCCCCGAAGCTCTGACCCTGTGCAACGGCTGGAAGACCCGGGACCTGGCCGCCCATGTGGTGGTACGTGAGCGCCGCGCGGACGCGGCGGGCGGGATCGTGCTGGGTGCGCTGAAGAACCGGATGGAGCGGGTGCAGGCCGAATTCGCCGAGAAGCCGTACGAGGAACTGATCCAGCTCATCCGTACGGGTCCGCCGCGGATGTCACCCTTCGGGCTGAAGCAGCTGGACGAGGCGGCCAACACGGTCGAGTTCTACATCCACGCGGAGGACGTGCGCCGGGCCCAGCCCGACTGGTCGCAGCGGACCCTGGACCCGGTCTTCGCCGATGTGCTGTGGTCACGCACCGAGAAGTCGGCCCGGATGCTGGGCCGCAGGGCCCCGGTGGGTCTGGTGCTGCGCCGCCCGGACGGTCAGACGGTGGTGGCCCACAAGGGCACCCCGGTGGTGACGGTCACCGGGGAGCCGGGTGAGCTGCTGCTGTTCGCCGCGGGCCGGCAGGACGCCGCGCGGGTGGAGCTGGAGGGCGACAAGGACGCGCTGGCCCGGTTGCACACGGCGGAGCTGGGGCTGTAGGGCCTCTCGTCCGGATCGGGCCGGACCCCGCTGCCTGATCCGGCCCGATCCGGACGGCAGAGGCCCTTGCCGGCCGGTCAGGCGTCCCGTCCCGCCTCCACGGGCACCCAGCGGGCCCGGTGCCGGGGGCCTTCCCGCGGGGTGTCCGGCCGGGACCTGGATCCCAGCAGGCCGAGGAGGAATCCGGCGGGGATCGTGACCAGGCCCGGTGTCTGGAGCGGGAACACGTGGAAGTTCCATTCGGGGAACAGCGCGATGGGTGTGCCCGAGAACGCGGGTGACAGGACCATCAGACCGATGATCAGCGGGAGTGTTCCGTACACGGTCCAGCGCACCCCGCGCGCGTTGAATCCGGGGCGGAAGAGCGCGTACAGCAGGACGGGCGGCAGGATCGAGGCCGCTGCGGCGAACGAGAGGGAGAGCAGCACCTGGGGGTTGCGGTCGTGGGTGTACGCCGAGAGGAGGACGGCGAGCGAGCCGATCGCGAGCACCGCCAGACGTGCCCTGCGGATCTCCCTGCCGGATGCCTTTCCGGCGCCCTGTGCGCCCTTCGCCGCGAAGTCGCGGGCGAGGGTCGAGGCGGCGGCCAGGGTGATGCCGGCCACGGCGGCCAGGGTGGTGGCGAACGCGGCGCAGGCGACGAGGGCGAACAGCGGGCTGTCGCGCGGCCCGCTGGCGCCCGGGTCCAGCACTCCGGTCACCATCAGCAGGGCGGTGCCTCCGGCGGGGTCGGCGGCTCGCAGGGCGTCCCGGCCCAGCAGGGCGGAGGCCCCGAGCCCGACGACGACGATCCCGGTGCACAGGACGGCGACCGGGGCCACGGCCCAGACGCCTGCGCGGCGCGCGGTCCAGCCGTCGCGCAGCGGGTGCAGCCGCATCATGATGTGCGGCATGCAGGCCGCGCCGAGTACGAGGGTGAACTGAAAGCCGATCAGGTCGAGACCGCCGGCGAACCCGTGGCCGAACTGGAGTCCTGGGCGCGCGTAGGCGCCACCCGCCTTGCTGCCTTCCTGGGCCGCGTCGAAGAGCGCGAACGGTGACCAGCCGAACCGGGCGAGCACCAGCCCCGCGAGCAGGGTGACGGCGGCCAGCACGACGGCGACCTTGAGGATCTGGATGTAGCCGGTGCCGCGCATGCCGCCGAAGGCGGAGTAGCACACCATCAGCGCACCGCTGGCGACCGTGCAGCCGGTGAGCGCTCCTTCGGGGAGCCCGAACATCGCCGTCATGACGTGTCCGGCGGTGGTCAGCTGCACCAGCAGGAGCGGGGCGAGTACGACGAGGGTGGCAACGCCCAGGGCCCGGCGTACGGAGCCGTCGCCGAGCTGGTCGGCGAGGAAGTCGCCGAGGGTGAACACGCCCTTTCGCCGCAGGCGTTCGGCGAGGACCCGCATGACGAGGACCAGCGAGGCGACCGTCGCCAGGGCGAAGAGCACACCGTCGAAGCCGGCGAGCGCGACGGATCCGGTGGTGGAGAGCAGCGTGGCGGCGCTGACGTAGTCCCCGGCGATGGCGAGCCCTCCGCCGACGGGGCCGAGCGAGGCTCCGCCGCCCGCGTAGAAGTGCTCGGGGTCGTCCTGGTCCGCCGCGGCGAGTCCGCAGAGCAGCAGGGACACGGCGACGAACGCGAGGAAGATGACCACGGCCAGGGACCGGGCGTCGACGGCGCCGCTCACCGCGGGGGCTCCGCCGGGAGGGCCTCGAAAGGGGCGACTGATGGCATGCGCACCAGGGCACCAGGTGCGGCGGGTGCGGAACAGGCGCCGGGTTCGGGGCGCGGCGCCCGTACAGCCCTCGCGGGGTGGATCTGTGCTCCCGCACAAGGTGAGGGGCGGGGGCGTCGTGCGGCGCCCCCGCCCCTCCCGGGCCCGTCCCGGGCCCCGTCTCAGGCGCCCAGCAGCCGCCGCGCCGCCAGGGCCAGCGATACCTCGACCGCGTCGGAGGGCCGTGTGAGACAGCGGCCCGTCAGCTGTTCGAAGCGCCGCAGCCGGTTCAGGACCGTGTTGCGGTGGCAGTACAGCCGCGCCCCCGCGCGCTGGGCCGAACCGTCCGAGTCGAGCCATGCGGTCAGCGTCTCGATGAGCACGTCCCGGTCCGCGGGGTCGAGCCGGTCGAGCGGCCCGAGTACCCGGCCCGCGAGCGCGGTGCCGAGCGCGGGCGAGGAGACGACCAGCGCGGTCGGCAGGTGCTCGTCGAGCAGGACGGTGCCGCCGGACGCCGGGCAGGCCCGCAGCGCGGTCTCGGCGAGGCGCCGCGCGTCACCGACCGACGCCAGCCCGTCCACCACGGAGCTGATCCCGATCCGGGTACCGGGCGGAGCCGCCAGTTCGGCTGCAACGAAGGCGAGTTCGTCCGGTCCGGGGGCTTCGGCCGTCGCGTTGTCTGTGACAGCCGGGTCCGCGTCCCCCTCGCGCGGCACGGCCGGTTCGGCCGCCTCAGGCCCGGCGCCCAGCGGCAGGATCGCGAGTTCGGCGTCGGCCCCCGCGTGCCAGAGCACCGGCGTCCCCGCGGGGAGGGTCAGCGGCGGCTGGGACGTACCGTGCGGGGCGCGGCGCGCGGTGGCGACCGCGAGCACCGCGTACCGCCCGTGCACCGGCAGCCCCAGCATGGCCGCGGCGTCCGGCAGGTCGGCTATCCGTGCGGTGCCGTCCAGCAGGGCCGACGTCATCAGCCGCTGCTGGTTCTCGCGGCGCCAGGTGAGGCGCCGTTCGGCCTGGCGGTACGCCTCGGCCACCACGCCGCAGTGCTCGTCCACGAAGTTCCAGACGTCCGCCGCGACATGGACGAGCAGCCGGATGTCCTCGGGATGGCGCCGCGCCGTCTCGTCGACCAGGTCCTGCCAGACCATCGCCCCGCCCATCCGGAACGCGTGCAGGACCGCGTCGAGGGGCACGCCCTGTTCGGCCCGGGTCTCGCCGATCCACCGGGAGGTGCGGTGGGCGGCCTCGCGGAACTCCCGGGGCTGGATCAGGGAGGCGACGTTGTGCCGCAGTGAGTGGTGGACCTCCTGCCAGATCTCGGCAGGGTCGCTCTCGATGGCCGTGCGGTAGGCGGGCTCCTGTTCCCGCAGCTGCTCGACGAGCCGGTCCGTGAGCTCGGGCAGCGCCTCCAGCAGCACCTGGGCGGCCCGGTGGAGTACGGCGATGGCCTCACGGTCGGCCAGGGAACGGAAGCGGTGCGGCAGCGGTGCTACGGGGGGCGGCCCGTGCAGCGCCCTGATCCGTGAACGTACGACCTGTGGCATGGCGGCCTCCACCGGGAATCGGCCGACTGCGGGAATGCCGGCCCGGTGCGTGCCCGGCCCGCCATTGGGCGGGCGCACACCGAATGATCCTGACGCCCGCAGAATGGCATACCGCCCGGTCGGTACCTAGAGGTTTGCGTCGTTCTTCTCATCACGGTCCTGCAACCTCGCCGTAACACGGGCGGCGCCGGCACGTCCCGCCCGCCCGCGGCACACCTCGGACCTGCGACGGGACCCGGAACCTGCCCGGCACGACCCGACGAGGGGCCCTAGCGGTCCAGCAGCCTGGCGAGCTCGGTCCTTGACCTGACCCCCAGCGCCGCGAACACGTTGCGCAGGTGGTGGTCGACCGTCCGCGGGCTCACCGAGAGCCGTACCGCCACCTCGCGGTTCGTGGCACCCTCCGCCACGCAGCGGGCGATCCGCTGCTGCTGCGGGGTCAGTCCGGCGAGCGGCCCCGCCCCGCCCTGGTCGGGCACGTCCACCGCTTCCCCGGCCGCCCGCAGCTCCCCGCCCGCCCGGTCGGCCCAGACGCGGGCCGAGCAGCGTTCGAAGGCGACCAGGGCGTCGCGCAGCGGGCCGCGGGCCTCACGGGTGCGGCGCCTGCGCCGCAGCAGCTGGCCGTGGAGCAGCTGGGTGCGGGCGCGCTCGAAGTCGCCGCCCGCACGGTCGTGGTGGGCCAGCGCCTCCTCGTACCGCTCGGCGGCCTCCTCCGGAGGTGCCAGGAGGGCCCGGCAGCGCGCCAGTTGGGCGGGAGCCTGCGGGTCGGTGGTCCGGGAGGTCCACAGCGCGAACTCCTCGACGGCCTCGGCCAGGCCGTCCGTGCCGTCGTCGGCACGGCCGGAGAGGGCCACCGCCTCGACGTAGCACGGGATGGCGAGCATCCGGACGGCGAAGTGCCCCATCCGCGGTCCCGGCCGGACCAGCGGCCCGAGCCGGGCAGCCGCCTCGCCGGGCCGTCCGGCCGCGAGGTCCGCGCGGGCCACCGCCCAGGTGGCGAGGGTCGCCGCCTGGGTCAGGCCGTGCGGACCCGCGCCGGCCAGTGCGGCGTCGGCATGGGCCGCGCACACCTCCGCGGGCCCTTCCACCGAGGCGGCGAGCGCCAGTACGGCGTGCAGATGGGTGGCCGCGTTGGGCTGGCCCGTGCGCCGGGCGGCATGCAGGCCCTCCAGCGCGTGGGCGCGGGCCCTGGCGTGCCGTCCGGCCCGCAGTTCGGCGTACGCGAGGTTCTCCAGGGCGTGCGGCAGCAGGGCCTCGGGCCCACGGGTGCGTACGGCGGCGAGCGCGCGTGCCCCCGTCCGGCATGCCGCGTCGACCTCGCCGAGCACCAGGGCCGAGACCGCGACCCTCATCAGCTCGTCGGGTTCCTCGACACGGTCGGCCCGGTCCAGGCAGCACCGCAGCAGGGCGTGGCCCGCGACGGTGCGCCCGCCGAGTACGGCGCACATCCCGGCGCGGTACTGGACCGTGGCCCGGTCGGCCGGGGCGACGGGGACGCGGTTCATGGCGTCCAGATAGGCGATGGCGTCCCCCATGGCCCAGGCGGCCTCCGCGGCGCCGAACAGGGCGTCCAGGGTGCGGCGCGGATCGTGCGGCGCGAGCAGCGTCGCCGCGTTCAGGAGCGCCTCGCGGGCGTCGGCCGCCGGTCCGTCGCGCAGGGCGAGCATGCCGCGTACGTAGGGTGCGACGCCCCTGGCGGGGTGGGCGCCGACGCGTGCCAGCATCGCGCGGGCCCGGCCTGTGTCGCCTGCGAGCCGGGCCTGTTCGGCGGCGGCCGCGAAGCGCGCGCCGCGCTGTGCGTCGTCGGTGGAGAGCGCGGCGGCGCGCGCGAGCGCGGCCGACCGTTCGGCGTGCGGGCGGGGGGCGACGGCCGCCGCCACCAGCTGCCCCGCGAGTGCGGTGTCGGGCCCGGGTGCGGCGCAGGCCCGCTGGACGAGTGCGGGCAGCGGGGGCGATCCCGGCCCGGTGAGCAGTGCGGCGAGCAGTTCGTGCACAGCCCTGCGCCGGGCCGTCGGCGCCCTGTGCAGGACCGCGCGGCGCAGCAGCGGGTGGCTGAAGTGCACGCGGCTTCCCGCCCGTTGGAGTGCCCCCGCGCTGCCTGCGGGTGCGAGCAGGACGCGGTCCAGGTGGGCGGGGACCAGCCCGGCGCGGGCTCCGGCCCGCAGCAGCAGGGCGGCGTCCGCGCCTGCCCCGTCGGGTTCGTGTTCCTCCGCGGCCGCGGCCAGCAGGAGGAGGGTGTGGGTGTCGGGGTCGAGCCCGTCGAGATGGGCGGCGTGCGCGTCGAGGACGCTCTCGCCACCGGGCAGCGGGTAGGGCAGCGCGGTGCGCCCGGCCAACTGGTCGGCGGTCAGGCGGCCGACGAGGCCGGTGAGCAGCCGGGGGTTTCCGGCCGCCTCCCGCAGGAGTTCGCTGCGCACGACCGGGTCGACGTCGCCCGTCGCGTCGGTGAGCCGGTCCAGGAGTGCGGCCGCCGCGTCGTCGTCGAGCGGGCCGAGGCGCAGGGCGGGCAGTCCGGCGAAGGTGGTCTCGTCGGCGGCGCCGATCACCACGGCGACCCGGCTGCCCGCGCCGAGTCTGCGCGCCGCGAAGCCGAGCGCGGCCCGCGAGTCGGGGTCCCAGGCGTGGGCGTCGTCCACGCAGACCAGCAGCGGCCGTTCGGCGCCGAGGCCGTGCAGCAGGCCGAGCAGGCCGCCGGGGGTGATCCCGGTGCGCAGGACGCGGTCGGGGGAGACGGACAGGGGGCCCTGCCCGGAGCAGAGCAGGGCGTGCAGCCCGCTGTAGGGCAGCCGTTCCTCGGCGGGGGCGGCGGAGGCGTACAGCACGGGCCCTTCGCGTCGCGCGAAGTAGTCGGCCGCGGCCCGGCGCAGGAGGGCGGTGCGGCCGAGGCCGGGGGGCGAGGTGAGCACGAGCGCTCCGCCGTCCCCTGCCCGCAGCCGGCCCAAGAGAGTGTCCAGGATGGCGAGTTCACCGCTGCGGCCGTACAGCCGGAGCGGACTGTGCACGGTCGTCGTTAGGGTCACGCTCTCACGTTACTTCCGCGTAAACAGCGTCGGAAGGTTCGCGTCCGCTCCCCCTCCCGGGGCGGCCCGGAGCGGTGCGGGCTCCCAACAGAACGCGGTGCGGGCTGTGCGGGGGCACAGTCCCGGGCCGGTGTGCCGCGCCCGCCCGTAACGTCGGTGCATGACTGATGAATTCCGTACACACGACGGTCTGACCCTTCGGTACTGGTCCTGGTCCGGGAGCCCGGCCGGCGCACTGCCCCCGGTGGTGCTCCTGCACGGTTTCGCCGCCCATGCACGGCTGAACTGGGAGGGCCCCGGGGTCGTCGGGGCACTGGTCGCGCAGGGCCGCCGGGTGTACGCGCTGGACGCGCGCGGTCACGGCGACTCGGACAAGCCGCACGGCGACACCTACTACGGCGAGTCGCTGATGGCCCGTGATGTGCGCCTGCTGATCGACCGCATCGGCGCGGAACGGGTGCATGTCGCGGGCTACTCCATGGGTGCGGTGGTGGCGCTGCTCGCGGCGGCCGACGACACGCGGATCAGCCGCCTCGTGGTCGGCGGAATCGGTGCGGGCGCGGTGGAGGTCGGCGGTCTGGACACCCGGGCGATGCCTCCGGAGCTGGTGTCCGCGGCGCTCACGGCCGAGGTTGCGGCCGACGCCCCGGAGCGGACGCGAGCCTTCCGGGTGCTGGCCGATGTGTCGGGCTCGGACCGGTTCGCCCTGGCGGCGCAGATCCGTTCGGTGCACCGGGGCGCGCTGCCGCTGGACCGGATCAAGGTCCCCACGCTCGTCCTTGCCGGGGAGAGCGATCCTCTCGCGATACGGCCCGGGGTGCTGGCCGACGCGATCGACGGGGCGGAGCTGACCGTGCTGCCCGGCGACCATCTGAGCGTCGTACGGGATGCGGGTTTCGCCGGGTCCGTCGCCCGGTTCCTGGCCGAGGACTGAGGCCCGGGCAGCACGACGGGGCCGGACCGCGGTACGCGCGGCCCGGCCCCGTCGTCCCCCGTCTGCTACGAGGTGTGCGGGCAGTTGCCCTTGTACTCGGCGATCGTCAGGCTGGTGGACGGCAGCGGGCAGAGGAACTGCTCGTAGCGGGTGTCGTTGTCGATGAAGCGCTTCAGCCACGAGATGCTGTACTTCGCGATCGTCGTGTTCGACGAGTTCGGCGTGAAGTGCGTCGCTCCCCGCAGCTCCAGGTACGCCTTGTCCAGAGAACTCGGCAGCGAGTTGTAGAACGGCTTGGAGTGTGTGCCGACGGGCGCGATCGTGTCGCCGTCCGCACCGATCACCAGCGTCGGGGTCCTCAGCTCGGGCCAGGACTTGTCGGTGTTCCAGCCGGTCAGCGGGATCGCCGCCTGGAGCGACGGGCGGTCCTTCGCGGCTTCCAGGGTGCCGCCACCGCCCATGGAATGGCCCATCACACCGAGTCTGGAGGCGTCGACACGGGTGCGGACCGAACTGTCCTCGGTGAGGTAGTCCAGCGCGGCGAGCAGCTGGTCACCACGGCTGGCGGGCTGGTCGAGGGTGGTGTTGGTGTCGATGGTGAAGACGACGAAGCCCTGCGAGGCCAGGCGCGTTCCCAGCCAGGCGATGCTCGACTCGTAGGCGGTGAAGCCGGGCGAGATCACGACCGCGCCGAACGTGCCGTCCGACGTGGACGTCGGGTAGTAGATGGTCCCGCCGCCGAAGCCTCTGGCACTCAGCGAGGACACGGAGGTCTGGGACGTCGCGTACGAGCCGCGGAGGGCCTCGATGCTCGAGTTGGTCGGTGCCGGACCGCGCTCGTACGGGTTGGCGGCGGCCTGCGCTCCGCCGGGGATGAGGGCGGTGACCAGACCGGCGGTGGCGGCCGCGGCGGCCAGGCCGAGCCTGACGGTGCGGGAGCGGCTCTTCGACATCCGGTGGCGGCGCGGGGAGATGTCGCCGGAGGGGAGGTGCTGCTGCACTGGGGATCCTCTCGGTTGTGGCGGAACCACCGCGACAGCCGACGGCCCTTCGTCCGGGGGCCTTCGGGGGGTGCACCGCGTGGGTAGCGCCGTCATTCGCTGACGTTCGCCACTTTCGTGGTGCGGCACCCGCGTGCACATCGGCGATATCACCGGTCTTCGCCCGGGGCGGCCGGTGGCCGGCGGGGCCCGGACAGCACGAAGGGCCGGGCCGCGTCATGCGGCCCGGCCCCATGGTCCTGTCGGTCAGGAGGTGTGCGGGCAGTTGCCCTTGTACTCCGCGATCGTCAGGCTGGTCGACGGCAGCGGGCAGAGGAACTGCTCGTAGCGGGTGTCGTTGTCGATGAAGCGCTTCAGCCACGAGATGCTGTACTTCGCGATCGTCGTGTTCGACGAGTTCGGCGTGAAGTGCGTCGCTCCCCGCAACTCCAGGTACGCCTTGTCCAGCGAGCTCGGCAGCGAGTTGTAGAACGGTTCCGAGTGCGTGCCGACGGGGGCGATCGTGTCGCCGTCCGCACCGATCACCAACGTCGGCGTCTTCACCTCGGGCCAGGACTTGTCGGTGTTCCAGCCCGTCAGCGGGATCGCCGCCTGCAGCGACGGGCGGTCCTTCGCGGCTTCCAGGGTGCCGCCACCGCCCATGGAGTGACCCATCACACCGAGCCTGGAGGCATCGATCCGGGTGCGGACCGAACTGTCCTCGGTGAGGTAGTCCAGCGCGGCGAGCAGCTGGTCACCACGGCTGGCCGGCTGGTCCGACGTCGTGTTGGTGTCGATGGTGAAGACGACGAAGCCCTGCGAGGCCAGGCGCGTTCCCAGCCAGGCGATGCTCGACTGGTACGCGGTGAAGCCGGGCGAGATCACGACCGCGCCGAACGTGCCGTCCGACGTGGACGTCGGGTAGTAGATCGTGCCGCCGCCGAAGCCTCGGACACTCAGCGAGGACACGGACGTCTGGGACGTCGCGTACGACCCACGGCTCGCCTCGATACTCGCGTTGGTCGGTGCCGGACCGCGCTCGTAGGGGTTCTCCGCGGCCTGCGCGCCCGGCATCAGCGCGGTGACCAGACCGGCCGTGGCGGCCGCGGCGGCGACGGCGAGCTTGATGGTGCGGGAGCGGCTCTTCGACATCCGGTGGCGGCGCGGGGAGACGTCGCCGGAGGGGAGGTGCTGCACGAGGGGGGTCCTCTCGGTTGTGGCGGAGCCACAACGCGGCAGCCTTCAGGCCCTGTCGTCCCGGGCCTTCGGGGTGCACCGCGTGGGTACCGCCGTCATTCGCTGGCGGTCGCCACACTCGCGGTGCACCCCGTGCGCACACATCGGCGAGATTGCCGGTCTTCGCTTCCGGCCCTCGCTCGCCCCGGGTCAGCGGACGGGGTGTCCGGCCTCCCGGAGAGCACCCTTGACCTCGGAGATCCGCAGGTCACCGAAGTGGAAGACGGACGCGGCCAGGACCGCGTCGGCGCCCGCCTCGATCGCCGGCGGGAAGTCCGACAGCCGGCCCGCACCACCGGAGGCGATGACGGGAACGGTGACGTGCGCCCGTACGGCCTTGATCATCTCGGTGTCGTAGCCGTCCTTCGTACCGTCGGCGTCCATCGAGTTGAGCAGGATCTCACCCGCGCCGAGCTCGGCGGCCCGGTGGGCCCACTCGACGGCGTCGATGCCGGTGCCCCTGCGGCCGCCGTGCGTCGTCACCTCGAAGGTGCCCTCGGGGGTGCGGCGGGCGTCGACGGAGAGGACGAGCACCTGGCGCCCGAAGCGCTCCGCGATCTCCCGGATCAGCTCCGGGCGGGCGATGGCCGCGGTGTTGACCCCGACCTTGTCGGCCCCGGCCCGCAGCAGCTTGTCCACGTCGTCGGGGGTGCGGACACCGCCGCCGACCGTGAGCGGGATGAAGACCTGCTCGGCGGTGCGGCGCACCACGTCGTACGTCGTCTCCCGGTCGCCGCTGGAGGCGGTGATGTCGAGGAAGGTCAGCTCGTCGGCGCCCTCGGCGTCGTACAGCTTGGCCATCTCGACGGGGTCGCCCGCGTCGCGCAGGTTCTGGAAGTTGACGCCCTTGACGACGCGTCCGTTGTCGACGTCCAGGCACGGGATGACCCGTACGGCGAGCGTCATCGCTCACCTGCCCGGAAGGCCTCGACCTCGACCTCGACGACCAGGCTGGGGTCGACGAAGCCGGACACGATGATCATGGAAGCGGCGGGGCGCACGTCGTCGAACAGCTCCTTGTGGGCGCGGCCCACCTCGTCGACGTCCCTGGCGTGCGTGATGTACATCCGGGTGCGGACGACGTCCTCGCGTCCGAGGCCGGCCTGCTTCAGCGCGTCGAAGGCGACCTGGAAGGAGGTGACCGCCTGCTCGTAGGGGCCGCCTGCCGAGATCTGGCCGCCCACGACCGAGGTGCAGCCGGAGACCAGGACGAGGCCGCCCGGGAGCTCCACCGCGCGGGAGTAGCCGAACTTCTCCTCCCAGGGGGCGCCGGAGGAGATGCGGCGTACGGAGTCCGTCATACGGAGACCGCCTCCAGTGCCTCCTCGAGGGTGAACGCCTTCGCGTACAGCGCCTTGCCGACGATCGCGCCCTCGACGCCTTCCGGGACGAGCAGGGAGATCGCCCGCAGGTCGTCCAGCGAGGAGACGCCGCCGGAGGCGACGACGGGCTTGTCGGTGGCGGCGCAGACGTTCCTCAGGAGCTCCAGGTTGGGGCCCTGCAGGGTGCCGTCCTTGGCGATGTCGGTGACCACGTAGCGGGCGCAGCCCTCGGAGTCGAGGCGGGCGAGCGTCTCGTAGAGGTCGCCGCCGTCACGGGTCCAGCCGCGGCCGCGCAGCGTCGTACCGCGCACGTCGAGGCCGACCGCGATCTGGTCGCCGTGCTCGGCGATGACCTTGGCGACCCACTCCGGGGTCTCCAGGGCGGCGGTGCCGAGGTTGACCCGGCGGCAGCCGGTGGCGAGGGCCGCGGCGAGCGAGGCGTCGTCGCGGATGCCGCCGGAGAGCTCGACCTTGATGTCCATGGCGCCGGCCACTTCGGCGATCAGCGCGCGGTTGTCGCCGGTGCCGAAGGCGGCGTCCAGGTCGACGAGGTGCAGCCACTCGGCCCCGGAGCTCTGCCAGGCGAGGGCGGCTTCCAGCGGGGAGCCGTAGGAGGTCTCGGAGCCGGACTCGCCGTGGACGAGGCGGACGGCCTGGCCGTCGCGGACGTCGACGGCGGGGAGCAGTTCAAGCTTCGGCATTACAGCGTCTCGATCCAGTTGGTCAGCAGCTGGGCGCCGGCATCGCCGGACTTCTCGGGGTGGAACTGGGTGGCCCACAGCGCGCCGTTCTCCACGGCCGCCACGAACCGCTCTCCGTGTGTCGCCCAAGTGACCTTGGGGGCACGGATCTTGGCGTTGGTGACTTCGAGGGACCAGTCGTGCGCGGCGTAGGAGTGCACGAAGTAGTAGCGGGATTCGGGGTCGAGGCCGGCGAAGAGCTGGGAGCCCTCGGGGGATTCGACGGTGTTCCAGCCCATGTGCGGGACGACGTCGGCCTTGAGCGGTCCGACGGTGCCGGGCCACTCGTCGAGGCCCTCGGTCTCCACCCCGTGCTCGATGCCGCGCTCGAAGAGGATCTGCATGCCGACGCAGATGCCCATGACGGGACGTCCGCCGGACAGTCTGCGGCCGATGATCCATTCGCCGCGGGCCCGCTTCAGCCCGTCCATGCAGGCCGAGAAGGCGCCCACGCCGGGGACGAGCAGCCCGTCGGCGTTCATCGCGCGGTCGAAGTCGCGGGTGATCTCCACGTCCGCGCCGACGTGGGCGAGGGCCCGCTCGGCGGAACGCACGTTGCCGAAGCCGTAGTCGAAGACGACGACCTTCTTGCTTTCGCTCACAGTCCTGCCCTCAGTCCCAGATTCCCTGGATCCGCATGACGCCTGCGACCAGGCACATCACGGATCCGATCCCGAGAAGCACGACGACGCCCTTGGGCATCCCCTGCTTCCAGAAGGAGTAGACGCCGCCGGCCAGGAAGAGGCCGACGACGATCAGCACGGTGTTGAGGCCGGTCACAGGGCGCCCTTCGTGGACGGAAGGATCCCGGCTGCGCGCGGGTCGTGCTCGCTGGCGTACCGCAGGGCGCGCGCGAGGGCCTTGAACTGGCACTCCACGATGTGGTGGGCGTTGCGGCCGTACGGGACGTGGACGTGCAGGGCGATCTGCGCCTGCGCGACGAAGGACTCCAGGATGTGCCGGGTCATCGTCGTGTCGTACTCGCCGATCATCGGCGCCATCTTCTCGGGCTCGGTGTGCACCAGGTACGGGCGGCCGGAGAGGTCGACGGTGACCTGGGCGAGCGACTCGTCCAGGGGGACGGTGCAGTTGCCGAAGCGGTAGATGCCGACCTTGTCGCCGAGCGCCTGCTTGAAGGCGGCGCCGAGCGCGAGGGCGGTGTCCTCGATCGTGTGGTGCGAGTCGATGTGCAGGTCGCCCTCGGTCTTGACCGTGAGGTCGAACAGGCCGTGGCGGCCGAGCTGGTCGAGCATGTGGTCGTAGAAGCCGACCCCGGTCGCGACATCGACCTTGCCGGTGCCGTCGAGGTTGATCTCGACGAGCACGGAGGTCTCCTTGGTGGTCCGCTCCACCCTGCCTACGCGGCTCATGCGTCGTGCTCCTTCTTCAGTTCGCGCACCGCATCGAGGAACGCGTCGTTCTCTTCCGGGGTTCCCGCGGAGACCCGCAGCCACCCCGGTACGCCGTTGTCCCGGACCAGGACGCCCCGGTCGAGGATCTGCTGCCAGGCGGTGTGGCTGTCGGCGAAGCGGCCGAACTGGACGAAGTTGGCGTCCGAGTCGGTGACGGCGAAGCCGAGCTCCCGCAGGCCGCCGACCAGCCGGTCGCGCTCACGCTTGAGCTGCGCGACGTACCCGAGCAGCGTATCGGTGTGCTCCAGGGCGGCGAGCGCGGTGGCCTGGGTGACGGAGGACAGGTGGTACGGCAGGCGCACCAGCTGGACGGCGTCGACGACGGCCGGATCGGCGGCGAGGTAGCCGAGGCGCAGGCCCGCGGCGCCGAACGCCTTGGACATGGTGCGCGAGAGCACCAGGTTCGGGCGGCCCTCGATCAGCGGGAGCAGCGAGGGGTGGTGGCTGAACTCGCCGTACGCCTCGTCGACGACGACCATCGACGGCCGGGCGGCCTGGGCGGCGTCGTACAGCGCGAGGACGGTGTCCGCGTCGACGGCGGTGCCGGTGGGGTTGTTGGGCGAGGTGATGAAGACCACCTCGGGACGGTGCTCGGCGATGGCCTTCCTCGCGGTCTCCACGTCGATCGTGAAGTCCTCGTTGCGCGGCCCGGAGATCCAGCCGGTGCCGGTGCCGCGTGCGATGAGGGCGTGCATCGAGTACGAGGGCTCGAAGCCGATCGCGGTGCGGCCGGGGCCGCCGAAGGTCTGCAGCAGCTGCTGGAGGACCTCGTTGGAGCCGTTGGCCGCCCAGACGTTGGTGTACCCGACTCCGTGCCCGGCGGTGCGGGTGAGGTAGCGGGCGAGCTCGGTGCGGAGCTCCACGGCGTCGCGGTCGGGGTAGCGGTTGAGGGTCCGGGCGGCCTCGCGGACGCGCTCGGCGATGCGGTCGACGAGCGCGTCGGGGAGCGGGTAGGGGTTCTCGTTGGTGTTCAGCCGGACCGGTACGTCGAGCTGGGGCGCGCCGTACGGGGACTGGCCACGCAGCTCGTCGCGGATCGGGAGGTCGTCCCAGGCGTTGCGCGTGGTGCTGTCGTTGCTCACTGCTGCGGAACCTTCCAGCCGAACCTGGCCTTGAGCGCGGCGCCGTGGGCGGGGAGGTCCTCCGCCTCGGCGAGCGTCACGACGTGGTGGGTGACCTCGGCGAGCGCGTCACGGGTGTAGTCGACGATGTGGATGCCGCGCAGGAAGGACTGCACGGACAGGCCCGAGGAGTGGCAGGCGCAGCCACCGGTGGGCAGGACGTGGTTGGAGCCGGCGCAGTAGTCGCCGAGGGAGACGGGCGAGAACGGGCCGACGAAGACCGCGCCGGCGTTGCGGACCCGGTCGGCGACGGCGGCGGCGTTCTCCGTCTGGATCTCCAGGTGTTCGGCGGCGTACGCGTCGACGACCTTGAGGCCGTCCTCCAGGTCGTTGACGAGGACGATCGCGGACTGCCGGCCGGCCAGCGCGGGTTCGATCCGGTCCGAGACGTGCTTGGTCGCGGCGATCTGGGGCCGCAGTTCGGCCTCGGTGGCGGCGGCCAGCTCCTCGGAGTCGGTGACGAGCACCGCGGCGGCCATCGGGTCGTGCTCGGCCTGGCTGATCAGGTCGGCGGCGACGTGCACCGGGTCGGCGCTCGCGTCGGCGAGGATCGCGATCTCGGTGGGTCCGGCCTCGGCGTCGATGCCGATGCGGCCCTTCAGGAGGCGCTTGGCGGCGGCGACGTAGATGTTGCCGGGGCCGGTGACGAGGTTGACGGGCAGGCAGTCCTCGGTGCCGTACGCGAACATCGCGATGGCCTGGGAGCCGCCGGCGGCGTACACCTCGTCGACGCCGAGGAGGGCGCAGGCGGCGAGGATCGTGGGGTGCGGCAGTCCGCCGAACTCCTTCTGCGGCGGGGAGGCGACGGCGATGCCCTCGACGCCGGCCTCCTGGGCCGGGACCACGTTCATGACGACGGACGAGGGGTAGACCGAGCGCCCGCCCGGCACGTACAGCCCGACGCGCTCGACGGGCACCCACTTCTCGGTGACCGTGCCGCCGGGGACGACCTGGGTGGTGTGCGTGGTGCGGCGCTGCTCGCGGTGGACGAGGCGGGCACGGCGGATCGACTCCTCGAGCGCCGCCCGTACGGCGGGGTCGAGCCGCTCCAGCGCCCCGGTGATCGTGGCCACGGGGACCCGGATCGAGTCGAGGCGCACGCCGTCGAGTTTCTCCCCCCACTCGATCACTGCCGCGGAGCCACGATGGCGTACGTCCTCGCAGATGGGCCGCACCGTCTCCAGGGCGGCTTCCACGTCGAACTCGGCACGGGGCAGCAGGTCGCGCAGGGCGCCGCCCTCGGGGAGGGCGGTACCGCGCAGATCGATTCGAGAGATCACCCCCCAATTCTCTCAGACCGGTTCCGGCGTCCGGTCGTCCGTATCACTGGCTGATACATGTCCCGGCTGTCACAGCTGACTACTAGCGTTCACGCCGTCACACAGAGGGAAGAACGGTTGTACGAAGCGCGGGACGAGCTGCGCAGGGGAGGTATTGCAGTGACCGAGCCGCACGACGGCGACATCCCGGACGGACTCAGCGCGGCGGAGCTGGGCATGTGGCAGTCCTTCCGTAACGGCACCACCTACGATCTGCGCTCCCACGACGCGGTGCGCGACGATCCGTTCGCACCGCACATCTGGGGGCCGGAGCGGAGTGTCGGCGCCCGGACGGTGGCGCGGCTGCTGCTCAGCGGGCCGCCCGCGCGGCCGGGGCGGGTGGCCGCGCTGAAGCTCCGCGGTGTGCGCATCACGGGGAAGCTGGACCTGGCGGGCGGCCGGGTCGCCCCGTACGTGGAGCTGACGGGCTGCCGTTTCGAGCAGGAGGTCGTGCTGCCCGAGTGCCATTTCACGACGCTGCGCATGGTGGGCTGCGCGGTGCCGAGACTGGACGCGGCCAGGCTGCACACGGAGGGCGACCTGCACCTGCCGCGCTGCCGGATCGACCGCGGGATCCGGCTGACCGACGCCCAGATCGGCACGGATCTGCTGATCAGCCAGATCAGCGTCGGCCCCGACCGGCGCGGCCGCGCCTTCGTGGGCGACGGGATGTCGGTGGCTCAGGACCTTCAGGCGGAGATGATCGAGACCCGTGGTGAGCTCAGCCTGCGCGGGGCCAAGGTCGGCGGTTCGCTGAGCCTGCGGGGCAGCCGGCTGCGCGCGACGGACGGTCGGCGGGCGCTGAACGCCCCGCAGCTGAGCGTGGAGCGCACGCTGTACATGACCGAGGCCTGGGTGAGCATCGACACCGGGAACCAGGGCACCACTCCCCCGTTCGGCATCATCCGTGGCATCACCCCCGCGCGTGGGACCCGTGCGCAGGTCTTCGAGTGCCGGGGCGCCGTACGGCTCGACGACGGGCGTTTCGGCGACGCGGTGGACCTGCACAAGGCCCGGTTCGTACTGGCCCCGCACGAGGAGCTGTCGCTGCGCCGGATCGTCACGCCCGAGCTGCGGTTCAACGCGGAGCGCCCGCAGGAGGGCCGGGTCGTACTGAACGGCGCGCGGGTCGTCACGCTGATCGACCTGTCGACCAGCTGGCCCGGCCCCGGCGGGCTGGCGATGGGCGGTTTCGTCTACGAGAACCTCGTCCCCTACGGCCACTTCCCGCTCTCCCGGCGCCTGGAGTGGGTGCAGGCCGCGACGCCGGAGTACGTGCCGGAGCCGTACGAGCGCCTCGCCACGGTGCTCCGCAACTGCGGCGAGGACGCGGACGCCCGCGAGGTGCTGCTCGCCAAGCAGCGGCGCCGGCGCGAGACGCTGCCGCCCGCGGCCAGGCTCTGGGGCTATCTGCAGGACTGGACGGTGGCGTACGGCTACCGGCCGGGACGGGCCGCGGTGTGGATGGCGGTGCTGTGGGCGGCGGGCGCGGTGGCGTTCTCGCAGTACCACCCGGCGGCGATCAAGCCGGAGGAGCATCCGCAGTGGAACGCCCCGCTGTACGCACTGGATCTGCTGGTGCCGGTGATCAATCTCGGCCAGGACGGCTACTGGCGGTTGGAGGACGGCTGGCAGTGGGCTGCTGCCGTCCTCGTCATGCTGGGGTGGATATTGGCCACGACGGTGGCGGCGGGCGCCTCCCGGATGCTGCGCCGCGGCTGACCGGGGGCCTCCTCCGGTCCGGCCGGATCTCCGGCGGGCACAGTGATCGAATGGCCTGTCGAGCCACGGCCGCACAGTCGGTTCTTCGCAACAGGACAGTCGGAATCAGGCCAGCCGGAGCCGTTTCCTTTGCGTTTTCTTGACTCCTTCCAGGGCAACCCTTCCACTCTCTCCAGAAGCTTCACAGTGGCCCTCTGGCGCCGCCCCGACCAGGGCTTTTCAATGGTCTGCACCATGGCTTCCCTCCGCGCGATGCTGAGTTCCGCGTGCACCCTCCGACGCAGCCCCGGGCTGTCGGCCGGGCTGCCCGCGGACGACACCGTGCTGCTCGACGCCCCCGACGAACGGCTGTCGCCCGCTCTGGTGGCCGCCGCCCTCGGAGAGTTCGAACCCGCGGCCAAGCTCCTCGCCACCACCCGGGACGCCGCCGAGTGGGAGATCCGTGACCGCTGCCTCGCCCGCCTGGTGACCTTCGCCCGCAACCGCGACGGCTGGCTCACCGACTGGCTGGCCGCCGCACCACGTGACCCGGACGCCCTGCTCGTCAAGGCCGAACTGGCCGTACGCCGCGCCTGGGAGTCCCCCGCCCACGCCGAGCTGCTGCGCGAGGTGGCCCCGCAGATCACGGCGGCGGCCGAGGCCGATCCCCGCGACCCGGTGCCGTGGCGGCTCGCCCTCGACCACGCCCGTGGCACGCACGCCGGCCACGCCGTCTTCGAATCGCTGTGGGAGCAGGCGGTACGGCGCTCGGCGCACCACTACGGCTGCCATGTCGCCGCGCTCCAGTACCTCTCCGCCGCCTGGTACGGCTCGCACAGCGAGTGCTTCGACTTCGCCGAGCGGGCGGCGGAGGACGCCGCGCCGGACTCACTGGTGCAGGCGCTCCCCGTACGGGCGGCCTTCGCGCTCCTGCACGACGAGACGGCGGCCCGGCGGACGAACTCCGTGCAGGAGGACCGGATCGACACGGCGGCCGATCTCGCGATCTCCCTGTCGGCCGCCTATCCGCCCGGCGATCCGTGGACCGCCGAGGTCCGCAACCTCCTCGTCCATGTGCTGGTCGCACGGGGCAGGTGGGCGGAGGCGCTGGAGCAGTTCGAGCTGATCGGACGGTATGTGACGTCGTTCCCCTGGGCGTCCGTGTCCGAGGACGCGCTCACCGGATTCCTCGACGCGCGAGCCGACGCGCGGCTCCGGGTGACCTCTTCCACAGCCTTGCGGGCCCGGGCCGGACACGGCGGGCTCCGCGGCCATTAGGCTTGACCGTTGTGACCACCGCTCGTCTCCCCCTGTTCCCGCTGAACGCGGTGCTGTTCCCCGGCCTCGTGCTGCCTCTCAACGTCTTCGAGGAGCGTTATCGCGCCATGATGCGCGAGCTGCTCGAGATCGACGAGGACGAACCGCGCCGCTTCGTCGTGGTCGCGATCCGCGACGGCCGCGAGACCGCCCCCACGGCCACCGGGATGCCCGACGCGGTCGCCGCTGCCGGCCCCGTCGAGCGCGCCCCGGCGGACGGATTCGGCCCCGACCCGATCCAGAGCTTCCACCGGGTCGGCTGTATCGCCGACGCGGCGAAGATCCGTGAGCGCGTCGACGGCAGCTTCGAGGTCCTCGCGACCGGCACCACCCGGGTCAAGCTGCTCTCCGTCGACACGAGCGGCCCGTATCTGACGGCCGAGGTCGAGGAACTGACCGAGAATCCGGACGACGAGGCGGCCGACAGCGGCGACACGAAGGCCGAGGAAGAGGCCGGCGCGCTCGCCGAGGGCGTCCTGAGGGCCTTCCGCAGCTATCAGAAACGGCTCGCCGGGGCCAACGAACGCTCCCTGACGACGGGGGCGGACCTGCCGGACGACCCGTCCGTCGTCTCGTACCTGGTGGCCGCCGCGGCCGTTCTCGACATCCCGTCGAAGCAGCGGCTGCTCCAGGCTCCGGACACCGCGACCCGGCTTCGCGAGGAGCTGACGCTCCTTCGCAAGGAGACCGCGGTCATCCGGCATCTGCCGTCGCTGCCCGCGATCGACCTGACCCGCGGACCCACGCACCCCAACTGACCCGAGGACCCTGCCGGTGGCGAAGAAGGCCAAGAAGCAGCAGCCCGGCGGCACCCCGGCCACGGTCGCACTGACCGCGGCGGGCACCGCGTTCACGGTCCGCTCCTACGATCACGACCCGGCGTCCCCGTCGTACGGCGAGGAGGCGGCCGAGGCGCTCGGCGTCCCGCCCGACCGGGTGTTCAAGACGCTCGTCGCCGATGTCGACGGTGAACTGGTCGTCGCGGTCGTCCCCGTCGCCGGGTCGCTGGACCTCAAGGCACTGGCATCGGCGGTGGGCGGCAAGCGGGCGGCGATGGCGGACCCGGCGGCGGCCGAACGCACGACGGGCTACGTGCGCGGCGGCATCTCTCCGCTGGGCCAGCGCAAGCGGCTGCGTACGGTCATCGACGCCTCGGCCCGGACGCACGCGACGATCTGCGTGTCGGCGGGCCGACGGGGCCTGGAGGTCGAACTGTCGGCGGACGACCTGGCGCTACTGACGAACGCCGTTCTGGCGCCGATCGGCCGCGGGTAGCTCAGAAGCCCGCCCGGCGGCCGGGTGGGAGCCCGTCCGGCGGCCGGGTGACTCTCCTGCCCGCCGATTCCCACCGGTTCGACGGTCTCCGCAGCAATCGGGCACACCCGCGCCGGTCGGGCGGTCAGGAGGCGAGGAGCCTGCGCTTCTGGTCCTCGAACTCCGCTTCCGTGAGAACGCCCTGGGTCTTGAGATCGCCCAGCTGCTTCAGCTGTTCGATCTTGCTGCTCATGCCGGAGGCCGGCGGGGCTAGGGGCTGCGCGGCCGGGGCTGCCGACTGCGGTGCGTACGCCTGGGGTTCCTGCTGGGCCGCCCATCGCCCCTGCTGTCGGCGGGAAACACGGTTCGACACGGCGGTCGCGGTTCCGGCGACGACGGCCGTGCGGGCGACCCCTCGGAGGAGTCCGGGCATGGCGATCTCCCTATCTCGGTGCCCCTGACTTTCAGGGACGGATCATTCGGTCGCGTCTGACTTTCAGGCTCATTCGGTCGCGTCGAGCGCGGCCAGGACGGCCGGCGCGGGGATTCTTCCGGAGGCGACCATCTCGGCGCCGCCGCGGTGCAGGGCGGCGGCGAACGGGGCGGCCCACAGGTTCTCGTAGATCAGGACGCCGGCGGAGTTGCCGGGCTCCAGAGCGGCGGCCGCCTCCTCCAGGTCGTCCTGGCCCAGCAGCCCGGAGGAGGCGCCCTCGAAGACGGCCAGATCGAGTGCGCCGTCGCCGGTGAGGTCGGCGATCTCGAGTCCCTTCACCGATCCGTCGGCGTCCTTCCGGATGAACGTCAGGTCGAGGATCCGGATGAGGCCTCGGTCCACCAGGTCGACCAGGAGGGGGAAGCCCTCGCCGGTCATTCGGTTGCCGGGGAACTCGACCACCAGATAGTCGATGGGTCCCATCTCCGCTGACGTGTCGAGTTGGTCGAATGCGTCCCTCACGGCGTCACCTCTGGGCTCGTGGCTGTTCCCCCACGCCATTGCATCATCGGACCGCGACGGTCGCACTTCGTGCGCGCGGTCACCCATCGGGCCCACCCGGGTCGCGCGTTCGGCCCCGCGCGGGTCCCTTGGGGCCGCTCTCGCCCCGGGAGCGCGACGAACTGGGCGAATCGCGGCAGCGGGTGGGCGCCCTGGAGGCCGCTCACCCCGAGGCGGCGCGGCATCACCGCCGTTGGAGCATCGGCAGTGGCGATGTCGGGAGGCTTCCCCCGGGGGCGGCCGGGCGGTTCGTGCACCGCTTTCCGACCTGCTGGAGCGGTACCGGGTGGCCGACATGGCGCGCAGGGTGGTCGGCGGCGGCAGTGTGCGGGACCACGAGGGACTGCCGTCGTCGATGTCGGACGTGAATGCTTCCCTTGTGCCTGGCGGTGTTCACGACGCCGCAGGGGTGCTGTTCTTCCTGATCGGCGCCGACGGACACGGTCTAGGGCCGTTCCGACCCCTCCACGGCCCCGCCCTCGGGCCACTGCCGTCCGGCGGAACCGGATGCGGGGCCGGGAGCAGAACCGGCGGCGGGCCAGCCCTCCCCGTACCCGGCCTCCCACTCCGGCTCGGGGTCCCGCGGCCCGAACAGTGCCGTCAGACCCAGGTACACGGCCATCGCCGCGACCGGCCAGGCAAGCATCCCCGCCCCCACCGCGTGCAGCTCCAGGGGCGCGTCGAACGTCACGCCCTTGCCGACCTCCTTGGCATGGGCGACCACGTCCGACGTCGGCCCGAACCACGTGCCGATCCCCCACGCCAGCAGGGAGCCGAGCAGTCCGCCCAGGGCGAGCGCGACCACCAGTGCGATCCCTCCGCTCCTGCGGTAGAGGAAGACGGCGGCCGCCGACACGAGGCCGAACGCGAGCGCCAGCAGAACGAACGTGCCGTCCGCCCCGATGGCCTCCTCGCTCTCGCTGTTCTTGAGGAACACCGCCGTGTCGTCGGAGACCAGCGGCACGCGGGGCGCCAGCCACAGCCACAGCAGTCCGAGTGCCACACCGGCCACCGTCAGAAGCACGGTGACCACGGCGGCCCGCGCGACTTCGGCCACGAGATCGGTCCCGTGCGGCGGCTCCTGGCCACCGGGCGCGGCATGGGATCCCGACGGCGTGGCCTGCCAGGGATCATCGGACGGGGGCTGGTGAGGCGGCGTCAACGGTGCGGTCACGCTGCCATCGTGCCAGGCCCCCCGGCGCGCCGCCTCACCGGTCCGCCGGCAGAGCTACCGGACCGCCGCCCGCCGGTACGCCCAGGTCGCCACGGCCAGGGACAGGACCCCGACCACCGCGCACACCCCGAGATCGAGGGCGACGACCGCCCAGTCCGGGTGGGCGTCGAAGGACCTGGCCAGCGCCTCGACCCCGTACGTCGAGGGCAGCAGGTCGCGGGCCCATCCCACCGGCTCCGGCAGCCGGTCGGCCGGCAGCACGCCCAGCAGCAGCGCGGCGGACATGCCCAGTTGCCCGAGCAGGGTCGCGAGTTCCTGCCGCGGCGCCAGCAGCCCGAGCGCGGCGCCGAGCCCCGAGAGCGCGGCCCCGGACAGTGGAATGACGGCGACGAGCACCCACAGATGGGTCATGGGCAGCCCGAACAGCACGCTTCCCGTGACCGCCGTGACGATCGTGCCGGGCACGGTGAACGAGGCGTACGCACCCGCGGCGCCCAGCACCACCGCCGCGGGCGGCACCGGCAGCGTGGCGTAGTGGTCGAGACCGCCGTCCGCCCGCAGCCGGCCGAAGTACTGGGCCAGCAGGTTCAGCGCCACGAAGGCCACGACGAGCACGCTGGACCCCGCGACCACGGCCCGCGCCTCGGCGCCGCCGTCGACGACGCCCCGCATGAGCACCATGATTCCGATGGACTGGAAGGTCGCCACGAACAGCAGCGGAATCCGGGCGACCCTCGCCCTCGACAGCTGCGCCCGGTACACGGCGGCCAGCGCGGGCAGCAGCCGGGCCCGCGGCGCGAGGGGTGCCGGGGCGGTACGGGCGGGCATGCCCGCAGCCGTCCGTCCGGCCGCCGGCCGGGACACCTTTTCCGAGGACTCCACAGGAAGGATGCTCGTCACCTGGCGCTGCTCCCCTTCGACACGTTCATGATCACGCCTTCACCAGTCCCTCGGCCGCCTTCGCCGCGTCCCCGCCCAGCGCCAGATAGACGTCCTCCAGGCTGGGTGTGGCCAGGGTGAAGTCGTCCAGCGAGGAGAACGCCGCCCCGCCGGTCACCGCGGCGACCGCGGCCCGTGCCTCGTCCGGCCCCAGCCGCAGCACCCAGCGGCGCCCCGACTCCTGGGCAAAACCACGCAGCGCGGCCACCTCGGGGACGTCCAGGGGCGCCCTCTCCCGCCACACCAGCTCGACCCGGACCTCGCCCGCCACCTGCTCCTTGAGCCCGGCCGGGGTGTCGCAGGCGATGACCTTGCCGCGCTCCATGACGGCGACCCGGTCGAGTACCGTCTCCGCCTCGATCACGTTGTGGGTCACGAGCAGCACCGTGGCACCGTTCTCGGCACGGCGCCGGTCGACGGCGGACCACACCGCACGCCGGGCGACGGGGTCCATGCCCGTGGTCGGCTCGTCGAGGACCAGGACGGGGCGCTCCCCGACCAGTGCGGCCGCGAAGCAGGCGAGCCGCCGCTGGCCGCCGGACAGGTTCCTCAGGGGCCGCCCGGCAAGCTCGGTGAGGCCCAGTTCCTCGAGTACGGCATCGCGCTCGGCCCGCGCCGCACGCGCCGGCATGCCCCTCAGCCGCCCGGTGGTCTCGGCCGCCAGGGACACCGTCAGCTCGTCCAGGGCGGTGGACTCCTGCCCGAGGTACCCGATGAGCCGGGAAGCGTGTTCGGGGTGGCGCACGAGATCGTGCCCCAGCACCTCGACGCTGCCGGAGTCCGGGCGCATCAGCCCCGTGAGCTGGCGCACGAGGGTGGACTTGCCCGCGCCGTTGGGCCCGAGCAGCCCGAAGATCTCACCGCGCCGGACATCGAGACTGATCCCGTCGGTGGCCCGCACCTCGGGGGTGCCGGCCCGGCCGCGTCGGCCGCGGACGGCGGGATAGGTCCTGACCAGATCACGCACCGCGCACACGGTCCCGGTCCCGGTCTGTGCCTGTGCTGTGCCCGTACTCACGAGGTACGAGAGTACGGGGTCGGATGCCCCGGATTGCGCCCGGGGCCGGGCAGGGCCACGCTGCTGCCGCCGTGCCTACTCCGCGACGGGGGCGGGCTCCGCGGCGGCCCGCACATCGATCTCGCGCCAGAAACCCGCCCGGATGGCGTAGCGGTCGTGCTCGTCGATCTGGTCGTCCTTGTGCGCGAGCAGCCCGAACCGTGCCGCGTAGCGCAGCAGCTCCCCGTCGATCCGGTGCGGGATGCGCGGGTACATGGTGGCGAGCTTCTGCAGGTGAACGGTCTCCGGCAGCCGCTCCATCCAGCGCCGGGCGAAGACCTGGCCGACCTCGAAGGGGTCTCCGCCGACGGTGGTGATGTCCTCCTCCCGGTCCGCCCAGCGCTGCTCGGCGCTGGTGAGCTGGGCCAGGGTCGGCAGGGACGCGGTCTCCGCGGGTTCACCGAGGGGTCCGCCGCGCTCCACCCAGCCCCGGTCGGACGACCAGCGCAGGGTCGCGTTGGGGACGGGCTGCTGTACGGGGTGCGGGGCGGCGGCCTGCGCGCCCGGGGCACGCAGGCTGGCCAGGTCCTTGGGGGTGGGGACGCCTTTGTGTCCGGCGGCGGGCGGCGGATGCGCGGCGGCCTCGTCCGCCGGTGTGCCGTTGCCGTTGCGGGCCGCGGCGGCCTGGGCCTCCGACGCCCGCTCGGCCGAGGCGGCCAGCGCGGCCTCGGGCAGCGGGGCGGAGAGGATCGCGGCGATCTCGGGGCGGGGGACGGGCGGCGGCGCGCACACGCCGCCCATCTCCTTGGCCCGTACGGCCTTGGTGATCCAGGCCCGGTCGAGCACCCGGCGTTCGTCCGCCTCGGCGACGAGGTCCTCGGACTGGTTGTAGTCGCCGTCGGCGGCCTGGACGGCCCAGAGGTGGACGGCCACGCCGTGTTCCTTGGCGGACATCAGTCCTGGCAGCAGGTCGCCGTCCCCGGTCACGAGCACCACATCGGAGCAGGCGCGGTTTCTGGCCAGTTCGGTGAGCTCCGCGTGCATCGCCGCGTCGACGCCCTTCTGTGCCCACCGTCCGTCACTGCGGGTGAGGGCCCCCAGCCGAACGGTCACGCGCGACATCACCCGGAGCCGGCGGTGTTCGGGCTGGGGTACGCGGTCGGGGGCGCCGTCGAACCAGTAGATCCGGAGCAGGGGCTGTTCCGTGTCGGCCTCCGCGCGTTCGCGCAGTCCCTGGATCAGGGCGGCGTGGTCGACGGTGATGCGGGAACGGGCGGGCTCTCCGGCCAGCAGACTCGCGGCTGCGCCCAGCAAGTAGCCGGCGTCCACCAGGACGACGCAACGGTCCACGCGTTCCACCCTCTTCCAGGATTTCGGGAACGGATCAGCGGGCCCGGTCGTGGGGGGTCGGTCCGCTTGCTCGGGGTTCGCTTACTCAGGGTTTCCTTCGAGTCTGCCCGACCGTACGAGGGTTAAGGTCCGGAACTCGATCATCGGCGTGGCGGATCCGGGAAACCGCGCATGATACCGCCCGGACTACGCTGGGTAATGATCCAACATGCGGCTTATGGGGTGGTATGTGAGTCTGACATCGGTCCTGGCCCCGAGATTCCCCACAGGAGGCATCACCATGGCCAAGAACAAGAACCGTAAGCAGGGCACCCAGCACGACCGCGCGTCCGCCGCGGAGCGTGGTGCGGAGGAGGCGAAGTCGACGGCCTACGAGTCGCAGACCCAGCCGCAGTCGCAGGCCCAGGGCAGCCCTTCGGATGTTGCCCGTAAGCACCAGCGGCGCTTCGGCCACAACTGACGGTTCCTTAGGGCCGACAGGCCGAGAGGGGCGGCCCCCCCCGGGGGGGGGGCCCCGCGAGCCAGGGGGGGGGGGCAGTCAGGCCGCCCGGCCCGGGCGGGGGCGCCACCCCCTACAGTGCCCGCAAAGCCCCCGGGC
>NZ_JBHYTT010000010.1:0-47196 GCF_042749285.1 Streptomyces sp. NPDC059499
GGGGGCGGGGGGCCGCGTGCTGTTCGAGCTTCTCTAACCCACCCCCCCCGCGGCCCGCGCCGGGGCGGGGGCGCCCCCCCCCCCCGGGGCGGGGCCCCCCCCCCCCCCGGTGCCGTGGTGCCGAACGTCGCGGACGACACGGTGCAGAAAGGGACGCGGCTACGCGCCGCACGCGCTCTCGTCGGCCCGGGACTGCTTGACGTCCACCTTCTTCGGCGGGGCGACCGGCGTTCCGGCCTTCTTGAAGTCCGGCCCGAGGACGAGCGTCATCGGCTCCGCCGCAGCGGCGTCCGTGGTACCGGGCTTCAGCGCCGAGGCGGGCAGGCCCATGAGGTCCGCGAGCTCACGCGCCTGGTCGGCCTGGTTCGGCGCGTACTCCAGTGTCGTCCTGGCCACGTCCTTCGGGGCGTTGCCCCCGTTGCTGGACTTCGTCACACCCTTGGAATTCTGCAGCCAGCCCAGGACGGCACTCGCCGATCCGCTCGGAGCGCCGCCGTTGACGAGGTCCACGCGCACGGCCGACGCCTCCGCCCGAGGACCTTCGAGCAGCGCGGCCTGCTTGTCCCGGGCCGCCTTCTGCTCCTTCTTCACGTCGGTGAAGGACACGTCGTTCTGCATCATGCTGAAGACCTTCGGCGCCTCGGCCGGGTCCAGGACGACGGTGATGGGGGTGGGCTCGTCCGGGTTGTCGACCACCGGCACCGTCATCAAGGTGATGTTCTTCAGGCTGATCCTGCCGAGCTCCCTGGCAAGGGTGACGAGCTTGGCGGCGCTGCCTATCCCCTTGTCCACGGTGAGGGCGTTGGTGGCCGCCTCGGCGATGTCGAGCATCTTCGTGGGACTGTCCAGGGTGTCTTCCTTCAGCTGGCGCATCATCGATGCGACGAACTGCTGCTGCATCTCGATCCGGTCCAGGTCGCTCTCGTTCTTCAGACCGTGCCGGTTCCGGAGGAACGACAGCGCGTCCTCGCCCGCGATCCGGCTCTCCCCGGACGGCAGGTCGAGGTCGGTCCCGCCGTCCACGTCCTTGATGGGCTCCTTCAGGCACACCTTGACGCCACCGACGGCAGTGGACACGGTCTTGACCGCGTTGAAGTCGAACATCATGAAGTGGTCGACCTCGAGGTCCGTGATGCCCTCGACCGTACGCATCGTGCAGCCGGGGTCACGGCCGTTGACTCCGAAGGACTCGTTGAACCTGGTGGGAACCGTCGAGCCGGCGATGACCTTGGTGGAGCCGTCGGGCTGTCTGGTATCGCAGTCCGGGATCTTGGTCATGAGGTCCCGGGGGATGCTCACCACGGTCGCATTGGAGCGGTCCTCGGATATGTGGAAGAGGAGGGTCGTGTCGGCGTGGCCGGTGACGTTGCTCCGGTTGCCGTAGGCCTCGTTGCCCTTGCCCACACGTACATCGTTGCCGATGATCAGGATGTTGACCGGCCCGTCCCCCAGGACGGTGTCGCTCCCCACGTCGCCCACGTCGACGGTGCTGATGTTCCCGTCGAGTCGGTCGTACCAGTAGTACGCGTACGCCGATGTACCTACGAGGACCAGGGTGAGGGCGCCCCCGGTCCACATCAGCACCTTCTTCCTGCCCTGCCGCTTGGGCTTGCGGCGGGGCGACCTGGGCGTGGTGTCCGCAGCGGGCGATTCGCGACGGCTGCGCTGCCGGGGAACCCGGGCGGGTGGGGAATCGGCGGTACTGCCGCGGGAAGCGGAGTCGACGTGGGGATCGCTGCCGGACCGAGTTGCCGATTGACCGTCCAGGCGCAGTTCGTACGTACCGGTCTCCGGGTTGACCACCCACTGATCCGCGGGATCGACCTCGTCCGCCCCTCCATAGGTCTGCACGCCCATGCCCCCCAGTCCTCCGGCGGGCGCCACCTGAGTCGCCCAACCGTTCGATGCGGCATCGTATCGGAGCCGCATGCCGCTCAAAGGCTTCTGCAACATGCCTGTGCGGACGCGTCGCACTGCACGGCTTCGGGCCTACCCGTCCGGGTGATCGGGAGCAGATCCACCTGTACGGGGGCGGGGTGACCACTAGGTTCCGGACCGTGCCGCAGCCCAAGGAGCTCGACCCGTACGCGAACCCGCGCGCCTTCTACGGCGCGGAGTTGCGTCGCCTGCGGGAGGCAGCGGGCCTGTCGCAGAACCAGCTGGGCGAACGGGTCTTCTGCTCGGGCACCTACATCGGCCTGTTCGAAGCGGCGGAACGGCGGCCCCAGTTGGAGCTGTCGAGCGCGCTGGACGAGCTGCTGGGGAGCGGCGAGCATCTGCAGCGGTTGTGCCTGCTGGCGCGGAAGTCGAAGGTGGCGGGGTACTTCGCGGATGCGGCGGAGCTCCAGCTGCAGGCCTCGTTCATCGGAAGCTGCACATCGGTTGTCCTTGGCCTTCTGCAGACCGAGGCGTACGCGCGGGCGCTCACCCGGTCCGCCCACCCGTTCGCCGCCACAGAAGTCGTCGAGGGACACGTCCGCACGCGTATGGAGCGCGCCTGCCTCCTCGACTCACCTACCGCGCCCGTACTTTGGGTGGTGATTCATGAAGCCGCCCTTCTCGTTCCTGTGGGCGGAAACGCCGTGATGGCAGAGCAACTCACCTATCTGGCCGAGCAGACTGCATCCCGCCCCCGCGTCGTCACACAGGTGCTCCCGCTCTCAGCCGGGGCCCACCCCGTCCTGCAAGCGTCGATGACACTGATGCAGTTCACCGAGGCTCCCGCAGTCGTGTATACGGAGAGCGCCTACAGCGGTCAACTCGTCGAAGAACCAATGCTGGTGGAGCAGTACCGCTCCGCATACGATCTGGCCAGGGCTGCCGCACTGTCGCCGGAGGCGTCCCTGGACCGGATCGTCTCGGCGGCGAAGGAGTTCGTGACGCCATGAGCACCACACCGGACCTGAGCACCGCTGCCTGGCGCAAGTCGTCGTACAGCAATGGCGATGGCGGCGAGTGCGTCGAAGTGGCCGACGGCATCCCCGGTCTCGTCCCCGTCCGCGACAGCAAGACCCCCGGCGGCCCCGCACTGGCCTTCGCCGCCGCGCGCTGGACCCCGTTCGTCGACGCCCTGAGGAACGGCACCCTCTGACAGAGGTCTGCCGGCCCCTGTCAGGTGCGGCTCGTCGCTGACTCCGGCTCCGGCTCCGGGAGAGGCGTTGCCTCCCGGCGGGGGAGCAACAGCGGGGTCGCCAGCAGGAGCACGCCGGCAAGGCCGATGGCGGTACGCGGGCCGAGCAGGCCACCCAGTACGCCCCAGACGGCCGTCAGAAGTGCGGTCGAGGCTTTGGTCGTCACCGCCCAGGCGGACAGCGTGCGGGCCACCCGGTCGGTCGCGGTGCGCCGGAGGCGGCAGGTGGCGGAGACGGGGTTGAAGACCCCGCAGCAGAGGATGAGCCCGAACTCGACGCCCATCACCAGCAGCAGCCCTCCGGTTCCCGGCCCCACGAAGGCCAGTCCGATGGGCCAGAACGCGCGCAGCGTCCCCGACACGACCAGGACGCGGTGCTGCCCGAACCGGGTGACGAGCGGTCGGGCCAGCCGCGAACCGAGCAGCCCGCCGATCGCGGGCAGGGCGAAGGCCAGGCCGTACTGCCACGGCGCGAACCCGAGTCTGCCGAGCATGAGGACGGCCAGCAGCGGCGAGGCGGCCATCACGAGGCCGTTGAACAGGGCGGTGTTGATGAACAGCGGGCGGAGCGTCGCGTCGGCGTGGATGTACCGCCAGCCGTCGAGCAGGTCCCCGGCCCGCAGGCGCGGGGCCTCCCGGGGTTCGGGCCGGGGTTCGTGCCCGCCGATCGCGCGGATGCCCAGGGCCGAGAGCAGGTAGCTGACCGCGTCGGCCACCAGGGTCGCCACCGGACCGAGGAGCCCGATCGCGGCGCCGCCCAGCGGCGGTCCGACGATCGTGGTCGTCCAGGCCGTGGATTCGAGTCTGGCGTTGGCCACGAGCAGGTCCTCGGGCGGCAGCAGTGTCTTCAGGTACGCGCCCGAGGCTGCGCGGAAGGTGATGTCGGCCGCCGCGACGACGACCGAGACCAGCAGGAGCTGAAGGAAGGTGAGGACGCCGAACGCGAACGCGGCGGGGATCGTCAGCAGCGCCGCGAACCGCACCAGGTCCATCGCGATCAGCACCGGCCGCTTGCGGCGGAACTCCACCCACGGTCCGAGCGGGACCGCCGCGACCGCGCCCACCGCGGCGCCGACGGAGGAGAGGGCGGCGACCTCGCCCGGTCCGGCGTGCAGTACCTGGATGGCGATCAGGGGGAACGCGCCGAAGGCGAGCCACGTGCCGAGCGCACTGGTCCCGTACGCTCCCCACAGCCATCCGAACGGCCTGCCGAGCCGGTGTCCGCTCCCCATGCCCGAGCCCCTCTCCGCTCATCCGCACAACCGATCCGCGATCGGAAGCATCAAAGCGAGCAGGACACCGAGGGATCAAACAACCGAAGTGGCTCCCAGCCACAACCAACAGTTGTGGCACTAGGGTGTCGGCGTGGACCTCGACACCGTCAGGACCTTCGTCGCCGCCGCCGAGGCGGGGCAGTTCCAGGAGGCCGCCGCCGAGCTGGCGGTCACCCAGCAGGCCGTCTCCAAGCGCATCGCCGCACTGGAGCGCAGCCTCGGCGTGCGATTGTTCACGCGCACGCCGAGGGGCGCCGAGCTCACCATCGACGGGCAGGCGTTCCTGCCCCACGCGCGCGAACTGCTGCGTGTCGCCGAACGCGCGGTCGCGTCCGTACGCACCGGCCACCGTCCGCTGCGCGTCGACGTGATCGCCTCACGCGGCGCGGCGTCCGGCCTGATGCGCGGCTTCCACGACGCGTACCCCGGGATCGAGCTCGACGTGGTGTGGCTCTTCGACATCGACACGGCCGTCGCCGCCATCCGGTCCGGCGAGATCGACGCGTCGTTCCGTGCCGTCGCCGTGCCGGGCCGGCCCCTGCCCGAGGACATCGAGTCCGTCCGGGTGCTCGACGAGCCGCTCCAGCTCCTCACCGGCCCCGCACACGCGCTGGCGGGCGCCCGGTCGGTGCCCCTCGCCCGGCTCGCCGGGCACCGGATCTGGATGCCGGGCATCGTCCCCGGTACCGAGTGGGCCGCCTACTACGACGACCTCGTCGCCGAGTTCGGTCTCACCATCGAGGCGACCGGCCCCAACTTCGGCTCCGACGCGCTCCTGGACACCATCGCCGACACCCCTGCCCTGGCCACCTTCATGGGTGGGATGACCCGCCTGGTCTGGCCCGTCGGCCACGGGCTGCGCCTCGTCCCGGTGACCGGCCCGACGCCCGTCTACCCGCACTCGCTCCTCTGGCACCGCGACAACCCGCACCCGGCGCTGGCCACCCTGCGCGCCCACCTCGCCGCCACGGCGGCCGGCCATGACGACGCCGGGACCTGGACCCCGAGCTGGGTGATTCCGCGCTGACGCACGCGTCCGCGCGCTCAGGCGCGCGCCGCCTCGTACAGGCTCTCGGGGAGTGCGAGGTTCAGTGCCGTGACGACCGGCAGGCCGTGTTCCTTGCCGAGGCGGGAGACCGCGCCCGTGGCGAGCTGGAACAAGGCGCCGCTCGCCGGAGTCAGTCGCAGGTAGCGGGCCGTGAGGACCCGCAGGAAGTGGGAGTGCGCGACCAGCGCGATGTCCGCGTCGCCGAGGCGTGAGGCGGCTGCCCGGACCTCTGCCAGGATCCGGTCCGCACGGGCTCCCACCTCCGCCGGGGTCTCGCCCGGGTGCCCTTCGGGGCCGGGCGCGACGCCGTCGGTCCACAGGTTCCAGTCGGGGCGGGTGCGGTGGATCTCGACCGTGGTCACGCCCTCGTACGCCCCGTAGTCCCACTCGTGCAGATCCGGTGTGACCCGGGGCGTCCGCAGGCCCGCAAGTTCCGCGGTACGCCTGGCACGGATCAGCGGGCTGACCAGGGTGAGGCCGATGTGCCGGTCGGCCAGGAGGGGGACCAACGCGCGGGCCTGCCGTTCGCCGAGGTCCGTGAGCGGCAGGTCGGTGTGGCTCGTGTGCTGTCCGGAGCGGGACCATTCCGTCTCGCCGTGCCGGATCAGGATCAGCTCGCCCATGGACTCCACCTTCGCGCCGAGGAGCCGGCCCCTGGCCGGGGCCGGCTCAAAGGATCAGCCTACGACCGTGACCGTGTACGGCTGGTCCGTGTCCGCCACGACCCGGACCTCGCCGCTCTCGCGGATCACTTCGTACGTCGCCGCTGGTGCGCCCGTGAGGTCGGGGACCGTGACCGTGCGGGTGAAGTCGCCGGTTCCGGCCGGGGCGAAGACCCGGAGCTCCAGGTTGTCGAGCCACTCCCCGTCCGGGCGGGACTCGTCCGCGCCCAGCGCCAGGACCGCACCCGGGCGGACCAGGACCGGCAGGCTGTCGAAGCCGTGGGTCTCCCGGCGCCACCCGGGGCCGGTGACCGTGTCGCCGGTCAGCAGGTGGGTCCAGGTGCCCTCGGGGACGTAGTACTCGACCTGGCCGTCCTCGCTGAAGACGGGCGCGACCAGGAGGTCCGGGCCGAGGAGGTACTGGCGGTCCACGGTGCGGGCGGTCGGGTCGTCGGGGAACTCCAGCAGCATCGGGCGCATCGTCGGGACGCCCGTGCGGTGGGCCTCGACGGCGGCCCCGTACAGGTAGGGCATCAGCCTGTGCTTGAGGCGGGTGAACTGCCGGGCCACGTCGACCGCTTCCTCGCCGAACTCCCACGGCACCCGGTAGGAGGAGGAGCCGTGCAGCCGGCTGTGTGAGGAGAGCAGGCCGAAGGCGAGCCAGCGCTTGAAGACCGCCGGGTCGGGGGTGCCTTCGAAGCCGCCGATGTCGTGGCTCCAGAAGCCGAAGCCGGAGAGCGACAGGGAGAGGCCGCCCCGCAGCGACTCGGCCATGGCGCCGAAGGAGGACCAGCAGTCGCCGCCCCAGTGGACCGGGAACTGCTGGCCGCCGGCGGTGGCGGAGCGGGCGAAGAGTACGGCTTCGCCCTGACCGCGCTCCTTCTCCAGGAGTTCGAAGACGGCCTTGTTGTACAGGTGCGTGTAGTAGTTGTGCATGCGCTCCGGGTCGGAGCCGTCGTGCCAGACGACGTCCGTGGGGATGCGCTCGCCGAAGTCGGTCTTGAAGGCGTCGACACCCTGGTCGAGGAGTCCCTTGAGCTTGCCCTGGAACCAGGCGGTGGCCTCGGGGTCGGTGAAGTCGACCAGCGCCATGCCGGCCTGCCACTTGTCCCACTGCCAGATGTCACCGTCGGCCGTCTCGACGAAGTAGCCCTCGCGGGCGCCCTCCTCGTACAGCGCGCCCTTCTGCGCGATGTACGGGTTGATCCAGACGCAGATCCGCAGGCCCTTCTCCTTGAGCCTGGCGATCTGGCCCACCGGGTCGGGGAAGGCCGCCGGATCCCATGCGAAGTCCGACCACTGGTACTCGCGCATCCAGAAGCAGTCGAAGTGGAAGACGCTGAGCGGGATTCCGCGTTCGGCCATCCCGTCGACGAAGGAGTTGACGGTCCTCTCGTCGTAGGAGGTGGTGAACGACGTGGACAGCCAGAGGCCGAACGACCAGGCCGGGGGCAGGGCCGGGCGGCCGGTGAGTGCGGTGTAGCGGGCGAGGACGTCCTTCGGCGTGGGGCCGGCGATGACGAAGTACTCGAGCGTCTGGTCCTCGACGCTGAACTGCACCTGGCCGACGGCCTCGGAGCCCACCTCGAAGGAGACCTTGCCGGGGTGGTTGACGAAGACGCCGTAGCCGCGCGAGGAGAGGTAGAACGGGATGTTCTTGTACGCCTGTTCGCTGCTGGTGCCGCCGTCGGCCTGCCAGATGTCGACGGTCTGGCCGTTCTTCACGTACGGCGTGAAGCGCTCGCCGAGACCGTGGACGGTCTCGCCCACGCCGAGAGCGAGCTGGGCGACCATGTGGTGGCTGCCGTCGGGGAGGGTGGCGAACGCGCTCCCCTTGCGTCCGGCGGACGTCAGGACCTGCCCGTCGCCGTCGAGGAACTCCAGACCGAAGGCACCCTCGGTGGGCAGCCTCAGTGTGAGGGGGCCGCTGGTCAGCTCGGCGGTGGCGCCCAGGTCACGTGCCGTGGCGGCGGACTGCGCGGCGGCTCCCACCAGTTCGAAGTCGGGGCCCTTGCGGCGCCTGCCCGCGTGGTGCGTGAGCCGTACGGCGATGACTCCCTCCGCCGGAGCGTGGGCCTCCACCGTGATCAGCGGGGCGTTGAGGGTGTCACCGCGCCTCTCGACACGCTTGACGGCCGCGTAGGCGGCGAGGCGGTCGGTGTCGAGGCGGACGTCGCGGACTTCGGTGGCGTACGAGGCGTGCACACCGCTGCGCAACTGCCAGAAGCCGTCGGTGAACTTCATGGGGGGTCCTTAGCCGTTCAGGAAGTACGGAAGCGCGGGACGTCAGGGCGTCTGCGGCGAGCGCGCCAACGGGTCCTCTCAATTTTGATCGTACACAAAACAAATGTGCGCACGAGGGCCCGTACGCAACAGGAACACCCGGAATGCCCGCATAACTGGACGGCTGACGAAGGCCGCAGATCCGACATGCTGCCGCCACGTGACCGATACGTCACGGAAACGGTATGGAAACCAACGGCCGGGTGGGGTATTAGTACTGCAAGCAAACAAATTGGTCGGTCGGCTGATCCGCCGCCCGCGCCTTCGTCGACAAGAGGCTGATCAATGTCGGAACGCTTCACCCCCACCGCCGCGGACAGGTTCACCTTCGGTCTCTGGACCGTCGGCTGGCGCGGCAACGACCCGTTCGGCGACGCCACCCGTCCCGCGCTCGACCCGGTCGAGTCGGTCGAGCGCCTGGCCGAGCTCGGCGCGCACGGTGTGACGTTCCACGACGACGACCTCATCCCGTTCGGCTCCTCCGACAGTGAGCGCGACGCCCACATCGCGCGCTTCAAGGAGGCGCTGGAGCGCACCGGGCTCAAGGTCCCGATGGCCACCACCAACCTCTTCACGCACCCCGTGTTCAAGGACGGCGGCTTCACGTCCAACGACCGCGACGTGCGCCGTTACGCGCTGCGCAAGGTCATCCGCAACATCGACCTCGCCGCCGAGCTGGGCGCCGAGACGTATGTGGCCTGGGGCGGCCGCGAGGGCGCGGAGTCCGGCGCCGCCAAGGACGTCCGCGTGGCGCTGGACCGCATGAAGGAGGCCTTCGACCTGCTGGGCGACTACGTCACCGAGCAGGGCTACAACCTCCGCTTCGCGATCGAGCCGAAGCCGAACGAGCCCCGCGGCGACATCCTCCTGCCGACCATCGGGCACGCCCTGGCCTTCATCGAGCGCCTGGAGCGCCCCGAGCTGGTCGGCGTCAACCCGGAGACCGGCCACGAGCAGATGGCGGGCCTCAACTTCCCGCACGGCATCGCCCAGGCCCTGTGGGCGGGCAAGCTCTTCCACATCGACCTCAACGGCCAGTCCGGCATCAAGTACGACCAGGACTTCCGCTTCGGCGCGGGCGACCTGCGCCAGGCGTTCTGGCTCGTCGACCTGCTGGAGAACTCCGACTACGCGGGCCCGCTCCACTTCGACTTCAAGCCGGTGCGCACCGACGGCATCGACGGCGTGTGGGAGTCCGCGAAGAACTGCATGCGCAACTACCTGATCCTCAAGGAGCGCGCCGCGGCCTTCCGCGCCGACCCGGCCGTGCAGGAGGCCCTGACCGCCTCCCGCCTGGACGAGCTGGCCCAGCCGACCGCAGCCGACGGGCTCAAGAGCCTGCTCGCGGACCGCTCCGCGTTCGAGGAGTTCGACGTGAACGCCGCCGCCGAGCGTTCGATGGCCTTCGAGGCCCTCGACCAGCTCGCGATGGAGCACCTGCTCGGCGTCCGCTGACGCACCGGGTGCCCGGCGGTCCTCCGCCGGGCACCCGGACTTCCGCGTGCGGCCTCGCCGAATCCGCGCACGGACTTGACGATCACCCCGTGGGAGCGTTCCCATGGATCGGCCACCCCCTCATGCAAGGGCACCACCGTGACAGAAACAGCCCCGGACGGAACGGACCGACGCCCCAGCCGCCGCACCAGGCGGATCGTCGTCCCCCTCACCGTCGTCTCCGCGATTCTCACCGGCGCCGTTCTGTCGGGGTGCGGTCAGCAGAGGGACGACGACGTCTACACCGTCATGAACTCCTCGACCGACGAGTCGTACCACCGCTGGGACGGCGACACCCTCGCGCGCTGCGGCAAGGAGCTCGGGATCACGATCGAGCAGCAGAGCGTGCCGGCCTCCCAGCTGATGACGAAGGCGCTGCGCATGGCGTCGTCGAAGTCTCTGCCGGACGTCCTCCAGCTGGACGCCTCCGAGATGCCGACGTTCGCCGAGGCCGGCGGGCTCATACCGCTGAAGGATCTCGGACTGACCACGACGGACATCCCCGAGGGGATCGTCGACTTCGGCTCGTTCGACGGGAAGTACTACGGGGCCGCGCGCACCGTGAACACCCTGGCGCTGTTCTACAACAAGGACACCCTCGACGAGGCCGGCCTGAAGGTGCCCACCACCTGGGCCGAGATGCGGTCGACGGCCGCGAAGCTGACCCAGGGAAAGCGGTACGGCCTGGCGCTCAGCGCGGGCGGCGCGGAGGACGGTGTCTTCCAGTTCACCCCGTTCATGTGGTCCAACGGCGGCGACGAGTCGAAGCTCGACACCCCCGAGGTCGCCGGTGCGCTGGACTACTGGAAGGCGCTCCTGAAGGACGGCTCGCTCTCCAGGTCCACGGTCAACTGGACCCAGGCCGACGTCAACGACCAGTTCATGGCAGGCAACGCCGCCATGATGATCAACGGCCCGTGGCAGGTCGAGACCCTGAACGCCAAGAAGGGGCTCGACTGGGGCATCGCCGAGATCCCGGTACCCGAGGCGGGCGACGACTCCGTCGGTCCGCTGGGCGGCGGTGTGCTGACCGTGCCCAACACCGGCGACACCGCGCGCGAGAAGACGGCCGCCGAGATCATCGACTGCATGGCGGGCGAGAAGGAACAGATCACGTACGCCCTGAACAGCTGGATGGTCCCGGCGAACACCAAGGCCGCCGCGGTCTGGCGTACGAAGGCCCCGGAGCTGGCGGCCCTGGCCGGCCAGGTCTCGACGGCCCGTTCCCGTACCACGAAGGTCGGCGCGCAGTGGTCGTCCGTGTCGCTCGCCCTGCAGAGCGCCTTCCAGTCCGCCCTCACCGGTGAGTCCAGCGAGGCCGCTCTCGAGCGTGCCCAGCAGCAGGTCACGAGCGGGAACTGAGGTACCGAACCATGTCATCCACCACAGCCTCCGCAACCGCGCCGCACGCCGAGCCGAAAGCCCCGGCGGCCGGTACGGCCATGAAGCCCGTGAGCCCGCAACGCGCCAAGCGCCGCAGGCAGCTCGCCCAGTGGGGCTTCATCGCCCCCGCCGTGGTCTTCATGGCACTGTTCTTCGGCTACCCGCTCGTCCGCAACATCGTGATGAGCTTCCAGGACTACTCGCCGTCCACGTTCTTCACCGGTGAGGCGCCGTTCAACGGCACGGACAACTGGAGCAACGTCTTCGACGACGGGCTGTTCGGCAAGGCCCTGTGGCAGACGATCCTCTTCACCGTCGGATCGCTCGTCGGCCAGTTCTGCATCGGTCTCGCCCTCGCGGTCTTCTTCAGCCGCCGCTTCCCGCTGAACGGGATCCTGCGTTCGCTGATCCTGCTGCCGTGGCTGGTCCCGATGGTCGTCTCCGGCATCGTCTGGCGGCGCATCTTCGACCAGGACACCGGCGTCCTCAACTCCTTCCTGGGCACCCTCGGACTCGGCGGCGACACGCCCTGGCTGACCAGCACGAGCATGGCGCTCGTCTCGGTGATCCTGGTGAACATCTGGATCGGCATCCCGTTCAACATGGTGATCCTCTACGGCGGCCTCCAGGAGGTCCCCAAGGAACTGCACGAGGCCGCCTCGCTCGACGGCGCCTCGGCCTGGCGCACCTTCCGCTCGGTGACACTGCCGATGCTCAAGCCCGTCATCACGGTGGTGCTGGTGCTCGGCTTCATGTCGACGGTCAAGATCCTCGACCTGGTCCTCGCCCTCACCGACGGCGGCCCCGCCGACTCCACGCAGACGCTCGGCACGCTCACGTACCAGAACTCCTTCGTCCAGATGGACTTCGGGGCCGGTGCCGTGGTCGGCAACATCCTGATCCTGATCTCCGCCGTCTTCGCGGTGTTCTACCTGCGGGTCAACCGCAACGAGGGGAAGTGACCGGCATGGCGACCACCACCCAGATCCCCGCCGCCCCGGCTCCCGCCGTCCACCGGCCCAGGCGCCGCTGGGGTGCGACGGTATTCGGCGTCGTCGTCCTCGCCGTCATGCTGTTCCCGCTGTACTGGATGGTCAACACCGCCCTCCAGCCGGACGCGAGCCTGGTCGACGTCGCCCCCGTGCCGACGGGCATCGACTTCTCCGGTTTCACCTCGGCCGTCACCGACCAGGGCGCGAACCTGCTGACCTCGCTGGCCGTGGCCCTCGGCGCCGTGGCCATCTGCCTGGCGATCTCCGCGCCGGCGGCGTACGGGCTGGCGCAGTTCAAGCTGCGCGGCAGCAGGACGATCGTCTTCGGCACGCTCATCACACAGATGGTGCCCGGCATCGTCATCGCCAACGCCCTGTACAGCGCGTACGTGGACCTCGGCCTGGTCAACTCCTACTTCGGCCTGATGCTGGCGGACGCCTCGCTGGGCATCCCGTTCGCGATCGTGCTGATGCGCTCGTTCATGGTGTCCATCCCGCGCG
Source organism: Streptomyces sp. NPDC059499 (assembly GCF_042749285.1). Lineage (NCBI taxonomy): Bacteria > Bacillati > Actinomycetota > Actinomycetes > Kitasatosporales > Streptomycetaceae > Streptomyces > Streptomyces sp. NPDC059499. The sequence continues at coordinate 12,768 of NZ_JBHYTT010000010.1, forward strand.
AGGTCGTCGAGGCCGCCGAGGTCGACGGTGCGGGCCGTGTCCGCACGTTCGTCCAGGTCGTCCTGCCGATGAGCCGCAACTCCCTGATCACCGCGGGGCTGTTCTCGTTCCTGTACGCGTGGAGCGACTTCATGTTCGCGCTCACGCTGAACACGACGGACGACGTCAAGCCGATCACCCTCGGCATCTACCAGTACATCGGGGCCCACGTCGGCGACTGGGGTTCGGTCATGGCCGCGTCCGTGCTCTCCGCGGTGCCCGCTGCGGTCCTCCTCGTCCTGTCCCAGAAGTACATCGCCGCCGGGATCACCGGCGGCTCGGTCAAGTAAGGGTTCCCATGAGTGACTTCCCGGTCTTCCCGCCCGGATTCGTCTTCGGCGCGGCCACGGCCTCGTACCAGATCGAGGGCGCCGTGGAGGAAGACGGCCGCGGCCCGTCCATCTGGGACACCTACAGCCACACGCCCGGCAGGACCGACGGCGGCGACACGGGTGACGTCGCCTGCGATCACTACCACCGCTACCCGCAGGACGTGGCGCTGCTGCGCGAGCTGGGCGTGGACTCGTACCGCTTCTCGATCGCCTGGTCCCGCATCCAGGCCGAGGGCAGCGGGGCGGTCAACCCCAAGGGGCTGGACTTCTACTCCCGGCTCGTCGACTCGCTCCTGGAGGCGGGCATCGAGCCGGCCGCCACCCTGTACCACTGGGACCTGCCGCAGGCCCTGGAGGACCGGGGCGGCTGGCGGGTACGGGAGACGGCGGAGCGCTTCGGCGAGTACACCGCGATCATGGCCGAGCACCTGGGCGACCGGGTGCCGCGCTGGATCACCCTCAACGAGCCGTGGTGCAGCGCGTTCCTCGGCTACTCCGTGGGCCGTCACGCGCCGGGCGCGCAGGAGGGGCGCGGGGCTCTGGCCGCCGCGCACCACCTGCTGGTCGGCCACGGCCACGCGATGGACGCGCTGCGCGCCGCGGGCGTCCGCGAGGCGGGTATCACCCTCAACCTGGACCGCAACGTCCCGGCCACCGAGTCGGACGCCGACCTCGCGGCCGTCGTCCGGGCCGACACGCAGCACAACCTCGTGTGGACCGAGCCGCTCCTCGCGGGCCGCTACCCGGCCACCGAGGAGGAGACCTGGGGCGAGCTGATCACCGGTCAGGACTTCCGCCGCGAGGGCGACCTGGAGCTGATCTCCCGGCCGATGGACTTCCTGGGCATCAACTACTACCGGCCGATCGTGATCGCCGCAGCCCCGCACCGCGAGCCGGACCCGGCGCTGCGCGTGGCCACGGACAACCGGTACGCGGAGGGAAGCTACCCGGACGTCCGCAGGACGGCGATGAACTGGCCGGTCGTCCCGGAGTCGTTCACCGACCTGCTGACCGTCCTGAAGCAGACGTACGGTGACGCCCTGCCGCCGGTGCACATCACGGAGAACGGTTCGGCGGAGTTCGACAGCGTCGAGGCGGACGGTTCCATCCACGACACGGACCGGGTGGAGTACCTGCGCGACCACCTGACGGCGCTGCGGGCGGCCATGGACGCCGGTGTCGACGTACAGGGCTACTACGTCTGGTCGTTGCTGGACAACTTCGAGTGGGCGCTGGGCTACGCGAAGCGGTTCGGGATCATCCGGGTCGACTACGACACCCTGGAGCGCACCCCGAAGGACAGCTACCGCTGGTACCAGCAGCTGATCGCGGCGCACAAGGCCTGATCACCTTCACGGCGGGGGCGTACGCGTGCACATGGCGCGTACGCCCCCGTTCCGTTCCCGCCGTCCGGCCCGCCACCGGGGACCGCCTCGCCCCGGCCAAGAGGTCCCCGAAATCGGGAGGCGCTGCCGGCCGGGGTGCGGGAGACTTCCCAGGTGATCGTGATGCGCCCCGTCCTGGAGATCCACCGCACCGACGGCTTCGCCCTCTGGCCTGTCGCCGAGGCCCGTCCGTCCGGATATCTGCCGCTCAGCGGTGAGCTCACCACAGTCGAGGTGGCGACGGCCGTGATGCGCATCGCCGAGTGCAACGACCTCGACCCGGAGCACGACGGCCGCCCGCCCCGGCCCGCCGACCCGCTCGGTTCGTTCCTGCACGGGCTGCTGACCTTCGAGGACCTCTTCGCGCCAGGCGGCATGCGGGTCACGGACCGCTCCACCGGCATCACTCTCCTGCCCGGCTGCTGCACCGGGCTGGAGGAGTGGCGTGCCTGGCGCGAAGTCCTCCAGGGAGGCGACTACGCCTCCTTCGGACACGACCCGGCCCCGGTCGCCGAACGCGCCGGCGGCACCGTCCGGCTGACCGTCGACGCCGAAAGGACGGACAGCCCGGTGATCGAGCTGTCCGTCGCCGAGCTCGGCCGCCTGCTCGACGGTGCCGAACGTGATCTGACCGGCTTCCTGGCACTGGCCGAGGAGTGGGTCTCCGAGAATCTGCCCGACCGCTCCGCCCCGGTCACCGCCGCCCTCGTGCGCGCACTCGACCTCTGAGCGGTCGAGGCTCCGGCACAGCCGTCGCATCAGCGCCCCGGGGCCTACGGGTTCACCGCAGCGCGTACGCCCCCGGGTCCGCCATCACCTCGTGCACCACCCGGGCGGCCGCGCCCCGTGCCGCGTCGCCGGAGACGGACGAGGCGCGCAGCCGGCTGCCCTTCTCGTGCCAGCGGCCCGACACCACCCGTGCCGTGAGCTGGGCGTCCGCCGACTCCTCCAGCCATGGCATCAGGTTCCGGTAGATGCCGCCCAGGACGACCGCCTCGGGGTCGAAGAGGTTCACCGCGCCGGCCAGCACCACGCCCATCCGGTCCCCCGCCGTGCGCAGCGCCTCCACGGCCCGCGTCTCCCCGGCCGCGGCCCGCTGCTCCAGCTCACCGATCCCCCGGATCCCCGTGTCCGGGTCGATGCCGGCCGCCTCCAGCAGCGCCGCCCGGCCCGCGTACTGCTCCAGGCAGCCGCGCGCCCCGCACCGGCAGAGCGGGCCCTGCGGATCGACGACCATGTGCCCGATCTCGCCCGCGAACCCGTGGGCGCCGCGCAGCATTTCGCCGTTCAGCACGAGGGCTCCGCCGACGCCGATCTCACCGGTGAGATAGAGGAAGGTGCGTACGCCGCCGAGCCCGCCGAACCAGAGTTCGGCCAGGGCCGCGAGATTGGCCTCGTTGTCGGAGCCGACGGCCAGGGCCCGCCCTGCGGGGCGCAGCGTGCTGAGTGCCTGTCCGAAGATGCCCTCGGCCGCGACCCTGTTCCAGCCGAGGTTGGGGGCCTGGCGGACCACTCCGCCCGAGACCAGGCCGGGCAGGGCCAGTTCGACGCCGACGACGCGCAGTTCCTGCTCGCGGGTGGAGCCGATGACCCGGTTGGTGAGCCTGGCGGCGTGGGCCAGCACGTCGGCGGCCGGGACTCCCCGGTGATCGGTGTGCTCGGTGACGCGGACCCGGTCGGTGCCGGTGAGGTCGACGGCGCACACCGACACGTAGTCGATGTTGATCTCCACACCGAGCCCCGCCGGCCCGGTCCGGGACAGTTTCAGTACGGTGCCGGGGCGCCCGGCCGCGCCGCTGGAGGTCTTGCCCGACTCGCTGAGGCAGTCCAGGGCGAGCAGTTCCTCGACGAGCGAGGAGACGGCGGCCCGGGTGAGCCCGACGAGGCTCGCGACCCTGGCACGGGTGACCTCGCCCTCGTCACGCACGGTCCGCAGGACCAGGCTCAGGTTGTGCCGCCGCACGGACTCGTGTCCTGCCTTGGCGGCGGGCGAGGTGAGGGTGTTCTTCATCTGACCTTCGAGCCTAGGGCCTTTCGTTCGGCAGGCCGGATCAGGGAGCGGCGAAGGGCCGCACCCGGGGGTGCGGCCCTCGCTCACTTCTCGGTGCGTCTACTTGCGGATCAGGCTGCGGAGCACGTACTGCAGGATGCCGCCGTTGCGGTAGTAGTCCGCCTCGCCGGGGGTGTCGATGCGGACGACGCCGTCGAACTCCACACCCGTGTCGGTGGTGACCTTGACCGTGCGCGGCGTGGTGCCGTTGTTCAGCTCGGTCACACCGGTGAAGGAGAAGCTCTCCTCGCCGGTCAGGCCGAGGCTCTCCGCGGTCTGGCCCTCCGGGAACTGGAGCGGCAGGACGCCCATGCCGATGAGGTTCGAGCGGTGGATGCGCTCGTAGGACTCGGCGATGACGGCCTTGACGCCGAGGAGCGCGGTGCCCTTGGCGGCCCAGTCACGGGACGAGCCGGAGCCGTACTCCTTGCCCGCCAGGATCGCGAGCGGGGTGCCCGCGGCCTGGTAGTTCTGCGAGGCGTCGTAGATGAACGACACCGGGCCGTCGGCCTGGGTGAAGTCGCGGGTGAAGCCGCCCTCGGTGCCCGGCGCGATCTGGTTGCGCAGGCGGATGTTGGCGAAGGTGCCACGGATCATGATCTCGTGGTTACCGCGGCGCGAGCCGTAGGAGTTGAAGTCACGGCGCTCGATGCCGTGCTCCGTGAGGTACTTGCCGGCCGGGGTGTCGGCCTTGATCGCACCGGCCGGGGAGATGTGGTCGGTGGTGACCGAGTCGCCGAGCTTGGCCAGGACACGGGCGCCGATGATGTCCTCGACCGGGGTCGTCTCCATCGTCATGCCCTCGAAGTACGGGGGCTTGCGCACGTAGGTGGACTCGGCGTCCCACTCGAAGGTGTTGCCGGTCGGGATCGACAGCGCCTGCCACTGGGCGTCGCCCGCGAAGACGTCCTGGTAGGACTTGTTGAACATGTCCTCGCCGATGGAGTTGGCGACGACGTCGTTCACCTCGGCCTCGGAGGGCCAGATGTCCTGGAGGTAGACGGGCTTGCCGTCCTGGTCGACGCCGAGGGCGTCCTTGGTGATGTCGACCTTCATCGAACCGGCGATGGCGTACGCGACGACCAGCGGCGGGGACGCCAGGTAGTTCATCTTGACGTCGGGGTTGATCCGGCCCTCGAAGTTACGGTTGCCGGAGAGCACCGAGGTGACGGCCAGGTCGTGCTCGTTGACCGCCTTGGAGACCTCTTCCGGCAGCGGGCCGGAGTTGCCGATGCAGGTGGTGCAGCCGTAGCCGACGAGGTTGAAGCCGACCTTGTCGAGGTACGGGGTCAGGCCCGCCTTGTCGAAGTAGTCGGTGACGACCTTGGAGCCCGGGGCGAGGGTGGTCTTGACCCACGGCTTGCGGGTCAGGCCCTTCTCCACGGCCTTCTTCGCGACGAGCGCGGCGGCGACCATGACGTACGGGTTTGAGGTGTTGGTGCAGGAGGTGATCGCGGCGACGGTGACGGCGCCGTGGTCGAGCTCGTACGTCGTGCCGTCGGGGGCGGTGACGGTGACCGGGTTCGACGGGACGCCGTTGGCGGTGGCCGGGGAGTCGGAGGCCGGGAAGGACTCCTTGCCCGCCTCCTCGTCGTCCGCGACGTAATTGCGCACGTCCTGGGCGAACTGCGCCTTGGCGTTGGCGAGGACGATGCGGTCCTGCGGGCGCTTCGGGCCGGCGATGGAGGGGACGACCGTGGAGAGGTCGAGCTCCAGCTTCTCGGAGAAGTCCGGCTCGGCGGCCGGGTCCAGCCAGAGGCCCTGCTCCTTGGCGTACGCCTCGACGAGCGCGACCTGCTGCGCGTCGCGGCCGGTCAGACGCAGGTACTTCAGCGTCTCGTCGTCGATCGGGAAGATCGCGGCGGTGGAGCCGAACTCCGGCGACATGTTGCCGATGGTGGCGCGGTTCGCGAGAGAGGTGGCGGCGACGCCCTCACCGTAGAACTCGACGAACTTGCCGACGACGCCGTGCTTGCGGAGCATCTCGGTGATGGTCAGCACGAGGTCGGTGGCGGTGGTGCCGGCCGGGAGCTCGCCGGTCAGCTTGAAGCCGACGACGCGCGGGATGAGCATGGAGACCGGCTGGCCGAGCATCGCGGCCTCGGCCTCGATGCCGCCGACGCCCCAGCCCAGCACACCGAGGCCGTTGACCATCGTGGTGTGCGAGTCGGTGCCGACGAGGGTGTCGGGGTACGCCTGGCCACCGCGGACCATGACCGTGCGGGCCAGGTGCTCGATGTTGACCTGGTGGACGATGCCGGTGCCCGGGGGGACGACCTTGAACTCGTCGAAGGCGGTCTGGCCCCAGCGCAGGAACTGGTAGCGCTCCTTGTTGCGGCCGTACTCCAGCTCGACGTTCTGCGCGAACGCGTCGTTGGTGCCGAACTTGTCGGCGATGACGGAGTGGTCGATGACCAGCTCGGCCGGGGCCAGCGGGTTGATCTTCGCCGGGTCGCCGCCGAGCTCCTTCACGGCCTCACGCATGGTGGCGAGGTCCACGACACAGGGAACGCCGGTGAAGTCCTGCATGATCACGCGGGCCGGCGTGAACTGGATCTCCTGGCTGGGCTGGGCCTGCGAGTCCCATCCGCCGAGCGCCCGGATGTGGTCGGCGGTGATGTTCGCGCCGTCCTCGGTGCGGAGCAGGTTCTCCAGCAGCACCTTCAGGCTGTAAGGGAGGCGCGCGGAGCCCTCGACCTTGTCCAGCTTGAAGATCTCGTACGACTCGTCGCCCACGCGCAGCGTGCTGCGGGCGTCGAAGCTGTTCGCCGACACGACAGTCTCCTTCTTCAATGTGCGCGTTCAACCGCGCCGCGCCTCATGTGCGGCCGGCGCCGCCTACGGCCCCCACCATCCGCTAAGGTAAGGATTAGTTAGGTAACCCTTACCGGCGGCGACTGCGGTGCGCCTCGGCAGATATCTCGATGTCGAGATAACTCTAGTACATCGCCGCCGCGCGGTCATGCCCGGGCGCCCGTGACCGCTGTCATCCCCTCGGGGCGTTTGACAGCGAACCCGGTCGTCGCGGCTCCTTGCCGGCGAACCCAGGCGTACGAGGTGACCCAATCGGGGGTGCCGAGCGGGCGTACCGGTCGAGGTGGATCCTGCCGAGCCGTACGTCGGGCTGTCGCACGTGGATGCCGTACGCGAGTGTCGATGGCGTCCACTGCCGGACCGGGTGGCGGCCCGGCCCGAGATCACCCGCCTGGCCTGCGACCAGGCGGGGTGGGGGTTCGAGCGGGTCGGGGTGCCCGACGCATTACTTCTGGCGCATGTTCCGGCTTGAGGAAAGAGCGACGGGAGCCTCCGGCGGGCGGTATCGCGGAACCCGTCCTCGAAGATCCGGCAGGTCAGTTCAGCAGGGCGGCTGCGAACGTCTCACGGCGCTCCGTCAGCCAGGTCTGCACGCGGTCCCAGCGTTCCCATCCACCGCGCTCGGCCAGCGCCTGGAGATAGACGGGGTCACCGTCAGCCACGCGGCGGGCGACAAAAGCCCGGCAGACCTCGGTGGCCTGCTCGATGACGCCGACCAGCTCGGCACGGTCCTGCGGCGAGAGGCCGTAACTGTCGGCAAGGATCCGCAGCCGCGTGGGCGCATCCAGTCCGGAGGGGTAGACGGCGGCCGCAGATGCGGGATCGACCAGGGGCACCCAGTAGCGGGCGGTCATGGCGACGTCCCAGAGGGGACGGCCCGGGGCTGCCAGGTCGAAATCGATCAGGGCGACGGCACGGCCGTCGCGGAACACGACGTTTTCCGGGCACACGTCGTTGTGGCACAGCATCGTTCCCCCCTCCGGATCGGCCAGGTCCCCAGGCCACTCGGCACGGATGTCGACCGCGACGGCCGCGCTGGTCTCATGCAGGCGCCGCAGCAGGCTCCCCACCGATTCCAGGGCGGCCTTCGTCATCGCCCAGTCCGGGAACGGCGGCAGGGCCACGTCGCCGGAGATGAAGGTCAGCCGTTCCCGGCCATCCTCGGTGAATCCGGCAGGGGTCGGCGCCGCGTCGAAGCCGCGCTCCTTCAGCGCAAGGAGGTAGGCGTGCAGGGCGTGCGCGTTGCGCGGAGCCGGGCGCTCCACCAGCGCACCACGGCGAAAGACCGCTCCTGCGTTGGCCATGCCGCCGACCAGCGCCTCGCTCTCAGCCGTCATGACGACGACGCTACCGCCAGATCGACCCCGCGCGGGCGGGCCCGACTGCACGAGGCCTTCAACTGGACCGTACCGGCCCCGCTGACCAGCGCGTTGCGCGGGCCGACCCGATGGAGAGGCCCGCCACCCCGGGCAGCGCGAGGCACTCCCGACCGGAGCGCGCTCACACCACAGGCATGGACGGACAGCGTCGGGATACCCGTACTCCTGACAAAGGAGGCGCAGATGCCGCTCACATTCCGCAAGAGCTTCCAGATCCTTCCGGGCGTCCGGCTGAACATCAACCGTCGTTCGTGGTCCGTCACGACCGGCGGCCGGCACGGACCGAAGCGCACCACCAGCAGCACCGGCCGGCGCACCACGTCGATGGACCTGCCGGGACCCTTCGGCTGGCGGAAGACCACCAACCGCCGCCGCGGCTGACCGCTCACCCGTTCGGCCGAGCCCCGCGTGCCGGACCGCAAGGCGCGAACGACCGTGTAGACGGGAGCCCGCCTTGTGGTCCGGCGCCGGTCGGCGTGCCGTCCGGCCGGTTCGACGTACCGCCCGAAAGGGCTCGGCGCGCCGTCCGGCACCCGACGTCCACGTCAACCCCACACCCCCGCACGATCTTCATCTCATATGTGAGATAGCGTGCAGCCATGGAAGACGACTACCTCGCACGTATCGGCAAGCTCATCCGTGACGCCCGCCAGCACCGTGGCTGGACACAGACTCAGCTCGCCGAGGCGCTCGCCACCAGCCAGAGCGCCGTCAACCGCATCGAGCGCGGCAACCAGAACATCAGCCTTGAGATGATCGCCCGCATCGGCGAAGCCCTCGACAGCGAGATCGTGTCGCTCGGTTACGCCGGGCCCATGCACCTGCGGGTCGTCGGCGGACGCCGGCTCTCCGGCTCCATCGACGTCAAGACGAGCAAGAACGCCTGCGTCGCACTGCTCTGCGCCTCGCTGCTCAACAAGGGCCGCACCGTACTGCGCCGGGTGGCCCGCATCGAGGAGGTCTTCCGGCTCCTGGAGGTGCTCAACTCCATCGGAGTGCGCGCCCGTTGGGTCAACGACGGCGTGGACCTCGAGATCCAGCCGCCCGCGCGCCTCGACCTGGAGGCCATCGACGCGGACGCCGCGCGCCGGACCCGGTCGATCATCATGTTCCTCGGCCCGCTGCTGCACCGCCTGGACCGTTTCACGCTGCCGTACGCGGGCGGCTGCGACCTCGGTACGCGGACGATCGAGCCGCACATGATCGCGCTGCGCCGCTTCGGCCTGGAGATCGCGGCGACCGACGGCCTCTACCACGCGCAGGTCGACCACGAGGTCAGGCCCGACCGCCCCATCGTGCTGACCGAGCGCGGCGACACCGTGACCGAGAACGCCCTGCTGGCCGCCGCCCGGCACGACGGCACGACCGTCATCCGCAACGCCTCCTCCAACTACATGGTCCAGGACCTGTGCTTCTTCCTGGAGGCGCTCGGTGTGAAGGTCGACGGGGTCGGCACGACGACCCTCACCGTGCACGGCGTGCCGGAGATCGACGTGGACGTCGACTACTCCCCCTCCGAGGACCCGGTCGAGGCGATGAGCCTGCTGGCCGCCGCCGTGGTGACCGAGTCCGAGCTGACGATCCGCCGGGTCCCGATCGAGTTCCTGGAGATCGAGCTCGCGGTCCTGGAGGAGATGGGCGTCGACTGCGACCGTACGACGGAGTACGCCGCCGACAACGGCCGCACCAGGCTGGTGGACCTGACGGTCCGGCCCTCCAAGCTGGAGGCGCCCATCGACAAGATCCACCCGATGCCGTTCCCCGGCCTGAACATCGACAACGTGCCGTTCTTCGCGGCCATCGCGGCCTCCGCGCACGGCCAGACCCTGATCCACGACTGGGTCTACGACAACCGCGCGATCTACCTCACGGACCTCAACCGCCTCGGCGGCCGACTGCAACTCCTGGACCCGCACCGGGTCCTGGTCGAGGGCCCGACCCGCTGGCGCGCCGCGGAGATGATGTGCCCGCCCGCACTGCGGCCGGCCGTGGTGGTGCTGCTGGCGATGATGGCGGCCGAGGGCACGTCCGTACTGCGCAACGTGTACGTGATCAACCGCGGGTACGAGGAACTGGCGGAGCGGCTCAACTCGGTGGGTGCGCAGATCGAGATCTTCCGGGACATCTGAAAGCTCTCAGAAGAAGCGACGCAAAACCCCTCCTGACTGCACAAATACGAGGCGGGAGGGGACTTGTGGGCGCCCCTGGGACTTTTCCGGGACTTCTGGCCGGGCGAGGAGGCTCCGGGTGACCGGCGCTGCACATCATTCGGTCATCGAAAACACGTCACCTGGCCGAGACCGGAGAAGACCGCAGTTCAGAGGCGATTCCGCTTCTCCAACTGGGGGCCGTCAGGCGCGCAGAGCGTCAATTGAGCGTCACGGCGGAGACCAGAATGGTGCTGTAAGCCGCGATTGCGGTTGGCGAAGAGGGTCCTTCCCGCCTCAATCTACGCGTCCAGGAAGGGCCTTTTTCTCCGCCTGGGCTGACAAATGACAGAACCAAGGGCTTGATCATCCATGGGCGGATACAACGTCTACCCCCGTGAGGTGGAGGAGGTCCTGATGACACACCCCGCGGTCAGCTTGGTCGCGGTGGTCGGCGTCCACGACTCCCGGCATGGTGGGGAGGTCAAGGCGTTCGTCGTGCGGAACGCGAACGAGGCGGCGTCCGAAGAGGAATTGGTCGAGTGGTGCAAATCCACAATGGCGGCGTACAAGTACCCGTGCTTGGTGGAGTTCCGCGATCAGTTGTCTCTCTCGGCGACTGCCAAGATCCTCAAGAGAGAGCTGCGGGACGAGGCGCGAAACCGAGCGTAGTCCGCCCGGTGATTCCACGGTTAAGCATTCCCTGGGTAGTTGGATGGGGCGGGCCGGGCGCCCTCCCTCAGTCGGGTCGTGTGTCCTCACCGTCGGGAGGATGCATGTCACGGCGTAGTCGGAGCGATCCCCGCAACAGCAGCGAAAAGAGTGTCAACCCGCCCATGGCCGGATTCGCGCTCCCGCTGTCTGTTGGCCACGTATCACCATCTGAGTCCTCAAGTCTCCCCGGGCATGCTTTCTGCGGCCCAGACCAATGAATTCCGCGCTGGTCCGCGCCATTGGGTTGTCCCGCGCGGATGCGGCCCCGAAGATGACCTCCGAAGAGACGGAGTGGTTCAGACCACTTTTTGACGCAGCGTCGGAGGACCACATGATGAGCGGGAACCCCGAGGGATCACAGCACCTGAGCCGGAGGCGCTTCGGCACGGCGGTGGCGGGCGCGGTGGGCGCGGTGGCCCTGAGCGGGCAGGCGCTCGCGGCGGATGGCGCCACGGGCACGGCCCTCAGCGCCGATGCAGACCCGGCCCGCGGCTTCTCCGGCGGTGGCAAGCCGGAGATGCGGGGCAGCTGGGTGGCCACCGTGGCCAACATCGACTGGCCGAGCCGCCAGGGCCTGACGGCCGGGGAGCAGCAGGCGCAGCTGCTCGCCCGGCTCGACGAGGCCGTCGCCCGCAACCTCAACACCGTGGTCTTCCAGGCCCGACCGACGGCCGACGCCATGTGGCCCTCGCCCTTCGAGCCGTGGTCGGAGTTCCTCTCCGGCACCCAGGGCATGGACCCAGGATGGGATCCGCTGGGCTTCGCGGTGCGCGAGGCCCACGCGCGCGGCCTCCAACTGCACGCCTGGTTCAACCCCTACCGGGTCCGCAACGACACCAAGGCGGAGAAGCTGGCCGCCGACCACCCGGTGAAACTGCATCCGGAGTGGCTCGTCACCTACGGCGGCAAGATGTACTACAACCCCGGCATCCCCGAGGTACGCCGCTTCTGCACCGAGGCCATCCTCGACGCCGTACGCCGGTACGACCTCGACGCGGTGCACTTCGACGACTACTTCTACCCGTACCCCGCGGTGGGGCAGGAGTTCGGTGACGAGTCGGCGTACCAGGAGTACGGCGGCGACTTCACGGACAAGGCGGCCTGGCGGCGCAACAACGTCGACCTGCTCATCCAGGAACTCGGTCAGGGCATCCGGCGCATCCGCCGCCGGGTGCAGTTCGGCGTCAGCCCCTTCGCTATCTGGCGCAACTCCTCCACGGACCCGGAGGGTTCGGCCACCGCAGGTGGCGTGGAGACCTACGACGACCTGTACGCGGACACCCGCAAGTGGGTCCGCGAGGGCTGGATCGACTACGTGGTGCCGCAGGTGTACTGGAACATCGGGTTCACGGTGGCCGACTACGCGAAGCTCGTGCCGTGGTGGGCGGATGTCGTCCGGGGGACGGGCGTCAATCTCTACATCGGGGAGGCTCTCTACAAAGTGGGCGTCACCGGGCAGCCGGCCGCCTGGTTCGACCCCGCGGAACTCTCCCGGCACCTCACGTTCTGCGAGGACTACCGCGAGGTGAGGGGGCACATGTACTTCTCCGCCAAGCTCCTTCCGCAGGACCCGCTGGGCGCGGTCAGCCGGCTGGTGGCCGACCACTACCAGCAGCGGGTCCACGCCCCGCGTCGCTGACGCACACCCCTCCCGGTCCGGCCCCCAGCTCTCGTGCCGGGGGCCGAACCCGTGATGTTCCGCCATCGTCGCCTGCTCGTGCGGCAGGAGACCGGACGAGTCGACGCGGTATTCACTCGGAGGCCGGTGCAGGTAGAAGACGGCCTCGAACCAGCCCCGACGCCAATCCAGATCAGCCCACCCGCCGATCCACGCCACAGGCTGCCCCAGCATTTGGGGGCTCGCCGCCAGCCCCACGTCCTCCGCCAACCCTCGGCCGCGGCCTGCGGGAGGCTCTCGCCGCGCTCCACTCCACCGCCCCGGGGTAAACCACCCGTCGTCCGACCGGAACAGCAGGAGGCAGTCCTGGCCGCGACCGCGTCTCGGCGCGACCTCCTGGGTGTGCGGGTGGCTGCCCAGTCCTCGGAGCATGGGACATTCCTGGGACTTCTCTGGGACTTCGATGGGCCCCTGGTGGCTGCTGCCGCCGCTGATCCTCAGCGCGATCGCAGTGGCCCGGTGGGCCCTGGGAGGTTGAGGGCCCTGCTCCGTTGTGTTTGCGTGCTCGGTTCTTCCTGACATGCGCCTTTCGTACGCACATGCGAATCTGGAGGTGCCCCATCGTTCAGGACGATGGCAGGAGGCATGATCATGAGCAAGAAGCAGAGCCGGCAGAACCGCGGTGCACGCACCGGCGGCCATGAGCGCAGCGCCGCCACCGCGGAGACGAAGGAACAGACGCCGTCGGCGACCACGCCCGACGCGGCGCGTGCGATCGGGGAGACCGTTTCGCACAAGAAGGAACGGAAGTTCGGGCACAACTGACCGGCGCCCTTCGGGCCGACCAACCTGCGGCCCAGGGAAGTCCGGGCCGTCAGTATGCGCGTGGTGACATGATCCGGGGTTCGGCGTCCGGCGTCTCGAAGAGGCAGCTGGGCACGCCGGGGCCCGGCTTCACGCGTACTGAGGCCGCTTCCGGGGGGTCGGTCGGCAGTTCCACGTGTACGACGATCGGTCGGTCACCGTGTGCGGTGACCGATCCCGTCTCCTTGCCGTCGACCAGTACCTCGACGTGCACGGTGTGGCCCGTCTGGACGGTCGCGGTGACCGAGTGGCCCGCGTGGTCGGTGTGGAAATGATGGCGCTGCCCCATGGAAGTGGCCTCCCTGCGGCGCGCTTCACGGTTTCCGCGTCGCCTGGTCAAGCGTAGCCGCGGCGATCGGTGCGCGCCGTTGACGGGGCCGGGCGGTGGGACGTGGGAGCGGCACCTGGGGGCCGAGCCGGGGATCAGCTGGCCGCCAGAGAGATCTCGGTCGACTTGATCAGGGCGACGACGGGCATTCCGGGGGCGAGGCCGAGGTCGGTCACCGCGTCCTCGGTGATCGCGGAGGTGAGCTCGCCGCCCTGGACGGACACCTTGACGCTCGCCATGACACCGCCGGTGGCCACGTCGGTGACGGTGCCGGGGATCTGATTGCGGATGCTCAGTCCCGTGACGGTGCCGGTGGCCAGGGACACCTCGGTGGACTTGACCAGTGTGCGGACTGCGACCCCTTCGGTGAGGGCGAGTTCCTGGACGGCTTCGAGCGTGATCGCGGCCGTGACCTCCTGGCCGCCCGCCAGGCGGACCTTCACGGTGGCCATGACCGCACCCGTGGTGACGGCGGTGACGGTACCGGGGATCTGGTTACGGATGCTCAGACTCATGAGGTGACGCCTCTGATTCGTAGCGAAATGCCAGGTATTTCCTGGTCTGCCGTTTCACTGTAGACATCCTTCACGTGGCAGACATCCTTCACGTGGCTTTGCCCGGATCGGCCTCGCCGACCTTCGGGCCATCCTCCAGGCAGGAACGCATATGCCATGGAGTTTCGTATCAAGCTTTGTAAATACGAACTCAGTTCATCTAATCTGTCGCACATGCAGTCCTACACGATCGGTCAGGCAGCGCGTCTGCTCGGCGTCAGCCCCGACACCGCCCGCCGCTGGGCGGACGCCGGCCGGGTCGCGACCCACCGCGAGGAGAGCGGGCGCCGCCTCATCGACGGCCGGGACCTGGCCGCGTTCGCCATCGAGGTCGCCCAAGGGGGCGTCGGTGAGGACGAGACGTCGTACACCTCGGCCCGCAACGCCTTCCCCGGCATCGTCACCGCCGTCAAGCTCGGCGACGTCGCGGCCCAGGTGGAGATCCAGGCCGGCCCGCACAGGCTCGTGTCGCTCCTGACCCGGGAAGCGGTCGAGGAACTGGGACTGGAGGTCGGCATGCAGGCCACCGCCCGCGTCAAGTCGACCAACGTGCACATCGACCGCACCTGATCCACTGCCCCACCCAGCGGCGTCGCCGTCCTGACGCGGCTCATCCACCCGCCCAGGCCACCGCGTCCCCAAGGAGTCCCACCCTCATGTCCTTCACTCTCTCCGGCCGCCGGACCGCGGCAGCGATCCTCGCAGCGGCCCTCCTCGTGCCCCTGGCCGCATGTGGCAGCGACGACGCCGCGGACTCGGGCGAGAAGGCCACCGCCTCCGGGGCGCCAAAGGCCGATCTGACGGTCCTGGCCGCCTCATCGCTCACCGATGTCTTCAAGACCGCCGGCGCCGCGTACGAGAAGGAGCACCCCGGAACCGAGGTGACGTTCTCCTTCGCCGGCTCGCAGGAACTCGCCGCCCAGGTCAAGCAGGGCGCACCCGCCGATGCCCTGGTCACGGCGGACACGAAGACGATGGACGGGCTGAAGTCGGACACCGGAACGCCGACCGTCATCGCGAAGAACCGTCTGGTGATCGCCACCGGCAAGGGCAACCCGGAGAAGGTCGAGAGCCTGAAGGACCTCGCCGACCCCGAGCTGAAGGTGGTGCTCGCGGCCCCCGAGGTGCCGGTCGGGCGCTACAGCAAGCAGATCCTGGACGCACAGAAGATCGAGGTGAAGCCGGTCTCCCAGGAGCCCAACGTCCGCGCCGTCCTCAGCAAGGTCGAGCTCGGCGAGGCGGATGCCGGTCTCGTCTACAGGACGGACGCCGCCGCGGCCACCGACAAGGTCGATGCCATCGACATCCCGGACGCCCAGAACGCCGTCGCCTCCTACCCGGCGGCGACCCTGAAGACCTCCAGGAACAGCGAGGCCGCGACCGCGTTCGTGACGTGGCTGTCCACACCCGAGGCGCAGAAGATCCTCGCCGCCGCCGGCTTCCAGCAGCCGTAACAGGCCACCGCCCCCACCTGCGGGCGGCCCGGTCCGGGGGGCCGGGCCGCCCGCAGGGCACTTCCAGCATCGGGGACCTTCGATGACACGCCTTCGCCGCCGCGCAACCGGCCCCCGCGCGCCGATCGCCCTGGCGATCCCCGCACTGCTGGCCATCGCCTTCCTGCTGCTGCCACTGGTCGGGATTCTCGCCCGCACCTCCTGGCGCGACCTGGGGGCTCATCTGACCACCCCCGAGACGACCGAAGCGCTGACGCTGTCCTTGATCGTGTCCGCCTGGGCACTGGGCCTTTCCGTCGTCCTCGGTGTCCCGCTCGCCTGGCTGCTGGCCCGCGTCGACTTCCCCGGCAAGGCGTTCGTCCGCTCGCTCGTCCTCCTGCCGATGGTGCTGCCGCCCACGGTCGGCGGTGTCGCACTCCTCCTGGCCTTCGGCCGGCGCGGGCTGCTGGGGCCATGGATGGAGGACACGTTCGGGCTCACCCTGCCGTTCCACACCTCCGGCGCCGTCCTCGCCGCGACCTTCGTCGCGATGCCGTTCCTGATCATCAGCCTCGAAGGGGCCCTCGGCGGACTGCGTCCCCGCTACGAGGAGACCGCGGCCTCCCTGGGGGCCTCGCCGGTACGGGTGTTCTTCACCGTCACCCTGCCCATGGTCGCCCCCGGGCTCGCCGCAGGAGCGGCGCTGACCTGGGCGAGGGCCCTGGGTGAGTTCGGCGCGACCATCACCTTCGCCGGGAACCTCCCCGGCACCACGCAAACCCTGCCGCTCCAGGTCTATCTGCTGCTCCAGGACGACCCTGAGGCCGCCACCTCGGTCTCCCTCCTCCTGCTGGCCATCGCCATGGTCGTGCTCATCGCACTGCGCGGACGCTGGACCGGCACCCCGAGTACGGCGCAGGCCCTGCCGCGGACTCCGGCAGCCGATCCGGGTCCCGCCCCTCAGGGGGACGCGCACGCTCCGGAGGACGCGCACGCGCCCGCCGGTACCGGTGACAGCTGGCCGCTGCGGACCACGGTCACCGGATTCAACGACCTCACCCTCGACGCGGACGCCGGAACCACCATCGCCGTCGTCGGCCCCAACGGCGCGGGCAAGACCACGCTGCTGCGCGCGCTCCTCGGTCTCACCCCACGCGCGCACGCCGAACTCAGGCTGGGCGACACCGATGTCACCGCGCTCCCGCCGCACCGCAGGGGCGTGGCCTGGGTCCCGCAGGACGGAGCCCTCTTTCCCCACATGAACGCGCTGGCCAACACCGCGTACGGGCTCCGCGCCCACGGCGTGCCGCGCGCCGAAGCCCGCCACAGCGCCCAGCAGTGGCTGGACCGTCTCGGCGTGGGTCATCTCGCACACCGCAGGCCGGCTCAGATCTCCGGAGGCCAGGCCCAGCGTGTCGCGCTCGCCCGGGCCCTGGCCGCCCGTCCCCGGCTGCTCCTGCTCGACGAACCGCTCGCCGCCCTCGACCAGACCACCCGCGCCCATGTCCGGCACACCCTTCGCCGCCATCTCGACAGCTTCGGCGGCGTGTGCCTGATCGTCACTCACGATCCCGTCGAAGCCGTCGCGCTCGCCGACCGGGTCCTCGTACTCGACGAGGGCAGGGCCCTGCAGGACGCCCCGCCCGCCGAGGTCACCCGCCACCCCCGCTCCCCCTGGGTCGCCCGGATGCTCGGCCGCAACGCCTGGCCCGGCGTCGCCACCGCCGACGGCATACGACTCACCGGCGGCGGAACCCTCGTGGCCGCGGAGCCGCTCCCGGCCGGCACCGACTCCCTCGCGGTCATCGCCCCGGAGGCCGTCGCCGTACACCGTGACAGGCCGACCGGAAGCCCCCGCAACGTCTGGCCCGGCACCGTTCGGGAGATCACCACCAGCGGCAGCCGGCTGCGCGTCCTGATCACTTCGGACCGGGCACCGGACCTCGTCGCGGAGATCACGCCGCAGGCCGTCGCCGAACTGGGTCTCGTCGAGGGGACTCCCGTCTGGACCAGCGTCAAGGCCACGGAGGCAACCGTCGTCGCCCTCTGAGCCGGCCCGGCGGCCCGCCGGTCCGCCGGTCAGTAGACGTCGCGGACGTAGCGCTTGTCGGCGGCGAGCTGCTTGACGTACAGGGCTGCGCCCGTGTGATCGAGGCCGCCGTGTGTGACCGCGATGTCGCGGAGCGCCAGGTCGACGTCCTTGGCCATGCGCGCGGCGTCCCCGCAGACGTAGAAGTGGGCGCCGTCCTGGAGCCAGGACCACAGCTTGGCACCGTGCTCGCGCATCCGGTCCTGTACGTAGACCTTGGCGCGCTGGTCGCGCGAGAAGGCGGTGTCCAGGCGGGTGAGGGTGCCGTCGGCGAGGAAGGCTGTCAGCTCCTCCTCGTAGTAGAAGTCGGTGGCCCGGTGCTGTTCGCCGAAGAAGAGCCAGTTGGGGCCGCGGTGGCGGTGTGCGCGGCGTTCCTCGAGGAAGCCGATGAACGGAGCCACGCCGGTACCGGGGCCGATCATCACCATCGGGGTATCGGGGCCCGCGGGCGGCCGGAAGTGCGGGGCGCGCTGGACGAAGACCGACACCGGGGCGCCGGGGGCGGCGTCTGCGAGGTAGGGCGAGCACACCCCGTTGCGGGGACGGCCGTGCAGGTTCTCGTACCGGACGACGGAGACGGTCAGGGACACCTGGTGGGGGTCGGTGAGCGGACTGGACGATATCGAGTACAGGCGGGGCTGCAGTCGTTTGAGGATGCCTGCCCACTCCTGCGGTGTGGCGCGGACGGGGTACTCGGCGAGGACGTCCACGGCTTGACGGCCCCAGGACCAGCGGGCGAGTTCGCCCTTGTTGTCGGGACGCAGCATCTTCTTCAGGGCCCGGTCGCCCGTGCGCTCGGTGATGAAGCCCAGCAGGGCCGGAGTGAGCCGGGTGATGTCCAGATGCCGGTGCAGGGCGTCGGCCAGCGGGACCTCGCCGAGGCCGGCGACATCGACGGCGGTGGTGGCGTCGAGACCGGTGACCGCCAGCCATTCGGCCACCAGATCCATGCTGTTGACGGGGTGTACGCCGAGGGCGTCACCGGCCTCGTAGGCGAGAGGGGAGTCGGCGTCCCGGGTGTCGAAGGTGAACCGGCGGACCTCCTTGCCCGCGCCGGGGAGGCTGAGGAGCCGGTTGCCGGCCAGCCGGGCCGTCGCGGGTGCGGGCCTGGCGCTGCGGACGGGTGCGGCGGCGGGGGCGGCAGCGAAGGCGGCGGCCGGTGGCGCGGCGGCCGTCGGCTGTGCGGTGAGGCCGGCCAGCACCTGGTCCAGCCAGGTATGGGCGGAGGGCTCGTAGTCGGGTTCGCAGTCGGCGCGCGGGGCGAGGCGTACGGCCCCCAGCTCGTCGAGCCGCTGGTCCAAGCGCCGGCCGTGCCCGCAGAAGTCGTCGTACGAGGAGTCGCCGAAAGCCAGCACCGCGTACCGTCGGCCGTCCAGGGGTGGGAGGTCGGCGGCGGTCAGCGCCTCCCAGAAGCCGGAGCCGTTGTCGGGCGCGTCACCGTCCCCGAAGGTGCTGGTGATCAGCAGGAGGTCGGCCGCGGGCGGGAGGGCGCGCGGATCCGCCTCGTCCATGCCGACGAGCTGGGCCCGGTGACCGGTTTCGGCGAGCCGGGACGCGGCGGCCACGGCGAACTCCTCGGCGTTGCCGGTCTGCGAGGCCCACAGCACGACCACGTCACGGCCCGTGGGGGCCTGCGCCGCCGGTTCGTCCGTGGGCTGCGGGGCACGCGAGTACATGCCGGCGAGCACCCCGTTCACCCAGCGTTCGTGCTCCGCGGCGAACGGGGCACCGGCCGGGAGCACCGGGACACCGGGCATGCCCGACGGCAGACCGGCGAGGAACCCGACCAGGTACTGGCGTTCGTGTTCCGCGAGTACGGGCGGCGGTGCGTCCTCCAGCCCGAACACGGCTGCGGCGCCGGACCGGATCGTGGTCGGCACGACCACGACCGGGTCCGCGACGGGGGCGGCGACGACGGGTGCGGGGAAGATGCTGACTGCGGTGGCGACCTTCGTGAGGGTCACCGCACACATCTTGAACTCGGGCTGGAAGGAGATCGGGTCCACGGCGTCGCTGGTCACCGCGTTGACACTCAGGTACTCGCCGAACAGGTCGTTCCAGTGGAACGGCGCGAAGGAGCAGCCCGGCCGCACCCGGTCCGTCACCACGGCGGGCAGGACGGCGCGGCCTCGCCGGGAGGCGACCTCGACCGAGTCCCCCTCCTCGATCCCGAGCCGGCCCGCGTCCTCGGGATGCAGTTCGACGAACGGTGCCGGATCGAGCTTGTTGAGCTTGGCGACCTTGCCGGTCTTGGTGAGGGTGTGCCACTGGTGCTGCAAACGGCCGGTGTTCAGGACGAACGGATAGTCGTCGTCCGGCATTTCGGCGGCCGGAACGTGCGGACGGGCGAAGAAGACGGCCCGTCCGCTCGCCGTCGGGAACACCGGGCGCCCGTCGTCGCCCAGGTAGCGGATCGGATTGCGATCGGGGCCGTCGGCCGTCGGTGCGGGCCACTGGACGGACGTGGTGCGCAGACGCTCGTACGTCACGCCCCGCAGGTCGTAGCCGGTCTTCGGATTCGCGGCACCCTTGATCTCCTCGAAGATCTCCTCGGCGCTGCTGTAGGTGAACGCGTCGGCGTATCCCATCTCGCAGGCGATGCGCGCGATGATCCGCCAGTCCGCGAGCGCCTCGCCGGGCGGCTCCACCGCCGGCCGGGCGAGAGTGAGGTTGCGTTCACTGTTGATCAGTACGCCCTCGCTCTCGCTCCACAGTGCGCCGGGCAGCACGACGTCGGCGTAGGCGTTGGTCTCGGTGTCGGCGAACACGTCCTGCGTGATGACGAGTTCGGCCGTTTCGAGGGCCTCGATGACGGTCCGGCGATTGGCGACGGAGGCGACGGGGTTGGTGCAGATGATCCAGCAGGCCTTGATGTCACCGTCCGCCATCCGCTGGAACATGTCGACGGTTCCCTTGCCGGACCCGTCCTTGCGTACGGTGCCGGGTTCCAGGCCCCAGAGTTCTTCGACGAAGACGCGGTCCTCGTCCACGAGCACCGATCGCTGGCCGGGCAGACCGGGGCCCATGTAGCCCATCTCCCGACCGCCCATGGCGTTGGGCTGGCCGGTGAGGGAGAACGGGCCGCTGCCGGGACGGCAGATCGCACCGGTGGCCAGGTGCAGATTGATCAGCGCGTTGGTGTTCCACGTGCCGTGCGTGGACTGGTTGAGCCCCATGGTCCAGCAGCTCGTCCACTCCCCCGCCCCGCCGATCCACTGCGCCGCACGGCGGATGTCCGCCTCGGGGATGCCCGTGATCCCGGCGACGGTGTCGGGCGCGTAGTCCGCGAGGAACTCCGGCATCGCCTCCCAGCCCTCCGTGTGCCGGTCGATGAACTCGGTGTCCGTGTGCCCGTTCTCGTGGAGGAGGTACAGCAGGCCGTTGAGGAGGGCCAGGTCGGTTCCGGGTTCGATCTGGAGGAAGAGGTCCGCCTTGTCGGCGGTGGCGTTGCGCCGCGGGTCAACGACGATCAGCTTGGCTCCCGCCTTCACCCGTTCCATCAGGCGCAGGAACAGGATCGGGTGGCAGTCGGCCATGTTGGAGCCGATGACGAGGAAGACGTCCGCCTTCTCGAAGTCCTGGTACGAACCGGGCGGGCCGTCGGCACCCAGGGAGAGCTTGTAGCCGCTGCCCGCGCTCGCCATGCACAGCCGTGAGTTGGACTCGATCTGGTTGGTCCGCACGAAGCCCTTGGCCAGTTTGTTCGCCAGGTACTGCGCCTCCAGGCTCATCTGCCCGGACACGTAGAAGGCGACAGCGTCCGCCCCGTGCTCGTCGATGATCGTCCGTAGCCGTCGCGCCGTGCCGGTGATCGCCTCGTCCACGGGTGTCGGTACGGGCTCGGCGCCGCGCTCGGGACGCATCAGTGCGGTGGTCAGCCGGCCGGGGGCTGCGAGCATGTCGGCCGTTGTCACGCCCTTGGTGCACAGCCGGCCGAAGTTCGCCGGGTGTTCCTTGTCGCCCGACGCCTTGATGACCTTGCGGCGGCCGTCCGGGCCGGAGGCGATGTCGAGCACCAGGCCGCAGCCCACCCCGCAGTACGAGCAGACCGTCCGTATCGGGGAGACGGCTGTCGACGAATCCTGTGGGGGCACCGAAGGGCCTCTCTGTTGGTCGAAGCGTGCTCCCCGACGGTACGAAACGCCCATTACGTCGATGTGACCTCGACCGATCATGGGTGGTAACACCCGTCACACATGCGCTGGACCAGCACTGTGAGGTCCGATCGGAACCAACCACGTGCCAGGAAAACCCACGGAGGTACGTGCAGATGCGGCACCCGCATGCCGCACAGAATCGCACCTGCGAACCGCGGTGGCCCACCTCCGGGGCCGGACCTGCCGTGGTGCGTGCGACGGAGTACGCCGTCGGGGCGACGCCCGCCGACACGGTGTCGGGGTGCGCCGCCCTGGGGCGGGACGGGTTGCGGGAGCCGGCCCGCACGGGCATCGGCGGCTACTTCTGGTCCTCGTTGAACTTCGAGGTCGACCAGAAGTAGCCGAGCACCACGAGGCCCAGGCACCAGGCGACGGCGAGCCATCCGTTGTGGCCGATCTCGGTGCCGAGGAGGAGTCCGCGCAGGGTTTCGATGGCGGGGGTGAAGGGCTGGTACTCGGCGATCGGCCGGAACCAGCCGGGCATGGATTCGACCGGGGTGAAGGCGCTGGACAGAAGCGGCAGCAGGATCAGCGGCGTCGCATTGTTGCTGGCCGCTTCGACGTTCGGGCTGACCAGGCCCATACCGACCGCGATCCAGGTGAGCGCCGTGGCGAAGAGCACGAGCAGCCCGAATGCCGCCAGCCACTCCAGGGCGGTCGCTTCCGTGGACCGGAAGCCGATGGCCACGCCGACGGCGCCCACGAGGACCACGCTCATGACCGACTGCAGCACACTGCCGACGACGTGCCCGACGAGCACCGACCCGCGGTGGATGGCCATGGTGCGGAAGCGGGCGATGATGCCCTCGGTCATGTCGTTCGAGACGGACACCGCGGTGCCGACCACGGTGGAGCCGATCGTCATCAGCAGCAGGCCGGGGACGACATAGGCGATGTAGGCGGAGCGGTCCGCCCCGCCGTCACCGATGCCCGAGCTCATCGCGTCGCCGAAGATGTAGACGAAGAGCAGCAGCAGCATGATCGGGGTGAGCAGCAGGTTCAGGGTGAGGGACGGATAGCGGCGGGCGTGCAGGAGGTTGCGGCGGAGCATCGTCGACGAGTCGCGGACGGCGAGGGAAAGGGCACTCATCGGACGGTCTCCTTGTGCTGGTCGGGGATGGCGGTTCCGTCGGTCAGGGCGAAGAACACGTCGTCGAGGTCGGGGGTGTGGACGGTGAGTTCGTCCGCCTCGATGCCGGCCGAGTCCAGCCAGTCGAGGATGGAGCGCAGTTCGCGCTGGCTGCCGTCGCTGGGGATGCGCAGGGACAGCGCCTCGTCGTCCCGGGTCACCTCGCGCAGGGCGTCGGCGGCGGACCGGTAGGCGGCCGGGTCGGTGAAGCGGAGCCGGACGTGCCCGCCGGGGATGAGCCGTTTGAGTTCGTCGGCGGTGCCTTCGGCGGCGATCTTTCCGTCGTTCAGGACCGCGATGCGGTCGGCGAGTTCGTCGGCCTCCTCCAGGTACTGGGTGGTGAGGAAGACGGTGACGCCGTCGGCGACGAGTTCGCGGATGATCTTCCACATGTTGTGGCGGGAGCGGGGGTCGAGGCCGGTGGTCGGTTCGTCGAGGAAGATGATCCGCGGGTTGCCGACCAGGGTCATCGCGATGTCGAGGCGGCGCTTCATGCCGCCGGAGTAGGTGGAGGCGGGCTTCCTGGCGGCCTCGACGAGGTCGAAGCGCTCCAGGAGTCCGGCGGCGACCCGCCGCCCCTCCTGCTTGGACAGGTGGTGCAGGTCCGCCATGAGGAGCATGTTCTCCTCGCCGGTGATCAGCCCGTCCACGGCGGAGAACTGTCCGGTGACACCGATCGCGGCACGAACCGCCTGCGGGTCGGTGGCCAGGTCGTGACCACCGACCTGGGCCTGCCCGCCGTCGGCGGTGATGAGCGTGGAAAGGATCTTCACCGCAGTGGTCTTGCCGGCGCCGTTCGGCCCCAGCAGCGCGAACACGGACCCGGTCGGGATGCGCAGATCGATGCCGTCGAGGACGAGCTTGTCACCGTACGACTTGCGCAATCCGACGGCGGAGACTGCGGCCGGCGACGGGTCGGCGCCACCATTTTCTGATGAGTGCATGACATATGAAGGCACGGGGCCCTCCCCTTCGATGTCTTGAGTGGCTCAGGGCGTATGCGAGGTGAGGCCGGTCGGTGGTACCGGGCTCAGACCTTGGCGCGGCGGATGTCGATGTTGCCCCAGCGGGTGCGGGCGCGGATCTTGACGGTGTCCTCGGCCCCCTCCGGCGCCTCGGAGGCCGAGAGACTGTTGCGCACCTGTCCGCGGTTGGACTTGACGTCGAGCCAGGCGGCCGTGCCCTCGCGTACACCGATGTCGATGGACCCGAAGGATGTCTCCAACTCGACGGTTCCGCGCGCGATTTCATCCACGCGCAAGGTGCCGTGGGCGGTGGTGGCGGTGACGGAGTCCTCGGCACGCCGGATCTCGATGTCACCGTTGGCGCCGCGCACCCGCAGTTCGCCGGTCACGGCACCGACGGTCGTGGTGCCGTGCGAGTTCTTCAGGACCGCGGGGCCGTCGACGACACCGACGCGCAGGCTGCCGGAGCTGGTGGTGATCTCGGCCGCGCCCTCGACCCGGTCCACGGTGATCGAGCCGTGCGACGCGGTCAGGTTCAGGGGGCCGGTCGTCTCCAGGCGGACGTCACCGGACGAGGTCTTCACGCGGACCTCGCCGAGCCTGCCCTCGCCGAGCACCTGGCTCCAGGAGCCGGTCATGTCGACGCGCGAGCCCGTGGGCAGTTCGACCGTCACGTCGACGGCTCCTGTGCGGCCGAGCAGATTGGCCTTGGGCGTCCTGACGGTCAGCGCGCCGCCGGCGAAGGTGACCTCCGTCTGGTCGGCCGCCCGTACGTCCTGGTCCTTCTTCGGGTCGCGGGGCCGCACCTCCACGACGGTGTCGAGGCGGTCGCCCGCGGTGAACTGGATGGAACCGGCCTCCACGTGCGCCGTGGCCGAGATCGGTTCGGGAGTGTCGAAAGAAGGCATGGCTGTCCCGTCCTCTGGGTCTCTGGGGCGTCCCTGCTGGTGGGACGTGGTGTGGGTGTGGGTGGTACGGGCTCGGCGCCGCTAGCGCACCCAGCCCGTGAAGCTCTGTCCGATGGTCTGGGTCTTCTCCGTCGTACGCGGCCGGGTGCCGCCGTCCACCGCTGCCGACACGGCGCGTACGAGCCACGCGTTGACCGACAGGCCCTCGCGGGTCGCGGCCTCCTCGGCACGTGCCTTGAGGTGGGCCGGCACGCGCAGGTTGATGCGGGCGGTGCCACCCTCGTCACTGTCGGCCGGGACCGGGGTCCTGAGCGGCTCGGCGGGCCCGGCCGGCTCCGCGGCGGCACCGCCGTCGGCCGGCGGCAGTGTCACCACGAAGTCGGGGTCGAGCCCGCGCAGCCGCACGTCGACCGAACCGGGGGCGAGTTCGCGGGTGACCTCGTCCATGGCGGCGGACAGCACATTGAGCAGGGTCAGCCGGGTCGCCGACTCCAGAGGGGCGGTGAGCCTCTCCGCCAGCTCGCGTGCTTCGTCACCGCCGGCTTCGGCGGCCACCGCGAGTTCGCGGCGGAGGGTGTCGACATAAGGCGTGAGGTCCATGACGCCATCATGGCACCACAATGGCGCCATTTGCAAGCCGCCAGGCGCCACCGTCGGCTCACTGCCCGAGAGAAGCGCTCTGACCTGCGCAAATACAAGGGAACTCCTTGAGGCGATCGCGGCAACACGGCCACTCAACCACTCCCACGAACACGAAGTGGCACCGAGTGGCGCCAGATGGCGCCAAGCTGCGCCACGTGGCGCCACGCGTAGGCACCACGGACCCGGATCCGCCTGCCCCTTCAGATTCGCCCCGGATGCCATGGCGGCTGGAGCGGATCGCGACCCCGGTCCGGACGCCGCGAACCGTCACGCGCACTCCGTTGCGGATCGCGGCAGATCATCACTGCCCCTTCACGGAAAGGTCCTTGCGGAGCGCCGGACCGTGCACCTCCGCGCGCGGCACCGGCGCCCGCGCGTGGAGGACAGTCCGCTCGCCGCCGCCGTCGGCCGCCGAACGGACCTAACCTTTCCGCAACGACATTCGGTCATCGGACGGGCAGTCAAGTCGGCGCGCCGGGGCTCTCCGCGAGCGGCCCGCGGACCTCCCGCGACATGCCGGACCGCTGGTCAGGCGCGGTCCACCGGGGCTCCGTCAAGCGCGCCACCCGCGCACAAGGCCCTTTGTTTTCAGCGCAGTTGTGACCGAGTCGGACTACTCCGGTGCTGTTGCTGCGCACAATTTTTCGACGTTGTACCCATCCGTAGCTACGTCCTACGGCATAGGATCATGCCGCGCCACTGGGGCCCCAGCTGCCCCAACTGCCTCGTCTGTCCCATCCACATCGGTGCAGACGATGTGCCGACGTTCCCACCGACACCCCCACAACCCGTTAACAGGTATCTGCGTGTCACCGATACTCAGCACCGGTTCCGGCGATGGAGCCGCGCAGTGAAAATCAATCGACGCCTCGTCCTCCTCGTCACCGCGCCTCTCACCGTGGCCGTCACCTTCTCGGTTCTGGCCCTCGCGCCCGCGACCAATCAGGCGCTGCAGGCAAACCGGCTGACCGCGATGGTCGATGCCGCGACCGGCGCGGGCGAGTTAACCCACCAGTTACAGAGGGAGCGTGCGGCAGCCACCGCACTGGTCTCCGAGCAAGGAAACGCGGAAGCGTTCCGGGCAACATCCGACGCGACCGACAAGAGCATCACCAGATTCCGCGGTCAGATCGAGCGCCTGTCCGAAGTACCCGGCAGTGCACAGGGCGCCCTGGACCGTATCGAGCGCTTCATCGACGAGATGCCCGCCCTGCGTGCCCAGGTGCGCTCGGGCAGCAGCACCATCTCCGCCCTCGCCTTCGGCTATCGGATCGTGATCGCCGACCTCAACGGCTACCGCGACGGCATCGCGCAGGCAGACGGTGTCGACGCCGACATCGCGGACCGGATCCGCGCCGCCGCCGCCCTGTCCGAGGCATCCGAGTACACCGCCCAGCAGCAGGTCACGGTGATGAGGGCGCAGGCCGCGGGCGGATTCACCACCGCTTCGCAGCGGACGTTCGACGCCGGCCGGCTGGGTTACACCGAGTCGACCGGTGTCCTGTTCGACCTCGGCCCCGGCCAATGGCGGACCTGGCTCGAGCGCACCCTCTCCGGCGCCAAGGCGCTGGAGGCCCGACGACTCGAGGACGAGATCGGGCGCACGGGAGCCGGCAAGGACATCACGGTCACTCCGCAGGAGTGGCAGAAGGCCTCCAACGACCGTCAGACGCTGCTGCGTTCGGTGGAGAAGCGGATCGACGAGTCCGTCTACGCGACGGTCTCCGACACGCGCACCACGCTCATGTGGTTTGCCGGGGCCGAGGTCGCCCTGGTGCTGCTGACCCTGGTCGGTGCCGTCGTCGTCGCCATACGTC
The DNA here is from genome assembly GCF_042749285.1 of Streptomyces sp. NPDC059499. NCBI lineage: Bacteria > Bacillati > Actinomycetota > Actinomycetes > Kitasatosporales > Streptomycetaceae > Streptomyces > Streptomyces sp. NPDC059499. The sequence goes on from NZ_JBHYTT010000010.1 coordinate 40,132, forward strand.
TGGGTCGCGTCATGATCAGACGGCTGCGCGATCTGCGCAACGCCGCGCACGAGGTGGCCCACACCGGACTGCCCGCCGTGATGAACGAACTGTCCCAGCCCGGCGCCCTCAGCGGCGCGACGCCCGAGCAGGTGGCGCGGCGTACGGGCAACCCGGTGGGGACCACGGGCGACGACGAGATCGGCGAGGTCGGTGAGGCCTTCAACGCCGTCCACCACGAGGCCGTTCGGCTTGCCGCCCAACAGGCCCATATTCATGAACAGTTCGCCGAGACCCTGGTCGGTGTCGCCCGAAGGGGCGCCCAGTTGACCGCTGTCATGGTGTCCGAGCTGGACACGGTGCAGCGCGACGAGGCCGACCCCGTACGGATGAAGACCCTCTTCGCTCTCGACCATCTCGCGATCCGCATGGAGCGCAACACCAACAACCTTCTGGTACTCGGTGGTTACGGGCAGGCTCGGGTGCGCACGGCCGACGTCGCGTGTTCCACCGTCGTCGTGGCCGCGGCCCAGCAGATCGAGCGCTTCGACCGTGTGTCTCTCGGCGTCGTCGAATCGGGCATCGGCGTCACCGCCCGCGCCGTCCACGACGTGGCACACATCCTGGCGGAGCTCCTCGACAACGCCACCCGGTTCTCGCCGCCCGACAAGCAGGTAGGGGTCGCCGTGTGGCGGCTGTGGGACCGCGCCGTCGTGCAGATCGTCGACGAGGGTGTGGGCATCACCGCGGAGCGCCGCGCCGTCCACAACGCCGCGCTGCTCGAACCGCAGGCGGGTATCGGAGACGTGCGGTCCATGGGTCTGCACGTGGTGGCACGGCTCGCCGCGCGCCACGGCATCGTCGTCGAACTGCGCGACTCGTCCGGCCCCGGCACCATCGCCGAGGTCACCCTGCCCGCGAAGGTGCTGGCCGCGGCCCCCGAAGAGGTCGCACCGCCACAGCCGGGATTGTTCGGCGAGGATCACGGCAACGAAGGCCGTGACAACGATGTTCGCTACGAATCGCCCCGTCCGGTCACACCGCCCGGACCGTACGCTCGCAGGGAGCCTGCCGGAGTGGGCGGGTGGCCCGACCGTACAGGCGCCCCCGTCGGCGCGGGTGTCGGCAACGGCGGCGGACCCACCGGCGGTGACTACACGCCGGGCCGGGCCGACAGGACGCCGGGCGCGAACCGGGGTGGCGGCATGCCTCCCGGCGACAACGGGTCCCACAGTGGCGGATCCGACGCCGGTACGCGTGAGCGGGAGCGCGGCACCTCGCCGGCCCCGCACCCCGTGCACGACGAACCGGTTTCGCGCATCGCCGGAGTCAGCTCCTCAGGACTGCCACTGCGCCAGCGCAACACCCCTCAGCAGTGGCCCACCTTGGGCCGACGGGACGGCGCGGAACCGCGTCCAGGCGCCACCGCGCCGAGGCCGTCGCCCCGCCGCCGGGACTCCCGGCAGGTCTCCGACGTCCTGGCGGCGTACGCGCAGGGGATCAACAGGAGCACGAACCGTGGGCGCTCCGCCACCGACGACGACACCGAACGGACCAAGAAATGACCTCCCCCAACGACCTGAGCTGGATCCTGAGCGGCTTCGCCGGACGCATCCCGGAAGTCACCCAGGCGATAGCCGTGTCCGTGGACGGGCTCGCACTGGCTTACACCGGTGTGGAACGTGACGACGCCGAGCGGCTGGCCGCCATCGCGTCCGGTGTCGTCAACCTGCTTTCCGCCGCTGCCCAGTTGACGAACACCGATCCCGTCGAGCACAGCCTCACCGCGATGGAGGGCGGCTACATGTTCTCGATGGCCGTCTCCAGCGGCGCCTCGCTGCTGGTGACCACCACCAGGGACGCGGACATCGGCGAGGTCAGTTACATGATGTCCGAACTCATCAACCAGGTCGGTGACTCACTGACCCCCCAGGTCCGGGACCCGAGCCTGCCGCCTTCGCGCTGACCGTCGGCCGCACGGCGCTCACCGCCGTACGACCGGTGGCGCCACCCCATGCGTCGGGCCCGCTCGACAGCGAGTCCCGCCCGTTCCACCTGTTCTGACCGATGCCCCCGATACTCCCGATGAGAGCCCCCATGTTCTTCGACATATCCACTCCCCGCCGCCGCAGACTCCGGCCGGCCGGCGCCGCCGCGCTCGCGCTCGGCCTGACGGCCCTGACCGGATGCAGCAGCGACAGCGGCGCCGACGACGACACCGTGAAGGTGGGGCTGGTCGCCTCCCTGTCCGGCACCTACGAGCCGGTCGGCACCGAACTGCGAGCCGGGTTCGAGCTCTACCTGAACACCCACGGCAACAAGCTGGGCGGACGCAAGGTCGAGCTCATCGTGGCGGACGAGGGCGACGGTCCGCCGACCGCCGTTCCCGCGGCCACCAAGCTGGTCAAGAAGGACAAGGTCGACGTGCTGACGGGGCTCGTCAGCGGTGGCTCGGTCAACGCGGTGCTGCCCCTGGTCAACCAGGCCAAGATCCCCTTCCTGGGGTCGAACGGCCGGCCGCCCATCAAGGACCTCGAGTACGTGTGGACGACGAGCTTCCTGTCCGACGAGCCGGGCAAGGCCATCGCCCCGTACGTCAAGGAGAAGGTCGACGGGCCGGTCTACGCGATCGGCCCCGACTACCAGGGCGGCTACGACGAACTGCGTGGCTTCACCGATGAGTTCAAGCGGGTCAAGGGCAAGCTCGCCAACCCGGGCGGCAAGACCACCTGGACGCCGTTCCCGAAGACCACCAACTTCATGCCGTACTTCGCCGACATCGCCAAGACGGACGCCAAGGCGGTGTACTGCTTCTACGCCGGCAAGGCCGCGATCGACTTCGCCAAGCAGTACGCCCAGTCCGACATCGCCGATCTGCCGCTGTACACGGCCTTCGTCACCGAGGGCAGTGTGCTCCAGGCCCAGGGCCCCGCGGCGAAGGACATCTACTCGGTCCTGAACTACGCGGCCGACCTCGACAACGAGGCCAACCGCAAGTTCGCCGCCGACTGGACGGCCGAGCACGACACGCAGCCCACCACGTACGCGATGGCGTCGTACGACGCCGCTGCCGTACTGGACAAGGCGATCGCCGACGCGGTGAAGGGCGGGGACGTGACGCCCAAGACCATCAACAAGGCCATCGCGGGCCTCGGCCAGATCGACAGCCCCCGCGGCGCCTGGGAGTTCGGCGACAAGGCGCACTCGCCGGTGCAGACCTGGTACCTGCGCCAGGTCCGGCCGGACGGCGCCCAGCTGGCCAACGTCATGGTCCAGGACCTGGCCACGCTCGGCGGCTGACATGGAGCTCCTCGATGCCCACCTCATACCGGCGGTGGACGGGGTGGCCTACGGGCTGCTGCTGTTCGTGGTCGCCGCCGGTCTGAGTCTCGCCTTCGGCACCGCGGGTGTGCTGAATCTGTCGCACGGCACCCTGTACGCGATCGGCGCCTACACGGGAGCCGAGCTGAGCGACGGGACCTGGGGCGGCCTCGCTCTCGGGCTGGCCGCCGGAACCGCGGCGGCGTGCGTCGCCGGGGCGGGGCTGTCCGCCGCGACGGCTCCGCTCGCCGGGCGTGGGCATCTCGCTCAAGCACTGCTGACGTTCGGGCTCGCCCTGGTCGGCGGTGACCTGCTCATCCAGTTCTTCGGGGCGGACGAGCTCCCCGTACGCGTGCCCGAGGCACTCGACTCCTCGGTGACGCTGCTGGGCCACCGGTACCCCGCGTACCGGCTCGGCTTCATCATGATGGCCGTGCTGCTCGCGGCGTTCGGCACGTGGGTGCTGACCCGGACCCGCATGGGTGCGGCGGTACGGGCCGCCGCCGACGATCCGCAGATGCTCGCGACCACCGGCCACAGCCCCCGGGCGGTGCACACCGGTGTGCTCGCGGCGGCGGGTGCGCTGGCCGGTGCCGCGGGCGTGCTCGGGGCACCGATCATCGGTCCCGGGCCGGGCACGTCGGAGAACGTGCTGATGCTGTCCCTCGTGGTGGTCGTGCTCGGCGGGCTTCGCTCGCTGTGGGCGACCCTCGCAGCGGCGGTCGCCGTGGGCGAGGTGCAGACGCTGGGCATCTCGGTGGCGCCCGACCTGGCGCCGTACCTGCTCTTCGCCGCGATGGCGGCCGTGCTGGTGCTCCGCTCGCGCTTCGCGGAACCGGCGGCCGCGCACGGTACGGAGGCCCCGGCCGGGGACCCGGTGGCCCGGCTCCGCCGCCACCTCTCCGCGCGGCTGCGACGGCGGCCGGACGGGGCGGTCGGAGCGGACCCGGTCGCCACGGCGCCCGGACCCGGAACAGGCGACACCGATTCCACGCCGGAAACGGCCCGTTCGACCGATGCGGTGCCTACTCCCGGAAGGAACAGGAGCGCGCTCGCGGGCATCGGATGGCTCCCGCGCGGGGCCGCGTGGCGGCAGGCCGCCCCGCTGCTCGTCCTGCTCGGCGTGCTGATCGCACTGCCGGGAGTGCTCGACGCGTACAGCATCTCGCTGGCCGGTTCCGCCCTGGCGCTGGGGCTGCTCGCGGTCAGCGTCACCATCCTCACCGGCTACGCCGGCCTGCCCACGCTCGGGCAGACCGCGCCGTTCGCCGTCGGCGCGTACGCCACCGCGAACCTCGCGGAGGCCGGGTGGACGATGGGGCCGGTCCAGATCCTCCTCTCGGCGCTCGCGGCCGCGGTCTTCTCCACGGTGACGGGGCCCGCCGTGATCCGGGCCCGTGGCACCACCGTGCTGATGATCACTCTCGCCATCGGTGAGCTGAGCGGCGCGGTCATCAACCAGATCAAGTCCGTCACCGGCGGCGCCGACGGTCTCGTCGGTTTCCCGGCCACCCGGGCCGTGTGGGGCGGGGAGGAGATGTTCGAGGAGAGCGAGCTCTACACCTACGCACTCGTCGTCGCCGTCATCGCCGTCGCCGTCACTCTGCTCGTGCTGCGCTCCCCGGCCGGGAAGCTGCTGACCGGCACCCGGGGTGCCGAAGCGCGGATGCGCGCCTCGGGGCACCCGGTGGGCCGCTACCTGCTGGTGGCCCACATCTGCGCCGGCGCGCTGGCCGGTGTGGGCGGCTCGCTGATGGTCACCGTCCAGCAGTACCTCTCCCCCGCCGACGTCGGCTTCGAGATCGCCGCGTTCGCCCTGCTGGCGGTCGTCATCGGCGGCACGACGTCCGTCATCGGCGCCCTGATGGGCGCGGGGCTCATCGTCACCACCCGGGACTGGGTCGCCGGTTCGTGGCCCGGCCACGGGCCGCTGCTGCTCGGCGCGCTGTTCGTCGCCGCCGTGTACCTGCTGCCCCGTGGTCTGGCCGGCCTGCGCGGCGGATCCGGCCGGAACGGGCCGGAGTCCGACGGGCCCCGGCCCGGCGGCCGGCCCTCGGTCCCGCCCGCCTCCGCACCCACCCCGACCACCGCCGGGAAGGTCTTCCCATGACGCCCGCACCGACCGCCACGGCACCACTGCCGGTGCTGGACCTCACCCACCTCACCCGGAGGTACGGCAGTCTCACCGCCGTCGACGACGTCAGCCTCCGGCTCCCCGCCGGTGCCCGGCACGCCGTCATCGGCCCCAACGGGGCGGGCAAGACCACCCTGCTCAACCTCATCGCCGGAACCGACCGTCCCGACCACGGCACGATCGCCCTGGACGGTGCGGACATCACCCGTACGGCCGGCGCGAGGCGCAGCCGCCTGGGCATCGCCCGGAGTTTCCAACAGCCGACGGTCATATCCGAGTTGACGGTGCTGGACAATGTCGTCCTGGCCGGCTGGCCGCACCACCCGAAGCGCCGGGGCGCCTGGCGCAGCCCGTCCCGCTACCGGCTGCACACCGAATCCGCGGGCCGCCATCTGGAGACCGTCGGCCTCGGGGACCTCGCCCACCGGCCCGCCTCCACGCTCTCCCACGGACAGCGCCGCATGCTCGACCTCGCCGCCGCGCTGGCAGGAAACCCTCGTCTGCTGCTCCTGGACGAGCCGGCGGCCGGGCTGACCGACGGCGACATCGGGCGGCTGCTCGGCATCCTCGGCGACCTGCCGGAGAGTGTCGCCGTCATCCTGGTGGAGCACCACGTCGAGGTCGTCGCCCAACTCGCGACGACCGTCACCGTGCTGGCGGCCGGACGAGTGCTCGTCACCGGTCCGACCCAGGAGGCCCTCGCGCACCCGGAGGTCCGCGACGCGTACCACCGCACCGGCACCGAAGAGAGAGGATGACCGACGCCCCCATGCTCGAACTCACCGGCCTGACCGCGGGCTACCACGGCGGCACCGTCCTCCACGGCCTCGACCTGTCGGTGCCGGCCGGCACGGTCCACGCCGTCGTCGGCCACAACGGGGCGGGCAAGACCACGCTCGTCCACACCGTCGCCGGACTGATGCGTCCGGGCGCCGGCACCGTACGCCTCGACGGCCGCGACATGACAGGGCAGCCCGCACACCGGATGGCCCGCGCCGGAATCGGTCTCGTACCGCAGGGCCGCCGCGTGTTCGCCGGGCTCACCGTCGCCGAACACCTTCGGCTCTCCTACCGTCCGCCGCGGCGCGGCGACACCACGCGCCCCAGCGTGTGGACCCCCGCACGCGTCCTGGAGCTGCTGCCCCGGCTGGGCGAGCGCCGGGGCAACCGGGGTACGGATCTGTCCGGCGGCGAACAGCAGATGCTGGCACTGGCCCGGGCGCTGCTCGGCTCCCCCGGCGTGCTGCTGCTCGACGAGCCGACCGAGGGGCTCGCGCCCGTGCTCGTCCGGCAGGTCCAGGAGCTGGTGACCACGTTGGCGAACGAGGGCATCGCCGTGCTCCTGGTGTCCCCGAGCCCGGCCCAGGCGGCCGAGTGCGCCCGTACGCTCACGGTCCTCACCTCGGGGCGGATGACGCTGCGGATGGACGGCGCGGACGCCCGTGCCGATGCCACCGCCCTGCACGCCGCGCTCGAACTCTCGCCGACGGCGGTCTGAGACCGTCTGAGACCCGAGGGCGGGGGCCCCCCCCGGGGGGGGGGGGGGGGCCCCCCCCCGCCCCACCCCCCCCCCCCCCGGGTGTTTGGTGGGGGCCCCCACCCCCCGGCCCGGGGGGGCCCCAGGTTTTGGG
>NZ_JBHYTT010000010.1:47206-114653 GCF_042749285.1 Streptomyces sp. NPDC059499
GCGCGCCCGCCGGCCCGTAGCCCCCCCCCCGCCCCCCGGGCGCCAACCGCGGGCCCTCGGGGGTTCTCCAGGTTATTCCCCGCTGGGGGGGCCCCCCCCGGGTGGGGGGGGGGGCCCCCGCCCCCTTCCCGATCCGGCCTACCCGGCTTTGATGCTGTGGCCGCCGAAGCCGCTGCGACGGTCGGAGCCCTTGTTCTGGTCCTGCCACCACGCGTCGAACTCCGGCTGGCCCATGGCGGACCAGTCGGGTGTGTTCTCGACCTGTGCGCTGCCCATCCTGCGGGCGAGCGCGACCATGGCCGGCCCGACACTGCCGCGTCGGTCGTCGTACCTCTCCAGGACCTCCTTCCAACTGCCGCCGGCCACCCAGGCGGCTTCCAGCGCGGTGGCATCCTGGAGCGCCTTCACGCTGCCGCCGCCGATGTGCGGCCGGGCGACACTGGCGGCGTCACCGACGAGCACCATCCGCCCGGAGGTGTAGTGCGGCACTTCGAGGTCGTAGATGGGCTGGATGAATGTGGTCTCGGCGGGTGTACGGAGCACCCTGGCCGCCCAGTACGGCGGGAAGTTGTCGGAGACGAGGGCGCGCAGGTACGCGGTGAGCTCCGAGTTGAGCCGGCCCGGCGGCAGGGAGGTCGGGGTCCGCAGGTCCGGGTGGAGTCCCTCGGTCCGCGGGGGCGCGGTATAGAGGACCCAGTTGAGCAGGTGGCCGCCGACGCCGTCCGGGATGCGGTAGATCATGCAGTGGCCGCCGGGGAAGACGATGTTGTGTGCGTCGTTGCCGTCCGAGGGAAGGCCGGCGACGTCCCTCGACGTGCCGCGCCAGCCGATGTACCCGGCGTACGTCGCGTCGGCGCCGGGAAACATGGCCTCGCGGACGACGGAGCGGTACCCGTCCGCCCCGATCACGACGTCGAAGTGCTCCTCGTAGCCGTCCGCGAGCCGCAGTGTCACACCGTCGGCGTCCGGTTCCACGCCGGTGACCACCGCGCCGGACCGGTAGTCGACCTCCTCGGGCACCCGACGGCGCAGTTCGCTCCACAGGGAGCCCCAGCTGTAGGCACGGAACGGGAAGGGCTGCTCGCCGATGGCCCGGCCGTGGTCCGCCTCGCCGTCGCGTGCGCTCCATACCCGCCGGGTGAGTGGCGCCCAGGGCATCTCGGGCGCCACGTACCCGGCGTCCCTCAGTTCGTCGTACCGGTCGCTGTGGAGGGCGATCCCCACGCCCCTGTCCCGCAGCCGGGCGTCGGCACGCTCCAATACGGTGATCTTCTCGGCTCCGCCGCGCGACGCGGCCAGGGCCGCGGCACACCCCGCTATGCTGCCGCCGACCACGGCGATGCTGCCTCCACGCATGTCTGGCACTCCACTCACTCGGTTCTCCGGACGCCGTACCGGGTGCTGTCGCGCCGGCGTGACCGGTGGCAACTCCGCCTGCAACAAAGCATGTTGCTCCGATACCTGCGGTCAGGACCCGGACGGAACCCTATCGAGGAGCGCCCGGCCGACGAACGGCGCTCCGCGCTGGACCGAGGAGTGCGGCGCCCCCTCAGAGCATGATGAGCAGACGCGTATCGGCCTTGAGCTTCCTGTTCACCGAACGGCTCTGCACGTACACCTCCAGCTTGGGGTTGTTCCCCGCCTTCACGGACACGGTCCCGCGGACGCCCGTACCGAACAGAAGACTGCGCGCCGCGTCGCCCGAGTAGGCGCGGTCGGTGTCCTTCTCGACCACGATGACTTCCTTGTCGGGCTGCACCTGGACCCGGGTCCCCAACTGGTAGTAGCACGAGCCGCGTTCGTACGTGACGCCCGGATGCGAATCGACGAAGGCCCGGATCTCGACCTCCTTGTCGACCTTCAGGAGCCGGTACTTGTCCGCCGATACCGGTTCGAGGTTCGCCCGCACGTCGTCGACCGATATGTCCTGACCGACGGCGAACAGGTTCTTCGTACCCCGCACACCCTGCTCACGGCCTCGGAGGAAGCTGGTGGCGGCAGCGCGCACGGTGCCGATCGCTTCCTCGACGCCCTCCTTGGAATCCGCGTCCCAGATGGCGATGTTCCCGGCCGGGAATCCGTAGTTCTGGGCGGTGCGCTTCGCCAGGGAGTTCGGGACGAGGATCGCGGAGGTCCAGTGGCCCGGGAGCGCGCCCATCTTCGCCGCGATCCTGTCGAGCCAGGGCCCGAGGATCGTCATGTCGCCGTCGTGCCGCCTGTCGCCGCCGGAGGCGTTCTCCTCACCGTCGGTCACCACGATCTGGAGGAAGCTGTGCTCTCCGTACTCCTCCCAGATGTGGTCCAGGTCGTCCAGGGACTTCAGAGAGGCCTCGATGAGCGCGGTGGCACCGTTGTTGACCTTGTACAGGCCCCGCATGGACGGCAGATGCTTCACGTCCATGTCCCACACCAGGTTCTCCACCCGGTGGTCGAAGGAGTACAGGCTGATCCGGGTCTCGTGGCCGAGGTTGTCCGACTCGGCCTTCAGGCCCGCCACGAACTCGTCGACGACGCGGATGAGCTGGCTCTGGTGCTGGTGCATGGAACCCGAGCAGTCCACTACCAGCGCGACGTGATTGACCTTGTGCTGGATCTTGTTGGCGGACACGCGTCCACTCCCCCTCCGAGGCTCCCCGACTGATGTTTCCAACCTAGGGGGAGGCACTGACAGTCAGCCTGACGGCCGATCGCGACGAGCACCGGAGGTCCACCCAGGGAGCCGGGCAGACACGCCGGCCGAGCTGCCTCGGCCGGGACCCGAACGGTGCCCGGCCGTGGTGAAGCGCCTGCACCGGAAGACGGACCATCCTGTGTCGAAGCGCTTCGATCACCTACTTACCAGTGAGCACATATGTCGATCCGGACGGAACTCCGCACGGAGTGGCTCACTTGCATCTGCCGTGCCAGGTCCAGGTGATGTCGTAGAACCATTGACAGCGAGCCGCTCGGGTGCGATCAATGAAGCGCTTCGACGATCCGGTGCGGCCCGCCCCTCCCCGCGGTCCGACCCCACTCCTGAGGACGACATGACGTTCTTCGACAATCCGGTGATACCCGGCTTCAGCCCGGACCCGAGCATCTGCCGGGCCGGCGACGACTTCTACGTGGCGACGTCCAGCTTCGAGTACGTACCCGGAGTGCCGCTGTGGCACAGCCGCGACCTGGTGCACTGGAGGCTGATCGGGCACGCGCTGGACCGGCCCTCGCAGCTGGACCTGGCCGACACCGCCCCTGCCTCGACCGGGGTGTACGCGCCCACGCTCCGCCACCACGACGGCGTGTTCTGGATGATCACGACCGTGGTCGCAGGCGGGGGCAACATCCTGGTGACCGCGAAGGACCCCGCGGGACCGTGGTCGGACCCGGTCCCGGTCGGCATACCGGGCATCGACCCCGACCTGGCCTGGGACGAGGAGGGGAACTGCTGGTGCGTGTTCTCCTCGGACGGGATCCGCGGGGTGCGCATCGACCCGAGGACGGGCGAGCTGCTGAGCGAACCGGTGGCCATGTGGTCGGGAAGCGGGCTGCAGTATCCCGAGGGGCCGCACCTGTACCGGGTCGGCGACTGGTGGTACCTGCTGCTGTCGGAAGGCGGCACGGAACGCGGCCACGCGCTGTCGGTGGCCCGGTCCCGCTCACTGCGGGAGCCGTTCGAGCCGCACCCCGCCAACCCCGTGCTGTCCCATCGCAGTACCGGCCACCCGGTGCAGAACACCGGCCACGGCGACCTGGTGCAGGCGCAGGACGGCACATGGTGGATGGTGCTGCTGGGTACCCGGCCGCGCGGTGACACACCGATGTACCACGGACTGGGCCGGGAGACGTTCCTGGTCCCGGTGCGCTGGGAGGACGAGTGGCCGCTGCCGGGGCCGCTCGAGCTGCGCGCGGCTGCTCCGGCGCTGCCGCCGCATCCCTGGCAACCCGAGCCGGAGCGGGACGACTTCGACTCCACCGTGCTCGCTCCCTGCTGGGTGACGCTCCGGCGGCACGACCCGGCCGCCGTCCGCCTCGACGAGCGGCCGGACCACCTGGTACTGCACGCCCGGGCGGACGGCCTGGAGAAGCCCGGTGCGCTGTTCGTGGGACGGCGTCAGCGCGATCCCGACTGCAGCGCCCGTACGCTGGTCGCCGTCGACGAAGGCGGCTGCGCCGGGCTCGCGGTACGCCTGGACGAGGCTCACCACTACCAGGTGGAGACCGGCGACGGCACGGTCCGCGCCGTCGCCAGGATCGGCCCGCTTCGCCAGACCGTCGCCGAACGGAGCCTGCCGCCCGGTCCCGTGACCCTGCGGATCGACGTCACCACCACCGATGTCCTGCCGCCCACGGTCACCGTTCGCGCCACGGATCCGGAGGCCACGGTCCCGCCCGGGCTGCGCGTCGGCGGCCCCGACACGCTCCGCCTGGGGTACGAGACGGCCGACGGCGACTTCGAGATCCTGGCCGAGCTCGACGGCCGCTACCTCACCACCGAGGTCGCCGGAGGCTTCACCGGCCGTGTCATCGGCATGTACGCCACCCACGGCAGTGCGGCCTTCGACTGGTTCGAGTTGCGGCCCGCCTGACGGACCGCTCCCCGCGGCCCGGCTTCGCCTCGGCGGGGCAGGGCCGCACGGCGGCGGCCGGATGCCGACGGCACGGACGGCGCACCTTATGTTGCCGCCCCGACGAGTCGGGGAAAGGCTGAGCCGAATGTCCCCGGGGCCCAGTGAGCGCGGACGGGCCCGCGCCGGTCGCGGCGGACGGAAGGAGCGATGCCATGAGGGTCATGTTGCGGGCGTGGATGGACACACAGATCTCGAACGAAGCCGTCAAGAACGGCAGTCTGCAGAAGATCATGCAGTCGCTGGCCGAACAGCTCAAGCCGGAGGCGGCCTACTTCGGCCCGAGCGACGGCGGGCGCTGTTGCACCTTCGTCTTCGACATGCAGGACAGCTCACAGCTGCCCAGTATCGCCGAGCCGCTCTTCGAGGGACTCGGCGCGAGGATCGAGATCCAGCCGGTGATGAACAGCGAGGACCTGAAGAAGGGTCTTGCCGCGGTGAAGCGGGGCTGACCGCTTCCGCCCCGACAGCCCGCTCGTACCGCAGCGCCGCCCCGGCCGTCCCGATGCCCTCCGCGGCATCGGGATGGAAGCATGCCGCGCATGGAACAGCCTGCTGAGACCCTCACCTTCGACCAGGTCGAGCTGCGACGGTGGCGCGCGAGCGACGTCGGAACCCTGAACCGGGTGGTCACCGAGTCACTCCCCCACCTGCTTCCGTGGATGCCCTGGGCGTCCGCCTACGACCACACCACGATCGCCGAGTACCTGACCCGGAGCGAGGGGGAGTGGGAGTCGGGCCAGGCCTACAGCTACGCGATCACTTCGGGCGGTGCGGTGATCGGCAGTTGCGGTCTCATGCGTCGGATCGGCCCCGGGGGGCTGGAGATCGGCTACTGGCTCCACCCCGGGTGGACCGGACGGGGCCTCGCCACCATGGCCGCCGCGGCGCTCCTCCGCCAGGGTTTCGCCCTGGCGGAGATCGATCGGATAGAGATCCACCACGATGCCGCGAACCGGGCCAGCGAGGCCGTCCCTCGCCGTCTGGGCTTCACCGAGGTCGAACGCGTACCGGTACCCGGCGGGCCGGAGACGCAGGGTGAGGCGGGGATCGACGTGATCTGGCGCATCGAGTCCTCCGCCGCGTCCTGACGAGGCCGTTCCGGCGCGGCCGCACCGTGCCGCCCCACCCGTCCACGGCCTCCCCGCCGCCGACCCGGCCGTTCCGTCCCCCGGCCGGGCACGCTCCCGTATGCTGCATGCATAAGTATACGAGAGAACGCATAAGAAGGAGGCGATCATGGCCGAAACGACCTCCCGGGATCCCGAGGGCTTCGCGGTGCACACCGCCCCGGTGGGGCTGTCGGACGACGGGCGGGACGACTTCACCGTACTGGCGTCGACCGTCCCGGCCCGGATCAGCGCGGTGTTCACCAAGTCCCGGTTCTCGGGCCCCAGCGTGGTGCTCAGCCGGGCGGTCGCCGCCGACGGCCGGGCGCGCGGAGTCGTCGTGCTGGCGCGGAACGCGAACGTCGCCACCGGCGCCGAGGGTGAGCGCAACGCCCGTGAGGTGCGCGACTCGGTGGCCGCGGCCACGGGGCTCCCGGTGGACGAACTGCTGATCGCCTCCACGGGAGTGATCGGCCTGCTCTATCCGATGGAGCAGATCCGGGCCCACATCAAGACGCTCGCCTGGCCGTTCCCCGACGGCGGGTTCGACCGCGCGGCCCGGGCCATCATGACCACGGACACCCGGCCCAAGGAGGTCAGGGTGCGGTGCGGCCCGGCGACGCTGGTGGGCATCGCCAAGGGCGTCGGGATGCTGGAGCCGGACATGGCCACCCTGTTGACGTTCTTCGCCACCGACGCCCGGCTCGATCCGGAGGCACAGGACCGGATCTTCCGTGGCGTCATGGACCGTACGTTCAACGCGGTGTCCATCGACACGGACACGTCCACCAGTGACACGGCGGTGCTCTTCGCCAACGGGCTGGCCGGCGACGTCGATCCGGCAGAGTTCGAGGAGGCGCTGCACGAGGTGGCGCTCTCACTCGTGAAGAACATCGCCAGTGACGGCGAGGGCGCGAGCAAGCTCATCGAGGTGCGGGTGAGCGGTGCGCGTGACACCGCCCAGGCCAAGCGGGTGGGCAAGAGCGTGGTCAACTCCCCCTTGGTGAAGACGGCCGTGCACGGCAGCGACCCCAACTGGGGGCGGGTGACGATGGCGATCGGCAAGTGCACCGAAGACACCGACATCGTCCCGGAGAACGTCACCGTCCGATTCGGCGGGACCGACGTGTATCCGCAGCGCGCCGGGGGGCCGGAGGACACCGAGCTGCGGGCCGCGGTAGCCGGGCACATGCGGGGCGAGGAGGTCGTGATCGATGTCGGCCTGGGCATCGGGGACGGCCGATTCACCGTCTATGGCTGCGATCTGACGGAGGGTTATGTTCGTCTGAACTCCGAGTACACGACCTGATCCCCACCGGGTCGTAAGCGCTTGCCCAAAGCCATCAGACCCCAACAACTGCGCACAGACCCCGAGATCAGCTCCGGAATGCGGCGGAGCCCGGCCCTCCACCGGTGTCTGAACTTCACGAGAACTCCAGCGAAATGGCACGTGTGTGGATATCGTGCACCGAGCGAGGGCGCATCCGTCAGTCCATGGGATCGGCGGATGCGTCCCGTTTGTGGGGATGCAACTGTGGCTGGGGGGTTCATGGGGCATGTCGAAATACCTGAATCAGACATATCCGGGCCGGTGGGACTTGCGGGCGCGCCACGGCCGCGTACCGCTGCGTCCCGGAACCGGACGGCAGCTCTTGAGCAGTTGTGGAGAGCTCCGACCGCGCAGCGCGACGACGCTGACCGTCCGCGGACGGCGAAGACGCCCGGCCGGCGCCTGCCGTTCCTGGTCCTGACCGACGCGTTGGGGCTCGGAGTTCCGGCCTGGCTCGTCCTGAGCGCCGACGATCAGCCGCGACCACTGATCATCGGCGCCCTGATGACACTCGTCTGGACCGGGGTACGCCTGGCGCGCGGCCGGTACACGGACCGGCTGCCGGCGGACTCCGGTGGGGCGTCCGGCGCCGTCGGCGACTGGCTGGTGCTCGTCGGACTGCTCGCCGTGCTGTGCGCGGCGGCGGGCGGATCCCTCGACCCGGCGACGGCGGTGCTGGCGCTGGTACCCGGCCTGGCCGTGACCGTGCTCGCCTCGGGACTGCGCGGCAGACCCGGTTCCACACGCCACGGGCAGGCGTCACGCCGGGTACTGGTGGTCGGCGCGGCTTCGGGGGTGGACCAGGCGGTGACCCTGCTCAACTCCCGTACGGACCACCTGTACACGGTGGCGGCCGCCGTGCCGGTGGGACCGGCGCAGCTGAGCTGCGACACACCGGTACCGGGGCGGCTCGCCCCGGAGCCGGCGGACGACGACGTGTCCACGGTGCTCGGCAGCGCCTTCGCCCACGACGCGGATCTCGTACTCGTGGTGCCCGGGCCGCAGTTCGGCGACGAGAGGCTGCGGCCGCTGTCGTGGGGCCTGCACGACAGCGGTCTCGCGCTCTGCGTGCTCTCGGAGCTTTCGGGTGTCGCGGCGAGCCGCGTGCGGCCCTCCGACGCGGCCGGGCTGACCCTGCTGCACATCGCGCCGCCGCTGCGGCACGGTCCGCAGCCCTGGCTCAAGACCGTCGTGGACAGGTGCGGTGCCGCGCTCGGGCTGCTGGTGCTGGCCCCGCTGCTGTTCGTGGTCGCCCTCGCGGTCCGGTTCTCGTCACCCGGCCCGGTGTTCCACCGCCAGATACGGCACGGCCGGCACAGCAGGCCTTTCACCATGTGGAAGTTCCGCACGATGGTGGCGGATGCGGAGACCCGTAAGGCGCAGCTCACGGGGGCGAACGAGAGCGAAGGCCCGATGTTCAAGATGCGCCGCGACCCGAGGGTGACCCGGATCGGCCATGCGCTGCGCCGGACCTCCATCGATGAACTCCCGCAGCTTCTCAACGTGCTACGGGGTGACATGTCCCTGGTAGGTCCACGTCCGCCGCTGCCCGAGGAGGTGTCGCGCTACGACGAGCGTGAGCGGCGCCGGCTCGCGGTGAAGCCCGGGCTGACCGGCCTGTGGCAGGTCAGCGGGCGCTCGGACCTCTCGTGGCAGGAGACCGTGTCGCTGGACCTCTGGTACGTCGACAACTGGTCGGTGGTCACGGACATGGGGCTCCTCGCCCGTACGGTGCGTGCCGTCACCGACGGCCGCGGAGCGTACTGATCGCGATGGAGGCACTCGGACGAGGAGCCCATGGGTGCCGGGCGGGGCGGTCAGCCCTGCCCGAGCCACCAGGCGTAGGTGCGGGCGATGCCGTCGCGCAGGGGGATCTGCGGCTTGAAGCCGAGGGAGGAGAGCCGGGACACGTCGAGGAGCTTGCGCGGGGTGCCGTCCGGCTTCGAGGTGTCCCAGCCGATGGTTCCCTGATACTCCGTCACGTCTCGTACGGTCTCCGCGAGTTCCCTGATGGTCAGGTCCTCGCCGCAGCCGACGTTGACCGGCTCGTCCCCGTCGTAGGACTCCAGCAGCCGCACACAGGCCGCGGCGAGGTCGTCGACGTGCAGGAATTCACGGCGGGGGGTGCCGGAGCCCCACAGGGTGACCTCGGGCGCACCGTCCCTCTTCGCCTCGTGGAACCGGCGGATGAGGGCGGGCAGGACGTGCGAGGTCTCCAGGGCGAAGTTGTCGCCGGGACCGTAGAGGTTGGTGGGCATGGCGCTGATGAACGAGGCGCCGTACTGCCGGCGGTAGGACTGGACCTGCACGATTCCGGCGATCTTGGCCAGCGCGTACGCCTCGTTGGTCGGCTCGAGCGGGCCGGTGAGCAGCGAGTCCTCACGGATCGGCTGCGGGGCGTGCTTGGGGTAGATGCAGGACGAGCCGAGGAAGAGCAGCCGCTTCGTCCCCGCCGCGTGCGCCCCGGCGATCACGCTGAGCTGGATGCGCAGGTTGTCCTCCAGGAACTGCACCGGCCAGGTGCTGTTGGCCATGATCCCGCCCACTTTGGCGGCGGCCAGTACGACGACGTCCGGACGGGCGTCACGCAGGAACGCCTCGGTCGGTGCCGCGTCACGCAGATCGAGGTCGCCGCGGTCACGGGTGATCACCTCGTGGCCGTCGGCGGCGAGGCGGCGCACCAGCGCCGAGCCGACGAGACCGCGGTGGCCCGCGACAAATATGCGGGAGCCGGGGCGTAGGAGGGGGCGGACGGATTCCTGGGGCGGGCCGGGGATATCGGTCGTCATGGCTCGGATTGTGCCAGCAGCACAGCGCTCGGGTGAGCTTTTGCCCAAAGCGCTCAGATGTTGATATTTCGGTGAACAAACCGCCCATCGGGCGACCACAGGAGGGGGGAGTCATGGCGAAGTCCGCACTCATCACCGGCGTGACCGGTCAGGACGGTTCGTACCTGGCGGAGCTGTTGCTCGAGAAGGGGTACACGGTCCACGGTCTGATACGCAGATCGTCGAGCTTCAACACGGAGCGGATAGACCACATCTACCAGGGGCCCGAGGAGGCGAATCGTTCGTTCGTCCTCCATCACGCCGATCTGTCCGACGGCGTCGCCCTGGTGAACCTGCTGCGTGACATCCGCCCCGACGAGGTCTACAACCTGGGCGCGCAGTCGCACGTCCGGGTCTCGTTCGACGCGCCCCTGTACACCGGGGACGTCACGGGTCTCGGCACCATGCGGCTTCTGGAGGCGGTCCGCGCCAGCGGTATCGACACCCGCATCTACCAGGCTTCGTCGTCCGAGATGTTCGGCGCCAGCCCGCCCCCGCAGAACGAGAGCACACCCTTCCACCCGCGCAGCCCGTACAGCGTGGCCAAGGTGTACGGGTACTGGGCGACGGTCAACTACCGCGAGGCGTACGACATGTTCGCCGTCAACGGGATCCTGTTCAACCACGAGTCACCTCGCCGCGGCGAGACCTTCGTGACCCGCAAGATCACCCGCGGGGTGGCGCGCATCAAGGCCGGGCTCCAGGACCGGCTGCATCTGGGCAACCTCGACGCCGTACGGGACTGGGGGTACGCCCCCGAGTACGTGGACGCGATGTGGCGGATGCTGCAGTGCGACACCCCGGACGACTACGTGGTGGCCACCGGTGAGGGGGTCAGCGTCCGGCAGTTCCTCGAGTACGCCTTCGAGCACGCGGGCCTCGACTGGGCCGAGCACGTGCGCTACGACCCGAAGTACGAGCGTCCCAGCGAGGTCGACGCCCTGATCGGTGACGCGTCCAAGGCCGAGGAACTGCTCGGCTGGAAGCCCGAGGTGAAGTCCCAGGAGCTGGCCAGGATCATGGTCGACGCGGACATCCGGCTGCTGGCCGACCAGCTCACGGGAGCGGCCGTGCGGGTGGACCGATGAGACGGCCGGGAAGCCTCGGACGCACCCGGAGCGCCGTGTTCGCCACGGTTCTCGCCCTCGGTGCGGGCGCGCTCGGCGCGGGCGCCGCTCCCCCGGCGGCCGCACTGACCCCGCCGGTCGGCTTCACGGCCGACCACCTCTCCACGTACCAGACCAACGGCATCGTCTGGTCGCTCGCCGAGGCGAACGGAGTGGTCTACGCGGGCGGTACGTTCTCCAACGTCCGCCCGGCCGGCTCCCCGGCGGGCAGCAACACGACGCCCGCCGTGAACTTCGCCGCGTTCGACGCGGCCACCGGGGCACCCACCGGCTGCTCGCTCTCCTTCACCCGCAGCAGCGGGACCGCCACGGTCCGCGCCCTCGCGGTCTCCGCGGACAGGTCGACCCTGTACGCGGGTGGCTACTTCAACGCCGTCAACGGGACGTCCGCGAACGGCCTGGTCGCGATCAACACCGCGACGTGTCAGCTGCGTCCGGGCTTCTCGCCCGACTTCGGCGCGACGGTGCGCGCCCTGGACGTCGCCGCGAACGGCACCGTCTACGCGGGCGGTGACTTCCAGACGGTCAACGGCCAGACGCGGCGCTTCTTCGGCGCGGTCACCTCCACGGGCGCCCTGACCGCGTGGAACCCCGACGTGGACGAGCCCGGCCGGACGCTGAAGGTGACCCCCGACGGGGCGAGTGTGCTCATCGGCGGCGAATTCTTCACCGTCGGCGGCGCCGCGTCGCACGCGCTCGCGGTGACGAGCGCGTCGTCGGGTGCGCTGACCCGCGCCTACACCGGCAACTTCATCCCGTCGTCCGCGGTGATCAAGGACATCGTCACGGACGCCGCCTCCGACGGTTGGTACGTCGCGGGCGAGGGGGCCGGGGGTTCGTCGTTCGACGGCAGGCTCGCCATGGGCCTCGACGACTTCGACCAGCGGTGGCGGGACACCTGCCAGGGGGCGACCCAGGCGCTGCGGGTCTACCAGGGTGTCCTGTACGCGGGCAGCCACGTCCATGACTGCTCGTCCATGGGCGGCTTCCCCAACCAGGTCCGCAAGCACCTCACCGCCCAGTCCGTCGACGACCCGGCGCTGGTGGGCTGGCTCCCGGACACCAATGACGGCATCGGGGAGCCGGTCGGGCCCCGTGCCCTGACCGTCGCCTCGCGCGGCGGCCGCGACTTCCTCTGGGTGGGCGGCGAGTTCACCACGGTCAACGGGGTGTCCCAGCAGGCGCTGACGCGGTTCGCCAACACTCCCGACACGGGTGCGCCCGCCGCTCCGGCCGTGAGCGTGTCCGCACCGCGGGCCGGCGAGGTGAAGGTCCGCTGGCGTTCGAGCCTGGACCTGGACGACAGCCTGCTCACCTACCGGGTCTACCGCGACGGCGGCACGACTCCCGTACACACCACGACCGGCTCGTCGCTCTTCTACAGCCGGCCTCAGCTGACCTTCACCGACACGAACGTGGTGGCGGGCCGGACGTACTCGTACCGGATCACCGCGAGCGACGGGACCAACACCAGCGGGCTGTCCGCCGCCGCCTCGGTCACGGCCGCCTCCTCGGCCTCCCCGTACCAGGAAAGGGTGCTCGCCGACGGCGCCGGCCTGTACTGGCGCTACGACGAGGCGGGCGGCGCCTTCGCGGCGGACGCCTCGGCCGACGACAACTCCGGCGTGTACGCGAACGCCCCCACGTACCGCTCCACGCCGTCCGCGGTGGCCGGCTCGGCGGCGCTCTCCCTCAACGGCGTCGACGAGTACGTCTACAGCGACCGCCTGCACCGGTACACCTCGCCCACGCCGTACTCGGTCGAGACATGGTTCCGGACGACCTCGACGACGGGCGGGCGGATCGTCGGTTACGGCAGCAACATCGGTACCGCGCAGGGCCACACCAGCAACATCTCCGACAAGCTGCTGTACCTGACGGACAACGGGCGCCTCGCGTTCGGCGTCCAGTCCGGCAACAGCAGCACCCGGCCCACCATCACCACGGCGGGCACGTACAACGACGGCTCCTGGCACCACGCCGTCGCGACCCAGGGGCCGTCCGGCATGGTCCTGTACGTGGACGGGGCGGTCGTCGGCACGAACGCGGCCACCGGCAACCGCTCGTACAACGGGTACTGGCGGGTGGGCGGGGACGCCATGAACAACGCCTGGCCGAACCGGCCCACGAGCACCTACTTCGCCGGACAGGTCGACGAGACCGCGGTCTATCCGACGGCGCTCACCGCCGCCCAGGTCGCCGCGCACCACGCGCTCGCGGGCACCCCGCCCGGCCCCGGCGACACCACGCTGAGCGTCACACCGGACGAGGACGCGTACGTCAACAGCGTGTCGGCGAACACGAACTACAACGACAGCCAGCTCGCCTCCCGGGGCACCACGGCCTATCTGAGCTATCTGCGGTTCACCGTTCCGCCGGCCCCGTCCGGCCAGGTACTCAAGAGCGCCCGCCTCACCTTCCGCACGTCGTCGGACTCGACGGCGGGATCCCTGGACAGCCACAGCGTCGTGCCGGTCACCGGCACGTGGACCGAGTCGACGGTCACCTACAACACCCGGCCGGCGCTCGCCGCGACCGTGCTGGGGACCATCACAGGCGCGACCTCCGTCTCCACCGACGACACGGTGGAGCTGAACGCGTCCGCACTGGACGGGGCCCTGGGCTCCGTCTACTCACTCGCCCTCACCAGCAGCGGGACGGACAGTCTCCGCCTCTGGTCGAGCGAGGCAGGAACCGCGGCCTACCGGCCGCAGCTCGTTCTCACCTTCGGAGCTGAATGATGAACGCAAGCACGGGGCACAGACCCGGGGGACGCGGCCGTGTGCGGGCCGTCTCCACCGCTCTCTGCCTGTTCGCCGGCGCCCTGACCGCCGCGGCGGCCGGGGCATCCCCGACGGCGGCACTGACACCTCCGGTGTCTCTCACCGCGGACGACCTCACCACCTGGCAGACCAACGGCATCGTCTGGGCGATGGCCGCGACCGACGGCGTCGTGTACGCCGGCGGCACCTTCTCCACCGTCCGGCCGCCCGACGCCGCGGCCGGCACCTCCGAGCAGCCCGCGGTCAACTTCGCCGCCTTCGACGCGGCGACCGGCGCACCGACGGGGTGCAGCCTGTCGTTCACCCTCTCGTCGGGCACGGCCACCGTTCGCGCGCTGGCGCTGTCGCCGGACGGACAGACCCTGTACGCGGGCGGCCAGTTCGGGGCGGTGAACGGGGAGGGCGTCAGCAATATCGCCGCCATCGACACCGCGACGTGCACTCCGCGCCAGGACTTCAAGATCTCCGTCTCGGCGACCGTGCGGGCCCTGGACGTCACCGCGGACACCGTCTACCTGGGCGGTGACTTCACCAGTGTGGGCGGGCAGACCAGGAACAGTTTCGCCGCCGTCACCACGGACGCCGACCTGCTGCCGTGGGCGGCCGACGCCGACGAGGTCGCCCGCGCCGTCCAGGTGACTCCGGACGGACAACACGTGGTGCTCGGCGGTGACTTCTTCACCGTCAACGGCACCACGTCGCACGCACTGGCCGTCGTGGACGCCACCACGGGGGCGCTCACCAAGAGTTACCCCGGCTTCATCCCCAACACCTCCACGGTGCAGGACCTCACGACGGACGCGACCGGCCTGTACACCGCCAACGAGGGCACCGGAGGCGGTGTCCTCGACGGCCGGATCGCCATCGATCTCGACGACTTCCAGCAGCGGTGGCGGGACACCTGCCTGGGAGCCACCCAGGCCGTCCTGGTGCACTCGGGCGTGCTGTACAGCGGAAGCCACGCCCATGACTGCGCCAGCATGGGCGGGTTCCCCGACCAGCCGCGCAGGCACCTCCTCGCCCAGTCCGTCGACGATCCGGAGCTGCTGCCCTGGTTCCCGGACACGAACGACGGCATCGGGGAGCCCGTCGGGCCCCGGGTGATGACGCAGACCGACAAGGGTGGACGCCACTACCTGTGGGTCGGCGGGGAGTTCACCACCGTCAACGGTTCCGGGCAGCAGGGGCTGACCCGGTTCGCCGACGGCCCGGACACCGGGGCGCCGTGGGTGCCCAACGTCAGCCTCTCCACGCTTGCTCCGGGGCAGATCGACGTCAACTGGCAGACCAGCTTCGACACCGACGACGGTGAGCTCACCTACCGGATCTACAAGGACGGGGCGACCACACCCGTACACACGACGACCGGGTACTCGCTCTTCTGGGACCGGCCCCAGCTGAAGTGGACCGACACCGATGTGGCGGTGGGCGAGACCCACTCGTACCGCATCACCGCGAGCGACGGCACCAACACCAGCGCCAAGTCCCCGGCACAGTCCGCGACCGTGGCGGCGACGGCGGAGAGCTACCCGGCGCGTGTGCTGGCCGACGGGGCCTCGCTCTACTGGCGTTACGACGAGGGCACGTCCACCTTCGCCGCCGACACCACGGGCGGGCTGAACAGCGGTTTCCTGCGCAACGCACCCGCCTACCGTCAGACTCCCGCCGCCGTCGCGGGTGCCTCGACCGCGATCGGTTTCAACGGCTCCGACGAGTACGCGTACAGCAACAAGCGCCATGCGCAGCCCACCCGGTTCTCCGTGGAGACCTGGATCAAGACCACCACGGTCCGGGGCGGCAAGATCATCGGGTTCGGCAATCTCACGATGCAGAACAGCACCCGGTACGACAAGCACGTGTACATGGCCAATGACGGGCGGCTGGTCTTCGGCATCCACAACGGCAGCACCCGCACCATCACGACGCCCGGCGCCTACAACGACGGCGCCTGGCACCACGTCGTCGCCACCCAGGGCCCCGGCGGCATGGCCCTGTACGTCGACGGGCAGCTGCGCACGTCCAACTTCCTCTACACCACCAACGAGAACTACCCCGGCTACTGGCGTGTCGGCGGGGACAACCTGAGCAACTGGCCCAACCGCCCGACCAGCAACTTCTTCGCCGGGCAGATCGACGAGACCGCCGTGTATCCGACCGCGCTGACCAGTTCGCAGGTCAGCGCCCACTACGCCCTGAGGACGGGTTGATGAGGTATCCGTTCCTGGCCGGCGCCGTCGTCGTCATCGCGACGGCGGCGCTGGCCGCCTGCGGCTCGTCCGCCGACGGGAGCAAGGAGGCCGCCGCGGGCAGCAAGCCGTCCGCGGCGGCCCCGCCCGCGCCCTCCGTCTCCGGTCCGTCCGCCGGCCCGGCCGGTCCGCCGGCCACCCCGACGAGCGAACCGCCGAAGGTGCCCGCCGACGGGATCACCCCGGCCACCGGCTCGTTCACCAAGAAGCAGAAGAAGTACCTCACCGACCGCGTCCCCAAGGGGATGGACCCGGCCGCGGTGCTCCAGACCGGTCAGGAGACCTGCGACAGGCTCCGCTACCTGGTCAAGGCCGATCGGGACATCGCCGTCGGCGCGATCGTCACCGGCGAGGTCGCCGACGCGAAGCCGGCCGTCGCCCATCTGTGCCCGCAGCACCAGGACCTGGTCGACGAGGCGGCGCTCGGCTACGCCGACGGCACGCACCGGGGCGCGAAGCTCCGGCCCGGCCGCTACGCGGCCGCCTCCCCCACCAAGGACTGCAGCTGGCAGCTGACCGGGGCGAACGGCAAGGTGCTGGGATCCGGTTCCTCGGACACCGGCGGACGGGTGGAGATCACCGTCCCGGCGGCCGCCCGCACGTTCACCTCCACAGGCTGCTACGCCTGGCTGCCCGAAGGAGACAAGAGTTGAGCAAGCTGCCCATCGCCGTGGCGATCCCCACGAAGAACGAGGGCCTGAACATCGCCGAGGCGGTGAAGTCGGTGCTCGGCCACTTCGAGGCGGTCGTCGTGGTGGACTCCCACAGCTCGGACGACACGGCGAAGATCGCCGAGGAGTGCGGGGCCGAGGTGGTCACGTACACCTGGGACGGGGGCCATCCACGCAAGAAGCAGTGGTGCCTGGAGAACGTCCGCACCGATCTGGACTGGATCCTGGTGCTGGACGGCGACGAGCGGCTCAGCCCCGGTCTGCTGGCGGAGCTGCGCCAGATATTCGCCGACCCCGACGCCCCGAAGCCCGCCGCGTACGACATACCGCTGGGGTACTGGTTCTCCGGGAAGCGGCTGCGCCACGGCTACACGATCCGCAAGCGATCGCTGACCGACCGCACCCGCTGCCACTACCCGGAGGTCGGGGACCTCGCCGCGCCGGGGATCGGGGAGGTCGAGGGGCACTACCAGCCGGTCGCCGCGACGGCCGAGGCGCTGCGCAACCCCATCGAGCACCAGGACCTGGACCCCGTCACCGCGTGGTTCGAGCGGCACAACCGCTACTCGGACTGGGAGGCGTGGCTGGAGCACCACCCCGATGTCAAGGAACAGGTACGGAAGGTGAAGTCCCGTCAGGGGCAGCTCTTCCACAAGGCGCCGTTCAAGCCGCTGGTCTCCTTCGCCTACATGTACGTCTACCGGCGGGGGTTCCTGGACGGGCGGGCCGGGCTGGACTTCGCCCTGGCCATGAGTTTCTACCGCTGGCAGATCGCGCTCAAGTCCCGCGAGGCACCTGTACGTTGACGAGCCGAGCCCTCACCCTCGCCTCCGGCGGACCACGTCCTCGTAGGTCCGCCGGAGGGTGGCGGTGACGGCCTCGATGGTGAACTGGTCGTTGACCAGCTGCCAGGCTGCCTTGCCCGCCTGCTCGGCGGCCTCCGGCTCCAGCAGCTCCAGGATCGCGTCGGCGACCTTACGGGCGTTGGCCGCGTCCTCTCCGACCCGGCTGTCGATGACCCGGCCCGCACCGGCCCCCGACACATCGGGGCCCTGCCCGCAGGTGCGGGTGATGACGACCGGGGTGCCGACCGACATCGCCTCCAGGACCGAGACCGGGAACGGCTCCTCGATGGCCGGCAGCACATACACATCGGCCTCGCGCCCGGCGGCGAGGACCGCGTCGTGCTCCAGCGGGCCCACATGGTCGAGGGAGTCCGTGACACCCAGCTTCCGGGCGAGGGCGAGGGTGCCGGCCAGCGCGCCGGTGTCCGGGCCGGCCAGCACGAAGCGGGCGTCCGGGTGGTGGGCGAGGACGTGCGGCATCGCGGCGATGAAGTCCTCGGGCCGCTTGCGCTCCTGGACGCGGGCGAGGTACAGCACGGTCGGCGGGCGGCCGGGGTCGCGGGCGGGCTTGCGCTCCTGCGGACGGACACCGTTGACCAGCCGTACGGTACGGGTGAGCTGTACGGGAGCCGCGACGGCGTTCACGTCGACCCGCTCCATCTCGGTGAGGTGCAGGACGGCGTCGGCCTCGCGCAGCACCTTGCGGACCCCGAGGACGTCGGTGAGCTGGGCGACCTTCTTCTCGGTGGGGTCGATCATGCCGTGGGTCTGGACGACCAGGGGTGTGCGGGTCGCGAGCGCGAGGAGCGCCGCCGGCAGGGTCACCAGGTCCCGCATCAGATGCACGTGGACGAGGTCGGCGCCGCGCATCATGCGGCGTGCGGTGCGCAGCAGCGCGGCGGAGGTGATGCCACTGACCTCGAACATCGGCAGCAGGTGCCGTGCTTGGAAGAGATGGACGGGAACTCCCTCCACGTGGCTGGGCAGTTCACCGTCGGGGAAGCCGTCGCCGAGGGCCATGACGCGTGCGTCGTCGCCGTTCGCCCGCTGGACCTTGGAGAGGTTGAACGCCACCCGGGTCGGCCCGCCGAAGGCGTGGTCCGGGGTGTGGAGCGTGACAACATGCAGAATTTTCACCAGAGTTCCCCTCAACTGCGGCTAATACTTCACAGAGTAGTCATCGCGTCTCCTCACGTGGGCTGATTCGTTAGAGTGTTCAGCGGTTCACTGATCCCGGGGGGGCGCATGACGTCGGTGCACACATCGGCGCAGGAGCAGGCCGCCCGGGGGGTCGCGCGTCCGGAGTGGGCACGGGCCCGGGGCGGCGTCCCGGAGCCGCCCGGGCAGCCGATCGCCTGGTCGATGCTGTCGCGGGCCCTGTCCGTGCCGCTCATCCTCGGCCTGGTGTGCTTCCTGCCCGCGGTGATCGCCGCCCAGCCCGGCAGCGGTGTCCGGGACACCGCGTACTGGCTCCAGTTGGTGCTGACCTGCTATGCGGGGGCCCGGCTGGCGACGATGATCCTCTCCACCCGGCGGCGGCTGCTCCAGGGCGTCTTCTGGATGTTCGTGTACATCGCGATGGGCGTGGCGCCGTTCGCCCAGGTGGTGATCGGGCAGACACCGACACCGATGGTGGGACCGCGCCAGGACCTGGTCACGGCCATCGCGATGGTCCTGGTGGGGTGTGCCGCCTTCGACCTGGGGGCGCTGCTGGCCTCCCGGCGCCCGCTGCGGCGCCGTACACCCTCCACGCGGAGCCCGGGCGCGGGACCGGCCGTGGCGCATCCGCTGCGGCTGCGACTGCTGGTGCTCCTGGCGTTCGCGGCGAGCGCGTTCTACGTAATGAAGCTGGGCGGGCCCTCGGTCTTCTTCTCCAGCCGGCAGGAGATCAACGAGACCGTCGCGGCCAGCGGGGTGGTCTCGGAAGGGTCCAATGTCGGCTCGGCGTTCGTCAAGGGCTTCGGCCAGGTCCCGGCGCTGCTGGCGCTGCTCTTCTACACCCGCCGTCTGGCAACCTCCTACCGGGCCCGGCGCTCCCCGTCGACGGTGCTGGTGTGGGTGGCGCTGGTAGCGCTGAACCTTGTGGTGAACAACCCTGTCTCCAACGCCCGTTACTGGTTCCTGACGGTGCTGATGGCCTTCGTGTTCACCGCGTTCCCGAGCAGTGCGGCGATCTACCGCATCGTGCTGGCGACGGGGGTGGTGGGGGCACTGGTGGTGTTCCCGTACGCCGACAAGTTCCGGTACGACGACGCAGGGCAGCGGCCCGCGCAGTCGGCCTCGGTCTTCGAGCCGCTGGTGACCAAGGACTACGACCAGATGGTGATGTTCGCCAACAGCATCTCGTGGGTCGACACACGGGGCCACACCTACGGCCGCCAGCTGACGGGCTCCGCCCTGTTCTTCGTGCCGCGCGCGGTGTGGAGCGGGAAGCCGGAGGACACCGGGGTCCGGGTCGGGCAGTGGATGGGGCTGCGGATGACCAACCTCTCGGCCCCGCTGTGGACCGAGTTCTGGGTCGACTTCGGCGCCTCCGGAGTGATCGGCGGGCTCGCACTGATCGGTTACGCGGTGGCGCGCACCGACCGCCGGTACGCGCTGGCCGTCACCCGGGCGGGGCCCGGCCCCGGGAGTGTGCTGGCCATCGCCGCGCCGCTGATCGCCGGATACACCTTCATCCTGCTGCGCGGCCCGCTCCTGCAGGCGGCGGGGAAGCTGGCCATCGCCGCGCTGTGTCTGCTGCTGATCAGCACGTTCAAGGAGCAGAGGGCAGCGCGTCGGCGGTGACGGCCGCGTCGGGCGCAGGCCTCCCGCGTCGGATCCGGACCACCCTGGTCCAGGTGGCGGCGGCCTTGCAGAGCGAGCCGAGGCACAGCCCCCAGGCGGCCCCCGGGACGCCTCCGAGGGCGTAGCCCCCCGCCATGAACGCCACGGCGGTGAGCGAGAAGACCACCTGGATGCTCAGCGTCGTACGCGGGTCGAGCATCCGCAGGGCGAGCAGTCCGCAGGTGCCCACGGCCATCGCCGCGTACTGGCTGCCGGTCGCCGGGAGGAGGGCGGCGGCCGTCGGCCAGGTGTCGCCGAGCAGCTCACGCCCCGCCTCGTCGGGGAGCAGGGCAAGGGCGGTGGCCCAGAGGGCGGCGGTGGCGGCGAGGACGGCGGCGAGTCCCGCGGTGGCCCGCACCCGGCGTCTCTCGTCGCCGACGCGGCCGAGCAGCGGGGGGCCGAAGGAGGTGGCGGAGGTGAACAGCACGTTGAGCGGCCCGAACAGGGTCGTCGCCCCGCGCAGCGCGCCGACCAGCAGCGGGTTGCCGACGGCACCGAGACCGAGGACGGAGAGCTGGCTGGTCGCGTTGCCGACACCGAACTCGACGACGAAACGCTTCCCGAGGTGGCCGCGCCCGAGCATCGGACGCAACCGCGTCACGGCCCCGGCGGTCCTGCGGTGCAGCAGCACGGCGGACAGCAGGAGCGCCGGCAGGGCGGACGTCCCCCAGACCACGATCAGCCGGGCGGGGCTCGCCCCGTACTCCTGAACGGACAGGGCGCCCAGCACACACGCCAGCCTCACCACGTCCGCGCTCAGGGCGAGATGGGGCTGCTGAAGGGCGGAGAAGGCGTACCGCAGGGCGTCCTGGCCGAGCACGACCGGCAGGACGAGGCCGAGCATCGTCAGGGCACGCGCGGTGTCCCCCGGGACGAGCAGACAGACTGCGGCCAGCGGCGCACCGAGTGCGGCCGAGGCGGCCACGGTGAACGCGACGGCCGAGCGGCAGGCCCCCCGGGTCTCCTCGCCGTCGCCGCGCCGCAGGACCAGGGGCTGTCCGCTGTAGGCCCCGGAGACGCCCAGCAGCACCGTGAAGACGAGGTAGACGGCGGAGAAACGGGCGAAGTCGGCCACGGTGGAGAGCCGGGCGGCGGCCACGAGCACCAGGATGTTGGTGAGCGCGGCCACGCCCTGGTCCGCGACCGAGCAGAGGATCGCGGTACGGGCTCTCACCGGCGCGCCCCCGGCAGGGTGAAGGAGCGCAGGCCCATCGTCTCGGCGGGGTCGCCGGTGACCTCCGGAGCGTCCTCGTCGACGGCCGGGCCCTGGGGCCCCCCGCCGCTGTGGCGCCGGGCCGACTTCGGCCGGCGTTCCGCGCGGCGCAGCCGGCCGCGGCCGGGGTGGAGCAGGGCCCCGAGCACCTGGCCGCCGGAGGCCCCGATGATCTCGCGGATGCGCTCCAGGTCGCTGCGGTGCACCTCACGCGGGTCACAGACGATCATGACGCCCTCGACCCGGTCCACGAGAGCGACGGCGTCGGCGTAGGAGAGCACCGGCGGGGCCAGGACGATGACGACGGCGCCGGGGCGGTCGGCCTCGGCAACGATGCGCCCGACGGACGCGGAGGTCAGGGCGCGCGGCACGTTGTCCGCGGTCGCCCCCGCCACCAGGGCGAAGGCGCCGGAGCCGGGGACGTCCACGTTCGACCTGCCGCCCGCGGGCCAGCTGCGGTCCCCCTCCTCTGCGGCCCAGCGCGGCGGCCGCACCTCGTGGGCCGCCGGTCCCAGGTCCCGGGCCAGCGACGGGGTGCGCAGATCGGCCTCGACGAGCAGGACGTCACGGCCCATCTCTGCGAAGGCGGCGGCCAGGTTGACCGCGGCGGCGGCCGCCGCGGCGTTGTCCCCGCGCGGCGCGGTGACCAGGAGCCGGCGCCGCTCCGCGAAGGACGGGTCGTAGGCGAGCCGGAAGGCGACCGCGCGGTACTCCTCGGCCAGCCGCGAACCGCTGCGCCCGATCGCGAGCAGGGTGCCCGCGGCGGCGCGCTCCCTGGGCAGGGTGCCGAGCAGCGGGGCCCCGAGGGAGCGCACGAGCTCGCGCGGGGAGCGTACGGCGGGGTCGAAGACGAGCCGCACCCAGGACAGCAGCAGCCCGAGGGCGAGACCGACGACGCCGCCGAGCCCGAGGAGCAGCGGCAGACCCGCTCCGGCCGGCTCGGTGGGGGCGACGGGCTTCTTGTTGAGGTAGCCGGGGGTGGTGTCGAGCGCCTTGAGTTCGGAGATCTTCCGGCTCAGCTCGGAGATGGAGACGATGATGTTGGCGCGGGCGCTGCTGACGTCGTCGGCGTCGACCCCGCTCCGCTCCTCCAGGAGGTCGCGCTTCTCCTCCAGTGGTTCGAGCTGGGCGCGGTAGCCGTTCGCCATGTTGTCGATGCTCTCCTCGGTGCGCGCCTTGCGGTGCGCCAGGTAGGCATTGGCCAGGGCTTCGGCGCGGGAGCGGGCCTGCTCGGGTGTGGCCCCGGTGTAGGAGAAGCGGAGGGTGAGCGTGTTGGGCGGGTTGGTGACCTGGAGGCCGGTGAGCAGCTTCCTGGCCGTGACGTCGTCCCCCTTCTTGAGCAGGGTGCCGGCGGCCAGCTCGCCCACGGTGTCGCTGACCGCGGTCTGCCGCTCCGAGCCGATGTTGATGCCCTTGTCGGCGGAGGCGCCGGTGGCGAAGGGATCGGCGGTCGCGGAACGCACCTGGACCTCGCCGCTGGCGGTGTAGGTGTCGTCGCCGCTCAGGGCGAGGAACCCGCCGCCGAACAGGCCCACCACGACACCCGCGGCGAGCAGGGCCCGGTAGCGCAGGAGCTGGCGGAACTGGTCGCGCAGCAGAGCCGGTTCGTCGTGGTCGTCCACGGGCCGGATCGGATGTGTCATCGGCTTGGCCTCCTTGGTGCGTCCCCGAGGACCTCGGTGAGCAGCGCGTCGAAGCGTGCGAGGCCCGCTTCCCTGCTCAGGTGCTGTGCGACGTAGTCCGGACCGTGCGCGCCGAGCGCGTCCGCGGCCTCCGGGTCACCCGCAAGTTTCCGTACGGCTTCGAGGAGCGCCCCCGGGTCCTCGGGTGCCACGAGAACCCCGGCGCCCGAGCGGCGCACCTCGTCGGCGGTGCCGCCCTCGTCGGCCACGGAGGCGACGACGGGCCGCCCCGAGACGAAGTACGAGGTGAGTTTGGACGGCACGCTCATGTCGAGCACGGACGCGCGCTGGGTCACCGCGAGGACGTCGGCGGCGGCAAGCACATCGGTGAAGTCGTCCGCTCCGGCAGGCGGCAGGAAGTCGATGTTCGGCAGGCCGCCGGCGCGTTCGCGCAGTGCCTCGCGCTGGTTCCCGTCGCCCATGAGCACGACGCGGATGTCGGGGGCCAGCCGGGCCAGGTCGATCAGGACGTCGAGGCCCTGTTTGAGGCCCATGTTCCCGGAGTGCAGCAGCACCTGGGTCCCCTCGCGCCAGCCGAGCCGGGCTCTGGTGACGGTCCGGTCCGCCGAAGGCCGTTCCACATGCGTCCAGTTGGGCACCACCCGGATGCGTGCGGGGTCTACGCCGAGGGCCTGGACCCCGGGGACGAAGCTCTCGTGGATGACGCCGACGACGGCTGCGTCCCGCAGGGCGTGGCGCTCGGCCGCCCCGGCTACGGCGGCGGCCCTTCCGCCGCCACGAATGCCGCTCTGTGCCGCGGCGGCGCCCATGAGGTCCTGGACGACGGGTATGTGGGGGACTCCGTGGCGGCGTGCGATACGCGCCCCGATGACGCCGCCTGCGAGGCTCGGCATCTGGGAGATCACCGCGTCGGGGCGTCCCGGTGGTGGCGCCAGGGTCCCGTGGATGAGCACGGATGCCTCGAACCATGCTCTTCGCAGGGCGCTCTGCCGGGGCGGTACGTAGTGCCGCCGCCGGTGGACGGTCACGCCCTCCCGGCTCTCCTGCCCGCGCCACCTTCCGCGGTACTGCTCGTCGACGCGCCAGGCGGGGTAGTGCGGCATTCCGGTCAGGACATCGGTACGGGCGCCGGACGCCGCCCAGTGTTCGGCGAGCTGGGTGGCGTACGGACCGATGCCCGTCAGCTCCGGCGCGTAGTTGGTGGAGACCACCAGTAGCCTGCGGTTTTCGAACGGTCGGTGGTGCTCATCAGCGGACATCGGACGATCGCCTTCCCCCCGGAACAGCCTCTTCTTGAGCTTATCCGTTCACGGGATGCACAAGTGTTCTTCACAGTAAGGTCGTTGAACCAGTTCCACCGTGGGGGGAGAGAACGGATGGTGCAGCACAGAGTCGGCTATGCGCCGGGGGTGTACGACCTGTTCCACGTCGGTCACCTCAACATCCTGCGGCATGCCCGCAGTCAGTGCGACTACCTGGTCGCCGGGGTCGTCTCCGACGAGATGGCCGCACTCGCCAAGGGCCACAAGCCGGTGATCCCGCTGAACGAGCGGCTGGAGATCGTCCGCAGCGTGCGTTACGTGGACGCGGCGTTCGTGGAGACCGTCCCCGACAAGGTCGAGACCTGGCAGCAGGTCCGGTTCGACGTCATCTTCAAGGGCGACGACTGGCGCGGCACGGAGAAGGGGAAGCGTCTGGAGCGCGACTTCGCCGAAGTCGGCGTGGAGGTCGTCTACTTCCCGTACACCGTCCACACGTCCAGCACCCAGCTGCGCCGCGCCCTCGACGTCCTCGTCAGCCGGCCCGGAGCGCTTTCAGCTCCCTGAACCACTTGGCCAGGAACGCGACCAGGAACAGCGCGTGCACGGCGGCGAGTACGGCGTAACCGGCCCGGAAGACCACGGGTGCGCCGAGCAGCAGGAAGACCAGGGCGAACACCCCGTAGTCCGCGGGAAGCAACGCCACGGCCCGCACCCGGGACACCGGAGCCGTGGCGCCCGCGGCCGCCGGTGCGGTCCGGGCGGCCCCCTTGCC
The DNA here is from genome assembly GCF_042749285.1 of Streptomyces sp. NPDC059499. Lineage (NCBI taxonomy): Bacteria > Bacillati > Actinomycetota > Actinomycetes > Kitasatosporales > Streptomycetaceae > Streptomyces > Streptomyces sp. NPDC059499. Next base: position 72,466 of record NZ_JBHYTT010000010.1, read on the forward strand.
CAGCTGTTCCCGCAGGAGCCCGGCGCAGAAGGTGAGCACCGCGACGAACAGGAAGCCGAGCGGCAGCAGGAGCCAGGCGTCCGAGGGCAGTTCGGCGAACCGGTAGAACGAGATCAGTACGACGGTGTGGACGAGGATCATCTTCGCGCAGTCCACGACATGGTCGAGCCATTCCCCGTCCGGGCCGCCCCGTCCGGTCAGCCGGGCGAGCTGCCCGTCTGCCGAGTCGAAGGCGAATCCGACGGCCAGGCCCGCGTACACGACGATCCCGAGCCACCAGGACGGCTCGGAGAGCGCCACCGCGGCAAGGGCGGAGAACGTGAAGGCCGCACTGATCATGGTGACTTGATTGGGCGTCAGACCCGCACGGTACGCACCTGCCGCCAGCAGACGGCCGGCCGGCCGGTTCACGTACCGCGAGTAGAGCGAGACACCCTTGGACGACTTCTGTGCGCCGCGCAACTCGCGCAGCACCGTACCCGTGCTTTCCATACGCCCCCCAGCGTCCGGCCTGTTCCCCGCTGCATCATGGCACGCAGAGACCCCGGACGCCCTGGATTCGTACCGGCGGCATGACCTTGCGGGTAATCGACGCCCCGGCGGCCCCGGGACAAGCTGTTCCTGCCGCTCCGGACCACGGAGCGGCAGCCTCAGCACCCTGGGAAGGGACCCGTCATGACCGTTCACGAGGACGCCGTCCGACGCTACTTCGCCGCCTGGAACGCCGGCAGTACCGAGGAGATCGAGAAGGCGGTGTCCGCAGCCTTCACCGAGGACGCCACCTACACCGACCCGTTGGCCGACGTGCGCGGCCACGACGGGCTGACCGCGGCGATCAGCGGCGCGCAGGCACAGTTCCCCGGCTTCGACTTCGTACCCACCGGGACGCCGGACGGGCACCACGGCCTGGTCCGCTTCACGTGGGACCTCGTCTCCCGGGCCGACGGCTCGGCGCCCGCCGCCGGCTTCGACGTGATCACCTTGGCGGAGGACGGCAGGATCAGCTCCGTCAGCGGCTTCCTGGACCGGCTGCCGGGGGCATGAAAGGGAGTCAGCCCCTCCCGGCTCCCGCTCCGGGGCCCGGATCCTGCTCGGTGAGCTGCTCGTCCAGTTCGTCGAAGAGCAGCTCACCGTGCTCGATCTGACCGGTCCGGTACGCGGAACGGGCCACCAGATGGGCCGCCACCGGGCCGGTCATCAGCTGGAAGAAGGCGATGAGGGCGAGCGTCGCCAGGTCCATGCCGCTGCGCAGCCGCAGAGCGACGCCGGCCAGGACCAGCAGGAGGCCGAGGGCCTGCGGCTTGGTCGCCGCGTGGCTGCGCGACAGCACGTCGGGCAGCCTCAGCATGCCGATCACACCGAGCAGACAGATCACCGCCCCGAGGAACACCAGGGCCGCACCGGCCGTGTCGGTGACCTGCAGCCAGACGCTCATTCCCGCTCCTCCTTGCCTTCGGGCGTCCGGCGCGACAGCGGACGGTCGCGTACGGCGATGAAGCGGGCGATGCCCACGGATCCGGTGAAGCCGAGGAACGCCAGCACCAGCATGATCGGGAAGTAGAACGGGTCCCGGGCGAGCGCCGACTTCGCGCCGAGGCCCGCGATGATCAGGGCGGCGCACACGTCGAGGGCGATGGCCCGGTCCAGCATGGAGGGGCCGCGCCAGATCCGTACGAGCAGCAGCGCACCCGCGAGGACGAGGACCACCACGGCGGCGGTCAGCAGCACATGGTCGACGGTCTCGACGCCGCTCATGCCCCGTTCCTCCTGTCGTCGGACTGCGTGGTCGCCGGGGGTGCCTGCGCGACCCTCGCGATCTCGTCGCGGGTGCCGAAAGCCCGTACCGTCAGCTCTTCCAGGCGCCAGACGGAGCGCCTGGCCGCGTCCAGCGCCGCGGGCCTGTCGGCGTCGAGCACGTGCAGGAAGACCGTGGCGGTGTCCCTGCGCACCTCGACGATCGATCCGCCGGGAACGTTGGACACGGCGACGGCGGTGGCGGCGAGCATCAGGTCGCTGCGGCAGCGCAGCGGCACGCCGATGACGGCGGGCCTGTGCGGACGGCCGGCGAAGATCTGCCGGGTGACTTTCACGCCCGAGGTGTACATGTCGTAGAGGAGGTATCCGGCGAGCAGAAGGATGCCCCAGGGGTGCAGCCGCAGACCGAGGTCGACGCTGGGCAGGGGGAACGCCAGGCAGACGGCCACCGCGACGACCACTCCGGTGACGACGTTGGCCCAGGTCAGGGTGGACCACAGCAGCACCCAGATGAGGGTGAGCCAGGCGATCAGCGGAAGGTCGAGGACGCGGCGGCGACGGCCGGCGAACTCACAGCTGAAGGGCGGCAGTTCGGGGTTCCGGTAGGACAGGGTGATCAGGCGTTTCACCGGCCGAGCACCTCCTCGGTGTAGGGGGTCCGTTCGACGAGTTCGTCGGCCGCACGGTCGGTGAAGGCGGTGAGCGGACCTGCCAGCACGGTGAAGGCGAGACCGAGTGCGACCGCCGCCGCGGTGGCGGCGGGCATCGCCGCCGGCGGTCGGGTCGTCGTGATGACGGCCCGTCCGTGCAGACTCGCGGCGACAACCTGCCCGGCCGGCCGCGGAGTGCCCCCGACCGGTTCGTCGCCCGTGCCGGGAATCCGGTCGGGACCCGGGTCGACATCGTCGTCGTCGGTTTCGTCGGCCGACTCGAGAACGGTGCCGTAGGCGGCCTGACCCGGCGGTTCGGCGCGCCAGAAGGCCAGGTTCCAGATCTTGGCCATCACGTAGAGGGTGAGCAGACTGGTCACGGTCGACCCGGCGACCAGGATCCAGGCCCAGACGCTGCCCTCGGCGACACCGGCGCGCATCAGTCCGAGCTTGCCGATGAAGCCGGACAGCGGGGGGATCCCGGCGAGGTTCATGGCCGGTACGAAGAAGAGGACGGCGAGCAACGGCGCCGCCTTGGCCAGTCCGCCGAGGCGGGTGAGCTCGTTGGTGCCGCCCCGGCGTTCGATGAGCCCCGCGACGAGGAAGAGCGTGGTCTGGACGGTGATGTGGTGGACCACGTAGAAGATCGCCCCGCCGTACGCGTCGCGGGTGGCGAGGCCGATCCCGAAGACCATGTAGCCGATGTGGCTGATGAGGGTGAAGGAGAGCAGCCGCTTCAGGTCGGTCTGGGCGACCGCCCCGAGGATGCCCACGACCATGGAGGCGAGCGCGGCGGCCATCAGGAGGTCGCCGAGCCGGTTCCCGGGAAAGAGCAGCGTCTCCGTGCGCAGCATGCAGTAGATGCCGACCTTGGTCAGCAGGCCCGCGAAGACGGCCGTGACGGGCGCGGGCGCGGTCGGGTAGGAGTCGGGGAGCCAGGCGGCGAGGGGGAACAGTGCGGCCTTGATGGCGAAGACGGTGAGCAGCATCGCCTGGAGCAGCGTCTGCACACCGAGCGGCAGTTCGGGCAGCCGGAGCGCCAGCTGGGCGAGGTTGGCCGTGCCGGCCGCCGCGTACGCCATGGCGATGGCGGTCAGGAAAAGCATCGAGGAGAACAGCGAGATGATCACGTACGTGGAACCCGCCCTGATCCGCGGCCCGGTGCCGCCGAGGGTGAGCAGGACGAAGCTGGCGACCAGCATGATCTCGAAGCCGACGTAGAGATTGACGAGGTCGCCCGCCAGGAAGGTGCACGACACCCCCGCCACGAGGATGAGGTAGGCGGGGTGGAAGACGGCGACCGGAGTCTCCTTGTCCCGGTCGGCCATGCCCTGGCCGAGCGAATAGACGAGGACGGCCAGGGTGATGGCCGAGGAGACGGTCAGCATCAGTCCGGACAGCCGGTCGGCGACCAGGGTGACGCCGAGCGGCGGAGCGAAGTCGCCGAGGTGGACGGAGAGGGGCCCCTGGCGGTCGGCCGCGATCATCAGGCCGACGGAGAGGCCGAGGACGGCGGTGAGTACGGCGACGCTGATGAAGCGCTGGAAGTGGGCGAGCCGGGTGCCGAAGGCGAGGCTCAGCCCGGTGGCGCAGAGCGGCAGCAGCACGGGCAGCGGGACGAGCGCGTTCATCCGGCGGCTCCTCGGTCGGGACCGGCCGCGCCGGGACCGGGGCCGCCGGAACCGGGACCGGTCGGCCCCGGACTGGCGGGACCGGGGCCGTCGGTGTCGGGGCCGGCGGATTCGGGGTCGATGTTCACGTAGTCCTCCGGATCGGCTCCCAGCACGTCGTGCCACAGATCGCCGGTGGCGTCCCGGCCCCGGGCCTGCAGCGCGCGGTCGGCGCGCAGCCGGGAGCGCAGCCGGTGACGCTCCTCGCGGTAGCGGGCGCGTTCCTCCGGTGTGCGGCCGGCCTCCGCCCGGTACTCCTCGCGCAGCTCGGCCCACTCCCCCAGCACTTCGGCACGCAGCACGATGCGCCGGTCCTCCAGGTCGTCGTGGACCTCGTCCGTGCCGGTCAGCTGGAAGCTGCGGTAGGCCATGGCCAGCAGGAACGCCGTCGTGGCGAGGGTGATGACGATGGCGGTGAGCGCGATGGCCTGGGGCAGCGGGTCGGTGACCTGTCGCAGCGGCACGCCGTAGAGCAGCGGGGCCTCACCCGCCGAACCGGTCGCGGAGAGGACCAGGAGGTTGATGCCGTTGCCCGCGATGACCGCGCCGAGCAGGATGCGGGTGAGGGGCCGGGTGAGCATGAGGATGCCGCCGACCGCGCAGAGCACCACGGCGGTGGCGAGGAGCGAGACACTGACCGTCATCCCCGGCCCTCCGTCCCGGTGCCGGTCACGGGGGCGAGAGCGCCGGCCGCCCGTTCGATCTGCCGGTCGACCTTCGCGCCCAGCGCCCGCACGATGTCCAGGACCACGCCCAGGACCAGGAGATAGACCCCGAAGTCGAAGACGACGGGTGTGCCCAGGTGGTAGCTGCCGAACACGGGCAGATGCCCGTGGTACGTCCAGGCATGCAGCACGGTGCCCTCCGCGAGGCCGAACAGGCCGACCCCGGTGGAGAGGACCAGGCCGAGGCCGGTGAAGAGGCCCGGCTGCAGGGGCGCGGCCTCGGCGAGTTCGAACCTGCCGCCGGCCAGGTAGCGGGTGATGAAGGCGAGTCCCGCGACGAGTCCGGCGACGAACCCGCCGCCGGGCAGGTTCTCCGCACAGAACAGCAGGAACAGCGAGAGCACGAGGATGGGGTGGAAGAGCAGCCTCGCCACCACCTCGAAGACGACGGAGCGGTGTTCCGGCGCCAGTGTCGACCCCGCGGCCAGCCAGCTGCGTTCGGGTGCGGTGTCGTCGCCCCGCGGCATGCCGGTCAGATGTGGCGCGTTCAGCGACCAGGCCGTCATGCCCCGCAGTTCCTGTCTGGACGGGGGCGCTTCGCTGCGGCGGTGCAGATAGATGAGGCTGGTCACCCCGATCGCGGCCGCTGCCAGTACGGCGGACTCCCCCATCGTGTCCCAGGCCCGCAGATCGACCAGGATCGTGGCCACGACGTCCTTGAGCCCGTGGTCGGCCACCTCCTCGACCATCGCGGCGCCTGCCGGCTCGGCGACGCGTGCGGCGCCGGACACCCACACGACCACGCCGAGAGTCGCCGCGGCGCCGAGCGCCACGGGAATGCGCACGGCCCGCCGCCAGGTGCTGACGGACTCCTGGAAGTGCACCGGCATCCGGCGCAGCACCAGCACGAACACGATCATCGACACGGTCTCGACGCAGAACTGGGTGAGCGCCAGATCGGGGGCGCCCTGGACGACGAAGAGCAGAGCGGCTCCGTACCCGGTCAGTCCCGCCAGCACCACGGCCTTCATCCGGCGGCTGACGGTCAGGCAGAACAGGGCGGCCGCGCAGGTCAGCACGGCCAGGGCGCCCTGGAGCGGTGCGTCCCACAGCCTGGGGGCGACCGCTCCCCGCCAGGGGCGGTCGGTGAACAGGACCGCGAGCTGCCCGGCCAGCATCACCAGCAGGGTGGTGGCCAGGTAGACGGAGAGCGAGCCGCGCTGGACGAAGCCCGTGATCTGCAGGGCGAGGCGTTCCAGCCCGAGCAGCAGATGGCCGAAGACGCTGTCGGCGGTCGGCCAGGCGATCCGCCGGGAGATCCGGGTGACGGCGGTGCTCCCCGCGAAGAGCACGGCACCGCCCGCCCAGGTGAGGGCTGACAGCAGCAGGACCGTCCCGAAGCCGTGCCAGAGCGCGAGGTGGTAGGGGTGGGCGGGGACCGGGAAGGCGTCTGCGTACGCACCGAACAGCCTGTCCGTCCACCCGACGCCGGGCCCGAGTACCAGGCCGGCCACGGCGAGCAGCGCGGGCGGGGCCAGGAACGCGGCACCGACGCGGCGCACGGGGGTGTCCACGACACCGGGCTTGCGCCAGAACGCCCCCCACACGAAGCGGAGGGTGTACGCGACGGTCAGCACCGACCCGACGACGGTGGCGGCCAGTACCCAGCGGTCCGAGGTGTCCCCGTGCAGCAGCGCGTAGAAAGCGGCCTCCTTGGCGGCGAAGCCGAGGAACGGCGGCAGGGCGGCCATGGAGGCGGCGGCAAGGACGGCGACCGTGCAGACGTACGGCAGCGAGCGGCCGACCCCGGAGAGTCTGCGCAGATCACGGGTGCCCGCCGCACGGTCGACGACGCCGATGACGAGGAACAGCGCCGCCTTGAACAGGGCGTGGCCCAGGATCATCGCGACGGCGGCGAGTGCGGCGTCCCAGTTGCCGGCCCCGGCGAGAACGGTCAGGAAGCCGAGCTGGCTGACGGTGCCGTAGGCGAGGACGAGCTTCAGGTCGTTGAGTCGCAGTGCGCGCCAGCCGCCGAGCAGCATGGTCGCGGCGCCGAGTACAAGGACGACGGGCCGCCAGACGGGGACGTCGGCGAAAGCGGGGGCGAGCCGCGCCACCAGGTAGACACCGGCCTTGACCATGGCCGCCGCGTGCAGATAGGCACTGACGGGGGTGGGGGCGGCCATGGCGTTCGGCAGCCACAGGCTGAAGGGCCAGATCGCGGACTTCGACAGCGCCCCGCACAGGACCAGGACGACAGCCACCGAGACGGCGAGGGTCGTCTCCGGTGGATCGGCGACGATCGCGGAGATCCGGTAGGTGCCGGCCGCCTGACCGAGGATCAGGAAGCCGACCAGCATGGCGAGGCCGCCGAGGGTGGTGACGGTGAGTGCCTGGAGTGCCGAGCGGCGGTTCTGTTTGCGCTCGCTGCTGTGGCCGATCAGCAGGTAGGAGAAGACCGTGGTCAGTTCCCAGAACACGTAGAGGGTGATCAGGTCGTCGGCGAGCACGAGGGCGAGCATCGCGCCGGCGAAGGCCAGCAGGTTCCCCGCGAAGGCGCCCAGTTGCGGGGTGTCGTCGGTGAAGTAGGAGGCGCAGTACAGCAGGACGAGCGTGCCGACACCGGCGGCGAGCAGCACCATGAGCTCGGCGAGTGCGTCCAGGCGCAGATCGAAGGAGACGCCGTAGGCGGGGATCCAGTCCCAGGACCGGCCGACCGTCCGTCCGGCCGCCGCGGTGTCCCACTCGGTGGCCGCCCAGACCGTGGCGGCGGCGGGGGGCAGTGCGAGTACCACGAACGCACGCCTGCCGAGCCGGCGCACCAGTGGGCCCGCGCAGGCAGCCAGGACGAAGTGGCAGACGATGAGCGCGATCACGAGGTGGGGTCCGGAACAAAGGGCACCGAATACAGATATATCCCCCGGCCGCATTCACCCGTCCGGCGCGCCGCACGGGCTCGGTCCCGCTCCCGGCCGCGCTCAGACGTGGTCGGCGCACGCTCCGCTGTGGTCACAGAACGGCGTGTTCCCGGTCCGCCCGCAGCCACACAGCATCACCCGGGTCTCCTTCCGGGGTCCCTCCGGTGTGGCCACCTCCAGGTCCCCTCGCACATGGAGCACCCCGTCGCCGTGCAGGGAGACGTGCGTCGGCACGTCGGGAACCTCGTCCGGCAGTCCGTCGGTGCGGTGGTACTGCAGGGCTCCGCTGGGGCAGAGCCGGATGATGTCCGCCACTTCGTCGGCGGACGCGCCTTCGGGCATGATCCACGGCCTGCGCCCGGCCTGGAAGACATCCGGCAGCCCGCGCACGCATTCGGCGGCGTGCAGACAGCGGTGCGCGTCGTAGCTCACGGTGATGCCTTCACCGTCGTACGACCTGGCCGCAGGGTGCGGAGGCGGTTCGCTGGTCACCGCTGGCCCTCCCACTCGCGTGCGTGGGGCTGTATACGGAATACCGACTCCTCCAGCGTCACACCGGAGCGCTCGCCCCGCTACCCGGGCGAATCCGTGATCCCGGGACTTCGACGGATGCGGCGAGATCGCGCGGGCGCCCCCGACGCGCATGCGAGCCTGAGGCCACTTGTCTTCATTCTTCTCGCTCTGGAGAGACCTGAGATGCCAACACCCTTGCGTGTACTGATACATGGTGGCGGAATCGGCGGGCTGACGCTCGCCGTCGCGCTCGCCCGGCGCGGCCACACGGTCGAGGTCGCCGAGCTCCGCGACGAGCTGGACGCGCTGGGCGTCGGCATCATCCAGCCGTCCAACGCCCTTCACGTCATGCGTGAGATCGGTGTGCTCGACGCCTGCGTCGCGGCCGGCTTCGAGTGGGAGGTGCTGACCATCTGCGATCCGGCCGGCGCCACGCTCGCCAAGATCCCGCAGCCCCGGATGGGCGACGCCCCGTCCGGCAACGGCATCCCGCGCCCCGCCCTGGCCGGGGTGCTCGGGGACGCCGCCGCGGCTGCCGGGGCCGTGATCCGCCTCGGTACGACGATCGCCGAGCTGGCCGACGACGGTTCCGGCGTCGACGTGACCCTGTCCGACGGCTCGACGGGCCGCTGGGACCTGGTCGTCGGCTTCGACGGCATCGGCTCCCCGCTGCGGACCCGGCTGTACGGCGACCGCTTCACGGCCGAGTACACCGGCTTCGCCAACTGGCGGGTCACCGTGCCGCGCCCGCCCGGCGTCCAGGGCGTCGTGATGAGTACCGGCAACCGGGCGGCGAAGGCACTGCTCACTCCGATGACGGACGAACTCATGTACCTGGGCGCGGTGTTCGGCGAGACGGCGGACTTCCGGCCGGATCCCGCGCGGGCCCACGAGCAGCTCGCGGAGCGGCTGACCGCGTTCTCCGGGCCGGTCGCCGAGGCGCTCACCCATGTCACGGACCCGGAAGCGGTCGTGTATTCGCGGATCTCACAGGTCACGGTGGAGGAGCCCTGGCACGTCGGCCGGGTCGTCATCGCCGGTGACGCCGCGCATGCGAGCACCCCGCATCTCGCGCAGGGTGCGGCCATGGCGGTGGAGGACGCACTGGTGCTGGCCGAGTCGCTGGACGCCGAGGACAACGTGCCCGCGGCACTCGCGGCCTGGGAGGCCCGTCGGCGCCCGCGCGCCATGTTCGTGCAGAACCTGTCGCGCGCGATCCTGAAGCAGGAGACGGGCGGCGCGACGACCCCCGAGGAGGACAAGCTCCTCGAGATCGGCATCCCGGGCGCCGCACACGTGCTGGTCGAGCCGTACTGAGCCGACACGGCCGGGGCAGCCGTTCCTTGGGCTGCCCGGGCCACGTGACGGGGTGCCGTCCGCGCTCGCTCAGTCCAGCACCGCGATGCCGTCCAGCTCGACCAGTGCCTGTTCGTCCCAGAGCCTGGCCACACCGATGACAGCCATGGCCGGATACTCGCGCCCCGCCAGCCTGCGCCAGATCCTGCCCAGTTCGTGGGCGTGGGAGCGGTAGTCGGCGACGTCGGTGGCGTACACGGTGACCCGGGCCAGGGCGGCCGGGGAACCGCCCGCGGCACGCAGAGCGGTGAGCAGATTGCCGAGCGCCGTCTCGAACTGTTCGGGCAGGGTGGCCCCGAGGACCTTGCCGTCGCCGTCGAGGGCGGTCTGGCCGGCCAGGAAGACCAGCCGGCCGCCGCTGACCGCGACGGCGTGCGAGAAACCGGTGGCCGGGGCGAGCTCGGTGGGGTTGATCCGGATGAGCGGGTTCATGCGGGCGTCTCCTGTGTCGCGTACAGCTCCTTGGCGATGATGGTGCGCTGCACCTCGGTGGCCCCCTCGTAGATCCGGGGCGCGCGGACCTCCCGGTAGAGGTGTTCGAGCAGATGGCCGCGGCGCAGGGCGCGTGCGCCGTGCAGCTGGACGGCCGCGTCGACGACGAACTGCGCGGTCTCGGTGGCGTACAGCTTCGCCATGGCGGCACGCCCCGGGACTCCCGGTTCCCCCGCGTCGTACGCCGCGGCGGCCGCGTACACCAGGAGCCGGGCGGCCTCGGTGCGGGTGGCCATTTCGGCGACCTGGTGGGAAACGGCCTGGAGGTCCTTGAGCGGTCCGCCGAACGCGGTGCGGTGCGCCGTGTGTTCCAGGGTGGCGTCCAGTGCGGCGCGCGCCATGCCGACGGCGAACGCGCCGACGCTCGGCCTGAAGAGGTTCAGGGTGTTCATGGCGACCCGGAAGCCCCGGCCGGGTTCCCCGAGGACGTCGTCGTGCGTGACGGGTACGCCGTCGAAGTCGAGGGTTCCGATGGGGTGCGGGGAGAGCATGTCCAGGGCCGTTCCGGTGAGTCCGGGGCGGTCGCCGGGGACGAGGAACGCGGTGACGCCGCGGGCCCCTTCACCCTCCGCCGTGCGGGCGAAGACGGTGTAGAAGTCGGCCTCCGGGGCGTTGGAGATCCAGCACTTCTCCCCGGTCAGCCGCCACCCGTCCGCGGAGCGCCGGGCGTCGAGGGCGAGTGCCGCCGCGTCGGACCCGGCGCCCGGCTCGCTGAGCGCGAAGGCGGCCACGGCGCGGCCGGCACTCACCTCGGGGAGCCAGCGCTCGCGCTGGAGCGGGGTGCCCGCCTGGACGACGGGATACGTGCCGAGGCCCTGGAGTGCGAGCGCGGTCTCCGCCTCGGTACAGCCGCGGGCCAGGGACTCGCGCAGCAGACAGAGGTCCAGCGCGCCGGATCCCAACATCCGGCCGAGAAGCCCGAGCTCGCCGAGGGCGGCGACCAGCGGGCGGTTGACGCGGCCCGGGGTGCCCTTCTCCGCGAGTGGGCGCAGCTGTTCACCCGAGAGGGTGTAGAGCTCGTCGCACCATGCGGTTTGACCGGGATCGAGGGAGAATGCCGTCATACCGGCGCCTCTCTTGTCACGACTCTTCGCGGACCTATCGCGGACTGTTGACTGCCGTCACTCAAACGATACGCTCCAAGGGCGACAAGGGGGCGATGCTTCATGAAGCCGTCAGGTACCGCAAGTGCTCACTCCGACACGTTCGCGCGCGACCATCTCCCGCCCGCCGGACAGTGGCCCGAGCTGGTCTTCGACCTCCCCGAGCTGCTCTATCCCGACCGGTTGAACTGCGGGTACGAGCTGCTCGACCGGACCGCGGAGCGCTTCGGGAGTGAACGCCCCGCCTTCCGCGACCCGGACGGCGGCGTCTGGAGTTACGGGGAACTGCGGGACCGGGTGGACCGGATCGCCCATGTACTGACCGACGACCTGGGTGTCGTCCCCGGCAACCGGGTCCTGCTGCGCGGCCCCACCACCCCGTGGCTCGCCGCCTGCTGGCTCGCCGTGATGAAGGCGGGCGCGGTCGCCGTGACCGTACTGGCCCAGCAACGGCCGACGGAACTCGCCACGATCTGTCGCCTCGCCAGGGTCGGTCATGCCCTGTGCGACATCAGGTCGGTCGACGACCTGGTGAAGGCGCAGGTACCCGGGCTGCGGGTCACGGCGTTCGGCGGAGAGGCCCCCGACGACCTGACGCGGCTCGCGGCGGCCCGGCCGGGGGCTTACCGGGCGGTGGACACGGCCGCCGACGACATCGCGCTCATCGCGTTCACTTCCGGGACCACCGGACGGCCCAAGGGCTGTATGCACGTCCACCGCGATGTGCTGGCCGTCGCGGACACCTTCGCCCACCACGTCCTGCGGCCCCGCCCCGACGACGTGTTCACCGGCAGCCCCCCGCTCGGCTTCACCTTCGGGCTCGGCGGCCTGGTGATCTTTCCCCTGCGGGCCGGGGCCTCGTCCCTGCTGCTGGAACAGGCCGGCCCCAAGCAGCTCCTGCCCGCGCTCGCCGCCCACCGGGTCTCGGTGCTGTTCACGGCGCCGACCGCGTACCGCCTGATGCTCGACGAGCTGGACGGCCATGACCTCTCCGCGCTGCGGCGCTGCGTCTCGGCCGGGGAGAACCTACCCGCGGCCACCTGGCAGTCCTGGCACGAGCGGACGGGTCTGCGCATCATCAACGGCATCGGGGCGACCGAGCTGCTGCACATCTTCATCTCCGCGGCCGACGAGGCGATCCGCCCCGGCACCACGGGCACACCCGTGCCCGGCTGGCAGGCACGGGTGGTCGACGACGACGGCGAGGAACTGCCCGACGGCGAACCCGGCCTGCTGGCGGTGCGGGGACCGGTCGGCTGCCGCTACCTCGCCGACGAGCGCCAGAGCCAGTACGTACGCCATGGCTGGAACATCACCGGCGACACCTACGTCCGCGAGCCTGACGGCTACTTCCGCTACGTCGCCCGCGCCGACGACATGATCATCTCCTCCGGCTACAACATCGCCGGCCCCGAGGTCGAGGAAGCCCTCCTGCGCCACCCCGACGTCGTGGAGGCGGCGGTGGTGGGCCGGGCGGACGAGCTGCGCGGTCAGATCGTGGCGGCGTACGTGGTGCTCCGCGAGGGTGCCGAGCAGTCGGCCGACTCCCTGCGCGCCCATGTGAAGTCGGAGCTCGCGCCGCACAAATGCCCCCGTGCCATCGAGTTCCTGCCCGCGCTCCCGCGGACCGCGACCGGCAAACTCCAGCGCTTCCTCCTGCGCACCTCTCCGGACCCGCACGGCCGAACCGCTCTAGAGTGATCACGTGGCCGAGCACTCTCCCCGTTCCCTGATCGTCACCCTCTACGGCGCCTACGGTCGCTCCCCGGGCAACGCCCCGCTGGCGGTGTCCGAGCTGATCCGTCTGCTGCACGCGGTCGGCGTCGACGCTCCGTCCGTGCGCTCCTCCGTCTCCCGGCTCAAGCGCCGCGAGCTGCTCGTCCCCGCCCGGACACCGGACGGGGCGGCCGGATACGCCCTGTCGGCCGACGCGCGTCAGCTGCTCGACGACGGCGACCGGCGGATCTACCGGCATCCCTCGCCCGGGCTCCGGGAGGGCTGGGTGCTCGCCGTCTTCTCCGTACCGGAGGCGGAGCGCCACAAGCGTCACCTGCTGCGCTCCCGCCTCGGCAACCTCGGCTTCGGCGCGGCCGCCCCCGGGGTGTGGATCGCGCCCGCCGGACTGTACGAGGAGACGCGGCACACCCTGGAGCGGCTGGAACTCGCCCCGTACGTGGAGCTGTTCCGCGGGGAACACCTCGGTTTCGCCGCGACGAAGGAGTCGGTGACCCGCTGGTGGGACCTGGACGCGATCGCCCGGCTCCATCTGGACTTCCTGGAGCAGCAGGAGCCCGTGCTGCGGGGCTGGGAGGCCCGGTCCGGCGGGAGTGCGCCGGACCCGGAGGATGCCTACCGGGACTACCTCCTCGCCCTGGATTCCTGGCGGCGGCTGCCGTACGCGGATCCCGGGCTGCCCGAGGAGCTGCTGCCCAAGGACTGGCCCGGCGGCCGTTCGGCGGAGGTGTTCGGGCGGCTGCACACACAACTGCGGGACGTGGGAGCGGTGTTCGTGGGCGCGAAAGCCGACGCAGGATGAAATCGGGGTGCCCCGAAGGCTGCTGACCCGGCAGGATGAGGCATGACCTGGACCTTCACCGATGACGTCGGCGTCTTCCTGGACGCGGCAGGCGCGTCACTGGCCGCCCGGCCGGCGGAGAACACCCTGGTGCTGACCGTCACCGCGACCCTGCGGCACAGCGGTCCGCACGCCTACGGCGAGGGAACTCCGCTGCTGGGGTGGTGGCGCGGGATGGACGGGGAGGTCGCGGGGACGCTCGTGCGGACGCCTCCGTTCGTGCCGATCCTGGGGACGGTGGCTCCGGAAGCGATCGGTCCGCTGGCCGAGGCGGTCCCGCTGCCCGGCATCAACGCGGACCGCGCCACCGCCGAGGCGCTGGCCTCCCGCTGGCCCGACCACCGGGTCGACGAGGAGCACCGGCTGTACCGTCTGCGCGCGTTGGCTCCGCCCTCCCCCGCGCCCGCCGGAAGCCCGCGTACCGCGACCGGTGCCGACCGCGCGCTGCTCATCGACTGGTTCAGGGCCTTCGGCGAGGAGACGGGCCAGTCGGGCGACCGGGCGGAACGGATCGTGGACGACCGGACGTCGCACGGCGGGCTGACCGTCTGGGAGGACGACGGTGTCCCCGTGTCGATGGCGGGCGTCTCGCGCAGGGTCGCGGGCACGGTGCGGGTCGCGACGGTCTACACACCGCCTGAGCACCGCGGCCGGGGGTACGCGGCGGCGGTGACGGCGGAGGTCAGCCGCGCGGCGCGGGAGGCGGGGGCCGAGGAGGTGCTGCTCTTCACGGACCTCGCGAATCCGACGAGCAACGGGGTGTACCGGCGCATCGGCTACGAGGCACTCTCCGACCGGCTGCTGATCACCGCGGAGCCGAAGTGACGGACGGAGACCGGGATGCGTCACCGGAGCAGGTCTGGCTGGTTGCCGCGAACGTGGTGCGCTGGCGGCGGTACGGGGACGGCGGGCAGGAGCTCCGGCCGGGCACCAAGTCCTACCGCGGCGGATCGAAGGTGCATGTGGTCTCGACCTACCCGGGAACGGCCCACGAGCAGCTGACGACGATCGGACGCGGACGCCACACGGGCACGTACATCACCATCGACATGGCGACGCGCAACCTGCACACCTTTCGCGCCGTGCCGGTCCACAGCCCGGCCGTGCTGCGGCTGTGGACGGAGGCCGGCGTGGGTGGCTGCCGGCCGAGCCGGGAGGACGCCGAGGAGCTGGCCGTACTGCTCGAACGGCTGGCGGCCGAGTACCGCACCACCTCGTGGGGCTCGGCTCATCCCCTGCCCTGCCGCTGCCACGAATGTCTGACGCTCAGCCCAGGGTGAGGCGCGGCTTGGGAGCGTCGGTGCGGCCCGTCGGCGGGGTGCGGCTGCCCGCACGGTACGGAAGGGGCCATGGGGCGCCCGGACCCTCGTAGCCCTGCTCGGCGGCGGCGTGCAGGGTCCAGTGCGGGTCGTACAGGTGCGGGCGGGCCAGGGCGCAGAGGTCGGCGCGGCCCGCGAGGAGCAGCGAGTTGACGTCGTCCCAGGAGGAGATGGCGCCGACCGCGATGACCGGAACGTCCAGGGTGTTGCGGATCCGGTCGGCGTACGGGGTCTGGTAGGAGCGGCCGTACTCGGGGCGTTCGTCCGGGACGACCTGGCCGGTGGAGACATCGATGGCGTCGGCGCCGTGTTCGGCGAAGGCCCGGGCGATCCCGAGGGCGTCCTCGGGGCTCGTACCTCCCTCGGCCCAGTCGGTGGCGGAGATCCGGACGGTCATGGGCCGGTCCTCGGGCCACACCTCGCGGACCGCGTCGAAGACCTCCAGGGGAAAGCGGAGACGGTTCTCCAGCCGCCCGCCGTAGGCGTCGGTGCGCCGGTTGGTGAGCGGGGAGAGGAAGCCGGAGAGTAGATAGCCGTGCGCGCAGTGCAGTTCGAGGAGGTCGAATCCGCAGCGGGCGGCCCGCCGGGCGGCGTCGGTGAACTGGGTACGGACTCTGTCGAGCCCGGCCCGGTCCAGGGCGTGCGGGAGTTGGCTGACGCCCGGTGCGTACGGGATCGGGGAGGCGGCGCTCAGCGGCCAGTTGCCTTCGTCCAGCGGCTGGTCGATGCCGTCCCACATCAGTTTCGTGGACCCCTTGCGGCCGGAGTGGCCGAGCTGGACGCCGATCGCGGCGCCGGGGGCGGAGTCGTGGACGAAGCGGGTGATCCTGCTCCAGGCGGTGGCCTGCTCGTCGGTCCACAGGCCGGTGCAGCCGGGGGTGATGCGGCCTTCGGGGCTCACGCACACCATCTCGGTCATGGTGAGTCCGGCGCCGCCGAGTGCGCGGGCGCCCAGGTGGACGAGGTGGAAGTCGCCGGGCATCCCGTCGACGGCGGAGTACATGTCCATGGGCGAGACGACGACGCGGTTGCGGAGTTCGAGGCCGCGCAGCCGTAGCGGGGTGAACATCGGCGGGGTTCCCGGGGGGCAGCCGAACTCCGCCTCGACGGCTCCGGTGAAGTCGGAGTCGCGCAGCCGCAGGTTGCCGTGGGTGACGCGGCGGCTGCGGGTGAGGAGGTTGAAGGCGAACCGCCGGGGTGGCTGGTCCACGTACAGCGGGAGTTCCTCGAACCAGCGCAGGCTCGCCGCCGCGGCACGCTGCGTGGAGAGGACGACCGGGCGCCGCTCGGCCTCGTACGCGGCCAGGGCGGCGGGCAGGTCGGGCTGTTCCTCGATACAGGCGGCCAACGCGAGGGCGTCCTCGACGGCGAGTTTGGTGCCCGATCCGATGGAGAAGTGGGCGGTGTGGGCGGCATCGCCGATGAGGACCGTGTTGCCGTGGGCCCAGTGGGTGTTGGTGACGGTGGCGAAGGTGAGCCAGGAGGAGTTGTTGGACCGCAGCGGCCTGCCGCCGAGGGCCTCGGCGAAGACCTTGGCGCAGCGTTCGGTCGACTCGGTGGCATCGCAGGTGTCGAGACCGGCCGCCCGCCAGACCTCTTCGCGCATCTCGACGATGACGGTGGAGGCGTCGGGCGAGAAGGGGTAGGCGTGCAGCTGCATCACGCCGTACTCGGTCTCGGCGATCTCGAAGCGGAAGGCGTCGAACGCGAAGTCGGCGGCGAGCCAGATGTAGCGGTTGCGATGGGTGGCGGTCCGCGGGCCGAAGTGGGCGGCGTCCGCCTCGCGGGTGGCGCTGTGCACACCGTCGGCGGCGATGACCAGGTCGTGGTGGGCGGCGAGCTCGGCGGCGGGCGGGGCCTCGGCCCCGAAGCGGAGGCGTACACCCAGGGACGCGCAGCGCTCGTGCAGGATCTGCAGGAGCCTGCGGCGGCCCAGCGCGGCGAAGCCGTGGCCGTCCGAGGTCTGGGTGGTGCCCCGGTGGACGACGTCGATGGTGTCCCAGCGGACGAACTCGTCCCGCAGCGCCGCGTACACGACCGGGTCGGCATGCTCGATGCCGCCGAGCGTCTCGTCGGAGAGGACCACCCCGAAGCCGAACGTGTCGTCGGGCGCGTTGCGCTCCCAGACGGTGATCTCGCGCCGGGGGTCGAGCCGCTTGAGGAGGGCCGCGGCGTAGAGCCCGCCGGGCCCGCCGCCGATGACCGCGATCCGTCCGGTGCGCGGAGTGTCCGCGGCGGATGAGGGCATCGCGCTACCGGCCCTGCCACTTCGGCGGCCGCTTCTCGGTGAAGGCGGCGTGGAACTCCGCGTAGTCCTCACCGTTCATGAGAAGCGCCTGGGTGGCGGCGTCCAGTTCCACGGAGGCCGCGAGCGGCATGTCGAGCTCGGCGGTGAGAAGGGCCTTGGTCTGGGCGAGGGCGAGTGCGGGGCCGTCGGCCAGCCGGCGGGCGAGTTCCGCGGCCTGTACGTCGGCCCTGCCCTCCTCGGCCATCTCGCTGATCATTCCGATGCGCTCGGCCTCGGGGGCGCGGACGGGTTCGCCGAGCATCAGGAGCCGGGTGGCGTGGCCGAGGCCGACGACGCGCGGCAGGAGGTAGGCGGCCCCCATGTCCCCGCCGGAGAGACCCACCTTGGTGAAGAGGAAGGCGAAGCGGGCGGAGGGGTCGGCGACGCGGAAGTCGGCGGCGAGCGCGATGACCGCCCCGGCCCCGGCGGCGACCCCGTGCACAGCGGCGATGACGGGGAAGGGGCACTCCCGCAGGGCGCGTACGACCTGTCCGGTCATCCGGTTGAAGTCGAGCAGCTGTGCGGTGTCCATGGCGAGCGTGGCGCCGATGATCTCGTCGACATCGCCGCCGGAGCAGAATCCGCGGCCCTCACCCGCGAGCACGAGCGCGCGCACGGAGCGTTCACGGGAGAGCTCGGCAAGGAGGTCGCGCAGGTCGGCGTAGGCGCCGAAGGTCAGTGCGTTGAGCTTCTCGGGCCGGGCGAGGGTGACGGTCGCCACCCCGTCGTGCCTCGTCAGGCGCAGATGTTCCCATCGCTCCGTATGCGGGACGGAGCCGGTGAACGGGCTCATGGAAGGGGTCCCCTTCAGCCGTCGGGCCGCTGTGATCCGCTTCGAAGTTATCACTCATACGTGACTTCCGTCATGAGCGCGCAATAACTGATCCGTCGCGCCGATGTGGCGAAGGTCCCGTTTGTACCGGTCGACCGCCCCTATGTCTGAGGCGGTGTACTTCGTAAGGTTGAACCCAGGAAGTCCTGGTACCGAACCTTCGGTGCAGAACTTCGGTACAGAGCCTCCGTACGGAACATCGGTACAGAACCTTCGGTACTGAAATCTCCGTACAGAACTCTTCGTACAGACGTCCGGTACGACCCTCCGGCGCAGCTCGGCAGGGAAGCCCGGTGCAGGATGTCCCGCTCCCGAACGGAAACCGCCTTGCCGCCCGACGCCCCCGCCCCCGTGCCCACCTCCTGGCGCGTCGCACTGCCGCACTCCACGGCCGCCGTGCCGATCGCCCGTGCCCTCATCCGTACGGCGCTGGCGGACATCGACGCACCGGCGGACAGCGACACGGCCGAGCTCCTCACGGCCGAACTGGTCGCCAACGCCGTGGAGCACACCGACGGCGCGGGGCCCATCGAGCTGGTCGTCGAGCTCATGGCGACCGGCTGCCAGGTCGAGGTGCACGATCACGACCCCGGCCCGCCCGGAGACCTGTCACGCCCCCGGCCCGGCAGCGAGCCGGACCCCTGGCAGGAGCACGGCCGCGGACTGGTCCTGATCCGCACCCTCAGCTCCGCCTGCGGTCATCGCGCCACCGAGCACGGCAAGGCCGTCTGGTTCACCCTTCCGTCGGTGCGGCCGCCCGGCCCTCGGGGCTGACCAGCCGGGACCGGCTGCGGCCGTAGCCGGCGTACACGAGGGCTCCGACCGCGAGGAAGACCACGAACTGCACCCAGGTCGACCAGCCCGTCCCGTACATCAGGTACAGGCAGAAGGCGACTCCCAGGACCGGGCTGAGCGGGTAGAGCGGCACCCGGAAGGAGCGCTTCAGCTCCGGATTGCGGCGGCGCAGCGCGATCACCGCGATGTTCACCACCGCCATGATCGCGAGGGTGCCGATGGTCGTCAGGTTCACCACGACGTCGAGCGAGGAGAAGGCCGCCGGGATCGCGAAGAGGAGCGCCACGATCCAGGTGTTGGCCACCGGCGTGTGCGTCCGGGGCGAGACGCGCTCGAAGACCCGGGGGATCAGACCGTCGCGGGACATCGACATCAGGATCCGGGTCTGCCCGTACATCACCGCGAGCACGACGGACGCGATCGCGACGACCGCGCCGAAGGCGATGATCCCGCCGCCGACCGCGGAGTCGGTGACCTGGTCGACGACCAGCGAGAGCGCGGCCGGCTTGTCGGACACCGCGTCCGCGCCCAGTGCGCCGATGGCCCCGAGGGCGACCGCGCAGTAGAGCAGCGTGACGAGGCCGATACAGATCATGATCGCGATCGGGATGTTCCGCCGGGGGTTCTTGACCTCTTCGCCCGCCGTGGTGATGGCGTCGAACCCGATGTAGGAGAAGAACGCCAGCGACGCGCCGGCGGTGACCCCGGCCATGCCCTCGGGAGCGAACGGGGAGAGGTTTCCGTCCTCGAACGCGGTGAAGGCGATCACGCAGAACGCGATCAGGATGCCGATCTTGAGGACCGCCATCGCAGCCGTGGCCCCGGCGCTCTCCCGGATGCCGCGCACCAGCAGAGTGGCGGCCATCATGATCACGACGACCGCGGGCAGGTTGATCACTCCCCCGTCCGCGGGACCCGAGGACAGGGCGGCCGGCAGTTCCCAGCCGAAGATGCTGTTCAGCAGCTCGTTGACGTACTGGCTCCAGCCGACCGCGACCGCGGAGACCGAGACGCCGTACTCCAGCAGCAGGCACCAGCCCACGAGGAACGCGACGCGCTCGCCGAGCGTGGCGTAGGCGAACGAGTACGAGCTGCCGGAGACCGGGATGGCGCCGCCGAGCTCGGCGAAGGAGAAGGCGGTGAAGATGCAGGTGATCGCGGCGAGGACGAACGAGACCACGACCGCGGGGCCCGCTTCGGCGACGCTGTCGGACAGGCCGACGAAGATCCCCGTGCCGACGATCGCGCCGACTCCGAAGCACACGAGCTGGAACAGCCCCATGGTGCGCCGGAGGCCATGGCCCTCCAGGTCGGCACCGGACTCGGCGACCAGCAGGTCGGGGCTCTTGATGCGCGACCTGCTCACCGGCGGGCTCACGGGTGTCCGGGGGGAGGGGACGGAACTCATGGGGGGACGTTCTCTTCTCTGGTGGAGCGTGGGGCCGGGGCCGGGGCGCCCGCGGAAGGTGCGGGGCGGACCTGGAGGCTCCGGGCGGGACGACCGAGGAACCCGTGGGGAGGACTCGGACCGAGCGCACAGAAATGGGGTTCGAGCGTGCGAGCCCGAACCCCACCAAGTGCCACCATCGTAGGCGCCACCACGCATGTTCACCCAATCGGGTGCAAGCTCATGCGTACTGCCCCTGGCCCGCCATGGTGGCCACGAGAACGGCCTTGATCGTGTGCATCCGGTTCTCGGCCTCGTCGAAGACGACGGAGTGCCCGGACTCGAAGACCTCGTCGGTGACCTCCAGCTCGGTGAGGCCGTGGCGCTCGTGGATCTCCCGGGCCACTTTCGTACCGAGGTCGTGGTAGGCGGGGAGACAGTGCAGAAACTTGACGCCGTCGTTGCCGCTGGCCCGCAGGACGTCCATGGTCACGGCGTACGGCGCGAGCGCGGCGATCCGCTCGTCCCAGACCTCCTTGGGCTCACCCATGGAGACCCAGACGTCGGTGGCGACGAAGTCGGTGCCGCGGACGCCTTCGGTGATGTCCTCGGTGAGGGTGATGCGCGCACCGCTGGACTCCGCGAGCTTGCGGGCCTGCGCCACGACCTCCTGGGCCGGCCAGTACGACTCGGGCGCGACGATCCGGACGTCCATGCCGAGCAGGGCGCCGGTGATCACGTAGGAATTGCCCATGTTGAAGCGGGCGTCGCCGAGGTAGGCGAAGCACAGCTGGTCCAGCGGCTTGTCGCTGTGCTCGGTCATCGTGAGGATGTCGGCGAGCATCTGGGTGGGGTGCCAGTCGTCGGTGAGTCCGTTGAAGACGGGGACGCCGCTGTACGCAGCCAGCTGCTCGACCGACTCCTGGCTGTCACCGCGGTACTCGATGCCGTCGAACATCCGGCCGAGCACACGTGCGGTGTCCATGACCGACTCCTTGTGGCCCATCTGCGAGCCGGAGGGGTCGAGGTATGTCGTGGAGGCACCCTGGTCGGCGGCGGCCACCTCGAAAGCGCACCGCGTGCGGGTCGAGGTCTTCTCGAAGATCAGCGCGATGTTCTTCCCGCGCAGCCGCTGCACCTCCTCGCCCGCCTTCTTGGCGGCCTTGAGCTCGGCAGCCAGGGCGATCAGGCCGCGGAACTCCTCGGCCGTGAAATCCAGCTCCTTGATGAAGTGGCGGCCTGCGAGGTCTATGGCCATGGTGACTGCTCCTGGGTCGGGCTGAGGACACACATACAGTGACCCTGGAAGTCTATACGAGACTACGCATTGATATACAGAGGTGGTGGGGTGCCCGGTCGCCCCTGGAAGCCCGTGTCGCACACCGCCGGGCAGCTCGTCGTCCGGGCGGGCGGTCGCTCACACCGGGTCGCGCACCACCGGGCAGCTCATACAGCGCGGACCGCCTCTGCCCCGCCCCAGCTCACTGCCGCGGATCTCGATGACCTCGATGCCCTCCTTGCGCAGAAAGGTGTTGGTGGTGGCGTTGCGCTCGTACGCGACCACGACCCCGGGCTCCACGGCCAGCACGTTGCAGCCGTCGTCCCACTGCTCGCGCTCGGCCGCGTGGACGTCCTGGGTGGCGGTGAGGACCCTGATCCCGTCCAGGCCCAGCGCGGCGGCGATGGCCCGGTGCATGTGCTCGGGCGGGTGGTCGGTGACCTTCAGCTCCCGGGGACCGCTGCCCGGCTCGATCGTGTAGGAACGGAGCATCCCCAGCCCGGCGTACTGCGTGAACGTGTCCCCGTCGATCATCGTCATCACCGTGTCGAGGTGCATGAACGCGCGGCGCTTGGGCATGTCGAGCGCCACGATCGTCCGGGCCGACCCGGCGTCGAAGAGACCCCTGGCGAGCATCTCCACGGCCTGCGGAGTGGTGCGCTCGCTCATCCCGATGAGGACGGCACCCCGGCCGATCACCAGGACGTCGCCGCCCTCGATGGTGGACGGGTAGTCGTGCTGCCCCTCGGACCAGTGGTGGAAGACGCCCGCTTCCGGGCCGGTGAACAGCGGATGGTGCCGGTAGATGGCCTCGAAGTGCACGGTCTCGCGCTGCCTGGCCGGCCAGCGCATCGCGTTGATGGACACCCCGTCGTAGATCCATGCCGAGGTGTCGCGGGTGAAGAGGTGGTTGGGCAGCGGGTTGAGGAGGAAGTCGTCCAGGTCCATGACGTGGAAGCGGACGGACGTCGGCTCGGCGTGCCGCTCCAGAAACTCCCGCTTCGTCATGCCGCCGACCAGCGCCTCGGTCAGCTCGGCGGCCGACAGCTCCTCGAAGACGGCACGCAGATGCTCGGTGGCGAGCGGCCCATACTCCTTCTCCTCGAACACCCGGTCGAGCACGAGCCGCCGCGCCACCGGGATGTCGAGGGACTCACGGAGCAGGTCACCGAAGAGGTGGACCTCCACACCGCGGTCGCGCAGGACATCGGCGAAGCCGTCGTGCTCCTCCCTGGCGCGGCGCACCCACAGCACGTCGTCGAACAGGAGCGCGTCCTTGTTGCTGGGGGTGAGCCGCTTCAGCTCCAGATCGGGGCGGTGCAGGATGACGCGGCGCAGCCGCCCGGCCTCGGAATCGACATGGAATCCCATGTCTCCATCCTCACCGCGCGGAGCACCGTTCACCCCGCGAACGGCCAACCCGTTCCCGGACCTGTCCGGGCGGTCCGGTCCGGGAGTCTCCCGGACCGGACCGGGAGTCACAGCCGGGGGTCGACCGGCTCGGACTCCAGGGCCAGTACCGCGAAGACCGCTTCGTGGATCCTCCACAGGGGCTCTCCGTCGGCCAGCCGGTCCAGGGCCTCCAGGCCGAGGGCGTACTCCCGCAGGGCCAGCGACCGCTTGTGGCCGAGGAAGCGCGAACGCAGCCGGTCCAGATTCTCCGGACGCGTGTACTCGGGCCCGTAGATGATCCGCAGGTACTCCCGGCCACGCACCTTGATGCCCGGCTGGACCAGCCTGCCCTTCCCGTCCCTGACGAGAGCGCCGAGCGGCTTGACGACCATGCCCTCACCGCCGCGCCCTGTCATCTCCAGCCACCAGTCGATGCCGGCGCGCACGGAGTCCTCGTCCCCGGTGTCGACGACCAGGCGCCGGGTGACCTGGAGCAGCCCGGTCGGGTCGTGCTCCACCAGGCGGTCCAGCCAGGCCAACTGCTCGTCGTGCGGTACGGAGGCGAGTGAGCGGCCCTGCACGGCGAGGATCTGGAACGGCGCGAGGCGGACACCGTCGAGTCCCTCGGTGCTCCAGCAGTAGCGGCGGTAGGCCTCGGTGAAGGCCGCAGCGTCCGCGGCACGCTCCTGCTGACGTCCGGCGAGAGCGCCGACGTCCACACCGCGGGCAGCCACCGCGGCCAGGGCCTCGCCCGCCACGGGAAGGACCGCACCCGACGCGGCGCCGACCGCCGCGTACTGCGAACGCAGCAGCCCGGCCGCCTTGAGGGACCAGGGCATCAGCTCGGCGTCCAGCAGCACCCAGTCCGTGTCCCACTCCTCCCAGAGTCCGGCGGCGGTGACGGCCGTGCGGAGCCTGCCGAGGATCACTTCGGTGAGCGCCGCGTCGTCCAGGAAGGGCCGTCCGGTACGGGTGTGCAGCGCCCCCGTGGGGCCCTCGGCACCGAAGCGCTCAAGGGCCGCGTCCGCGTCGCGGCAGACCAGGGCCACCGCACGCGAGCCCATGTGCTTCTCCTCGCAGACGACCTTGGTGACGCCGTCCGCCCGGTACTGCGCGAAGGCCTCGGCCGGGTGCTCCAGGAAGCCCTCCTCGTGGGACGTAGCGGTCGGGGCCATGGTCGGCGGGAGGTAGGCCAGCAGCCTCGGGTCGACGGCGAACCGGCTCATCACCTCGAGGGCCGCCGCCGCGTTCTCCTCGCGCACCGCGACGCGGCCCATGTGCCGGGTCTCCACGATGCGGCGGCCCTGCACGTCGGCGAGGTCGAGCGGGCGCCCCTCACGGCCCCCGGGGGCCTCGGTCGTCAGCGGCTTCACGGGCTCGTACCAGACCTGCTCGGCCGGTACGTCGACGATCTCGCGCTCCGGCCAGCGCAGCGCGGTCATCTTCCCGCCGAAGACGGCTCCGGTGTCCAGGCACAGGGTGTTGTTGACCCAGGAGGTGGTGGGCACCGGGGTGTGTCCGTAGACCACGGCCGCACGACCGCGGTAGTCCTCCGCCCACGGATAGCGCACGGGCAGGCCGAACTCGTCGGTCTCGCCGGTCGTGTCCCCGTACAGCGCGTGCGAACGGACCCGCCCCGAGGTGCGCCCGTGGTACTTCTCGGGCAGGCCCGCGTGGCAGACGACCAGCTTGCCGCCGTCCAGGACGTAGTGGCTGACCAGCCCGTCGATGAACTCCTTCACCTGCTCGCGGAACTCCGGGTCCTTCGCGTCCTCCCGCTCCAACTGCTCGATGGTCTCGGCGAGTCCGTATCTGACCTGGACCTGCCTCCCCTTGAGGTACCGGCCGAGCTTGTTCTCGTGGTTGCCCGGGACACACAGGGCGTTGCCCGCCGACACCATGGACATGACGCGGCGCAGCACACCGGGGCTGTCGGGACCGCGGTCGACGAGGTCGCCGACGAACACGGCGGTGCGCCCGTCGGGGTGCGCGCCGTCGGTGTACCCGAGCTTGCCGAGCAGGGACTCCAGCTCGGAGCTGCAGCCGTGGATGTCACCGATGATGTCGAAGGGACCGGTGAGGTGACGGAGGTCGTTGTAGCGGCGCTCCAGGACGACTTCGGCGCTGTCGGCCTCCTCCTCGGTGCGCAGGACGTGCACCTTGCGGAATCCCTCGCGCTCCAGTCCGCGCAGCGAACGGCGCAGCTCGCGCCGGTGGCGCTGGACGACATGGCGGGGCATGTCCGCGCGGTCGGGCCGCTTCGCGTTGCGCGCGAGGCAGACCTCCTCGGGCAGGTCGAGCACGATGGCGATGGGCAGCACGTCGTGCTCCCGGGCCAGCTGCACGAGCTGCTTGCGGCTCTCGGCCTGCACGTTGGTGGCGTCGACGACGGTGAGCCGTCCGGCGGCGAGGCGCTTGCCCGCGATGTAGTGCAGGACGTCGAAGGCGTCACGGCTCGCGCTCTGGTCGTTCTCGTCGTCGGCGACGAGGCCGCGGCAGAAGTCCGAGGAGACGATCTCGGTGGGCTTGAAGTGTGTGCGGGCGAAGGTGGACTTGCCCGAGCCGCTGGCGCCGATGAGCACCACGAGGGAGAGGTCGGTCACCGGCAGCGTGCGAGAGGTACTGGTCATGCGGCCTTCGTCTCCTTCGTCTTCTCGTCAGTCATCCGGTCGGTCTGCGTGCCGGTCCTGTGGTCCGTCGTCCGGTCGGTCTGCGTGCCGGTCCTGTGGTCCGTCGTCCGGTCGGTCTCCGTGCCGGTCTTCTCGCCTGTCGCGTTCTTCTCCGCGGACATCGTGAAGACAGCCATCTGTGTGGGCGGCCCCACTTCGGGGTCGTCCGCCCCCACGGGTACGAACGCGACGCCGTAGCCGTGACGCTCGGACACCTGCCGCGCCCAGGAGCGGAATTCCTCCCTGGTCCATTCGAAACGGTGGTCGCCGTGGCGCACGTGTCCGGCCGGGAGTGTTTCCCAGCGGACGTTGTACTCGACGTTCGGCGTGGTCACGAGCACGGTCCGCGGCCGCGCCGAACCGAACACCGCGTACTCCAGCGCGGGCAGCCGGGGCAGGTCGAGGTGCTCGATCACCTCGCTGAGCACCGCGGCGTCGTACCCCTTCAGCTGCTTGTCGGTGTACGTGAGTGCGCCCTGCCGGAGCGTGACCCGGCCGGCCTGCCGCTCCCCCATCCTGTCCAGCTTCAGCCTGCGTGAGGCGATCGTCAGGGCCCGCATCGACACGTCGACCCCCACGATCTCCGTGAACCGCACGTCCTTGAGCAGCGCCTGCACCAACTGGCCCTGTCCGCAGCCCAGGTCAAGCACCCGGCTCGCCCCGGCGGCGCGCAGCGCCTCCAGGATCGCCGCACGGCGCTGCTCGGCGAGCGGTACCGGCTTCTCCTCGGTGTCGGTGGTCTCGTCCACGGCGTTGTCGACGCTCTCCACCTCCAGGTCGTCGGACTCGGCGAGCCGCACCAGTTCGAGCCGTTCCATGGCCTGCCGGGTCAGACCCCATCGGCGCGAGAGGTACCGGCTGGTGATCAGCCGCTGCTCGGGGTGCTCGGCCAGCCAGCCCTCGCCCGCCCGCAGCAGCTTGTCCACCTCGTCGGGCGCCACCCAGTAGTGCTTGGCGTCGTCGAGCACCGGCAACAGCACATAGAGCTGGCGCAGCGCGTCGGCGAGCCGCAACTCCCCCTCCAGCACGAGCCGTACGTAGCGCGAGTCGCCCCACTCCGGGAACTTCTCGTCCAGCGGTACGGCCACGGCGTCGACGCTCCTCCAGCCGAGCGGCCCGAAGAGCTTCTCCACCAGTTCGACGCCGCCGCGGGCCGGCAGCGCGGGTACCTCGATGCGCAGCGGCAGGGGCTCCTGGACCCGCTCGGGCATGGCGCGGCACACCCCGTTCAGCGCGGACTTGAAGACTGTCGTCATCGCGACCGAGAGGAGGGACGAGGCTGCGTACGGCCGGTCGTTGACGTACTGCGCGAGCGCCGCGTCGGGGGCGCCTCCCCGGCCCTTGCCCTTGCCGCGCCGCACCAGCGCCACCGGATCCACCTCCAGCAGGAGCGCGGCCGTGCAGCGCTCCACGGATGCCTCGGGGTAGAAGACATGCGCGGTGCCGTGCGAGGTGGAGAACGACTGCGCCTTCTCGGGATGCTTGTGCAGCAGGAAGCCGAGATCGGTGGCGGGACGCTCAGGGGTGCCGGTCGTGCTGATAGTCAGGAACACCCGTCCGAGTATGGCCCTGCACCCCACCTCCTACCAGGCATTTTCGCGTCCGTTCCGTCCTGGCAGTGCGGCCAGCCGTGCGATCTCGGAGGGGCCGACCCGGCAGCAGCCCCCGATGAGCCGGGCGCCGGCCCGCTGCCAGTCGCGCACCCGCCCCGGGTCGAAGGTGTTCTCCCCGGTCCACCTCCGGCCCACGGCATCCCACTCCTCGCCGCTGTTCGGGTAGACGACGACGGGCTTCCCGGTCACGGCCGCCGCCACCTCCACCGCACGCTCCGCGTCCGCCGGGTCGCAGCAGTTGACCCCGACGGCCAGCACCTGGTCGTTGCCCGTGGCGATCCCGAAGGCCTCCTCGATCGGCTGGCCCGCCCTGGTCCGGTCACCCGCCACGCTGTAGGAGAGCCAGACAGGGACGGCGCAGTCCTGAACCGCCCGCAGCAGCGCCTCGGCCTCGTCGATGTCCGGCACCGTCTCCAGGGCCAGCACATCGGGGCCCGCCGCAGCCAGCGTCTCCACCCTGGGCCGGTGGAAGCGCTCCAGCTCGGGGACGCTCAGCCCGTAGCGGCCGCGGTACTCGCTGCCGTCCGCGAGCATCGCCCCGTACGGTCCGACGGAGGCCGCGATCCAGAGCTCCCGCCCTGTCCCCGCCCCGGCCCGGCGTGCCAGCTCCACGCTGCCGGCCATCAGCTCCGCGGCCCGGTCCCGACCGGTCCCGCGCCGCTCGAACCCTTCGAACGTCGCCTGGTAACTGGCCGTGATGAGCACCTGCGCACCCGCCCGTGCGTAGGCCGCGTGGGCCGCCTCGATCTGCTGGGGAGCGTCGGCCAGGAGCCGGGCCGACCACAGCGCGTCGGACAGGTCGCAGCCCTGCGCCGCCAGTTGGTTGGAGAGACCTCCGTCCAGGAGAACGGTGCCTTCGGCGAGCGCGTCGCCGAGGGTGCGGCCGGTCGGCTCGTGAGGAGTCCGGGCAGATTGCACAGCTGTTCCTTCCCGTCAGCTCAGCTGGGCCTGGACCTGCGACGAGATCAGCTCCAGGTGTTCCAGGTCGTGGAGGTCGAGGACCTGCAGGTAGATCCGGGACGCTCCGATCGCGGCGTACTGACCGATCTTGTCGACCACCTCGTCGGGCGAGCCCGCCAGGCCGTTCGCCTTGAGGTCCTCGACATCCCTGCCGATCGCGGCAGCCCTGCGGGCCACCTCCGCGTCGTTCTTCCCGGCGCAGACCACCAGGGCGTTGGAGTACACCAGGTCGTCCGGGGCACGGCCGGCCGCCTTCGCCGCCTCCCGGACACGGCCGAACTGCTTCTCGCTGTCCTCGATCGACGCGAAGGGGATGTTGAACTCGTCCGCGTACTGTGCGGCCAGCCGCGGGGTGCGTACCGCACCGTGCCCGCCGATCAGGACAGGCACCTTGGCCTGGGCCGGCTTGGGAAGCGCGGGTGAGTCGGTGAGCTGGTAGTACGTGCCGTCGTAGGTGAAGGTCTCGCCGACCTCTGTCTCCCACAGACCCGTGATGATCGCCAGCTGCTCCTCCAGGCGGCCGAACTTCTCCTTCGGGAACGGAATGCCGTACGCCTTGTGCTCCGCCTCGAACCAGCCCGCGCCCAGGCCCAGCTCGACCCGGCCGCCCGACATCCGGTCGACCTGGGCCACCTGGATGGCCAGCACTCCGGGCAGCCGGAAGGTACCTGCCGTC
Organism: Streptomyces sp. NPDC059499; assembly: GCF_042749285.1. Classification (NCBI taxonomy): domain Bacteria; kingdom Bacillati; phylum Actinomycetota; class Actinomycetes; order Kitasatosporales; family Streptomycetaceae; genus Streptomyces; species Streptomyces sp. NPDC059499. Next base: position 101,372 of record NZ_JBHYTT010000010.1, read on the forward strand.
ATCAGCGTGCCGAGCCGGATCCGCTTGGTTTCGCGGGCAAGACCGGCCAGGGTGATCCATGCGTCGGTCGGTCCAGGCAGTCCGTCCCCGGAGCCCATGCGGAGGTAGTGGTCCGAGCGGTAGAAGGCGTCGAATCCGAGGTCCTCGGTGGCCTTGGCGACTGTCAGCAGGGTTTCGTAGTCGGCCCCTTGCTGGGGCTCGGTGAAGATTCGAAGATCCATGCCTCCATCCTGCACCTTCGGGCGTGGCCCATGACTGCTTGGCCGCTCATGGCTGCCCGGCCACGAAGCCGGCCGGGCCGCGGATCACTCCGTACGGACCGTCACGCTCCCGGCCCTGCCCCTGTTCCCGCTCCTGCTCCTGTTCGGCGAGCCGTCTGAGCATCCCGTACACCCTGTCGATCGACTCGTCGACGGCGTCTATCGCCTCGATGCACTGCCAGTAGAGCCCGTCTTCCTCCGTATCGCAGGCAACGCCGACGAGCGCGATGCCCACATCGCCGAGGAGCAGGCCGAGGGCTCCCAACGCGCGTGGCACATCGGCCACTTCGGTCAGCTGTGCCGCCCGTGCGGCACCGGCCGGCACCATCGGGTGGTCGAGCACTGCGGCGCCCCGTCCGCCGATCTCGCTGAGCCCCCGCGCGTCGGTCCGTAACTCAGCCGGTCCGCAGCGCACCAGGTGCCCGCCGACCGTCCGGGCGAGGGCCTGCGCCTGCCAGGCCTCCGCCATGACGGCAGGGGCCCCCCGGCTCGCCGCGAGAGCTCGTCGTCCGGCCTCGATAAGCCGCTCCGCTTCCATGTGATTCCCCCGTCTTCACGAAAACCCGCTCACCTTCTTCATTACCCACAGTGAGGTGAGCGGCACCGGAATGCCAGAGGAAATCGGAAATCTGTGGACAGGAAGTCGATTGTGGAGAAGTCGATCACTCCGAAGAGTGACGATCGTGGAGTTCAGTGGGTTTCCGCGCCGGGAAGCGCACCTCGTTCCGGTCGATCTTGGCCGCCAGCGCCGCCAGCACGTCGACACCGAGCACTTCGCAGAACTGCAGCAGATACGCCAGAACGTCGGCGACCTCGTCCGCGACCCTGTGCGCCGTGCCGGGATCCTCCATCACCCGCGCCGACTGCTCCGGTGTCAGCCACTGGAAGATCTCGAGGAGTTCGGAGGCCTCCACGCTCAGCGCGACCGCCAGGTTCTTCGGGGTGTGGTACTGCTCCCAGGCCCGTGCCGCCGCGAAGTCGGCCAGCCGCCGCTGCAGTTCGGCTACATCCAGTTCCGTCACGGTGCCAGGTCTACCACGGTCACACCCGCCGTCCCGCGGGCCAGTGCCGCGGTCTCCTCGGTGACGGTGCCCAGCAGCCGGATGTGCCCGTCCGCGCAGATCGAGGACGCCAGCGCCAGCAGTTCACGTGTCTGCCGCCCGTCCAGGCTCCGGTCGAGCCCGTCGGCGAGGACCGTGAGCGCCTGCATCGCCGACGGCACCTCCGCGGCCGGGTCCACCACCAGCACATGGGGGCCGGTCAGCAGCACGAGGGCGAACGCCAGATACCTGAGCTCGCCGTCGCCGAGACGGCTCAGGGGCGTACTGTGCCCGGCCCCGCGCCCCGCCCTGGCCTGTACGGCTCCGCCCGCGAGGTGTTCGACGGTCAGTCCCGTCACGGGTCCCGCGCACCCGGCGTCCGCGGTGGCGACCAGCCGGGCGTGCCGTTGGGCGCACTGGGTGTGTGTGCGGTGGAGTACGTCGGCGAGGTTGTCGCACGCGGTCGTCAGCCGTCCTTCGCCGACCGGAACCGCGGCACGCATCCGCCGCGGCTGCGGATCGCAGGCGAAGGCCGACCGCAACGCCACCACCACCTGCTCCGCGGCGGCGAGCACCCGTAACTGCCCCTGCGTGGTTCCTGCGACCCGCAGCGGCAGCAGCGCCGTACCGAGCCGGTCGTCGGGGAAGGGGGCCCGTGTCACCGGTACCGCGCCCGCGGTGTGCCAGGCCGCCTGGACGGCGGAGCGCCTAGGATCCCGCAGGGCCGTGGTCAGCAGCGTCTCGCCGGCGTCCACGAGCCGTTCGCCGACGATGCGGAGGGTGGGTTCGGCCTGGACGGCGAGGTCCAGCCCCACGGGACCCGCCGGGCCCTCCACGGTGCAGCCGAGCCGGAACCCCCGCCGCCTCTGCGCATCCGCCCCGGCCCGTTCGGGCACCCAGGCCCCGGGGTCCGGGAAGACCTCTTCCAGCGGGTCGCCGGCAGCGAGCCCGGCCAGCGCCTCGTACGCGCGAAGGGCAGTCGTCTTCCCGCTGCCGCTCGCCCCGGTCAGGAGGGTGAACGGGCCGAGGGGGATCGCCGCACGGCGGTACGAGGCGAAGGCGGAAAGCCTCAGTTCGCTGACGAAGGGGCGGGCGGGACGGGCCTGGACACCGGTGCGCGCGGGTGTGGTCCTCGTGGTGATCACAGTCATGAACGGACCGTACGCACGCCGCCTGTCGGCGAACCGTTCCGCCCGCACGACCTTCCTACGATTGAGGTACGCCCGCCGCCGTGACCCCCTCGACCTCCATGCCGACCGGCGCGAGCAGAAAGACATTGCGGTCGACGCGGTGCATCCCGCTTCCCAGCCCGAAGACCACACCGCTGCTGAAGTCGAGGATCCGCTTGGCCACGTCCGTCTCGGCGCCCGTCAGATCGAGCAGCACCGGAATCTGTGCCACCAGGTACTCGGCCACCTCGCGCGCGTCCGCGAACACCTGGACCCTCAGCACGACCAGTCGGCGCTGTTCGGCCGAATCCCGCTCGTCCGGCACCGTGCGGTGGTCGACGCGGGAGGGCCACTCGTTGCGCCCCCTCAGCGGTACGACCTGGGCGAGACCCTCCCACTGTTCGTCGGTGGCGTCGTATCTGTCGTACCTGTCGTACCTGCTCACAGAACCACCCCGTCCGTAAGCCGGTTGGCTGTGCGCCGGCTGCGCTCGCTGTTCATCGGGCAATTCTCTCGCCCCTCACCCGTTCGGCGTACCACCGACACGGGTCGCGGCGTGATCGACACCGTCCTGGACCGTACGGGGGTCCGTTTCGGGGAGGGTGTCGAGAGGGGTGAAGCGGACCGGAAGATGAGCCGGCGCACGGTGGAAGGGCCCAGGCCGCCAGATCAGCTCCCCGGCGTCGACGGACAGTTCGAGGTCGCAGAGCTGACTGGTGAGCTGTTCGATCGCGGTCATGGCCATCAGCAGTGCGGGCTGCTTCGCCGGGCATCGGTGCGGACCCGCCGACCAGGCGAGATGCGCACCGGTTCCGGAACGCACCGCGGGGTCCGAAAGGCCGTGCAGCGACTGCGTGTTGGCGGCTGCGAAGGAGACCAGGAGCAGTTGCCCCGCGCGGAGCGGGACACCGTGGAACTCCGTGTCGTGCCGGGGGTAGTGGGCCCCGAGATTGGCCATCGGCGGGTCCCGCCAGAGCACTTCGTCGATCGCTTCGTGCGCGGTCGTCGCACCGCCGTGCAGGGATCCCGTGTGTCCGGTGCCACTGAGCATGTGGAGCAGTGCGTTGCCGATCAGATTGGTCGTCGGATCGTGTCCGGCGCTCATGATCAATGTGATCTGGCGCACGGCCTCGTCGTCGTCCAGTGCTGCAGGATGCGCGAGCAGATACGTGGTCAGGTCACGCCCCGGCCGCGCACGCCGGTCGGCGACGAGGCTGGTCACGACGCCGACGAGATCGGCGTACGCCGCTGCCGCACCCTCGGCGGAGTTCATCATTCCGGCAATGCCGCGGACGATCCGCTCGCTGGCCCCCGGCGGCACTCCGAAAGCCGCGGTGAAGACGTGCAGGGGGAGGAGTCTGGCGTACTGGGCGATGAGATCGGCTCTGCCGGTGGACGAGAAGGCTCCGATGAGCTGCTGGGCGACCCGGGCCACCTCCGTCCTCAGCAGATGCGGCTCGATCAGCGCGAGGGTGTCGTTGATGGCCTCGCGGTACCGGGAGTGGACGGCGCCGTCGGTGAAGAGCGCGGTGGGCCGGTAGCCGAGCACGGGCAGGACCGGCGAGTCCGCCGGCACGCCCGCCTGCCAGGTGCGAGGGTCCTTGGTGAAGGTGTCGGTGTCGCGCAGCAGGTCGACGGCGGCCTGGTAGTCCGTGACCAGCAGCGCGTCGATACCGGGAGCGATACGGACCCGGGCCAGCGGCCCCTGGGCGCGCAGTTCACGGTAGTGGCCGTGCGGATCGGCCGCGAAACCCGGCCCGTACAGCTCGAGCGGCTCGTAGGGAGAGGTGCGGGCTGCGGGCACGGTGCCCGGGGTGTGCGCGGTCATGACGGTTCCTGGGACGTGGGCAGGCAGGTCAGCGCATGCTCGGCGAGGGCGATCAGGGCGTTGATGCTGCCGCGTCGTTCACGGGCGTCGCACTGTACGAGCGGGGTACCCGGAGCGAGGTCGAGATGCTTGCGCAGGACCTCGTCGGTGTGGGCGGGGGCGTCGGGGAAGCGGTTCACGGCCACGGCGTACGGCAGCCCCTGCTCCTCCACCATGTCCATGACGGCGAACGAGTCCTCGAGGCGGCGGGTGTCGACCATCACGAGGGCGCCGAGGGCTCCGCGCGCGATGTCCTCCCAGAGCGGGATGAAGCGCTCCTGGCCCGGGGTGCCGAACATGTAGAGCACCAGATCGTCCTGGACGGTCAGCCGGCCGAAGTCGATGGCGACCGTGGTCGTGGTCTTGTCGGGAAGCCCGGCGGTGTTGTCGAGTCCGGTGCTGGACTGTGTCATCACCTCTTCCGTGTGCAGGGTCGGGATCTCCGACAGGGTACGGATCAGGGTCGTCTTGCCCACGCCGAACGGACCCGTGACGACTAGCTTCATCAGGGTCTCGGCGGCACTCGGCAGATAGCCGATGCCGCCCCGGTCAGTGGAGGGAACGGAGTCCAACGAGCAGCCTCTCGACGAGCGACCGGTCGATCTCACCGGCACTGGGGATCGGTGGTCGAGCGTGCAGATGTCCGGCGGCCACGAGATCCGTGGCCAGGAAGACGGTGGCGCTGACCGGGAGTTCCAGATGCGCGGCGCACTCGACGACGGTGAGGGCTCCCGGCTCCAGGAGTTCACACAGTCTGCGCTGCTCGGAACCGGAGCCCGGCGGCAGGTCCGCGTCCGTACGGACGAGCACGGCGAGCCGGTCGAGCGCGGGGCCGGTGGGCGCGGAGCGGCCACCGGTGACCAGATACGCGGGAATCAGGCGGCGTCCTGGGCCGGGGGTCATGGCCGGGTGGCAGCGTCCGGCAGGCGGGTGGGGGCGTGCATCGCCCGGGTCAGCGCGGTCACCTGTACCTGCATCTGGTACGCGATGTTGCCCAGGTGCGCGTCGGGGGCCGCGAACAGGGCGAGGGTGGTGTTCCTGCCCGCGGGTACGACGATGGCGAAGCCCAGTTCGGACTCCACGACCGTCTGTGCCAGCCGTGGGGCCTCCACCTCCGTGAAGGCGGTGGTGAAGGCACGGGCGGCGGCGTGCAGGGTGGCTGTCATCGCGGCGACCCGCTCGGCGGACGCGCGGTCCAGGCCGGGCGAAGCGCCCTCGACGAGCCCGTCGCCGGTGGCGACCACGGCGTGCTGCACACCGGGCAGTTCCAGCAGCGGGGTCAGCACCCAGGCGAGATCACCGGTGGTGGGAGTGGTGCTCACGTCTCGTCGTCTCCTTGGTCGTCCGATGAGGATGCTGAGAGTGCTGAGGAGGGCTGGGCGGCCGAGGAGGGCGGCCCTGCCGAGGCCGGGGCCGCGGGCGCCGGGTCCGCGGGAGGCTCCGCGGCGGCCGGAGCGTTCCTGCCGCTGACGGTGCCCTGCTGGAGCGCGGTCCAGGACGCTCCTGCCTGTTCGGGGGTACGGAGCACGGGCTCGTCCGCCGCCGGGCCCGGTGCCGCCGCGGCGGCGTCCGGGGAGGCTGCCCGGCGGTTTCTACGGCGTCGGCTGGGCAGTGCCGCGGGACGCTCGTCCGGGGAGGCCTCGGGGACGACGGGGGCCGCGGAACCGTCCTCCGTACCGTCCTCCTCGCGGACCGGGCCGGTGTCCGTGCTGCCGGCCGCGTGACCGGAACCCGCATCGGCCGCGACCGCACGCGTCTGCACCGGTTTCGGCGCGAGCACGGACAGGGTGCGGTCGTCGTCCATCACGGTCAGCAGATGGGCCGGAATGCGCAGCATCGTGCGCATGCCCCCGTACGGCGACGACTCGATGTGGCAGCTGAAGCCGTACCGCGCGACGAGCCGCCCCACCACGGCGAACCCGGTCTGCGGCGGATCCCCCAGCTCGGTCAGCAGCACTTCCGCGGGCCCGGCCAGCAGCGCGCGGGCCCGTTTCAGCGCGTCCTCGTCCATGCCGATCCCGGCGTCGTCGACGAGGACCAGGGCACCGCGCCCCGCCGTCTGCTGGACCGTCACGGGTACTTCGGTGTCCGGGTGCGAGTACGCCGTCGCGTTGGCCAGCAGTTCCGCGAGGGCGATCGCGAAGGGCTCGGCTGCCCGGGCGACCAGTGCGAGCCGCTCCTGGCGCAGATGGTTGGCGACCTTGATCCGCTCGTATCCCGGGACCCGGGACTGGGCTCCGAGCACGACTTCGACGAGCGAGGAGTTCTGCCGGGCGAGGCCCGGCCAGGCGTCGCAGAGCACGGCGGTGGCCTGGGTACGGCGCAGCGCCAGTTCGTTGCGGAAGTCGAGCTGCAGGATCCGCGGGTCGTCGTACTCGTGCTGGAGCTCCTGCAGCAGGTGCTGCGACTGGTTGAGCAGTGACTGGATCTTGGCGGACGTACCGCGCATGGCCGACCGGGCGGCGGCGTCGACACGCCCCCGCTCCTCCATGACCGCGTTGCGCGCGGCCTGTACGGCCTCGGTCAGCAGGCGCGCGGCGTCGCCCTCGATCCCGGCAGCCTCCCGCAGTCCGGGAACCGGTGCGGTCGGGTGGGAGAGGGCGGTCGCCGTGGCGGGTATCCGCTTCTCGGCCAGCTGGCGTATCTCCTCGGTGAGGGCCAGCGTGCGTGCCTCTGCCGCCCGTGCCTGGCGGTCGGCCAGTTCGGCGCGCGCTGCAGCCCCGTATGCGTCGAGGCCGGCCTGATGGGCCCGTGCGACGGCTGCCAACGCCGTGATGACGGCGATCAGCGCCACGATCCATGCCAGCACAGCGTCACCGTGTCTCTCGTGTCGGGCAGATCCCGCACCCCGGGGGGCAGTGGGACTCCAGGCTGTCGCTCCGGCCCGCGGTCACTCCGGCTCGCCGCCGGACGGTCCCCGCTCGGTCTCGTGCGCGAGTGCCGCCACATCGGACATCACCTGCAGGACGCCGGGGAGTTCGGAGCCGTCCAGGTGCCGGTACTCGCTTCCGATGGTCACCACCAGCCGCTCGGCCAGGCCCAGTGCGGGGTAGCGGCCCTCGCCGATCACCCGGCGTGCGGCCTCGATGGCGGGCACTCCCGCCGCGTGGAATGCGTGGGCGCGTTCGCGTACGTAGGAGAGGTAACCGATGTGCTCGCGTACGCCGGCCGGGTCGAGGACCGGTCCGTGGCCGGGCACGATCACCTCGGCGCCCGTGGCCAGTACCTGTTCGCAGGCCGCGATCACATTGCTCAGGGGGCCGGCCCAGTGGATCGGGTGGTCGCCCGGCTGCTGCGCGGTGGAGGAGAAGATGATGTCGCCGCTGAACACGGCACGCTGCGCGGGCAGGTGGACGATCAGGTCGCCGGTGGTGTGGGCGGGCGGCAGGGCCGACAGCTGGACCGCGTAGTCCCCCAGGGTCAGTTCGAGCTCCCCGGTGAAGTACGTGGTCGGCTGCACCGGTTCGGTGGCCGACCAGTCGAAGTCGCCGAAGTGGCGGCCGAGGTACGCGCCGAGGGGTGTGGCCGGATCGCTGCCGGCCACGAGGGCGTGCTGCTGCTTCGGGGTGGGCTCGTAGTGGATGTGCTCCCGCGCCTCGCGCGTCGCGATGATCTCGGCGTCCGGGAGCACGCCGGCGCCCCAGAAGTGGTCCCCGTTGGCGTGCGTGACGATCACGCGGTCGATGGTCACGCCGTCGGGCAGCCGCTTCTCGCTCTCCGCCAGGAACTGTCCGCCCAGCACGGGGTCGTACGGGGTGTCGATCCAGAGCGCCCCGCGCGGCGACACGAGAAGACCGCAGTTGGCCAGCCCCCAGCCCCGCTTCGGCGGCAGCCAGGCATACAGGCCCCTGCCGAGGTCGGCGACGTCCCCACCCGTGATCGACATGGGGCGATTATGCCGACAGCGATCCGGCCGCGTGTTCGAACTCGGCCAACTGGAGCGCTCAATGACTCAAAACCGCCCCTCGGCCCGACCGTGCATCGCTCCTCGGTGACCGTCCGGGGTCACCCGCCCCCTGGGACGCGGCGGACTTTCCGTTCTTTCCCTGGAATTTCACCCTTCGGCCTCGCTTCACGCGGCAGATACCCAGCCGGTCGCGACGGAACCGGATTGAGCCGACTACCCGCTGAGCATGGCCGAAAACAGCTGTACCAATGGTCCTTGATCCACCTCCCTCATGCTTGTTCTTGCTCGATTGCCCCATGTAACATGCAACATTGAACATGCACGCAAAGATTTCTTGCACCTTGGCCGGACCTGCCCGGGTCGGCCCAGGCACGAACGAACAGCGGAAGCGGAAGCGGAGCCCAGACGTGTCCCATGTCGAGACCGAGACAGCCGGCCAGCCGGAGTGCTGGCGTCGCGCCGCGGAGGTGGCGGCCGAACGTGCGGCGGTCCTGCCCGCGACCGGTGAGCGCATCGCCGTCGTGGGCTGCGGCACGTCGTTCTACATGGCGCAGGCCTACGCCGCGCTGCGCGAGGAATCCGGCCAGGGAGAGTCCGACGCCTTCGCCGCCTCGGAGTTCCCCATGGGCCGCAGATACGACCGGGTCGTCGCCCTGACACGTTCGGGGACCACGACCGAGGTGCTCGACCTGCTCACCCGGCTGAGCGGCTCCACACCGACCGTCGCCGTCACCGCCGACCCGGACACCCCTGTGATGACGGCGGCCGACGAGGTGGTCGTGCTCGACTTCGCCGACGAGAAGTCCGTCGTGCAGACGCGCTTCGCCACCACGGCGCTCACCCTGTTCCGCGCCCATCTCGGGCTGCACACCGACGACGCGGTACGGGACGCGGAGACCGCGCTGGCCGAACCGTTGCCCGAAGGACTGCTGGACTGCACCCAGTTCAGCTTCCTGGGCCGGGGCTGGACGGTCGGTCTCGCCAACGAGGCGGCACTCAAGATGAAGGAGGCGTCGCTGTCCTGGACCGAGTCCTACCCGGCGATGGAGTACCGCCACGGTCCGATCAGCATCGCCACCACCGGGACGGCGACCTGGATGTTCGGGTCCGCGCCCGAGGGCCTTGCGGAGCAGGTGCTGGCCACCGGCGCCCGCTGGGTCGAGAGCGGCCTGGACCCGCTGGCCGAGCTGGTCCGGGTCCAGCGCCTGGCGATCGCCCGTGCGGTGGCCGGCGGCCTCGACCCCGACCTTCCCCGCCACCTGACCCGGTCGGTGGTCCTCGACGCGGCGGCCGGAGCCTGACCGGCATGCCGAAGGACCGTGCGGCGGGCGGGTGTTCCCCCCGCCGCACGGTCCGTCGCACGGCCACAGGACGCGGTCAGGCCTCTTCGAAGTAGGCGTCCAGGACGGCGTCGAGTTCCGCCGTCCACTCCTTGAGGCTGCTCCTCGCTCCGGCCTCGACCTCGGCGTTGAACCACCGGCGGCTGGACAGGTGCACCGTGACGGTGAACCGGCGTCCGAAGCGGCCGGTCTTGACCTCGACCGCGCCGATCTCCGCCCAGTCGAACTCCGCCTCCTGGTCGTCCAGCCGGAACCGGACACCCTCGCGGGCCACCCTGATGGATCCGCGCCGGTCGCTGACCTCGAAGACCGGCCCGTCCGCCTCGTCCGACGACTTCGCCTCGTCCGACGATTCCGCGCTGTCCGACGACTCCGCCTCGTCCGAGGGCTCCGCAGACTCTTCCGGCGCTTCCGCCTCCCGGCTGTCAGGCTTCGGCTTCGCGTCCTGCGGCGTCTCCGTCCCGTCGGCGGCAGCCGTCGAATCGTCCTCGCCGGCGCCCTTCTCGAGCACGTCGGAATCCTCCGCCGCCTTCTCCGCATCCCCCTCCGTCCGCGCGGGGGCAGGGGCCGTCAGGCCGGGGATGTACGCCGGGTCTGTTCCCGCGGCGAACTCGGGCTTGGTGTTCGAATCTATGCGCTGCTCCACGGCGGGCAGTATGGACGACGAACCTGTACGAGACCAGTCACAGCGGTCCGGTCGGCGCGGACGCGCCCCTGCCGGAAGGCGGCCGCCCGGCGCCCGGCCCGGTCGGCGGAGCCCCCGGGCGCACGGCCGAGGACCTTCCCGATACCGGGACCGATCCCCCGCCCGTCTCCCGCCCCACCCTGCGGGAAACCGCAGGGTGCCCCGTGCGGTGAACCCCGACGGGCCCGACGGCGACCCTCGTACCGGCGCCGTGCCGCGCTCCCTAGCGTTCCTGGAGAGGCGTGGCGGACCCCGCGCGTCTCGTGCCGCAGGCCAGGAGACCGCTCATGGATCACGCACCGCTCGCCCTTCCCCAGGAACCCGCTGACGGTATCGCCGGATGGGCGGCCGATCTCGTGGACACCCTGGGCGCTCCCGGGGCGGGCCTCGCCGTCGCGCTGGAGAACCTCTTCCCGCCGCTGCCGAGCGAGGTCATCCTCCCGCTGACCGGATTCGCGGCCGGACAGGGCGTCATCAGCCTGACGTCCGCCCTGTTCTGGACGACGCTCGGTTCGGTCGTGGGCGCCGTGGTCCTGTACGGGATCGGGATGCTCTTCGGCCGCGACCGGGTCCACGCGGTCTGGGCGAGGCTGCCGCTGGTCCAGCCCGCCGATCTCGAGCGTACGGAGCGGTGGTTCGCCCGGCACGGCACCAAAGCGGTACTGCTCGGCCGCATGGTGCCGGTGTTCCGGAGCCTCATCTCCGTACCGGCCGGTGTGGAGCGCATGCCCTTCGCCCTCTTCGTCGTCCTGACGGCCCTGGGGAGCCTGATGTGGAACTCGGTTCTGGTGATGGCCGGTTACTGGCTCGGCGACCGGTGGGACACCGTGGAGGCCTACGTCGGCCTGCTGTCCAAGGCCGTCGTCGTACTCGTCCTGGTGGCCCTCGCCGGGTACGTCGGGGTGCGGCTGCGCTCCCGCGACCGGGGGCAGCACCGCCGTACCCCGTGAGCCCCCGGCCGCCCGCGGGACGATCGTGCTCCGCCGGTATCGTGTGGCCCGCGCCTGTCCCGGAATCCCTGCAGGAGGACGTCATGGACGACGCCGCACGCCCGCTCCGGGACTCGGGAGGTGCCGGGATCGTCACCGCGGCACGGCCGTTACCGCTCCCCCGCCGGGCCGCCGGCGCCCTGCTCGGCTGCTGCACCGCGCTCCTGGGCCTGCTGTACTTCTCGGTTCCGGGCGCGGCGCTGGGGCCGTTCCTCCTGTGGCCCCGTACGCACAGCCGCGCCCTCGCTCTGCTGACCGGCGGGGCCCGCAGGCTCGCGGAGGTGGAGCGGTGGCGGCGCGGTGTCTTCTTCGGTGACGTGTTCCCCGCACACCGCGCGTCCGGGCGGGCGGTCCTGCGCTACGTCGCCGCACGCACCTGGACCGGCATCCTGTTCGCCTTCGTGACCGGGCTGCTCGTGTTCGGGGCGGTACTGGCCGGTCTCCTGGCCGCCGGGGTGGTCCGGTCGACCACGAGCTGGCAGGAGCTGCTGCCCCAGGCCGCCCTCGGCGGCGTCCTGCTCTTCCTCGACCTGCAGGGACTCGCCTCCTTGGCCGCCCTCGACGCCCGGCTGGCCCGCGAGCACTTCGGGCCCTCCGCGCGTGAGCTGCTGGAGCAGCGGATCGACGAACTGGCCGCCAGCCGTGCCGGGGTCCTCGAAGCGGTCGACACGGAGCGCCGCCGCATCGAGCGCGATCTGCACGACGGCGTCCAGCAGCGGCTCGTCGCGCTGGCCATGCTTCTGGGCCGCGCCCGCCGCAACCGGACGCCGGAACAGGCCGAAGCGCTGCTGCGGCAGGCGCACAAGGAGTCGAGGGACGTCCTCACGGAGCTACGGGAAGTGGCCTGGCGGGTCTACCCGTCGGCACTCGACAGTCTGGGGCTCGAGGAGGCGCTCGGCGGCGTGGCCGAGCGGTGCGTGATTCCGCTGCGTATGGAGTTCGATCTCGCGGTGCCGCTGCCCCGGCCGGTGGAGACCGCCGCGTACTTCGTGGTCTCGGAGGCGGTGACCAATGCGGCCAAGCACTCCGGTGCCACCCACATCTCGGTCACCGTCCGGGGCGATGGCAACCGGGTGTCGGTGCGGGTCCGGGACAACGGCACCGGTGGTGCGGATCCCGCGGGCAGCGGGCTGACCGGGCTACGGAGCCGGGTCGACGCACTCGACGGCCTGCTGCACATCGAAAGCCCCCCGAAGGGACCGACCACCATCACCGCGGAGCTGCTGTGCGCGTAATGCTCGCCGAGGACTCGACGCTGCTCCGGGAGGGCCTCGTCCGGCTGCTGGCGGAGGAGGGGCACGACGTCCTCGCCGCGGTGGGCGACGGAACATCCCTCATCCGGGAGGCCGAGGCGCGGACACCGGACCTCGTCGTCGTCGACATCCGGATGCCTCCCACCCACACCGACGAGGGGCTGCGGGCCGCCCTGGGCATCCGCGAGCGGTGGCCGGCGGTCGGCGTGCTGGTGCTGTCCCAGCACGTCGAGCGCGCCTATGCGGCGCGGTTGCTGTCGGGGGGCGCCGAGCGGGTGGGGTACCTGCTGAAGGACCGTGTCGCGCAGGTGGACGAGTTCCTCGACGCGCTGGAGCGGATCCGGGCGGGAGGTGTGGTGCTCGACCCGGAGGTCGTGCGGCAGCTGGTGCTCCGCAGTACCCACAGCGATCCGCTGGCCGGGCTGACGCCCCGGGAACGCACCGTCCTCCAGGAGCTGGCGCAGGGCCGCACCAACGCCGCCATCGCGCAGCGGCTGCACCTGTCGCTGAGCTCGGTCGAGAAGCACCTCGGCTCCGTCTTCGACAAGCTGGAGCTGCCGAGCACCACGGAGTACAGCCGCCGGGTCCTCGCGGTGCTGCACTACCTGAAGTCGTAGGACCGGCGCAGGAGGACGGGACACACAGACGGGTGGTGGGGGGGGGGGGGGGGGCCCCCCCCCCCCCCCCCCCCACACCCCCCCCCCCACCCCCCGCGCGAAGGGGGACACGCCCCCGGAAAGAATAAGCCAGAACACGAAGACGAGCGGGGGGA
>NZ_JBHYTT010000010.1:114663-296358 GCF_042749285.1 Streptomyces sp. NPDC059499
GGGTGCGCTGGTATTTTTTTTAATAAAACCCCGGGCCCCGCGGGTGGCCGAACTACTTTCCCCCTTCGCCCGGCCGTTGGCGCCCGTCCAACCCGGGGGGGGGGGGGGCCCCCCCCCCCCCCCCCACCACCCGTCGATACTGCTCAGCTGTCACACAGCCGTGTGTCAGTAGGCCCCGAAGACGTTGTCGATCGAGCCGTACCGGTCTGCGGCGTAGTTGCACGCGGCGGTGATGTTGGCGACCGGGTCGTAGCTGTCGGTCGACGTACCGGGCACGTGGTAGGCCTCGAAGGTCGGGTCGATGACCTGCAGCAGGCCCTTGGACGGGATGCCCGCGGCGGCGTTCGAGTCCCAGTTGTTGATGGCGAGCGGGTTGCCCGAGGACTCACGCATGACGTTGCGGTGGATGCCGTCGTAGCTGCCGGGGATGCCGTGCTCGGCCATGACCGCCAGCGACTCCTTGATCCAGCCGTCGAGGTCGTTCGTGTACGTGGCCGGCTGGGCCGCGGGAGCGGCGGCGGGCGCGCCCTGCGCGGCGAGCTTCGTGCTCGTGCGCTCCGAACGGTCGGCGCGGTCGGCGCTCTTCTCGGCGCGGTCCGAGGCCTTGGATTCGGCCTTACCCGACTTCGCCGCCTTGTTCTCGGCCTTGGCGCCGATGGTCAGCTTCAGACCGGGGCGAATCAGATCGGGGTTGTCGCCGACAGCCGCGCGATTGTCCTTGTACAGCTCCTGCCAGCCACCGCTCACGGAATGTCCGCGTGCGATCTTGGCGAGAGAGTCACCCAAGATCACGGAATAGGTGACGGGCGCGGACTTCTTGGCCGCAATTCCCTTGGCGGACACGGCAGTAGACGTCGATGCCTTTTCGATGGCGACCGGGTGGGCCGGTGCCGCGAAGGCGCCGGTCGCACCGATCACGGGGAGGGCCAGAGCGGCTCCGCCCGTGCTCACGGCGATGATGCCGCGGGTCAGCGAACTGGTCCTGGAACGACGGTGCTTACCCTTTGCGGGCATGGTGATTTCCTCTCCGTCGCCTGCGAAGTGAGCTGTCGGGTTCGGGCTGGAGATGCCCGGTCGCATGCGAATGCGACTTCACCCCGAGCCGCTCCGGATACCGGATCGGCGCTTACCTGGGTCCCCCGCTCCTGCCGTACGTGAGTGGTCGGGTTACCGGACGGCGGCAGGATTCGGCGTTCCATCCGGAGTGAGGGTGACCGTAGGCGAGAAATAGCGAAAGGAACAAGCCACGAATTGGTGATCACAATTCATTCGCAAGATCCATTGATGGAAATTCGTGTAATCGACCCCACACGGCAAAGCCAATTTTCTTGGCGCACAAGGGAACCGGCCGACGACTCACGACGTCGTCGGCGCGACAGGTGACGCTGGTCACTGAGTCCGATAAGGGCGATTTGCGTTGTGCCGAATGATCACAGGCCGCACGATATGGGCCTTATGAATTACGGGATCAATCCCAAAAAACGACCAAATCAGGCATACAGCTCATTGAAGCCGCATCCGTGCATACCGCGACCGTCCGTGTGGAACCGATCCACGCATGACCGAAAGCGCGAGCCCCACCACCTGGAACCCGCCGATCACCGTCCTGGCCGTACAGCCGGGAGATCCGCCCTTCCGCCTCGTGGAGATCGACGGAGAGCTCGTCGGCAAGGCGACGGAGATGACGGACGTGCTCTTCCTCGCCAGCGCGGCCGGAATCACCGTCCATGACCTCGACGACCCCGCCACGGTGCGGTGGGTGGGCGGCGGCAAGCTCACCTGGCGGCCGCACTGAGCAGCGGGACCGGGACCGGGCGCCATCACCCCGGTCCCGCCGGCCCCGTGGGCCCAGGCTCCGCGCGGCGCCCAGCGGTGACTCGAGGTCCCGGCGTGGCTCCTCGTCGACGCAGACCCCCTGCCCGCAGGAAGCCCACCGCATGCGTTCATCCGCCCAGCGGCCGTGTCCGTACGGCGCGAGAGGCATCGTGCGAGGCCGAGCGGCAGCCCCAAGGGCTGCGGGCCTCAGCCCATCAGGCCGGCGGCAACGGTCGCTCCCAGTTCCCAGCACGCCTCGATGTCGGCCTTGCCCGGCTCGCCCGTCACCGTCACGGCGTCGGCCGTACGGCGCCAGCCCAGGCCGGTCGTGATCGACTCCATGGCCCGCAGGGCGCCGGTGACGTCGCTGCCGCCGTGCACGTAGTAGCCGAAGGGCCGGCCGCGCGTCGCGTCCAGGCACGGGTAGTAGACCTGGTCGAAGAAGTGCTTGAGGGCGCCGGACATGTAGCCGAGGTTCGCCGGGGTCCCGAGGAGGTAGCCGTCGGCGGCGAGCACGTCGGAAGCGGTGGCGGAGAGCGCCGCGCGCCGTTCGACCTTCACCCCTTCGATCTCCTCCGTCGTCGCCCCGGAGACGACGGCTTCGAACAGCGCCTGGCAGTTCGGCGAGGGTGTGTGATGCACGATCAGCAGAGTGGCCACACCCAGGAACCCTGCCGCCCCGACCCGCCGACCGCAAGCGAGGCACGCGCGCACCGCGATGTGGGTGGGCGGGGCGGCCTCGACCATCGGCGACCTCCTCGCCTTCACTCCGGGGAAGCCAGGAGCCCCTCAGGCGGCGGGCCGGGCGATCGGAGACTTCGGAGCACGCAGCAACGGCTGACGGGCCTCACCGACCGTTCATGGCCGGCGGCTCCCCCGGCGCCGGCCATGAACCCATATCCTGTTCTGCCGACACCGGCACGCTCCGCCCCCCGACTTGGTGAACTCATGTCTCAGCAGCACACACATGACGACGACTCCTGGATACGGCGCTTCGCGACCACCGCGCAGAGCACGGCCCAGCTCGTCTGCTTTCCGCACGCGGGAGGGTCGGCGGGGTACTTCCGCCTCCTGGCCCACGCCCTCGCACCTGGGATCGACACCCTGGCCATCCAGTACCCAGGACGTCAGGACCGGCACGGGGAGCCGCTCCTCGACAGCGTGGACGAGCTGGCCGACGCCGCCTTCGCCGTCCTGCGCCACCGGCTCGAAGCCCCCTTCGCCTTCTTCGGCCACAGCCTGGGTGCGGTCGTCGCCTTCGAGGTGGCCCGCCGGTTCGAGCAGCAGACACCGCACGGACCGGTACGGCTCTTCGCCTCCTCCCGCCGGGCACCGTCGATCGCACGCGCGGGGACGGTCCATCTCCGTGACGACGACGGCCTGGTCGAGGAGATCGTGCGGCTCGGCGGCACGGACCGGTCCGTGCTGGAGGACCCCGAAATGCGGGAGCTGATCCTGCCGGTCGTACGGGCGGACTACCGCGCGGTCGAGACGTACACGGCCGCGCCCGGAGCCCGGCTCACCTGTCCCGTCTCCGTGTTCGCGGGCGCATCCGACCCGGTGACCTCGGCCGCGGACGTGACGGCCTGGGAGGCGCACACCACGAAGGGCACCGACACGCAGGTGTTCGAGGGCGGCCATTTCTACCTCGACCGGCATGTTCCCGAGGTCGCCTCCGCGATCGTCGGTGCGCTGTAGTTCGCCGTTCCACGCCCCGGAGGCCCTTGCACGAAGCGTGAGCCGGTGGGGCATCGGGCGACGATGCCGACCCGGCTGTCCGGACAGAGGCCGGGCTACCGGTCTCCGGCGGCCGGCCCGAACGTGCCCGGTGCGAGGGCGGCCAGCAGGGAGGTGACCACGAGCTCGGTCGAGGCCGCCATGTCCACGGCGTCGGGGGCGAGAAGCCACTGCACCTGGAGGCCGTCCATGACGGCGATGATGGCGTTGGCGGCGTTCTCGGCTCTGCCCGCGTCGCGTTCGGGAAGGTCGCACGCCTCGCGCAGGGCGTCGACGACGAAGGTGCGCAGACCGCTGTAGCGGTCGCGGAAGTAGGCCTGGGCCGGGTGGTCGTCGGTGACGGATTCCGCCGACAGCACGGCGTAGAGCCGGACGATCCCCTCCCGTTCGGCGTTGCGCAGCGCGGTGTCCACCAGGTGACGCAGGAACTCCAGGCCCTGTGGCCGGTCGGCCCCGAGCTGCTCGATGTCCGTCTGGTCGCGCAGTTCGAGGACGCTGGTGAGCAGGAGCGCCTTGGAGCGGAAGTAGTGCAGCACGCCTGCCTGGGTCAGGCCTGCCCGGTCCGCGATCTCCGCCAGCGATGCGTTGTTGTAGCCGCGCGCGGCGAAGGTGTCCGTCGCGATGTGCAGGATGTCCCGCTGCCGCTGCCGGGCTTCCGGGCTGCGCGGTACACGGGGTTTGGCAGGACGCGCCGGTCCGCCCACTGACTGGTTGCTCACCGGCTCACCCTAAGCCCGCCCGGGGATCCCACGGCGATCTTCACGCCTTGAGGAAAGTCCGGGCAGACTACTTACTAACCACTTAGTGGGTGTGCTTCTATGTCGCCGTCTCCCCCCACGAAATGCCGACGTCACGGCGGGAAGGACACTCATGGCCTTCTTACGCGCACCGGTCGTACCTGCCGACCGGGAGACCTTGCGGCGAGACCCGTCCGCTCACCCCCACCCCGGCGCGCCGGGGTGCGACAGCCGGCCGCACCACCCCGTCAGGTACCGACCGAAGGAGAGCCGCACCATGCCACCTCGCAGTCCCCTCAGTCCGCGGACACGTGCCGCAGGCGCCGCCTTCGTCCTGGCCGTGACCGGACTGGGCCTCACCGGCACCGGCACCGGCACGGCGCAGGCCGCCGACCCGACAGCCCAGGTGTGGGTCACCACGGCCGACGGCAGCAAGAAGCTGTCCGCCGAGGGCAGCGTCCCGTTCACCGGCACCCCCCAGTCCGTCGACATACGTATCGACGGCACCAGCAGGAGCCAGAGGTTCACCGGTGCGGGCGCCTCGGTCACCGGCGCCTCCGCCCGCCTCATCCAGGGCCTTCCGCAGGACAGGCGCAACGCGCTGATGACGTCCCTGTTCTCCGCCGACGGGGACGGCATCGGGCTCAACTACCTGCGCCAGCCGCTCGGCAGCACCGACTTCAACTCCACCGGCGACTTCTACACCTACGAGGACACCCGCGGCTCCTTCTCCATCGACCGGGACAAGGCGGAGATCATCCCGGTCCTGAAGCAGGCCACCGCGGTCAACTCCGCCATCCGCTTCATGGGATCGCCCTGGTCCCCGCCCGCGTGGATGAAGACCGGCAACTCCCTCAACGGCGGCAGCCTCAGGACCGAGCACTACCAGGCGTACGCCGACTACCTGGTCGCCTCGATCAGGGCGTACGGCCAGCAGGGCATCACCCTGACCGACCTGACCGTGCAGAACGAGCCCGAGTTCGCCACGAGCTACCCGTCCATGAGCATGACGTCCTCGCAGCAGGCCGAGTTCTTCAAGGTGCTCGACCGCACCCTCACCTCGGCGGGCCTGCCCACCAACCTCCTGGCCTACGACCACAACTGGGACCACCCCAACTACCCGGTCGAGGTCTTCAACGGCACCCAGGGGATCAGCCGCGTGATCGGCGCCGCCTTCCACTGCTACGGCGGCACGCCCTCGGCGCAGCAACAGGTGGTGAACGCGGGCAAGCGCGTCTTCTTCACCGAATGTTCCGGGACCGAGAGCGCCGACCCGGGCACGACCTTCCGCGACACCCTCCAGTGGCACGCCGAGAACCTCGTCGTACAGAACATGCGCAACGGCGGCGAGACCGTCATCAACTGGAACCTCGCCCTCGACCAGAACGGCGGCCCCCACCAGGGCCACTGCACCAACAGGTGCAACGGCATCGTCGACATCGCGAACGGCAACGTCAGCCGTAACGCCGAGTACTACGTCCTCGGCCACGTCACCAAGTTCATCAAGCCCGGCGCCACCCGCATCGGCTCCACCAGCCAGGGTGCCGGAGGCGTCCAGAACGTCGCCTTCCAGAACCCCGACGGCACCCGCGCCGCCTACGTCGTCAACACCGCGGCCGGCGCCCAGCGCTTCTCCGTGACCGACAACGGCAAGTCCCTCGCCTACACCCTCCCCGCGGGCGCGGTCGCCACCTTCGTCTGGAGCGGCGACGGCGGGACCACCGAACCTCCCGTCGGCTCCATCGACCCGAGCACCTGGTACCAGGTCAGGAGCCACAGCGGAGCCTGCCTCGACGCCGCCGACTGGGGCACCACCAACGGCACCGGCCTCCAGCAGTGGGCCTGCGGCAACGGCGCCAACCAGAGCTGGCAGTTCCGGCCGACCACCGGTGGGAACTACCAGGTCGTCAACCAGCACAACACCAAGGTCTGGGATGTCGACGGCGGCACCGGAGCCACCGCGGACGGCACCAGGGTCCACCTCTGGAGCTACGAAGGGGGGACCAACCAGCAGTGGCGGCCCGAGGCCGTCGGCACGGCCGGCGCGTATCGCTTCGCCGCGCGCCACAGCGGCAAGTGCCTCACCGTGAACGGCTCTTCCACCGCCAACGGTGCCGCGTTGTCGCAGCAGCCGTGCAACGGATCCGCGGCCCAGGCGTTCACCCTGAGCCACTGACACGGCGCCACGGTTCGCGCAGGGCCCGGTCCGGCGGGACCGGGCCCTGCGCTCGGCGTTCCCTCAGCCCGCGGATATCCGCAGGATGCCGGTGACCGTGCCCTGCAGGTAGGCACCGTCCGGTGCGACGGTCCCGGCCATCTGCAGGGTGTCGTACAGGGCGCCGACCCCTATCAGTTTGCTGCGCAGGACTGCTCCCGTGGCCGGGTCGATCTGCGCGTAGCGGTAGGGGTCGAGCAGGCTGGTCCCCTTGGTTCCGGGAATGACCGGGTCACGCAGCACCGTATGCAGCTTCCCGTCCGCGGTGGAGAGCTTCGGCACGGCGGCGGAGCGCAGCGTGTTGTCCCAGACAACGTCGCAGCCGCTGCCGTCGGCCCGGACGTCCACCCTGCTCAGGCCACCGGCGAAGGGTGCCGATGCGGGCACGCTGTCACCCGCGCCTTCGGGCACGGCGGGGTAGGGATAGCCGTACGTGCCGGCGACGTAGACGCTGCGGTCCGCGCCGACGGGGGAGTTCTCGCTGCCGGGTCCGCCCGACGCGAGCAGCACCGGGACCGAGCAGACGGTCTCACCGGTCGACGTGCGGTAGACCTTCAGCCGGACCGACGTGTCGGCGTTGTCGACGATGGTCACGTAGTCCGTGCCGTCGGTGGGTCCGAAGAAGGTGGGCGTGGAACCGCTGCCCCAGCTCAGCAGGCCGGGCTTACGGGCCTGGCCCCGGTCGTACACCTGCCGCCAGGAAATCCGCGGGGTGCCGTCGGTGGACGCCGTGAGCAGGTAGGTGGCGTGGGTGGTGGTCACGGCGGTGCCCTGCGGTGCGGTCGAGATGCTGTTGGCGACCCGCTCACCGGCAGGGAGCGCCACGGACCTCACCGTCCCGGTCCTGTCGTCCGCGGTACCGACGACGCCGCCACCCGTGGCGAACCAGACACGCCCCTGCCAGTCCGGCGAGAGCCCGGTGACGGCATCGTCCGCGGGCACGGCCGGGCCGAGCGGGAGGCTGCTGTCGACGGTCAGCCGCCAGGAGCCGGCCGCGTCCCGGTGGTGCCCGATGCGCAGCAGGGAGCGGCTGCCGTCGACGACGACGAGCCGGTCCTCGTGGTCGATGTAGGCGTAGACGCCGCCGAGCAGCGAGCCCTTGGTCAGCTGCAGCGAGGTGAGGGAGGCGCCGGTGTGCGGATCGAGGAGATGGACGGTGGGCACCTGGCCCAGAATCGGCGTGCACAGCGCCACGGGGTAGTCGTCGGCGCCGACGAGGACGGTGGGGCAGGCGGAAAGCAGTCCGTTCAGCTTGCCGGAGAGGCTTCCGGGCCCCGGGCCTGCGAGTGGAGTGGTGTCGGAGGAGCCGGTGTCACCGTGCATGGTGGCGGTTCCGGGCGGACCCGCGTACGGGTTGGCCGGCAGTACGGACGTGGCGGCGGCAGCCGGGGCCGAGGTGGCGGCCGTCGCCGGTGTTCCGGACATCAGGAGCGCTGCGGCGAGCAGAGCCGCGGGCGCCGTGAGACGCCGTGCGTGGCAACGCCCTTTGGTTGAGGGCATGGTGGTGACTCCGTTCCATCCTGCTGATCGTCGTGTCGGTGCCGCCACAGGCTCATGGACCCGCGGTGAGGTGGGCCGAGGCTCAGGACGTGCGGTCGAAGGACGTGCGGCTGTCGGCGTCCTCGACCCCCAGCCCCGTCGCGGAGGTGCTGCCGATCATCGCGTGAGGTCCGGCCCGCGGACCATGCACAGGGCATGAAGAACGTGTTGCGGACTGTCCGTGCGGGCCGGGAGCGGTGAGTCACGCCCATCCGTTGCGGAAGCCGCCGGCCGTGCGGCCGATGGCCCGCCGGCCTGCGAACGTGTCCTCTTCCGCGCTCAAGTTCCCTATTCTTGGGGCGAACTGATCATCCACAGCTTCATGCCCCCTGGAGTTCGCAATGTCCCGACCGGAGAACAGCAGCGCCGCACTGCACATCGACACCAGCAAGCCGCACCCCGCGCGGATGTACGACTGGTTCCTCGGCGGCAAGGACAACTACCCGGTGGACGAGGCGATGGGCCGGCAGATGCTCGCCGTGGAGCCCGCCGTCCCGGTGATGGCGAAGGTGAACCGGGCCTTCATGCACCGCGCCACGCGGTGGCTGTCGAACCAGGGCATCCTGCAGTTCCTCGACATCGGTACCGGGATACCCACCGAGCCCAACCTCCACCAGGTGGCCCAGGAGGCCGCGCCCGCCACGCGGGTCGTCTACTGCGACAACGACCCGATCGTGCTCGCCCATGCCGAGGCCCTGCTGAGCGGCACTCCGGAGGGCAGCATCGATTACGTGCAGGCCGACGCGCGGGACGTGGATGCCATCCTCGAACACGCGGGCAAGACACTGGACTTCAGCAAGCCGGTCGCGCTCTCGCTGATCTCGCTGCTGCATTTCGTCACCGACGAGGGCGGCGCCTACGAACTGGTGAGCCGGCTGACCGACGTGCTGGCGCCGGGCAGCTATCTGGTGATCTCGCACCTCACCGCGGACTTCCATCCGGAGAAGGCGCGCAAGGTCGACGAGATGTACAAGGCCAACACGCTCACGCTGGCGCCGCGCAACCGCGCCCAGTTCGCCGCGTTCTTCGAGGGACTCGAGATCGTCGAGCCCGGCATCGTGGCCGCCGAGGCGTGGCACCCCGAGCTCGGCGAGCCGATCCCCGGGCAGGACGACATCGTCAGCGCGGGTTACGTGGCGCTGGGGCGCAAGCCGTAGCTCCCCTCCCCCGGCGGCGGCCGACCGGGCCGAGGCGGTGCCCGGCCGCGCCGCGACGGTGGCTGCTCCGCAGTGGCGGAGGGCTAGGACTTCCGCCAGTTCTGGGACGCCTTCCCGGACGCGCAGGTCGCTGTCGAGATGCCGCCGCCGTAGGCGAGGTCGAGGCAGCCGCCGTTCGGGACGCTCTTCAAGGTGCCGCCCGCGCCCCAGCGCCACAGGCGCTGGGTGCCCTGGGTGCAGTCGCCCACGAACACGGCCTGGCCCAGCATGTTGGCGACGAGACAGGCGCCGGACTGCTTGTTGACGACCTTGAGGCTGTTGTTCTCGGCGCTCACCGTGGTCCAGGAGGCGCTCGGGTCCGCGCAGTTGCCGTCGTCCGCGGAGCCGTACACCTGGATCAGGCACGAACCGTTGTCGGCGTTCTTCAACCGGAAGGTGCCCGACGAGGGCGGCGGCGCGGGCTCTCCTCCGCCTGTGGCCGAACCGGAGGTCCCCGAGCCGGACGAACCGGACGACTCGCCCTCGCCCGTGCCGGAGCTGCCCGAACCGGCGGAACCACCGGACCCATCACTCCCTCCGGCGGTGTCACCCGCCCCGCTCCCCGAAGCCGCGCCGCCCGTACCGGCACCGCCCTTCGCGGTGTCCGGCGAGGACCTGCCCTTCCCCTCCGGCTTCTTCGGCCGGTCCGACGCGGGGGCGGCCGATGCGCTCGCGCCGGACGACTGCGTGGGGTCGGCCGGTGCGGTGACGGAGACGGACGGCGTCGATCCCACGGCGTGGTCGGGGCCGGTGGCGTACGGCAGGTTCTGGAGGGCCAGCGTCGTCCCGACGGTGGTCACGACAACGGGCACGACGGCCAGCAGGATGCGGGTACGACGCCGCTCACGCCGCGGGGAACGGGCATCGGGTGCGGTCGCCGGTACGTCCCCCGTGCCACCCTCACCTGCGGTGTTCCCCGCACCTCCGGTGTTCCTCGCGTCCTCTGCGGGGTCCGGTGCGCTCACGGGGACGTACGGGTCTTCGATGTTCCCGGGCACCCGCGCGGCGAAGGCTGCCCGCAGGGTCAGCTTCTCCATGACGGCCTCGGGCCAGCGGCCCGGGGCCGACGGGCTCCGCCGCCCGATGAGTTCGACCAGCTCGGCGGCGGTCGGACGGCCCTCCGGGTCCTTGTCCAGGCAGGACGCCACGACTTCGGCGAGCCGGGCGTCGCGCTCGCGCACCGGCCCCAGATCGGGCTCGTCGTGCACGATGCGGTAGAGCGGGCTGCCCTCGGCCCCGTCCGCGAAAGGCCAGCGGCCGCTCGCCGCGTAGGCGACGAGCAGTCCCAGCGCGAACACGTCGGAGGCGCTGGTCAACCGCCGTGTGCCCATGGCCTGTTCGGGCGACATGTACGCGGGTGTGCCGACGATCAGGCCGGTCCGGGTCAGTTGGCTCTGTTCGGCGGCGCGGGCGATGCCGAAGTCGATGAGGGTGACGCCGTCGAGGGTCAGCATGACGTTCGACGGCTTCAGGTCCCGGTGCACCATGCCGAGCGCGTGCACCGGCTTCAGTCCGGCGGCCACCTCCCGCAGCAGCAGCCACAGGGCGTCTGCCGGGACGGGGCTTCCGCTGCCGGCACCCGGCGGAGGGCCGGGTGGGGAGCCCGGTCGAGAGTCCGGGGAAGGAGCGCCGTGCGGTTCGACGGCCTCTGCCAGGGTGATCCCGGGCACGTACGCGGTGGCGAACCACGGCGGCTCCGCGGTGCGGTCGCTCGCGAGCAGGGGCGCTGTGGCCTCGGCAGGTAACCGTGCGAGGTTGTCCATCTCCTGCCCGAACCGGCGTACGAACCCCTCGTCCTCGGCGACGACGGAAGCCAGCATCTGCTTGACGGCGGCGTACCGGCCGTCCGCGACGCCGAGGTACACCCGCCCCATGCCGCCGGCCCCGATCCGGCCCACCAGAGGGATCGGTCCGATCCGCCGTGGGTCCTTCGCGCGCAGCGGCTCCGCACCACTGCCCGCGAGGTCGAACCCGTCTTCCCCGTTCACGCTCTCCCCGTTCACCGGCCGGTCGGCCGGGCGCCTGTTCCGTCCATGCGCTCCCCCGCGGTCCGCACGGGCCGGCACAGGCACCCGGCACGGGGAACAGTCTGAACCATCGATCCTTCCGATTGGAAGATCTTTCTAGAAAAGGATTCCACTTTGCGCCGGCGTGGCCGTGACCTCGGGGTACTACGCTGATGGTCACCATGAGCCCCAAGCAACAACGTGGCGAGGAAACTGCCGACCGCCTCCTGGACGCCGCCCTCCAGGTGTACGCCGAGTCCGGCGACCAGGGCGTCACCGTCAGTGCCCTCACCAAGGCGAGCGGTGTCAGTCTCGGCAGCCTCTACCACCACTTCGGCAGCGTCGACGGCCTGATGAACGCCTTGCTGCGCCGCTGGCTCGGCCGTCTCCTGGCCGAGCTGGCCGCAGCCGTGGAGCGTTCCCGCACGGCCCGTACCGGCATCGGCGCCCTCGTGCGGGCCTATCTGACCTTCATCCAGGAGCACCCGGACGCGGCCCGGCTCCTGCACTCCTCCTACGCCGACCGGCTCGGGATGGCGCAGGCCAGGCAGCTCCGCGACGCCCAGGAGGCCAGGCTGTCGCCCATGACCGAGTGGGTGCGGCAGCATGTCGAAACGGGAGAACTCGCCCCGTTGTCCGTCCCCTTGGTCGAGGCACTGGTGATGGGACCCGTCGTCGCGACCGCGCGCCGCTGGCTGTCCGGCATGGACGACGTCGACCTCGATCAGGCCGCGCGCGTCCTGCCGGAGAGGATCTGGCGGTCGCTCAGCCCCTGAGCAGGGACGGTCCCGTGCGCGCGGTGCACCCGACCTGGGCGCGGCTGCTCAGCCGACCTGGAAGACCGAGCCGATGAACTCCGTGAGGAGCCGCTCCTTGAGCGGCCCGTCGAGCGCGTCGAGCAGCACCAGCACGGGTGCCATCCTGCCCGGGAGCCCGGAGCCGCCGCCGAGCCCCGCGAAGGCCAGGACGGCCGCGATCTCGTCCGGAGCGAGCATCTCCGGGTCCAGCCCGGCGGCGATCTCCGCGAGCCCGGGGGCCACGGTGACCGGCGGCAGCGCCCGCGCGGCCCCGAGGGCGGCCACGAGGTCCTCGAGCAGCGCGTCGACCTGCCCGACGGTGGCCGGCGTCAGGGTGAGGTGGAGATTGGGCGGCAGGCCGTCGAAGGAGAGCTGGGGCTGCAGGTACCAGCCGCGGTCGCGCATCTCGTCGGCGAGGTGGAGCAGCAGGCTCAGGTCGGGGTCACCGTCCACCGGCCCGCGGTGGACGGTGAAGGCGACGAGTCCGGCGGCCGGTTCCCCCAGCACCCGTACGCCGTCGGTCCCGCGCAGGCCCGCCAGCAGCCGGTCCGAAGCTTCGGCGACCCGGCCGGCCAGCGTGGTGTAGCCGTCCTCGCCGACATGCTGGAGGACCGCCCACGCCTGGGCCAGCAGACCGCCGGACTTCGTGCCCTGGACCGTCGGGTTGACGACCGGGTAGCCGGGCCAGCCCGCATGGGCGAAGTACTGGTACCGGCGCAGTTCGGCATCCCGGTAGAGGACGACGGAGGCGCCCTTGTCCGCGTACGCGTACTTGTGCAGATCGACGGAGAGCGAGGTGACCCCGGGAACCGACAGGTCGAACGGCTGCACCTCGCGTCCGGCGCGCCGCAGGTAGGGCAGGAGCCAGCCGCCGATGCAGGCGTCGACGTGGCAGAGGACCCCGCGCCGCGAGGCGGCCTCGGCGATCTCGGCCACCGGGTCGATCACCCCGTGCGCGTACGAGGGGGTCGAGGCGACCACGAGCGCGGTGCGGTCGGTGATCGCCGCGCCGACGGCGGCGGCGTCGGCACGGAAGGTGACGGGGTCGACGGGGACGACGACCGTCTCCAGGCCGAGGTAGTGGGCGGCCTTGTGGAAGGCGGCGTGCGCGGTGGCCGGGAGGACGAGTTGCGGTGCCGTGATGCCTCGTACCGAACGCGCGTGGTCCCGGGCCGTCTTGACGGCGAGCATGATGCTCTCCGTCCCGCCGCTGGTGAACGTGCCTTGGGCACCCGGTGCGCCCAGCAGCGCCGCGACGGCCCCCACCAGGTCGTTCTCCAGCCGGGCCACGCTCGGGAAGACGGTGGGGTCGAGCCCGTTGACGGTCGCGTACGCCGTGTACGCGGCGGCGGCCAGTTCGTCGAGGCCGTCGAGGCCCGCGTCGTAGACGTACGCGAAGGTGCGCCCGCCGCGGGTGGGTGCGTCGGCTTCCCGCAGGCCGCGCAGCTCGGCGAGCACCTCGGCGGCGGAACGGCCTGCGGGAAGGGCGCGGGTGGTTTCAGTCGACACGGTCGGTCTCTTCCTGCTGAGGTGCGGGCTGCGGGGGCACTGCGGACGGCTGAGGTACGGACTCCGGGGGTACCGGCCCGATGCGGTCCTCGCGGTAGCGGTGCAGCAGCCAGAGGCTTGCCCCGGCGAGGACGGCGGGCAGCAGGCTCATGCCCATGGTGATGCCGGTCAGGGCGGCCTCGGGCTGGGCCACCCGGTGGTCGGCGTCGGACGAGCGGAACCCCGTCACCGCCAGGACCAGCGCGAACACCCCCGCACCCAGCGCGAAGGCCAGGGTCTCGGCGGCCGTCCACAGTCCGGTGAAGGTCGCGGCCCGCCTCTTGCCGGTACGGGCGACATCGGCGGCGAGGGTGTCCGCGAGCATGGTCAGCGGCAGCAACTGGAGCCCGGCGTAGGCGACACCGATGAGCACGACCGCCGCGTAGCCCAGGGCCGGTCCGGCCGCCGGGGTGAAGGCGAGCAGCACGGCGCCGGCGAGGAAGAGCAGGGACGCGCACCACTGGGCCCCCTTCACTCCGCGCAGGCGGGCCAGCCGGTTCCACAGCGGCATGACGAGGACGAGCGGTCCGATCAGGCACGCGAACAGCGGCGTGACCGCGCTGGGTGAGCCGAGGGTGTACGTGGCGAAGTACTGGACTCCCGCGAGCATCACGCCGATGGCGAGGGCCTGGAGGGTCCACATGCCGGCCAGGAACAGGAACGGCTTGTGGGAGCGGGCGGCGGCCAACTGGGCCCGGAGCGAGGGTTCGGCCTCGCTGCGGGCCACCGCGGGGGCCCACCGGGTGGTGAACCAGGCGCCGAACATGCCCAGGGCGAGCAGGACGGCGACGGCGATCCCCATCGTCCGGTAGCTCGCCGGACTGTCGCCGTCGGCGTGGGCGATCGCCGGTGCGAGCGCCCCGGACAGCAGGATCGCGACGCCGAGGAAACCCACCCGCCAGCCCAGGATCCGGCCGCGTTCGGCCGGGTCCTCGGTCATCTCGGCGGGCATCGTCACGTACGGCACCTGGAAGACGGCGTACGCGGTGGCCGCCAGCAGGAACAGCACCGCCACGTAGCCGGCCGCGGCCGCTCCCCGCAGCGGGGGCGCGGCGAAGATCAGCGCGAAGAGCGGTGGGAGGGTGCAGGCGCCGATGAGCAGGAACGGACGGCGTGGCCCGCCGCGCAGCCTGCTGCGGTCGGACACCGCGCCGACCAGCGGGTTGACCAGGACGTCCCAGGCCTTCGGCAGGAAGACCGCCGCCCCCGCGACGGCCGCGGGTACGGCGAGGACGTTGGTGAGGTAGTAGAGCAGGATCAGTCCCGGCACGGTGGCGAAGGTGCCGGTGCACAGGGAGCCGAGCCCGTATCCGATACGGACCCGGCGTGGCAGGCGTGGACCCGGTTCACTGTCCGCACGGATGTCTGCTGGCATGCCGCAGATCATGAACGAACGTTCGAGCAGGTGGCAAGGGGTGCGGATGACGGCTCCATGAACTCCGGCGGCAGGACCTCGGCGCCGGGAGAACCTCAGGCGCCTGTTCGCCGCGGCGCAGGTCCCGCGCTGGCCCGCACGACGAGTTCGACCGGGACGACCGAGCGGACATCGCTCTCCACGTCCCCCCGGAGCTGCCGCAGCAGCAGGTGGAGCGCGCGTCGGCCGGTCTCTGCGAAGTCGTTGCGGACGGTGGTCAACGGCGGTATGAGGTAAGCGGCTTCGGGGATGTCGTCGTAGCCGATGACGCTGACGTCCTCGGGCACCCGGCGCCCAGCCTCGTGCAGGGCTCGCAGCACTCCCAGTGCCATGTGGTCGTTGGAGGCGAACACGGCCGTGACCTCCGGCCGGGAGGCCAGTTGCCGGCCGAGGGCGTACCCGGAGCCGGCACTCCAGTCGCCGATCAGCCGGCCGGGTACGAATGCGCCCGCTTCCTCCAGAGCCTCACGCCAGCCGAATACGCGCTGCTCGGCGGCGAGCCAGCCGTCCGGCCCCGCGATGTGCCAGACGGTGGAGTGTCCATGGGCCAGGAGGTGCTCGACGGCCATGCGGGCTCCGGCGGCGGAGTCCGACGTGACGACGGGGGTGTCCGGGCCGAGGTGGCTCTCCAGCGTGACCAGCGGAATGGCCGGGACGACGCCGGACAGCGCCTCGTCGGTGTTCTGCTGAGGAGCGATGGCGATGACACCGTCCGCCCCCTCCGCGGCCAGCAGGTCCACGGCCTTCATGACGGTGTCCGCGTCGGACGGGGGCAAGGAGATCGAGCTGATCAGGTATCCGGCCTCGCGAGCGGCGAGGTTGATCGCGGTGAGGAGGGAGGCGGGTCCATGACGGGCCGCGTCGAACGAGATCACGCCGAGCACCCGGGTACGGCCGCTGGCCAGGGAGCGGGCGCTCGAACTGGGCCGGTATCCCAGTTCGTTCATCGCTGCCAGCACCTTCATACGCGTTTCGGCACGCACGGAGGGGTTCTTGTTGAGGACTCTGGAGACGGTCTGTTTGGAGACGCCCGCGAGCCGGGCGACATCGTCCATGACCGGCTTGGACCGGGCGAAGCTGCGGCGGCTGCGCCCGGCCGGAGCCGGTCCGCCGGTAGCGGCTGCGGGCATCGTTGGGGTCCCCTCCGGAGCGCCGGTGATCGGGCACGGCCGTCCGGCCGGAAAGCAGGATATGCCGGACGGCCGGACCGGTGCCCACCCGGCTCAGCCCGGCCGGACCGCCCAACTCCGCGTCGTGTTCAGCGTGGCACCGATGACCAGGGCCTCTCGGTGATCCCGTTCAGGGGCAGGCTCCGCGGCGGGCGGGAGGTGCACTCCGCGTTCCTCCTCGTGCAGGGAAAGCAGCCGCAGCGTGATCCCGTGGGTGCGTACCGCTGTCGCGTCCAACCGGTCCAGGCCGATCTCCCAGGGCTGTCCGGCCTGGAACTGATCGGCCACGAGCGTGTCACCCGTGTACGCGCGTGCCACGTTTCCCGTCCAGTCGATGTGCAGGAGAACTCCGTCGGGCCGGTCGAGGACGTCGTCCGGGATGTCGAGGCGGTATTCGGCGGCCGAGGTGTCGAAGTCCTCGTCGGCCGGAGCGCTCGCCCTGCCCAGGGCGTTGGTCTTCGGCGCGGGAGCGGGGCCTGCGGGCCTGGTGAGCCGGACGGCAAGGGCCACCGGGGCCGCCGACTGCTCCGGGGCCGGGGTCAGGCGGTAGCGGGTGAAGACTCCGTCGGGCTCCGTGCGCACCTGGGCGCCGGTCACCTTCAGCGGTACCTGCGGGGCCGGGAGCACCGCGAAGGACGGTTCCCCGGCGGCGCTGTGGATGCGGACCTCTTCGTGGTCGAAGACCACCCCTTCGTAACACAGCACGAGGCGTCGGGCGTCCCAGGCGCGGCCGCGGTAGACACTCCGGGCCGTGGTCGCGTCCAGTACCAGCAGGGCGACGCGGCCTCCGTCGGCGGTGTCGATCTCCACGAGGGCGTCGGTCCCGGCTGCCAGACCGGTGATCAGGATGCGTCCGTCGACCCGGGTGATGTCGCCGCTCGGCGTCCTCACCGACGAGACCGTGGAGGCGTCCAGGGCGAGTTCGGGGTCGATGCCGTCGACGGCGGCGAGTACGAGGACGGTCTGCCCGTCGGCCTCGACCCGGCACACGGGCTGTGCGGTCGCCCACTCCAGCCGCGCCCCGGCCACCCGCATGCGGAGCGGCCAGCAGAAGAAGGCGCCGGAGGGGATGGTCGCCGGCGTGCTGGGAAGCGAGAGTTCGGTGCCGTCGGGCCAGTCGACGCCGAACGTGGTCTCGGGGTGGGAGCGCAGCGGTTCGTACGGTTGATGGTTGTTGACGAACAGAAATCCCGCCCCGGCGTCGCAGCGCACCGCCCAGCGCAAGGTGGAACGGTCGTCCTGCCCGGTGGGCTGCTCGCCGGGCAGGGCGGAGGCCATGGGCGCGATGCGGTGCCCGAAGTCCTCGAGCAGCAGGTGCTGGAGGCGCAGCTCGTGGTACGAGGGCCTGTACTGGCCGTACTCGCCGAGCGGAGCCTGGAAGTCGTAGCTGAGGACCGGCAGGTCGTTCGGATAACCGGTGGCGTGTGATTCCTGCAGGGTGGTGAGTTCGCCCGTCGGGTTCGTGCCGCCGTGGAACATGTAGTAGCCCTGCCAGGCCGAACCGCATCCGATCTTCGTGAGTCCGAGTGCGGCGACATCGGCGGCGTCGACCCGCGGCCGCCGGTGGTAGGAGTGGGCCATGCCGCCGCCGAGTTCGCAGGTGGCCCAGGGGAACCGGTCGGTGGGCGCACCCGCCCCGCCCCGTACGGTCGTGGGCCGCAGGTCGGCGCCGATGCCTTCGTCGTCCCGCTGGTGGGTGAAGAAGAAGTGCTTGCGGCAGGTGTCGGGCCAGCCACCGTCCGCATCGGTCCAGAAGGTCTCGGGGTAACCGCCGTACAGGGGCAGCAGTTCGTCCGGGGGAAGCTGTACGCCGCCCCAGGCGGTGGCTGTCCACAGCGGTGCGCTGAGGCCGCTGTGCTGGGCGAGCCGCTTGAGCGTGAGCAGGTGGCCGGGCCGGTCGTAGAGCTCGTTCTCGATCTGGATGGCGACGACAGGACCGCCGTGGGCCCGGTCCATTCCCCGCAGTTGCTCCCCGACGGCCGCGAACCACCGCTGCACGGGCTCCAGATAGGCGGGGTCGTCGGTGCGTGGTGCGCAGTCCCGGGCGAGCATCCAGTCGGGCAGCCCACCGTTGCGTACTTCGGCGTGGCACCAGGGCCCGATACGGGGGATGAGGCCGAGGTCGTGGCGAGCGCACAGCTCGGCGAAACGCCGTAGGTCGCGGTCTCCGTCGAACCGGATACGGCCCTCGGTCTCCTCGTGGTGGATCCAGATCACGTAGGTGGCGACGACGGTGATCCCGCCGGCCTTCATCTTGAGGAGTTCCTCCTCCCAGTGCCGTGCGGGGCAGCGGGTGTAGTGGAACTCGCCGGACACGGGGAACCAGGGGCGGCCGCCGCGGGTGAGGTACCTGCTGGTCACCTCGATGGGGTCGGTGGCCTCCGTCGCGTCACCGAAGGGCAGGTGGCCCGACAACGGGGCGGGGGCAGGGGGCGGCAGTCGCAGGTGGTTTCGCATCAGGAGATCTCCGATCCCTGGTCGGGGGCATGGTTCGCAGGGAGCGACGCCGGAGGTGACTCATGTTCCCCGTGCGGCCTTCCACGGGCGGGCCTGCCGTGCCCGTCAGCCCGTCAGCCCGTCACGGAAAGGAGCAGGCTCGATGTTACCGGTAACTTCCATCGCGTCAAGAAGCCCGCGCGGGCACAGACGGAACGAGGAGGGACATCCGCCGAAGGCGGTAACCCCCGCCGCGGCAGCTGGCGTTGAGCCGCGGGAAACCCATGCCGACCTGCCCGATCGCCTCCTCGGGATGCCGCACCACCAGGCATCTTCAGGGAGCACACGCCTCCGCGATCGACAGGCTGTTCTCGTACAGATGATGCCGGGTGACCCGGCCGCCCTCGACGGTGAGATGCAGCGCGAAGGGGCCCGCGAAGGACTTGCCCGTCGCGCGGACGGTTCCTGAGAGGTGACCCATCAGAACGGCGTCGGCGCCGTCGACGAGAAAGGCGTCGACAGACGCGCGGGCATCCTCCGGCACGGTGTACTCCGCCAACTCCGCACCCTGGGAGGCACATTCAGCCGCGGTGGAACGGGGCCTGATCCAGGGGACTGCGGGGTTCTCGGCGAGCAGCCAGTCGACGTGGTCGGCGAAGAGGGCGGTCAGCCCCTCGGTGTCCCCGGCGAGCCGGAGGGCGAGGAACTTCTCCACGGTGGCGCGGGTGACATCCGCGGTGGTGTGCGTCATGGGACCAGTCTGCCGGGGCGGTGACGGAGCGTCGATTACGTCGGAGGTAAGCACCGACGCCCCGCACCGACGCCCGCACGGACGCGGCGTGACGAAGCCACTGCGGCGGCCGGGGCCGGTCGGTGCCGGACATCCGTGACGTCACGTGGGGACGCCGCACCCTCAGCTCAGCCGGAACACCGGGCCGCGCGGCGTGAACGGCAGGGAGGCGCCCTGCGGGATCAGGAAGGCGTGCTCACGGCGGATCCGCAGGGTGTCGCACCATCCGTCGGTGATGACGAGTACCGGGGCCGCCGACGGGAAGTCGTCGGCCCTCTGCAACAGGTCTATGCCGGGCTGCAGTTGGGTTCCGCCACGGCCGCGCACCCGGACCCTGCCCGCGATCTCGGCCGGTGGCAGATATCCGGCGTCGTACGGTGCCGCGTCGCAGAACACCACACGCGCCGCGGGTACGTCGCGGGCCTCCGCGTACGAGGCGATGGCACCGAGCGCCTTGCCGAGCAGGGCGCTGTTCATCGAGCCGGAGGTGTCGAGAACGACTCCGAACGTGCAGCGGGCCGTCTCCTGGGGCGGGAAGTAGCGGCCCGCGCGCGGGATGTCAGGTGTGGAGGCCTGGCGCCGCGCCGGGCGCGCGTAGGAGCGTACGGCTTCCGGGCGGGGGACGTACTCGTCGAACCAGCGGGCGAGCCGCGCGTCCCACGGTACGGGCGGGTGTGCCAGCGCCCGGATCTCCTGGATCAGCCCGGCCGGCAACAGGCCGCGCTCACCGTACTGGTGCAGATCGAAACCCTGTACCAGGCCGCGCCGGTAGAACTCGTCCAGGTCGGTGTACGGGCGGGCCCCCGCGTGCGGCAGTGGCTCGCCGAGGATGTCGCCGGCGCCCTTGCCGCGCAGGGTCGCGAGCCGCCGCTGCCGACGCAGGTCGACCGCGATGCGGTCGTACACCTCCTCGGCGGACAGGTCCCGCAGGCCCGGGTCGTACAGCAGCCCCTCGGGCATGTCGCCGACGCGCATCTGGACGAGCCAGTCGTTGACGACGTAGTCGGCCGCGACGTTGAAGAGGAACGGGTCGCGGCCACCGCGACGTTCGCCGTGGCGCAGCGCGGCGTGCAGCATCTCGTGGGCGATGATGAAGCGCCATTCCTCATCGGTGAACGTACGCAGCGGGTTGATGTAGATCTCACCCGCGGCAGAGCTCACCGCGGCGATCGATATGCCCTGCGTGCGGGCGAGTTCGGCGTCGGCCACGACGGTGAGGCCGGCGGCGAGTCCGCCGAGCAGCGGGTACGAGGAGACGAACCAGTTCATGGCCCGGCTCCAGGGGTGCTGCGGTGCGCGCTCTCCTGTGACCCGGTCGACGCGTCCGCCCGCCACGTCCATGGCGGTGGAGACGCTCCGGGTGAGGGCGTGTGCGAAGGCCGTCTCCCAGTCCGGGACAGAGGTGCTGTTCCATGCCGGCCACGTCGTGAGGACCTGGTCCGGGTGTCCGCCCGCGGTGCCGCAGAGCTCGTGGGCGGCGGGGATGCCGTCGCGGCGCCAGCGGGCGGCGAGTTCTGCCTCGTCACCGCCGGGGAAGGACTCCGGCAGGTGTACGGGGGGACGGCCGACCGGGAAGGTGAGCAGAAAGCGGTTGACGACCGTGCAGCGAGCCGCGAGGTCGAACCGGTCGGGCTGCTCGCGCGGGTCGTCCGCGGCGGCCGGTACGTGCCCGAAGCCCAGGTGCAGCAGGCAGTGGGCCAGGGCCCAGGCCCATTCGGCGGGATCCGCCCGCTTGGCGGGGTGAACGTGGATGGTGCCGTTGGAGGTGACGGCGGCCAGTCCCCCGGCCGGGGTCAGGGCGCACTTGTCCTGTCTGCAGACGGAAGCGTCGACAGCGGCGAAGGCAGGGTTCCGCTTGACCGTCGCGAGCCCAGCCGCGAACGCCTCGGCGGCCGGGTCGGAGGTGCCGCCCTTGCCGTTCTTCCCGCCCTTGCCGTTCTTCCCGCCGCCGCCCTTGGCCCCGCGCGACACGGCCTTCATCGCCGGGCCTCGACCAGTCTGGGCATGTCGCGCGCCGCGTCGATGAGAAACCAGGCGGGCAGCACCGGCAGGCCGTCGGCGTCGTCCGCGATGACGGTCTGCGCGACCTCGACCGAGATCTCGGCCAGCTGCACGAGCAGCGACTTGGCCCGGTAGGAGACCTGCCGCATGGAAGCCGAGACGTGCTCCTTCTGGCGCGGCAGCTCCTTCACCAGCCGTCCGCGGAACGCCTCGGCCAGGTAGTAGAGGAGGTCACGGTCCTCGAGCCGGGCGGGCCAGGAGGCGTCGCCCTTGAGGATCGCCTCGATGCCGAAGGTGTGGCGCACGATCTTCGCGTAGCCGCAGAACGAGACGGCATGCGCGGGCGTCAGCGTGCCGTGCACGATCACCTTCAGCGTCTGCTCGTCGACGTCCGGCCCGAAGGAGTGCAGGGCGTCCGAGAGCATGTGCCAGGAGCGCGGCGTGGAGAACGGCTCCTCGGTCTTGGGCGGCT
Organism: Streptomyces sp. NPDC059499; assembly: GCF_042749285.1. Taxonomy (NCBI): domain Bacteria; kingdom Bacillati; phylum Actinomycetota; class Actinomycetes; order Kitasatosporales; family Streptomycetaceae; genus Streptomyces; species Streptomyces sp. NPDC059499. The sequence continues at coordinate 136,536 of NZ_JBHYTT010000010.1, forward strand.
GCGACCACAGGTGGTCGGGGCGGTCGACGAGGTAGTCCGTCACCCACGGGTGGATGCCGTTCTCCCCCGCCCACACCAGCCAGTCCGCTCCCGATGCCCGCAGATGGACGTGGGTGAGGCGGTTCACCAGCGCGGACGCGATGGGCCTCGCCAGCGCGTTGTCCGTGGCGCGGTTGCCGGCCCCGATGACGATCGAGCCGGCGGGCAGCTCGTACGAGCCGATCCGCCGGTCCAGGATCAGCGAGTAGAAGGCCTTCTGGACATCGGGGGTGGCGGCGTTGAGCTCGTCGAGGAAGAGGCAGTACGGCTCGTCGCGCGCGATGATCTCCGGCGGGCAGAACACGGAACGCCCGTCGCGGATCTGCGGCACACCGATCAGGTCCTCGGGCGCGAGCTGCGTCCCAAGGAGACTGACGCACTCCAGTCCCAGCGACTCGGCGAACCTCCGCACGAGCGACGACTTCCCGATCCCGGGGGCTCCCCAGAGGAACACGGGCCGCACGGTGGCGAGCCCGAGCAGCAGTTCGGGAATCTGGGCGGGAGTGACGGTGACGGCGGCCTGCACGCGGGAATGTTCCTTCGGGGCTTGGGAGTTCGAGCCCGCTCAGTATGGGAGGCCCCACGGAGCTCCGCAGCCGAATATCGGGCCGGCCGGTGCGGGAAGGGCCCCTGCGGGGAGGCCCGCCCGAGCACCGCGCCGGCCGCCCTCCGCCCTACTCGAAGAACTTGAGGCTCCAGCCGGTGTCGGCCGTCGGACCGGGGACATTGGCACGGCTGTAGGTCGTGTTGCCCCACCAGGCGAACGTCCCGGTGTACCAGTACCGGTTCTCCCACGTGTACGGCGTCCCCTTCGGTACCGCATGGAACATCAGGGGGAACCTCGGGCCGGCGGGCGGGCTGGTGTTGATGTCGCCGTTGAGCAGGACGAAGCTGTGGTGGCCGGGGCCGTTGACGTACAGCGTCGGGTCCCAACCGGACATCATCGTCGCGCGGTTGGAGCCGAACAGGCAGCCGTTCGACTTGTACCAGTCCCAGACGTACGTCGGGTCGCCGCCGGCCCGCAGCCGCAGGTCGGCCAGACAGTACTGGTCGCTCCAACTGCCGTTGGCGGAGTACACGATGTGCAACTGCCCGTTCGGGTCCTTGATGGCCTCGGGGCTCTCGTTGATGAACGGGTTTCCGACCACCCGTTCCCAGCTCTCCCGAGGCTGCGAGATGACGTACCGCGCTCCGGTCGGCGTGGTGGGACCGCTCATCCGCGCGATGTAGAGGTTCTGCTCGACGTTGGTGTCGCCGGCCCAGCCGGACCACACGAACCAGCGCTGCCCACCGAAGGTGAACAGGGTCCCGTCGATGGCCCACTTGTTGTCCGGCAGGGCCAGTTGGCTCTCCCCGGTGTATCCGCTGTCCGGGCCGGCCGAGCTGATGACGTACATCCGGTGGGCGGATCCGCGGCCGGCCGAGAAGTAGATGTAGTAGCGGCCGCCGTCGGTGACGATCTCCGGAGCCCAGACCTCACCGCGGCCTGCCGTGTCCGACCACACCTGCCGTGCGGGCGCCGAGGCCAGCGCGGCCGTCGACGACGCCTGACGCACGGCGATGCCCCCACCGGTGGACTGCGCCGATATGTAGGTGCTGCCGACCCGGATCACACTCGGATCCGCGGCCCTGATGGTCTGTTCGGCCTGAGCGGGCTGGGCGGACGACAGGGACATGACGGCCGCGAGGACGCCGGAGAGCACGACGGCGGCGGCGCCGGAGAGAAGTCGAGAGAGCTTCATGGTCCCGTTCCAAGGTTGGCCGCCGCTGCGACGCCGGGCCGGCGGGGGGTTTACATCGATGGAAGAGCGCTCTCACAGCATCCTGATTAGTCCGGTACATGTCAACGCATTGAGCAGTGGGCGGGCGTACCGCTTTCGTTTCACCCGACACCCCCGGACGGACCCGCCAGGCACAACGGCTTCAGCCCGAACGGCCTCCGGCCATGGATCAACCGGGCGGCCACAGCGCGCCGAGGGCCGCCCGGATCTGCCCGGCCAGACGTTCCGGGGCGAACCTGCCGGGGTCGGTGAGTTCGATGCGGCAGAAGTGTTCCGCACAGGCGACCAGCGCATGAGCCATGATCTCGGGGTCGAGGGCAGGGACGTCTTCGCGCGCGGCCCCGAGCCGGGTGATCCACTCGGCCACCCGCTGCCGCACCCGCTCCCTGTCCGCCTCGATCCGCTCATGGACCACGGAGGGCATGGCCGACGGGGTCAGCAGGATGAGCCGCCAGGTGTCGGGGTCCTCGGAGAGCATCTCCACCCCGCGGCGCACCGACTCCGCGACGAACCCGGCCGGATCGCGCAGACCGTCCCCCTGGGGAAAGACGGCGAGCAGACGGCCGAAGGCGCGCGCCTGCTGCCGGTCGAGCAACGCACTGAGCAGTGTGCCCAGATCACCGAAGGCGCTGTAGACCACGGCCCGCGCGACATCGGCCTGCTTCGCCACGGCGTCAATGGACACCCGGTCGTGGCCCGCGTCCACGATCACGGCGAGCGCCGCGTCGAGCAGCTGCTCACGGCGCTCCTCGATCGGTACCCGCGGGGCGTAGGGGCGACGTTTGCGCGGTCTGGCCTTCGGACTGCTCGTGGTCGACACCTTGGCATCTTACGGCATCCGTGTCTTAATTTACGACGGCAGTGTCGTAAATACGGTCGGGCAGACCCGGGACAGCCATCAGGCGTACGCAGCACGGACATGAGGAGGCGCAGCATGCCGACACGGCACAGTACGGTCGAGCCGCACGAGGACTACGGGTTCTTCGGCCCCGGTTCGGTGGTGTGGAAGGTCTGGGGTTATCCCACGGCGCCGACCGTCGCTCTGCAGCGGGCTGTCGTGGTGGAGGAACTCGACCCGCCCCTGGTGGCGGCCGTGCACGGGACCCAGGACATCTACCGCCGTCCCCGCACCCGCTACGACCGGACCCTGCGCTACTTCTCGATGGTGGCTTTCGCGGGCTCACGGGACGTGTGCAAAGCGGCGGACATCCTGGTCAAGGTCCACTCCAAGGCGATCGGGACACTGCCCTACGGCGGCGGCACCTACGACGCCAACGACCCCGACTCCCAGCTGTGGATCCAGCTCACGGGCTGGCACTCGATCCTCTACGCCTACGAGAAGTACGGGCCGGGCAAGCTCTCCGCGGACGAGGAGAAGGAGTACTGGGAATCCTGTGCCGTGGCCGCGGAGTTCCAGACCTGCCCGCCCGGTGACATCCCACGCGACCGTGCCGGTGTCCGCGCGTACTTCGAGCGGATGCGCCCGAAGATGTCCGCCAGCCCGATCGCCAAGCAGGCCATGCACCACCTGCTCAGGACAGAACTCGTCCTCCTTCCGGGGATGCCCTGGTGGGAGAAGCCCGGCGCCCTGGTGGCGGCCAGGGCGATCCGGGCAGCCACCATCGCCACACTGCCCCGCTGGATGCGCCAGATGGCCGGCATCCGGCAGTCGCGACTGACCGACGTCCTGATCGTGCCCGTCGTGAAGGCCGGCTTCGCCCTCCTGCATCTCAGCCCCCGTGCCGAGCTGACGATCCTGGAGAAGCTCTCCCCCTCCACCGTCCCTGTCGTCGCACCGGTCAAGCTCGGCATTCCCCCGCGCACCGACGAGGTGCTCACCCCCGCCGAAGCCCGCGCCCGCCACGGCTACGCCAAGCCCGCCGAGGCGCATCTCGACCTGCGTGCCCGCCAGGCCGCACGGCGCTTCGGTGAAGGCAAGGAGCCCAGCGACGAGGGACTCGTCGAGTCCCAGGACATCCTCGGCCGCCTCGCCTGATCCGGCCCCGGAAGCCCCACGCCTTCGGCGCCGCTCACGGCTGGACGAGCGGCTTCCCGGGCAGCCTGCGGACCTGCGCGCGACGGCCGGACCCACCGGGATGTCCGGCCGTCGCGTCAGGCAGGCCGGATCAGCGGTTGCCCGCCGGACGGTCCCGCTCCACCGGGTTCGTGGAGCCGGGTGCCGCCGCCGGGTACCGGGTACGACGGCCGCCCCGCACCGCCGGTCGGCGCCGGACGCCGATTCGGCGACGGGAACCGGTCAGGGCCGTGTGGGCGGGTGCTGCTCGTCCTGCGTGTGCGAACTCCCGGCGGGCTGGGGCGAGGTCATGTCGAGGAGGAGCATCGAGTCGTGATCGGGTGAGCCGGGTTCGGCCGTGTAGACACCGAAGCGTTGGCCCGGTGTGCCTTCGATGTGCATGCTCTGCCCGCTGAGGGTGATCACACCGACCTGAGGATGGTGGAAGGTCTTCTGGATCTTCTTCCGGCCCACGACCTCGTAGCGTTCCCACAGCCTGGCGAAGTCGGGGCTCTTGAGCAGGAGCTCGCCGACCAAAGTGACCAGGTCGGGGGCGTCGGGGTTCATACCGGCCTCGGCGCGGAGGCGGGCTACGCAGCCGCGGACCTGCGTGTCCCAGTCGGGGAACAACTCGCGCGCGGTGGGGTGGAGGAAGAGGTAGCGGGCCAGGTTCCGCTGGTTGGCGGGCCAGTCGGCCATTCCCGCGTACAGGGCCAGGCCGCCGGTGTTCCAGGCGAGCAGGTCCATGCTCCGGCTGACGATGTAGGCCGGATTCGGCCGCATCGTCTCCAGCAACAGCTTCAGGTGCGGGCGGACCGTCCGGCTCGGTGGGAGCGGCGGCTCGGACGCGTGCTGGGCCGCGCGTGCGGCGAGCTCACGCAGGTGGTGGTGCTCGTCGTCGTCGAGGCGGAGGGCGCGGGCCAGGGCGTCGATCACCGCGGAGCTGGGCCGGGTCTCCTTGCCGCGTTCGATGCGGGTGTAGTAGTCGATGCTGATCCCGGCGATCGTGGCCAGCTCCTCGCGGCGCAGTCCAGGCGTGCGGCGCACTCCGGGCCCGGGGGTGAGGCCGACGCTGCCGGGACTGGTCTGGGTGCGACGGGCGTGCAGGAATCGCGCCAGTTCGTCGCCGCTCGTGTGCTCGGGTGCCATGGTGCCAGTGTCGCCCCGCCGCCACCGGGAGGGCATGCGCGAGAGGGGCCCTGTCACACCCCCGCTGGCCGCTCCCCGGCAGAACCCGGCCTGCCTGTTCGACGCCTGGAGCGGCACTGTGGATGACGTGCCCACTCGCACCTTCCGCCGGTCCGACGGCGTCCTTCGGCTCCGTCCCGGCGCCCGCGTGTATGCGGAGAAGCCGCGCTGCCACGGAGCAGACTGAACGAGGAAACAAACAAAAGGGAGAAATAGTCATGAAAACCATCAAGCTGCGTGATCTGGAGGTGTCGAGGATCGGTCTCGGTGCGATGGGGATGTCGCACGGCTACACCGGGTCCGGAACGGACGAGGCGGAGTCCGTGCGCACCGTGCATCGCGCGCTGGAGCTCGGTGTCAGCCTCATCGACACTGCGGAGATCTACGGCCCGTACACCAATGAGGAGCTTCTGGGCCGGGCCTTGAAGGGCCGTCGCGACGAGGTCGTTCTGGCGACGAAGTTCGGTCTCGTCTCCCATGCCGGTGACGGTGCGTGGAACCTGGACAGCAGCCCGGCCAACATTCGCACCGCTGTCGAGGGCTCGCTCCGGCGTCTCGGCACCGATCACATCGACCTCTGCTACCAGCACCGGGTCGACCCGAACACTCCCGTCGAGGAGACGGCCGGCGCGGTGGGCGAGCTGATCACCGAGGGAAAGGTCCGCGCGTTCGGCCTGTCCGAGGCCGGCCCCGACACCATCCGCCGCGCCCACGCAGTCCAACCGGTCACGGCCGTCCAGTCGGAGTACTCCCTGTGGACCCGGGGCGTGGAGGAGCGGGTGCTGCCGGTGCTGCGCGAGCTGAACATCGGCCTGGTGCCGTTCTCCCCGCTCGGCCGCGGGTTCCTCACCGGCACGATCCGCTCCGCCGACCAGTTCGACGCCACCGACTTCCGCCGCGACAACCCGCGCTTCACCGGCGAGAACTTCCAGCACAACCTGCGACTGGCCGACGAGGTCAAGGCCATCGCGGCCGAGGTCGGCGCCACACCGGCGCAGGTGGCCCTGGCCTGGCTGCTCGCCCAGGGTGAGGACATCGCCCCGATCCCCGGTACCAAGCGCGTGACCCGGGTCGAGGAGAACACCGCCGCGGACGGCGTCGAGCTGACCGCCGAACAGCTCGACAAGCTCGGCAGTCTGCCGCCCGCCGCAGGTGACACCCATACCGACGCTCAGCGGCAGATGCTCGAGCGCTGACCCGCGCCGTACGTGCCCGGCTTCTCCCATGACGACCGAACCTCTTCCACCAGGAGCACCACCCCATGCGCGCAGCAGTGATGTACGGAGCCGGCGACGTCCGGATCGAGGACCGGCCGGACCCACAGGTCCACCGGCCCACCGATGCCGTGGTGCGCACCGTCCTGTCGTGCGTGTGCGGCAGCGACCTGTGGCCCTACAGATCCATGCCCGTGACGGACACCGGCCGCCCGATGGGCCACGAGTTCCTCGGCGTCGTCGAGGAGACGGGTTCCGACGTCACCGGGATCAAGGCCGGTGACCTGGTCGTCACCCCGTTCACCTACTGCGACAACACGTGCGACTACTGCGCGAGGGGGCTGCACTCCTCGTGCCGGCACGGTGGCCGGTACGGCATCGACGGCGTGGACGGGGGCCAGGGCGAGGCCGTCCGCGTCCCGTACGCCGACGGCACCCTGGTCAGGCTCCCGGTCGGCGAGGACTCACCGCTGCTGCACTCCCTGCTCGCCCTGTCCGACGTCATGGGCACGGGACACCACGGCGCCGTCACCGCAGGCGTGTCCGACGGCGACTCCGTCCTCGTGATCGGGGACGGCGCGGTCGGCCTGTGCGCGGTGATCGCCGCCAAGCGCCTGGGCGCGGAGCGGATCATCCTCATGGGCCGGCACACCGACCGCACCGACCTGGGCCGCGACTTCGGGGCGACCGACGTGGTCGCCGAGCGCGGGGAGGAAGGCGTCGCCCGTGTACGCGAGCTGACCGCGGGGAACGGCGTCGGCAGGGTCATCGAGGCCGTCGGCGCCCGCCAGGGCCTGGACACCGCCCTCGCCGCCGTCACCGACGGCGGCACGATCAGCCGTCTGGGCATGCCGCAGTACGAGGAAGGCCCCATCGGGGCCTCCATGATCATGCGGAACATCACCCTCACCGGCGGCGTCTCCCCGGCCCGCGCCTACATCGAGCATCTGATGCCTGCCGTGCTCGACGGCACCATCCAGCCGGGCCGCGTCTTCGACCGGACCATCTCCCTGGACGAAGTCCCCGCCGCCTACCAGGACATGGCCGACCGGCGTGTCCTCAAGGCCCTCATCACCTTCTGACCCGTCACGCCCCGGGCGTGCAGGCCCACACCGCATCGCATCGCATCGCATCAAGGAGACCCCGTGCAGACCGTCACCCTGAACACCGGCGTCGAGATGCCGATCCTCGGCTTCGGCGTCTTCCAGATCCCGCCGGAGGACACCGAGCGGACCGTCACCGACGCCCTCACCGCCGGCTACCGGCTGCTCGACACCGCCGCCGCGTACGGCAACGAGGAAGCCGTCGGCCGCGCGATCAGGAAGAGCGGCATCCCGCGCGAGGACCTGTTCGTCACCACCAAGTTGTGGATCCAGGACGCGCCCGCGCAGGACAACGCAGAGCGCGCCTTCGAAACGTCGCTGCGCAAGCTCGGCCTCGACCATCTCGACCTGTACCTGATGCACCAGCCCTTCGGCGACGTGTACGGGCAGTGGCGGGCCATGGAGAAGCTGCACCACGCGGGCCGTGCGAAGGCGATCGGCGTCGCCAACTTCTACCCCGACCGCCTCGTCGACCTCCTCAGCAACAACGACGTGACGCCCGCGGTCAACCAGATCGAGACCCACCCCTTCTTCCAGCGCACCGCCGACCAGGACGTCATGCGCGAGCACGGCGTTCAGATCCAGTCCTGGGGCGGATTCGCCGAAGGCAGGAACAGTCTCTTCACGAACCCGGTCCTCAGCGACATCGGCAGGGCGCACGACAAGTCCGTGGCCCAGGTCGTGCTCCGCTGGCTGGTCCAGCGCGGCATCGTGACCATCCCCAAGTCCGTTCGCGCGGACCGCATGGCCGAGAACTTCGATGTCTTCGACTTCGAGCTCTCCGACGACCAGATGGCCTCCATCGCCGGCCTGGACACCGGCAGTTCCCTGTTCTTCGACCACCGGGACCCGGCCGTCGCAGGACAGCTGGGCAAGCGGCGACTGACCGACTGACCGCGAACCGCCCAAGGTGGCCGGGGCTTCCGCCCGACACGGCGGCCCCGGCCATCCCCCTCCGTTCCGCCACCATCGGCGGCCCGTCCCACGGCCCCAGGGGGCCCCTTGTCCCAGAAGCAGAAGATCACCGACATACGAACAGGCCCGTCGGCCGGAGCACGACGCCGTGCGCTGCTTCGCGGCGCACTTCTGGCAGGAGTGACCGTCATGACCGGAGCCCGGATCAGCGGCTGTTCCCCGCCACCGGGCGAAGGGAGCGCACCTGCGGCCACGAAGACCACCGGGCGGCCTGCCCCGTCCGTCACGCCGGGACAGCGGGTGCTGCTGGCCTACTTCTCGCGGCCGGGCGAGAACTACTACTACGGCGGGCGCACCGACCTCAGGACGGGCAACACCGAGGTCCTCGCCCGGATGATCAGCGAGCGCACCGGGTGCGACGTGCACCGCATCAAGGCCGTCGACCCCTACCCCGACGACTACGAAGAGACCGTCGCGCGCAACATCCGCGAGCAGGAGGGCGATGCCCGCCCCGCGATCGCCGGATTCCCGGACTCGATCGACCAGTACGGCACGGTGCTGCTGGCGAGTCCCATATGGAACGTTCGCGCCCCCATGATCATGTCGACGTTCACCGATGCGTTCGACTTCAGCGGGAAGACCGTCCTCCCTGTCACGACGTACGCGATGAGCGGTCTCGGCACCACGGAGCGCGACTACGCGGACTTCTGCTCCGGGGCGACCATCGGTGAAGGACTCGCGGTGCGCGGCGAGGAGGTCCGGAAGGCCGGCGCCGCCGTCGAGTCCTGGCTGCGGCGCGTGGGCCTGCCGAAGGACTGAGGCGGGTCGAACTCGGCGGAGTGCCGCCGGTCGTCGTACGGGGGCGGGGTGGGTGGCCTCGCCGCTGGGCCGACCCGGATCGGACGATCGTGGGTCGGCCCGGCGGCATCGACACTGATCAGCCGGCGATGGCGGCGAGATCGCCGGGTTCGTAGGCGCCGCCCTGGTTGTTGAGCATGACGCCGAGCCGATTGGTCGCGTTGATCATGGCGATCAGGGCGACCAGCGCGACGGTCCGGTCCTCGTCGTAGTGCTTGCGGACCTGGGCCCAGGTCTCGTCGGAAACGCCTTCGTAGCCGTCGATGATGCGGGTGCCCTCCTCCGTGAGGGCCAGCGCGGCCCGCTCGGCCTCGGTGAACACGGTGGAGTGACGCCAGGTGGCTACCAGGTTCAGCCGGGCCGCGGTCTCACCTGCGGCTGCGGCGTCCTTGCCGTGGATGTCGACGCAGAAGCCGCAGCCGTTGATCTGGCTGGCGCGCAGCTGCACCAGCTCCTGGGTGGACTTGGGCAGCGGCGACTCCTGGATCACCTGGCTCACGGCGAAGATCCGCTTGCCGATCCTGGCACCGGTCTCGTTCTCGAACAGGTTCATACGGGGTTCCATCACAACGTCCTCGCTCGTGGAATCGTGTGCCGCCCGGATCGGCCGGGCAGCGTCCTGATGCCCATGAGTCGCCGATCGGCCCGGTGCTGTGACAACACGGCGATGTGACGCAGGCCACCACGTTTCTGTGTCACAAGTACGTGAGGAACGGCGACTTGTGCGGGAGGGACTGGACGCGACAGGTGGGAGCCAACGATGGACGAGCGCACCGAGCCGGCTGCCGGCGTGAGCGGGCACAGCCCTCACGTCGGGGGTACGGACCCCGCCACCGAGGCGTTCGTCGCCCATCGCAACCTGCTGTTCACCGTTGCCTACGAGATGCTCGGTTCCGCGGCCGACGCCGAGGACGTCCTCCAGGAGACCTGGCTGCGCTGGGCGGGCGTCGACCAGGACACGGTCCGCGACCCTCGCGCCTTCCTGGTCCGCATCACCACACGCCAGGCGCTGACCCGGCTGCGCGTGCTGCGCCGGCGCAAGGAGTCCTACGTCGGCCCCTGGCTGCCCGAACCTCTGCTGACAGCTCCCGATGTCGCCGACGACATCGAGCTGGCCGACAGCGTCTCCATGGCGATGCTGCTCGTGCTGGAGACGCTCGCGCCGACCGAGCGGGCCGTTTTCGTGCTGCGCGACGTCTTCGATCTCGGGTACGACGAGATCGCGCAGGCTGTCGACAAGACGCCCGCTGCAGTCCGGCAGATCGCCCACCGTGCACGGGCCCACGTCGCGGCGCGCAGGCCCCGCGCCGTCGTGTCCCCGACGGAGACCCGCGACGTGCTCACCGCGTTCCGGCAGGCGCTCGAAACGGGCGATCTACGGCGCCTCCTCGACATGATCGCGCCCGATGTCGTCCTGCTGACCGACGGTGGCGGAATCGTGCCGGCCGCGCTGGAGCCTGTCGTCGGCGCCGACGCGGTGGCCGAGGTTCTGGGCCGGATCGCCCTCGGGCCGGGAGACAGCCGCAGGGCGCTGCGACCGACGCAGGTCAACGGCCATCCGGCCTTGCTCCTCTGCCTCGGCGACGAGATCGACAGCGTCCTGGCCGTACGCATCGAGGACGGTCGGATCATCAGCCTCTACGCCGTCCGCAACCCCGAGAAGCTGTCACGCGTCAATCGGGAAACCGCGGTGGGCCGCTGAGACCCGCTTCGTCTTCGACGGCAACCAGCGCCAACAGGGCAGCCTGGAACACATTCTTGCTCTCGGCCGTGTTCAACGCCGCCCGCCCGGAACCGGATCAGCGGCCCGGTGGTCACGGGCGGGTCCCGGCGTCGGTCAATGGTGGTATTTTCTGCCGCCGATCGACATGGCCCACGACACCTCAGGGGAACTTGATGACCACTCCGCCGCCGCCCGGTCAGAACCCGTACAGACAACCCGCCGCGCCGGTCCCCGCCCGCGGCTCGAGCGTCAAACGCGTCCTCAGGGGAGTCGTCACCGTCGTCGTGGCCGGCGTCGTCGTGTACGGCGGGTACACGACCTGGTTCGGCGGCGCGGCGACCGCCGACGCGGGTGACTGCCTGCACGCGGGCAACGCGTCGGCCACCGCGGTGATATCCGTCGGCGATCCCGAGTTCGAGATCGTGGACTGCGGCACGCCCGAAGCCCAGTTCAAGGTCACCGGCCGTACCTCCGGCACGGACGGTACCTGCGACAGTCAGTACCAGCGCTACACCCAGGGCGGCGCGGGCCGGGACTTCACCCTGTGCCTCGAACGCCTCAAGTGAACCCTCGCACCACGGGCTGAACGTTCCCGGCGCCGCCGGTGCCGGGAACCTCCGCGGCACCGCTCCGCCCATCGTCAAACCCGGGTAGGCCCGGCATCAGTGACGTTCCGTCACAGCCGGAGGATGTCCTGCGCGGAGGGCGTGGAGGTGCGCAGGGCGTCATCGCCGTAGAGCTCACGCCCGGGCCCGATGCGGGGTTCGGTCAGGCCGTCGGTGCAGAGAAGCAGGGTGTCGCCGGGCAGGAGCCGGGGCAGGGCACCGGTGAGCATGCCGCCGGGGGTGGGCAGGTAGTGCGCGGTGCGGTCGGCGCGTGGGAAAAATGCTCCCGCCGTGGCACGTCAAACCCTCATCTCGCCGTCGCAGCTATTAATCCATCCGGAGCACAACGTTTCGGAAAGAACTGGGGTGCACCGTCTCAGGGCGTGGGCGGAACGGACGGCCCCGCGGCCCGGCGGTATTCGGCATTGATGCGCTGGGCTTCTTCGAGCTGGTCTTCAAGGATGACGATGCGGCAGGCTGCCTCGATGGGGGTGCCCTGATCGACAAGTTCCCGGGCTCGCGCGGCGATGCGCAGCTGATAGCGGGAGTAGCGGCGGTGGCCGCCCGCGGAGCGGAGCGGGGTGATCAGTCGGGCCTCTCCGATGGCGCGGAGGAATCCCTGGGTGGTGCCGAGCATCTCAGCGGCCCGGCCCATGGTGTAGGCGGGGTAGTCGTCGTCATCGAGACGACCGAACGAGTCATTTACTGTCATTTGCACCTCTCTGCGGAACGCGTTGAGGGGCCTTGGTGCCGTACTGGCACCAAGGCCCCGAAGGAACTTCTACACCATCCACCGGCCCAGATACTGCGCCGGCCCTCTGTTTCCGCAGACCCGACCTGAACGCTGTCGGGGACGCGGGGATCGCGGTTGCTTGACCGGAGACCACCTCACTATCGATGTCCTGCGGTACCCGGGCCCAACGATGTCCGCCCGGGCGATCCTGATGGCGCGGGGCTCCTCCGTTCTTTCCCTCTGGATGAACTGCTTACCGAGCAAGACCTGCGTACTACTGGTACTGCGAGCTGCACCTACTGGACCGCTGCCGCATGAACTGCGGCCCTTCTCATGGCAGCCCCTGGTCCCGCGGGCCGCCCGGTCCGGTCGTCAGTCCCGTCGCCGTCCTGCAACAGCCCTGGCTTCGGAACTCCACCACCGCACCGTCGTGCGACTGCAACTGCGTACCACTGCCTGGCAGTTCATGCCTGCCGGGCCTTGCTCGATCTCGACTACGTGAGAAACCATAACCACCCCACCACCCAATGTCTACTACCGCCACCATAGATTTCCATGCGCTGGGCAACGAGATAGTCGACCTCGGCCATGGGGTGCGCGCCGGCCGTTCGCCGAGTGCGCCTGCGCTCAAAAGAGGAACCCCATCCGACGCGCGGATGGGGTTCCTCCATGCGATGAGTACCGGTCAGGTGGTGGAGTTGCCCACGCCGCAGAACGCTCGCCTACGCGCCTGCGGACCGCACCACATCGCGCTCACCGCGGATCAGGCGGGTCAGCGCTGCAGGGTAAGGACGCCCGGCCGCCAGGGCAGCTGGTCGTAGGGTCCGCCCGCGGTGGGGGACTTGCCCTGGTAGAGGAGCTGCAGGTTGCAGGGGTCGATGGTCATGGTCTGGTCGGGGTTGTTGCGGACCAGATCACCGTGGCTGATGTCGTTGGTCCAGGTGGCACCACTGTTGGCCTTGCCCGCGAAGGGGTTGCTCTCGCCGGCGGCCTGCGGGGTCCATGACTCGTTCAGGCTGGAGGCCGTGAAGGAGCGGAAGTAGCGCCCGTTCGCGCCCATCGCCTCGACGATCATGAGGTACTGATTCTCGCCCTGGACCTTGTAGACCTGTACGCCCTCGAAGAGGTTGGCCTTCGTGTCGCTCATGATCGTCGTGTACGACGAGCCGAAGCTGCCCGGGAAGTTCCCGAGCGGCATGCTCGCCCGGTAGATCTTGCCGTTGTCACCGGCGAAGAACAGGTACATGTTCTGACCGTCGGCGATCAGGGTCTGATCGATCGGTCCGGTATCGGAGCCGGAGATGCTGCCGGTGAAAAGCGGCTGCGGCGAGGACCAGCCGTTGGGATCGGTGGGGTCGCCGGAGGTGCGGTAGACGAAGGCCGACGCACCCCACTGGTACGCCAGCACCCAGATGTTCTTCGGCGCGAAATAGAACAGCGTGGGCGCAACTGCGGCCTGGCTCATCCCGGCCTGGCCCGCCGAAGCCATGTCCGACCAGTTCGTGAAGGGAGCGAACCTCATCGAGCCGTACGACGATCCTGACACGTTCGACGCGTAGACCAGGTGCTTGCCGTTGTACATCACGCTGGTGAAGTCCTTCAGCGCGGCCCACCCGTTCGCCGGCTGCGCCAGAACACCCGTCGACGTCCACCGGTACGTAGACGGAAGAGCGCACGTGCCGCCCGTCGGCGGGGTTCCGGTCAGACCGGTCCACTTCTGATTGCCGCCGCCGTTGCACGTCCACAGCTGCACCGCCGTGCCGTTGGCCGTTCCGGCGTCCGCGGCCTCCAGGCACAGTCCGGACTCCACGCCGACGACCGTACCGTCGGAGTTCACCCGCCACTGCTGGTTCGCACCGCCGGAACAGCTCCAGATCTGCACCCGGGTACCGGCCGTGGTGGCGTGGCCCGGAACGTCCAGGCACTTGTTGCCGTACACGGTCAGCTGGTTGGCGTCCGTGAACGTCCACTGCTGGTTGGTTCCGTTCCAGCAGTCGTAGATCTGCAGGGACGTGCCGTCGGTCTGGACGGCACCCGACACATCGAGGCACCGGCCCGAACCGACACCGCGCAAGGCGCCACTGGTTGCCGCCTGGGCCGGGTTGGCGACGAGCATCGCCGCCAACGTGACCAGGACCGCGACCGCGGCGGCGAGAACCACAGACAGATGCCTGCGGCTGAATTTTCCACTGCGCATGGGGACTTCCCAAACCTCGAGTAAGCGGTTCCGGCCGACCCCGTCAGAGGCTGTCCGGACTGTCGTTGTGGTGCGGTCGGCGCGCGACCATGCGCAATTAGGCATGGCCATGACATACACCTGCGCGGCGCACTCCTCCTCGGCTCGACATTTCGGTGGGCGCGACTCGCAGGCACTCCGCTGCGCCCGGTGGAACTTCCACGTGTTCGTAATTTCGAACAAGGGTCGAAGTGTCGAGCAACCTGAATAATAGGGAACCGCTGAATTGCGTCAATACTTCTCGCATGATTCGCGAGCAGTGCCGAAAGATTCGCAGGACCTTGTGGGCCAAACATGCAGGCCTGACTGATCAGATGGCCGGACTACACGGAAGGACAGCTCTTCAGCTGCGGAATAGGGCCGATTTCGGGAAAGATCTTGACATGACCGACCACCCTTCCCGGATGCGCGGCACCTCGGTTTTCCGAATGAAGTCCGAAATTTCGAACCCACGCCGACAACCCCGATGCCCACCCCTCGCCTTGAGTCGCTCACAGGAGCGGGCCGGTGCGACGGATGCGTTCTGGGGGCAACCGTTGCGGCACCGAGCCCTGCCGCGCACCGCCGGACGCACGAAGCCACTCGAGCCTCGCACCGCCTCCGACCACGGCGCGGTCAGCGCTTGAAGCTGTCCTTCGACCTCTCCTTGACGTCCCGGGCCTTACCCCGGGCCTCCAGTGCGGCTCCCTTGGCTGCCGTGGTCTCGTTACCCACCGCGTGCGCCACCTTCCTGACGACCTTCCCGACAGCCCGCTCGGTCTTGGCCTTGGCCTTCTCTCCGACACTCATGTCGGTCCCTTCATAGGCGCTCACTCATCCGCCCCTGGCCCCGGAGCGAAGATCAGGCACCACAGCAGCGCCGCGAACCCTCCGACGGCCGCGCTCTCCAGCAGCTCCGCCGCAGTGATGCCCACACACTTCATTGTGGTCCCGGCAGAAGCGTTCGTTGGCGCTCACTCTGCGGTTTCCGGGGCACGGCTCCACATTCGCCCGACGGTGCCGTTCAGTACATTCACGTGACACGCCCCTGAGCAAGCGCTTAGATAGTACGTCCCGAACGTGCGCCCACCGAGCTGGAGATCCCGTTGCTGTTCACATCCGTTGACGACGTCTCTGCGCGCCTCGCCGAGACCGGCTACCTGGCATCTCCGGCGGTCGCCACAACCGTCTTCCTTGCCGACCGCCTCGGCAAGCCGCTCCTGGTAGAGGGCCCCGCCGGGGTCGGCAAGACGGAACTCGCCAAAGCCGTCGCTCAGGTCGCGGGCGCGCGGCTTGTCCGGCTGCAGTGCTACGAAGGCGTCGACGAGTCACGGGCGTTGTACGAGTGGAACCACGCCAAGCAGCTCCTGTGCATCAGCTCGGGCCGCGACAAGACCTGGGACGAGACGCGCACGGACATCTTCAGCGAGGAGTTCCTGCTGCCGCGTCCGTTGCTGACAGCCATCCGCGGCGACGACCCGAAGGTGCTCCTGATCGACGAGACGGACAAAGCCGACGTCGAGGTGGAGGGGCTGCTGCTCGAAGTGCTCAGCGACTTCCAGATCACCGTCCCCGAACTGGGCACGATCACCGCCGCACGACGCCCGTTCGTCGTCCTCACCTCGAACGCGACCCGTGAGCTGTCCGAAGCGCTGCGCCGCCGTTGCCTCTTCCTCCACATCGGCTTCCCGGACCAGGAGTTGGAGCGGCACATCGTGAGGCTGAAGGTACCGGGCCTCGGAGAGGCGCTGACCGAGTCCGTGGTGCGGGTGGTCGGCGCGCTGCGAGAGATGGACCTGCGGAAGGTGCCGTCGGTCGCCGAGACCATCGACTGGGCGCGCACACTCCTCGCGCTCGGAGCGGACACGCTCGACGAGACCATCGTGCGCGACAGTCTCGGCGTGATCCTCAAGCATCAGGACGACCTCGTGAAGGCGTCCGCCAAGCTCGATCTGGATGCCCTGTGAGTGCGCAGACGGCTGTCGCGGAGCGACTGACCGGTCTCGTCGGGACACTGCGCGTGCACGGTATCCGCATCGGCACCGGGGAGACCGTGGACGCGGCTCAGGCGGTAGCCGCGCTCGGCCTGGCCGATCGCGAACAGCTGCGCGAGGGGCTTGCCGCGACGCTGTTGCACAACGCGGGTCAACGGCCGATTTTCGACGGGGTCTTCGACCTCTACTTTCCGGGCGGTGTCGGGGCGCCGAGCACGGACGCGCCCGCAGACCTGGGTGATCTGCGTGACCGACTCTCGCTCGCCCTCACCACGGGCGACCAGGCAATGCTCGGCCGACTGGCCGTCGAGGCGGTCAACGGATTCGGAGGATACGGATCCTCACCTGGGCCGGGCGGCTGGTCGTCGCACCAGACGCTCGAGCGGCTCCAGCCCCAGACGCTCCTGGCCGGCGTCCGGGACAGCATCCGGGCACGGACCGGCCCGACAGGGTTCGCCGACCGGCTGCTGGAGGACGAGATCCGTCGGCGCATCGAGGCGTTCCGCCGGCAGGTCGCCACGGAGGCACGGCGCCGGGTCGCCGAGCGGCGCGGCACTGACGAGATCGCCCGGCGGGCGATTGCGCCGACCGCGGACCGGGTCGATTTCCTGAGCGCCGGGCAGGCCCAGGTGGCCGAGTTGCGCCGGACCGTTCAGCCCCTCGCCCGCAAACTGGCGACCCGGCTGGCCGCACGCCGCCGCCGTGCCGCGCGTGGGTCCATCGACCTGCGGCGGACCTTGCGAGGATCGCTGTCGACAGGCGGCGTTCCGATGCGGCTCGTACTGCGTAAGCGGCGTCCTGTTCGCCCCGAACTGGTGTTGCTGTGCGATGTGTCGGGCTCGGTCTCAGGCTTCTCGAACTTCACGCTGCTGCTGGTGCAGGCGCTGCACGACCAGTTCAGCAGGGTGCGGGCATTCGCCTTCGTCAACCGGATCGACGAGGTGACCCGGCTGATGGAGCACGGCGCAGCCGCCCCCGAGGAGCTGAGCGCGCGCATCAGGTCCGAGGCGGAACTCACGAGCTGGCGCGACAGCAGTGACTACGGTACGGCGTTGGGTGAGTTCGCCGAGCGGTACGGAGAAGCGGTCGGCTCGCGCACGACGGTGTTCGTACTCGGTGACGCCCGGACAAACATGTGCGATCCGAACCTTCCAGCCGTGCGACGCGTCGTCGGACAGGCCCGCCGTGTCTACTGGTTGAACCCCGAGCACCGTGCCCAGTGGGGCACGGGCGACTCCGCCGCACTCGCCTATGCCGACCTGGTCGAGATGCACGAGTGCCGTAACGTCCAACAGCTCAGCACCCTGATCGCCCGCCTGCTGCCGATCTGATCACCGTGCCGGCTGTCCGGCCACGGACGGGCAGCGAACACGGCAAGGTGCAGGTCGGCGAAGCCGATCTGGGTGGGTGCCAGGCACCGGAGGCGACCTTCTGCGGTTGTGCGCGCAGCCGAGTGCCCGCCGTCGGCGCCCTCGCCTCCCCGACGGAGTCGGGTCAGTCGTCCTTCTTCACCGGCTCCAGGATCGCGACGCACTCCACGTGGTGCGTCATCGGGAACAGGTCGAACGCCCGCAGCGTGCGGACCTTGTAGCCGCCGTCCTTGAAGTACGCAAGGTCCCGGGCCAGTGCCGCCGGGTCGCAGGCCACGTAGGCGATCTTGCGTGCGCCCAGCCCCGACAGGTGCTTGACGACCTGCTTGCCGGCACCGGCGCGGGGCGGGTCGAGGACGATGAGGTCGCACTCGGTGATGCCGGTGCGCGGGAGGACCTGGTCGACCTTGCCGTGCTCGATGCGGACGCGGTCGAGGTCCTGGAGGTTGTGGCGGGCGTCCTCGACGGCGCGCTTGCCGGACTCGATGCCGAGCACCGCGCCCTTCTCGCCGATGCGCTGGCCGATCGCGCCGGCGAAGAGGCCGACACCGCAGTACAGGTCCAGGGCGGTGTCGTTCTTGCGGGGCAGCAGGCCCTGCATGACCGCGCGGACCAGGGTGTTGGCCGCCTGCGGGTGGACCTGCCAGAAACCGCCGGAGCCGACGCGGTAGGTACGGTCGTCGGCGCGCTCGCGGACGAAGGCGCGGCCGTGGACGCGGTGGACGCCGCCGTCCTTCTCCTCGACGCGGAGCACCGAGACGGGCTTGTCGAGCTCCACGAGCGGCAGCCGGCCGCCCTCCTTCGGGGTCAGGATGACCTGGCGGTCGTGCGACCCGGTGGCGGAGATGGCCTCGACCGACGCGATCTGCGGCCAGTCGCGCTTCTCGATGCCCAGCTCGGAGACCCCGGGGGCGGCGATCATGCAGTGGTCGATCGGCTGGACGTCGTGCGAGCGGTGCTTGCGCAGCCCTGCCCGGCCGTCCGCGTCGATCGTGTACTGGACGCGGGTGCGCCATGCGGGCACCTCGCCCGGCGGGAGCTTGTCGCCCTCGGCGGGCATGACGGTGCCGTCCCAGCCCGCTTCCTCGGGGGTGAGGCCCGCGAGGCGCTGCAGCTGCTCGGCGATCACCTCGCCCTTGAGGCGGCGCTGGGCGCCGGGCTTGGCGTGCTGCCAGTCGCAGCCGCCGCACTTGCCGGGGCCCGCGTAGGGGCAGGGGGCCTCGACCCGGTCCTTGGACGCCTCGATGATCTGTACGGCGTCGGCGCGCAGGAAGCGTGAGTCGCTCTCGCCGTCGGTGACCCGGGCCACGATCTTCTCACCGGGGAGGGTGTGCCGTACGAAGAGGACCTGGCCCTCGGCGGTGCGGGCGATGCAGTGACCGCCGTGTGCCACGGGGCCGACCTCGACCTCGTACTCCCGACCGATCAGCGACTCCCCGGCCTGCGACGATGTGGATTCGTTCTGCATGAGGGGGTGGCTCCAGAGATCAAGGGGAAAGCGGCCGGACAACAACCCACGAGTCTACGTGGGTGTCGCCCTGCCGCTTACCACGAACGGTTGCGCCGAGTCAGCCCTTGTGGCTGGATTCCTTGTTCCGCCGCTCCACGGGGCCTCGGCGGACCGATCCCGGAGCGTTCCAGTCCGCGCGCTTCCTGGCCCGCAGCTTCGCGGCCTCGGAGGACTCCAGCTGGTAGGGCACCGAGGTCACCATCACCCCCGGGGTGAACAGCAGCCGGCCCTTGAGGCGCAGGGCGCTCTGGTTGTGCAGCAGGTGCTCGTACCAGTGCCCGACGACGTACTCCGGGATGTACACGCTGACGACGTCGCGCGGGCTCTCCCGGCGCAGGCCCTTCACGTACTCGATGACCGGACGGGTCACTTCCCGGTAGGGCGAGTCGAGGATCTTCAGCGGAACGTTGATACCGCGTCGCTCCCACTCGTCCTTGAGTGCCTTGGTCTCGTCCGGGTCGACGCTGATCGAGAGCGCCTCCAGACGGTCGGAGCGCACGAGCTTGGCGTACGCGAGTGCCCGCAGCGTGGGCCGGTGGACCTTGGAGACCAGGACGATCGAGTGGACCCGGGAGGGCCGCATGGTGTCGTCGGACGGGGCGTCCGGGGCGGCGATCTCCTCCGAGACCCGGTCGTAGTGCTTACGGATCGCGGTCATCGTCCCGTAGAAGATGACCATGCCGAGGAGCGCGACCCAGGCACCGTGCGTGAACTTCGTCGCCAGGACGACGACGAGCACCAGGCCCGTGAAGAAGGCGCCGAAGGTGTTGATGGCCCGGGAGCGCTTCATGTGGCGGCGCTTGGCCGGGTCCTGCTCCGTACGCAGGTGGCGGTTCCAGTGCCGCACCATGCCTGTCTGGCTGAGCGTGAAGGAGACGAAGACGCCGACGATGTACAGCTGGATGAGCTTGGTCGAGTCCGCCCCGTAGATCCAGACGAGCAGGATGGCCGCGCCGGCCAGCAGCACGATGCCGTTGGAGAAGGCGAGCCGGTCACCGCGGGTGTGCAGCTGGCGCGGCAGGTAGCGGTCCTGGGCGAGGATCGAGCCGAGCAGGGGGAAGCCGTTGTACGCGGTGTTGGCAGCCAGGAAGAGCACGAGTGCGGTGGCCGCGGCGAGGATGACGAAGAAGAACGTTCCGTCACCGAAGACCGCTGCCGCGACCTGGGAGATCACCGGGTCCTGGACGAATTCCGCGCCTACGGCCACTCCGTTGTGGATGAGGTCCTGGGCCGGGTTCTCCGCCATTTTCACATCGGTGGCCATGGCCAGGCCGATGATGCCGCAGAACATGGTGACGGCCAGCAGGCCCATCGCCGCGAGGGTGGTCGCGGCGTTCTTGCTCTTGGGCTTGCGGAAGGCGGGCACACCGTTGCTGATCGCCTCGACGCCGGTGAGTGCGGCACAGCCGGAGGAGAAGGCCCGCAGCAGCAGGAAGACCAGGGCGAACCCGGCCAGTCCCTGGTGCTCGGCCTTGATCTCGTAGTCCGAGGTCGGGGCGTGCATGGTGTCGCCGAGGACGAGACCGCGGAACGCGCCCCAGAGGATCATGGCGAAGACGCCGAACACGAAGAGGTACGTGGGGATGGCGAAGAGCCTGCCGGACTCCTTGACGCCGCGCAGGTTCATCAGCGTCAGCAGGATGATGGCGCCGATGGCGAAGAACGTCTTGTGCTCGACGACGAAGGGGATGGCCGAACCGAGGTTCTCCACACCCGAGGAGATCGACACAGCCACCGTGAGGACGTAGTCGACCAGCAGGGCGGAGGCAACGGTGAGGCCGGCCTTGGGGCCGAGGTTGGTGTTGGCGACCTCGTAGTCACCGCCACCGCTCGGATAGGCGCGCACGTTCTGCCGGTAGGAGGCGACGACCGTGAACATGAGGACCACGACGGCGACCGCGATCCATGGGCTGAAGTGGTACGCCGACACGCCCGCGATGGACAGTACGAGGAGGACTTCTCCCGGTGCGTACGCCACAGAGGACAGCGGGTCGGATGCGAAGACGGGGAGCGCGATGCGCTTGGGGAGGAGTGTCTCTCCCAGCTTGTCGCTGCGCAGCGCCCGGCCGATCAGGATCCGTTTGGGCACGTCGGTCAGTTTGGACACGCTGAGGATCGTAAGCGCTGCGAAGACGGGCCGTCGGGGCACCACCCCCTCGGTGCCCGTAAATCCTTCATAATTACCCGCCCTCACCGGAAAAGTCCATGGAATCCTTAACGGAATCCTTGCGGTGCGAGGGGCTGGGCGGGGGTCCGCGGGCCCCGCGGCGCAGCCCCCGCGGGGTTCCCTTTGCCGTTCCGGCCGCGGCGTACGCACACTCGGATGAGGCAGTGGATGCGGCGCCGCATAAGCTCATCCCCGGGCAACACCGAAGGTGGTTGCCCCATTGTTTGCCCCGCAAGCTGAGAGAGAAGTGTGAGCAGGGTGTTTTCGCAGGTCATCCGGACGACCAGGACTGCGAGGTAGGCGCAAGGTGCACATCGTCATCATGGGCTGCGGCCGAGTCGGAGCCGCACTCGCACAGACCCTGGAACGGCAGGGGCACACGGTCGCCGTGATCGACCAGGACCCCACGGCGTTCCGCCGGCTCGGTTCCGGGTTCGGCGGCCGGCGGGTGAGCGGGGTCGGTTTCGACCAGGACACCCTCCGCGAGGCCGGGATCGAGGAGGCCGGGGCGTTCGCGGCGGTGAGCAGCGGCGACAACTCCAACATCATCGCGGCCCGGGTGGCCCGCGAGATGTTCGGCATCGAGAACGTCGCGGCGCGCATCTACGACCCGAAGCGTGCCGAGGTCTACCAGCGCCTCGGCATCCCCACCGTCGCCACGGTCCGCTGGACGGCGGACCAGATGCTGCGACGGCTGCTGCCTTCGGGGGCCGAGCCGCTGTGGCGTGACCCGAGCGGCGGTGTCCAGCTCGCCGAGGTCCATACGACGCCTTCCTGGATCGGTCACAAGATCAGCACGCTGCAGGAGGAGACGGGCGTTCGCGTCGCCTTCATCACCCGGCTGGGCGAGGCCGTACTGCCTTCGTCGCAGACGGTTCTGCAGGAGGGCGATCTGGTCCACGTGATGATGCGTACGGACGAGATCGCGAAGGTCGAGGAGGCCTTTGCCGAAGGTCCTGAGGAGGGCGGTCACTGATGCGCGTGTCGATTGCCGGGGCCGGCGCGGTGGGGCGTTCCATCGCGGCCGAGCTCCTGGAGAACGGGCACGAGGTGCTGCTGATCGACAAGGCGCCGACCGCCATCTCGGTGGAGCGGGTCCCGATGGCCGAGTGGCTGCTCGCGGACGCCTGCGAGATCACGTCGCTGGACGAGGCGGCGCTGCAGCGGTGCAACGTGGTGATCGCCGCGACCGGGGACGACAAGGTCAATCTGGTCGTCTCGCTGCTCGCCAAGACCGAGTACGGCGTTCCGCGGGTCGTCGCCCGGGTCAACAACCCGAAGAACGAGTGGCTGTTCAACGAGTCCTGGGGGGTCGATGTCGCGGTCTCCACGCCGCGTCTGATGTCCGCCCTGGTCGAGGAGGCGGTGAGCGTCGGTGATCTGGTCCGGCTGCTGCGCTTCAGCCACGGCGACGCCAACCTCGTCGAGCTGACGCTGCCCCCGGAGTCGGCACTGGCCGGCACCCCGATCAGCGATGTGGCCTGGCCCGAGGACACCTCGCTGGTCACCATCATCCGCGGTACGCGCGTCCTGACGCCGAGCCCCGAGGAGACCCTGGAGGCCGGTGACGAACTGCTGTTCGTGGCCGCCCAGGCCCGCGAGGAGCAGCTGGAGGACCTGCTCTCGGTCCGCCGCGAGCCTTCCGACAGCTGAGGTCCGGACAGGAGAGGGGCCCGGAACCGTGTGTCACGGTTCCGGGCCCCTCTCCTGTCCGGCGCGTACGGGCCGGGCGATGTCCAGCGTGTACGCGGCCGGGTCAGACGTCGTAGTTGCGGGCCTCGGCGGCCCGGGCCTTCTGCGCGTCCTTGCGGGCCTTCTCGGCCTCCTCCTGCGCCTCCATCTCCGCGAAGACGTCGATGGGCGGCGGCGCCTTGGCGAGGAAGACCCAGGTCAGGTACACCGCGAGCAGGAACGGCGGGATCTTGAGCGCGACGAGCACCCAGCCGAGCTGCGTGGTGTCCGCCCACCAGTACAGCGGGAAGAGGATCGCGCACTTGGCGAGCAGGATCAGCCCCCACGCGTAGCTGGCCTTGGCATAGGCCTTCTTGCGACCGGGGTTCCTGGTGCGCCAGGAGAGGTTCTCCTTGAAGACCGGACCGAGGATCAGTCCGATCAGCGGGACCCCGGCGAGGGTCGTGACGAGGTAGGCGAGCGCCAGGCCGAGCGTGTAGATCATGCCCGGCAGGTAGAAGTCCTTGGCGTTGCCCGTCATCATCGCGAAGACCACACCGAAGGCGACGCCGAAGACACCGCTGAAGGCGTGCTTGACGGTGTCCTTACGGATCAGCCGTACGACGACGAGCACCAGGGACAGCGCCAGCGCGGCGATGGCCGAGGCCTTCAGGTCCTTGTTGACGGTGAAGATCGTGACGAAGAGCAGCCCGGGCAGGACTGTCTCCACCATGCCGCGCACGCCGCCGAAGGCCTCGAAGAGCGCGGCTTCCGTGACCGCTTTCGCGTCGGCTGCCGGCTGGTCGGTGCTGTGGGGCTGGTGCGTGTCGGGCGTCGGCTTGTCGAGAGACGTCACCGGCTACTCCTTGCCGAGTGGTCGGAGTTCGTATTTGGGGTTGAACAGCACCCGGCGCCCGTGACTCATGGCGATGCGGCCCGAGGCTATGAGCTTGCGGCCGGGCTCGATGCCGATGATGGAACGCCGGCCCAGCCAGACCACGTCGAGCGGCGCGGTGCCGTCGAAGAGCTCCGCCTCCAGGGCGGGCACTCCGGCACGCGGGCGCAAGGTGACCGTCCGCAAGGTACCAGCCACCTTGACGATCTGGCGGTCC
Organism: Streptomyces sp. NPDC059499; assembly: GCF_042749285.1. NCBI lineage: Bacteria > Bacillati > Actinomycetota > Actinomycetes > Kitasatosporales > Streptomycetaceae > Streptomyces > Streptomyces sp. NPDC059499. Next base: position 160,748 of record NZ_JBHYTT010000010.1, read on the forward strand.
GAGCACTCGGAAATGCGCGTGCAGCCCGAGGCGTGCGTGTCCTCCTGCAGCTCCTCGGACTCCAGATCCTCCTGGGAACTGGACAGCCGGTCGAGCATGCGGCGGAAGCGGCCGGACGGCTTCTCGGCCCTGCCGGCCTTCTCGAATCGGGGAACAGCGCTCATACCCGAAGGGTACCGGTCTCCTGTGGTAAGGGCTGGCCCGAGGGGGTCCCACCCGAACGGATGACCAAGGCCGCCCCGGGACCCCGTCAGCCCTTCTCGAAGCGGTAGCCCATGCCCGGCTCGGTCACGAAGTGCCTGGGGTGCGAGGGGTCGGTTTCCAGCTTGCGGCGCAGCTGCGCCATGTAGACCCGCAGGTAGTTGGTCTCGGTGCCGTAGGAGGGCCCCCACACCTCCTGGAGCAGCTGTTTCTGGCTGACGAGCCGGCCCGCGTTGCGGACGAGGACCTCCAGGAGGTGCCACTCCGTGGGGGTGAGCCGCACATCGCGGCCCTCCCGGTGGACCTTCTTCGCCGCCAGGTCCACGGTGAAGCCCTGGGTCTCGACGATCACGAGGTCGTCGGCCCCGTCCTGGCCGACCGGTTCGGCCCTGCGCACCGCCGCGCGCAGCCGGGCCAGGAGCTCGTCCATGCCGAACGGCTTGGTGACGTAGTCGTCGGCGCCGGCGTCCAGTGCCTCGACCTTCTCGTCGGAGGTGTGGCGGGCGGAGAGCACGAGGATCGGCACACGTGTCCAGCCGCGCAGGCCCCTGATCACCTCGACGCCGTCCATGTCCGGCAGCCCGAGGTCCAGGACGACGACGTCGGGATGGCGGGCGGCGGCGAGCTGCAGGGCTGTCGCCCCGTCGGGCGCCGCGTCCACCTCGTACCTGCGCGCCTTCAGATTGATCACGAGGGCGCGTACGATCTGCGGCTCGTCGTCGACCACAAGCACCCGGGTCATCGCGATCCTGCCTTTCCTGAACATGTGTACGAGGTGGGGTTCCGCCCCGGGAGGTTCACGAGGTGACCTGGACGGGCAGACCGGGGTCCACTCCGACCTGACCGGGTGCCGCCTTGAGCGTGAGGACCATCGTGAGCCCGCCGCCCGGGGTGTCCTCGGCCCCCAGCGTTCCGCCCATGGACTCCACGAAGCCCCGGGCGACGGCGAGCCCGAGGCCCACCCCCGCGCCGCGGGGGGCGTCGCCGTAGCGCTGGAAGGGCTCGAAGATCCGTTCCTTGCCCTCGTCGGGGACACCGCGGCCGCGGTCGGCCACCCGTAGCTCGACGCGTTCGCCCAGGGCGCTGGCGGCGACGGTGACGCGGTCCCGGCCGGGGCTGTACTTGACCGCGTTCTCGACGATGTTGGCGACGGCCCTCTCCAGCAGCCCGGGGTCGACGGCGACCATCGGCAGCGTCTCGGGGATGTCGAGGTCGACGCTGCCCTCGGGTACGCCCCCCAGGGCCATCGGCACGACCTCGTCGAGGTCGATCTCACGGATGAGCGGGGTGACGGTGCCGGTCTGCAGGCGGGACATGTCGAGGAGGTTGCCGATCAGGTGGTCCAGTCGGTCGGCGCCGTCCTCGATGGCGGCGAGGAACTCGGCCTCGTCCTCGTCGGACCAGGCGACGTCGTCGGCGCGCAGCGAGCTCACGGCGGCCTTGATGGCCGCCAGCGGCGTGCGCAGGTCGTGGCTGACGGCGGCGAGCAGCGCGGTCCTGATCCGGTTCCCCTCGGCCAGCCGCCGGGCCGCCTCGGCCTCCCCCACCAGGCGCTGGCGGTCCAGGACCACCGCAGCCTGCGCCGCGAACGCTCCGAGCACCCTGCGGTCCTCGGCGGGCAGCACCCGGCCGGAGAGGGCGAGCGCCATGTTGTCGCCGACGGGCATGTCGACGTCGGCGTCGTCCGGCCGGGTCACGGGGGCGGGGCCGACGGATCCGGCGCAGGTCCACGGATCGACGTCGCTCTGCCGCTCCAGCAGGGCGACGGACTCCATGCCGAAGGTCTCGCGGACCCGCTCCAGCAGGGCGTCCAGGGCCGTCTCGCCGCGCAGGACGCTCCCGGCCAGGGCCGAGAGGATCTCCGACTCGGCACGCAGCCGTGCCGCCTGGTGGGTGCGGCGGGCCGCCAGGTCCACCACGGAGGCGACCGCGACGGCCACCGCGAAGAAGATCACGATGGCGACGAAGTTCTCAGGGTCCTGCACGGTGAGGGTGTGGGTGGGCGGGGTGAACCAGTAGTTCAGGAGCATCGAGCCGACGGCGGCCGAGGCGAGCGCGGGCGCCAGTCCGCCGAGCAGGGCGGCGGCGACCGTCAGGAAGAGGAAGAGCAGGACGTCGTTGGCGAGACCCGGGCCGTTCTCCAGGCGGAGCAGGAGCAGGGTGAGCAGGGCGGGTCCGGCGACGCCGACCGTCCAGCCCCAGATGATCCGGGTGCGGCCGAGCCGGGCCCCGCGGGCCATGGGGAGGCCGCGTCCCTTGGCGACCTCTTCGTGCGTGACGATGTGGACGTCCAGGTCGGGTCCGGACTCGCGGGCGACGGTGGCGCCGACTCCGGGTCCGTAGATGTACTGCCAGGCCTTGCGGCGACTGGAGCCGAGGACGATCTGGGTGGCGTTGACTCCCCGGGCGAATTCGAGGAGCGCCGAAGGTATGTCGTCGCCGATGACGTGGTGGAAGGTGCCGCCCAGGTCCTCGACGAGGGTGCGCTGGACCGCGAGCTCCTTGGGCGACGCGGACGTCAGCCCGTCGCTGCGGGCGATGTACACCGCGAGGATCTCGCTGCCGGAGCCCTTGGCCGCCATCCGGGACGCCCGGCGGATGAGCGTACGGCCCTCGGGGCCGCCGGTCAGTCCCACCACGATGCGTTCGCGGGCCTGCCAGGTGGTGCGGATGTTGTGTTCGCCGCGGTACTGCTGGAGGTACTCGTCGACGCGGTCGGCGACCCAGAGGAGGGCCAGCTCGCGCAGGGCGGTGAGGTTGCCTGGGCGGAAGTAGTTGGACAGGGCCGCGTCGACCTTGTCGGACCGGTAGATGTTGCCGTGGGCCATACGGCGGCGCAGCGCCTGGGGCGACATGTCGACAAGTTCGATCTGGTCGGCCCGGCGTGCCACCTCGTCGGGAATCGTCTCCTTCTGCCGCACACCGGTTATCGACTCGACGACATCGCCGAGCGACTCCAGGTGCTGGATGTTCACGGTGGAGATCACATCGATGCCGGCCTTCAGGAGCTCCTCGACGTCCTGCCAGCGCTTGGCGTTGCGTGAGCCCGGCACATTGGTGTGGGCCAGTTCGTCCACCAGTGCGACGGCGGGGGCCCGCTCCAGAACGGCGTCGACGTCCATCTCCGCGAAGACCGCGGAACGGTACTCGATCTCGCGCCGGCTGATCTGTTCGAGGCCGTGCAGCAGGACCTCGGTGCGTTCCCGTTCGTGGTGCTCCACGAAGGCGACGACGCAGTCCGTGCCCCGTTCCACCCGGCGGTGCGCCTCGGACAGCATCGCGTACGTCTTGCCGACGCCGGGTGCCGCACCCAGGTAGATCCGAAGCTTGCCGCGTGCCATGGCCCCATTGTCTTCTCTGAACCAGCCGCCGTGGAACCGGCGGCTGCTTCAGAAGCTACCCCGAGAATTTCCGGCATATGGGACCAGGGGCGGGCGCAGGGTCCGTATTGACGGGATTCTGATGCGGGCCGGCGGTGTGCCCGCCCTTCACACCTGCTCGACGATGTGCCCGTCGCTGAGCTCCAGGACCCGGTCGGCGAAGCCGAGCAGCTGGGCGTCGTGAGTGGCGACGAGAACGGTGACGCCCTCGCTGCGCACCACGGCCCGCAGCAGCTCCATGACCGCGAGACCGGTCTCCGCGTCGAGCTGCCCGGTGGGCTCGTCGGCGATCAGGAGAGCGGGCCGGTTGGCCAGCGCACGGGCGATGGCGACACGCTGCTGCTGGCCGCCGGAGAGCTCCCCGGGGCGCTGCTGCGCGTGGTCGCCGAGGCCCACCAGGGAGAGCAGGAGCGCCACCCGGTCCTCGCGCTCACCGGGGTCCGCCCTGCGCAACCGCATCGGCACGCCGACGTTCTCCGCCGCGGTCAGGATCGGGATGAGACCGAACGACTGGAAGATGAAGCCGATCCGGTCCCTGCGCAGCTCCAGCAGGCCGTTCTCGCCGAGCTCGGAGAGGTCCGTACCGTCGACGGTGATCCGGCCGCCGTCCGGTGAGTCGAGGCCGCCGACGAGGTTGAGCAGAGTCGTCTTGCCGGAGCCCGAGCGGCCCTTGAGCGCGACCAGTTCCCCGCGCGGGATCTCGAAGGAGACGCCGCGCAGGGCGTGCACGGCGGCCGCGCCGGTTCCGTACGAGCGGTGGAGGTCCTCGATCCGCACCATGGGCCCGCCGGCCGGGTCCTCGGCCACTGCCGTGCCGCTCTGTCCGGTGGCGCTCTCGGTCATGTCTCTCCCCCGTACGTACGTGCTCTCGTCGCCGCCAGTATGTGCACGAGGCACACGCACGGGCAATGGCCGGTGGGCCGCACCCCGGGAAGGGTGCGGCCCACCGGCCGGATCATGCTGTGCGAGCCGCTCAGCGCACCTCGGTGATCTCGGGTCCGCGCTGGAGCTGGCCCATGCCGCCGGAGAACTTCGAGCTCTCCTGGTCCTCCTGCTGCACACCCTCCGGCACCATCTGGGCGTCGTTGGGAAGCTTGAGGACGATCGGGTCGCGCGGGGCCATCGGGCCGTCGCCACGGACGACGACGGTGTCCCGGAAGATCGTCTCCAGGAGTCCGGCCGCCTCCGGCTGCACGGCACCCTGACCGGAGATCACTCCGCGCAGGAACCAGCGAGGTCCGTCGACACCGATGAAGCGCACCAGCTGTACGCCGTTCTTCCCGTCGGGAAGCTGTACGGGGACCTGCGCGCGCAGCTCCCAGCCCAGCGGGCCCTCGACCTCGTCGATGATCCCGCCCTGCTGGGTGATGCCCGAGGCGATCTCCTCGCGGACCTCGCCCCAGATGCCCTGCTTCTTGGGGGCGGCGAAGGCCTGCAGCTGGACCGCGCTGTCGCGCAGTACGACGGTGGCGGCGACGATCGCGTCACCGGCCACCTCCACCCGCAGCTCCATGCCTTCGACTCCGGGCACGAAGATGCCGCCGAGGTCCACGCGGCCCTCGCCGGGCTGGGAGACCTCGGAGATGTCCCACGGCCCGTCCGGCCTGGGGGCCGGCGGAAGGTTCGTCCGGCGCGAGCCGGATGCGGCTCCGTCGGTGCCATCGAGCTCGTCGGCGACCTGCTCGGCCTCGCGCGCTTCGTCCGCCCTGTCCTCGGCGGAACCACTGTTCTTGCGACGTCCGAACACGTCACTGTCCTTCCCGGTCGGATACGACCGAAGCGTAGCTGTTCCCACCCTGGGTGTTACCGCCCCTGACGCCGTCCACGGCGGCGTGACCGCCGGTGGACCCGAAGCCCCCCTCGGCCCGCGCCGAACCGGGAAGCTCCGCCACCTCGTGGAAGCGCACCTTCTCGACCTGCTGGACGACCAGCTGGGCAATCCGGTCGAACCGCTCGAACCGCACGGTCTCGCGCGGGTCGAGATTGACCACGATTACCTTGATCTCCCCACGGTACCCGGCATCAACCGTCCCTGGGGCATTCACGAGGGCCACTCCGCAGCGGGCTGCGAGGCCGGATCGGGGATGCACGAACGCGGCGTACCCGTCGGGCAGCGCGATCGACACCCCGGTGGGGAGCACCGCCCGCTCTCCCGGGGCGAGCTCGGCGGCCTCGGTGGTCACCAGATCGGCACCGGCATCGCCCGGGTGTCCGTAAGCAGGAATCGGCACGTCCGGGTCGACCCGGCGGATCAGCACGTCGACAGGATGGCGCATCACGGGTTCACCTCGAAGGCACGGGCACGCCTGACCTGGTCCGGGTCGGCCATCGCCGCCCGGATCTCCTCCGGCCGGCCGTTGTCGATGAAGTGGTCCATCTTGACCTCGATGAAGAGGGCCTCGGCACGGACCGCGACAGGCCCATCGGGGCCGCCGATCCGGCCCGTGGCCCGGCAGAAGATCTTCCGCCTGTGCACTGCGGTGACCTCGGCGTCAAGGAAGAGCACCGTGCCCACCGGCACCGGCCTGACGAAGTCGGTCTCCAGCCGTCCGGTCACCGCGATCACCCGCAGGAGCCAGCTCAGCGCACCGAGGGTCTCGTCCATCGCCGTGGCGAGCACGCCGCCGTGCGCGAGCCCCGGAGCACCCTGGTGCGCGGGCTTCACGGTGAACTCGGCGGTGACGCTCACGCCCTCCCCGGCCCGCGCCCGGAGGTGCAGCCCGTGGGGCTGCTCGTCCCCGCAGCCGAAGCATTGCTCGTAGTGCGACCCGAGCAGCGTGCCCGGCGCCGGGGCATCGGGGTGCCGTTCCGGCTTCGCGGCATCGGCCGGGGGTGTCAGACGTGTAGATGTTCCACTCACAGGCGCAGACCTTACCCGCGCGGCCGATCGCAGGTCGCGCCGTGCCAAGCTTGGCTCCATGCAGCCTTCCGCACCGCCCTTCGACGAACGTCTCACCGCACCCCGCACGTGGTGGCTCATCGCCTTCGGGGTCGGCGTCGCCTGCGCCCTGATGCTCCTGCCGCTCGGCACGCTGCCCATGCTCGGCGGTCTGGCCGGCGGCACCGTCGCGGCCGCCGTGGTGGTGAGCTCGTACGGCTCGGCACGCGTCCGGGTGGTGGCCGGCGCCCTCGTCGCGGGCGATGCGCGGATCCCGCTGTCGGCGCTCGGCGACGCCGAGGCGCTGGATGCGGAGGAGGCGCGCGCCTGGCGCTCGTACAGGGCTGATCCCCGCGCCTTCATGCTGCTGCGCAGCTACATCCCGACCGCGGTGCGGGTGAAGGTCACGGATCCGGACGACCCGACGCCGTACGTCTACCTCTCGACCCGGGAGCCGCAGGCCTTGGTGGCCGCCCTTACGGGTGTCCCCGCCTGAGGCCCTAGAAGCCGGGCTCGTCGAGGCCCTTCGGCAGCTCCTTCGCAGGCACTGCGGGCTGCTCCAGCGGGGGCAGCTCGGGGAGCCGGTCCCAGGTGACCTGCTGCTTGCGCAGATCCGCCCTGACCCGGTCGGCCAGCTTTCTGGTGTCCCGGCGGTTCATCAGCGCGCCCACCGCGGCGCCGATCATGAACGGAATGAGATTGGGCAGGTCGCGCACCATGCGCTTCATGATCTGCTGACGCAGTTCGCGCTTCATCTGCCCGCCCAGCGCCGCGTTCAGCGTGGTGGGGCGTGACACGTCGATGCCGCGCTCCTCCGTCCAGGACGTCAGATACGCGGTGCTGCGCTGCCCGAGGTTGCCCGGCGGGCGCCGGCCGTAGACCTCGTGGAGCTCGGCGACGAGCTTCATCTCGATGGCTGCCACGCCGGTGATCTCTGCGGCCAGCTCGGCCAGCATGGCGGGTGGTACGGGCATCATGGCCGCCGCCCCGATCCCCGCGCCGACGGTGGCGGTCGCGTTGCACGCGCCCGCTACGAGCTTGTCGGCGAGTTCCTCGGGACCCAGTCCCGGGAACTGCTTGCGCAGCCTGGCGAGGTCGCGCACAGGGATGCGGGGAGCCGTGTCGATGATCCGGTCGGCCAGCTGGCCGACTGCCGCCCTGGCGCTCTCCCCGCCCTTGTGTACGCCCCGTTTCAGTTTCCTCAGACGGCCTGCCCCGGTCGTGGGCTCCGTCGTGCCGTCCTGTCCGGGCATCTCCGGAGATGCCGCTGCCCGGACTGCTTCGAGCGAGGCCGACCGGCCCCGCTCGTCGTCAGATGTGCCGGGAGAGGGCGGCAGGGCGGCCTGGTTCTCGGCAGGTGGGCTTGCGCCTTCTGCCGGGCCTGTACCGCCCTGATGCGCCTCCGACGACTTCGTGCGCCGCAAGCGCCGCTTCCGGAACGGTGTGTCGCCTGCCACGGCCGGCCTGCCTCAGTCGCAGTCGCGGCAGATGGGCTGGCCGTTCTTCTCGCGCGCCAGCTGACTCCTGTGGTGGACCAGGAAGCAGCTCATGCAGGTGAACTCGTCCGCCTGCTTGGGCAGGACCCGCACGGCGAGTTCTTCGTTGGACAGGTCTGCGCCGGGCAGCTCAAGGCCCTCTGCCGCGTCGAACTCGTCCACGTCGACGGCGGATGCCGTCTTGTCGCTCCGACGAGCCTTGAGCTCTTCGAGGCTGTCCTGGTCCACGTCGTCGTCAGTCTTGCGTGGGGTGTCGTAATCCGTTGCCATGTCGCTCTCCCCCTCTTGGGTGTCTGCGGTGTCTCAGCGCACGTAACGCGTGAGAGGCCGGACTTGTGCCCGACCTGAGGCGGAGATTTTGCCTCACATCAAGGTCTGTTACTCAATCGACACCCAACCGGATCTCCCGAGGGCGATCAGCTTGGGTGGCGATGGGGACCGTACACGGTCCGATTGCTGCAGTTCACGGGTGCCACCCCGTGTACTTCCCGTGATATCGACCCCCGGAAACCCGGACGTTTCCCGGCTTTCCGGCAGAGACGTGATCACCGAGAGTAGAAGGACCGAAAATGGCTCCTGTGATCGATCACACAGGGAGTCAACGGGACTGCCGCCCGTAAATTCCGCCCAAAGCGAACAGAGCGATCCAATGCGGCTTCACACCGCGAAGCCTCTCAGACCGGCAGGGTGACGCGCATCACGAGACCACCGCCCTCGCGGGGCTCCGCGATGATACGGCCTCCGTGCGCCCGCGCGACGGACCGCGCGATCGACAGGCCGAGCCCCACCCCCTTGTCGCTGCCTGTGCGTTCCGTACGCAGCCGCCTGAACGGCTCGAAGAGGTTGTCGATCTCGTAGGCGGGCACCACAGGACCTGTGTTCGAGACCACCAGGAGCGCCTGTCCGGGCTGGAGCTCCGTGGTGACCTCCACCCAGCCGCCCTCCGCCACGTTGTAGCGGACGGCGTTCTGTACGAGGTTCAGCGCGATCCGCTCCAGGAGGACACCGTTGCCCTGGACGACGGCCGGGGCACGCTCGCCGCGGATCTCCACCGCCTTCTGCGCCGCCTCGGCGCGGGCCTGGTCGATGGCGCGGTCGGCGACCTCGGCGAGGTCCACCGGCTTGCGCTCGACGATCTGGTTCTCGCTGCGGGCGAGCAGCAGCAGGCCTTCGACCAGCTGCTCGCTGCGCTCGTTGGTGGCGAGGAGTGTCTTGCCGAGCTGCTGGAGCTCCATGGGGGCTTCCGGGTCGGAGAGATGCACCTCCAGCAGGGTCCGGTTGATCGCGAGCGGCGTGCGCAGCTCGTGCGAGGCGTTCCCGACGAAGCGCTGCTGGGCCGTGAAGGCCCGCTCCAGGCGGTCCAGCATCTCGTCGAAGGTGTCCGCGAGCTCCTTCAGCTCGTCGTCCGGCCCGTCCAGCTCGATCCGGCGGGACAGATCCGTGCCGGCCACCCTGCGTGCGGTGCGGGTGATCCTGCCCAACGGGGACAGGACGCGGCCGGCCATGGCGTAGCCGAAGGCGAAGGCGATGATGCTGAGGCCCACGAGGGCCAGCAGCGAGCGGTTCAGCAGGGAGTCGAGCGCCTGCTGGCGCTGCTGGTTGACGCAGGCGTTCATGGCGGCGTTGAAGGTCTCCGGGCTCGCCGTCTTCGGCAGGTCGCAGACCTCACTGGTGACCTGGCCGTTCACGATCCGGAACGGCAGGTCGCTGCCCACGTTCAGCGCCTGTGCGGCCAGCATGTAGATGATCGAGAGCAGCAGGATGCCCGCGATCAGGAACATGCCGCCGTAGAGCAGGGTGAGCCGTATCCGGATGGTCGGGCGCAGCCAGGGGTACGGCGGCTCCTGCGGCTTGGGCTCCCAGGTGGGTTTCGGAGGCGCCTTCACGGGCGCCGGGGAGGCGGCCACGGGGCGCTCAGATCCGGTATCCGGAGCCGGGCACGGTGACGATGACGGGCGGTTCCCCGAGCTTGCGCCGCAGGGTCATCACCGTCACGCGCACCACGTTGGTGAACGGGTCGGTGTTCTCGTCCCACGCCTTCTCCAGGAGCTGCTCGGCCGAGACGACCGCGCCCTCGCTGCGCATCAGCACCTCGAGCACGGCGAACTCCTTCGGGGCCAGCTGGATCTCCTGCTCGTCCCGGAAGACCTCGCGGCGGTTGGGGTCGAGCTTGATGCCGGCCCGCTCCAGGACGGGCGGCAGGGCGACCGTGGTGCGGCGTCCCAGGGCGCGTACCCGCGCGGTGAGCTCACTGAAGGCGAAGGGCTTGGGCAGGTAGTCGTCCGCGCCGAGCTCCAGGCCCTCGACCCGGTCGCTGACGTCCCCGGACGCGGTGAGCATGAGGATCCTGGTGGGCATGCCGAGCTCGACGATCCTGCGGCAGACGTCGTCGCCGTGCACCAGCGGAAGGTCCCGGTCCAGCACCACGACGTCGTAGTCGTTGACCCCGACGCGCTCCAGGGCCGCCGCTCCGTCGTAGACGACGTCGACGGCCATGGCCTCCCGGCGCAGTCCGGTGGCCACCGCATCGGCGAGCAGCTGCTCGTCCTCGACGACGAGTACGCGCACGGCGCAGTCCTTCCCTAGATCTCCAGAAATACGGCGAGCGGCCCTCGTTCCGGCCGCTCGCTGCACGTCAGCGGCACCGACTGTGCGCGTCCATCCTGCCCGTAACGCGCATAAACCGGCGGTAAGACGACGCGGCCCGGGCTGCGCCTCCCGGGAATTCATCGGATTCCCGGGCCAGTTGAGGTTTCTCCGGCATGCGGCCCGGGGAGGACGATTTCACACCCGCGATCACGCCATGCACGTGGCGTTCCACAGCACACCCTTCTCCCCGGAGGGCCTGCGTGATCACCCTCCCCCGACCGCTGGCCGGGGGAATCCCGGGCACACCCCCGTGCCACCGACCCACGATGAGGGGGCGCTCCATGGACGCTTTCACCGCAGGTCTGCTGCAACGAATCAAGACCACCGAGTCCGATCTCACGAGGGCTCGCGAGACGGGCGACGACTTCCTCGCGGACGTCGAGCAGGGAGAGCTGGACGACCTGCACCGCCTCGCCGCCGAGCACGGCGTCGAAATCAGCGCCACAAGCGTCTGAGCCGCCACGAGAGGGCCCCGGAGCCGATTACGGCACCCGGGGCCCTCTCGTACGTCCGCGCCCGTCCGGGGCGCCACCAGGGGCCCCGGACCCGGCGTCAGTCGTGCCAGGCCCCCAGCTCCTCCAGGAGCGCCTGCAGCGGCTCGAAGACGCCCGGGGTCGCTGCGACGGTCAGGTCGCGGTCCGCCGGGAGCCCCGGCCGGCCTCCCGTGAGCGCTCCGGCCTCGCGGGCGATGAGATCGCCGGCAGCCAGGTCCCAGGGGTGCAGTCCGCGCTCGTAGTAGCCGTCGAGCCTGCCCGCCGCGACGTCGCAGAGGTCGACCGCGGCCGATCCGCCGCGCCGGATGTCACGCAGCCTCGGGATCAGCTGCTGCGCGACGGCGGCCTGGTGGGTGCGTACCTCGGTGACGTAGTTGAAGCCGGTCGACACGAGTGCCTCGCCGAGGGGCGGGGCGGGCCGGCAGGTCAGGGCCTCGCCGTTCAGGTACGCGCCGCCGCCGAGCACCGCGTGGAACGTCTCGCGGCGCATCGGGGCCTCGACCACGCCGACGACGCGCTCGCCGTCGCGCTCGGCTGCGATGGACACGGCCCAGGTGGGCAGCCCGTAGAGGTAGTTCACCGTGCCGTCGAGCGGATCGATGACCCACCGGATCCCGCTGCTGCCCTCGGCGCTGGCGCCCTCCTCGCCGAGGAAGCCGTCGCGGGGGCGGTTCCCCGAGAGGAAGCCGGTGATGAGCTTCTCCGCCCGGATGTCCATCTCGGTGACGACGTCGATGGGGCTGGACTTCGTCGCGGCCACCCCCAGGTCGGCCGGGCGGCCGTCACGCAGCAGGGCTCCGGCCCGGCGGGCCGCCTCCATGGCGAGGTCGAGCAGTTCGGACAGGAAGGGGTCGGTCACAGCGCTCCAGGGGTGTTCCGGCCGGCTTGCTCACCGGGGATTCAGGCGTACGGGCTGTCGGCACCCGCAGCTGCGGGCCTGACGGCCCTGGCCGGACAGCACCCGGCCGGGCAGAGGTCGTGGGAGGGGCCGAGGGCGCCCAGGGCGCACCGGTCCACCGGGCGGCCCTCCTCCGCGGCGGTGCGCTCCAGGAGGAGCTCACGCACGGCCGCCGCGAACCTGGGGTCCGCACCGACCGTCGCGGACCTGCGGACCGGCAGCCCCAGCTCGGCGGCCTTCGCGGTGGCCTCGGTGTCGAGGTCGTACAGGACCTCCATGTGGTCCGAGACGAAGCCGATGGGCGCCATGACGACCGCCGGGACACCGGCGCCGTGGAGGGTCTCCAGGTGGTCGCAGATGTCGGGCTCCAGCCACGGGATGTGCGGGGCACCGCTGCGCGACTGGTAGACGAGCTGCCACGGGTGGTCGATCCCGGTCTCCTCGCGCACCGCGTCGACGATCACCCGGGCGACGTCGAGGTGCTCCGCCACGTACGAGCCGCCGTCCCCGTGCGTCTCCACGGGGCCCGAGGTGTCGGCGGCGGACGTCGGGATGGAGTGGGTGGTGAAGGCGAGGTGCGCGCCCGCCCTGACGTCGTCGGGGAGGTCCGCCAGCGAGGCCAGCACACCGTCCGCCATGGGACGCACGAAGCCGGGGTGGTTGAAGTAGTGCCGGAGCTTGTCCACCCGCGGCACCGGCAGCCCCTCGGCCTCCAGGGCGGCGAGCGACTCGGCGAGGTTCTCGCGGTACTGGCGGCAGCCCGAGTAGGAGGCGTAGGCGCTGGTGGCGAGGACGGCGATGCGGCGGTGGCCGTCCGCGACCATGTCCCGGAGGGTGTCGGTGAGGTACGGCGCCCAGTTGCGGTTGCCCCAGTACACCGGCAGATCGAGGCCGTGGTCGGCGAAGTCCTTGCGCAGCGCGTCGAGCAGCGACCTGTTCTGCGCGTTGATCGGGCTGACGCCGCCGAACAGGAAGTAGTGCTTGCCGACTTCCTTGAGCCGTTCTTCGGGGATGCCCCTGCCCCGGGTCACGTTCGCCAGGAACGGGACCACGTCGTCCGGGCCTTCGGGGCCCCCGAAGGAGAGCAGCAGCAGGGCGTCGTAGAGAGCGGGATCGCGCAGATCGGACATGCACCCGATCCTGCCACCCGCCGCCGCCCGTGCGACAGCCGACATCGGTCCCGGTCCCAGGTGCCCGCGACCGCCCGTAAGCTGTATCAGCCATCTATACGCCTGACAGGCTTCCCCGGAGCTCCTCTTGCCCAGCCCCTACCGCGCCATCTTCGCCGCCCCCGGAACCAGGGGTTTCTCGGCGGCGGGATTCTTCGGCCGGATGCCGCTCTCCATGATGGGGATCGGCGTGGTGACGATGGTGTCCCAGATCACCGGCCGTTACGGGCTCGCCGGTGCGCTCTCGGCGACGCTCGCCATGGCCGCTGCCGTCATGGGGCCGCAGATCTCCCGGCTGGTCGACCGGTACGGGCAGCGCCGGGTCCTGCGCCCGGTCACCCTGGCCTCCGTCGCGGCGGTCGCGGGGCTCCTGATCTGCGCCCAGCAGCGGCTGCCGGACTGGACCCTCTTCGTCTTCGCCGCGGGCGCGGGCTGCGTCCCGAGCGTGGGTTCGATGGTCAGGGCGCGCTGGGCCGAGATCTACCGGGGTTCCGGCCGGCAGCTGCACACCGCGTACGCCTGGGAGTCGATCGTCGACGAGGTGTGCTTCATCTTCGGGCCGATCATCTCCATCGGCCTGTCCACCGCGTGGTTCCCGGAGGCCGGGCCGCTGCTCGCGGCCGGGTTCCTGGTGATCGGCGTCTTCTGGCTGACGGCCCAGCGCGCCACCGAACCGAGACCGCACCCCAAGGAGCACCACTCGGGTCGTTCGCCGCTCCGCTCGACCGGTCTGCAGGTCCTGGTGGTCACCTTCGTCGCCACGGGCGCGATCTTCGGAGCGGTCGACGTGGTGACGGTGGCCTTCGCGGAGGAGCGCGGCCACAAGGCCGCGGCCAGTCTCGTACTGGCGGTCTACGCGTTGGGGTCGTGTCTCGCCGGAGCCGTCTTCGGCCTGCTGCACCTCAAGGGGAAGTCGTCCACGAGGTGGCTGGTGGGGGTCTGCGCGATGGCCGTGAGTATGATCCCCCTCCAATTGGCCGGGAGCCTGCCGTTCCTGGCCGTGGCGCTCTTTGTCGCGGGTCTCGCCATCGCACCGACGATGGTCACCACCATGGCCCTCGTCGAACAGCACGTACCGCGCACCCAGCTGACCGAGGGCATGACCTGGACCAGTACCGGGCTCGCCGTCGGGGTGGCGCTCGGCTCCTCCGCCGCCGGATGGATGGTCGACGCCTCCGGGGCCGAGGCGGGGTACGCGGTGCCCGCGGTGGCGGGAGCGCTCGCGGCCGCGGTGGCGTTCCTGGGGTATCGCCGGCTCGCCGAGCCGGTTCCTACGGGAGGGCGCGGGGAAGATGACCGACACCTACGCACGGACGACGACGAGCACGTGGCGTAACTGGGCGGGAAACGTCACCGCCCGGCCGGTACGGACCGTGTCCCCCGCCTCCGTCGACGAGCTCGCCGAGGTCCTCCGCAAGGCGTCCGAGGACGGCCTGACGGTCAAGCCGGTCGGCACCGGTCATTCGTTCACCGCGGCTGCGGCGACCGACGGTGTGCTGATCCGCCCCGGTCTGCTCACCGGGATCCGGGAGATCGACCGCTCGGCGATGGCGGTGACCGTCGAGGCCGGCACGCCGTTGAAGCGACTCAACCTGGTGCTCGCCCGCGAGGGACTCTCGCTCACCAACATGGGCGACATCATGGAGCAGACGGTCGCCGGTGCCACCTCCACGGGTACCCACGGCACCGGTCGCGACTCGGCTTCCATATCCGCGCAGATACGCGCGCTCGAACTGGTCACCGCGGACGGCAGGGTGCTTCGCTGTTCGAAGAGCGAGAACCCTGAAGTCTTCGCGGCCGCCCGGATCGGACTCGGCGCACTCGGTGTGGTCACCGCGGTCACCTTCGCGGTGGAGCCGGTCTTTCTGCTCAGGGCACGCGAGGAGCCGATGGCCTTCGACAGGGTCACCGCCGACTTCGATCAGCTCGTAGCCGAGAACGAGCACTTCGAGTTCTACTGGTTCCCGCACACGGGCAACTGCAACACCAAGCGCAACAACCGCAGCGCTGGCCCCGCCGATCCGCCCGGAAGGATCAGCGGCTGGATCGAGGACGAGCTCCTCTCCAACGGGATCTTCCAGGTCGCCTGTTCGGTCGGCCGGGCCGTCCCGGGGGCGATCCCGTCCCTCGCCAAGCTCTCCAGCCGCGCCCTGTCGGCCCGTACGTACACCGACGTTCCCTACAAGGTGTTCACCAGTCCCCGGCGGGTGCGCTTCGTCGAGATGGAGTACGCGCTGCCGCGCGAGGCCGCGGTCGAGGCACTGCGCGAGGTCAAGGCCATGGTCGAGCGCTCGCCGCTGAAGGTCGGCTTCCCTGTGGAGGTCCGGACGGCGCCCGCGGACGACATCACGCTCTCCACGGCCCACGGCCGCGAGAGCGCGTACATCGCCGTGCACCTGTACCGCGGCACCCCGCACCAGGCGTACTTCACAGCCGTCGAACGGATCATGACGGGCTATGCCGGCCGCCCGCACTGGGGGAAGGTCCACACCCGGGACGCCGAGTATCTGGCCGGGGCCTACCCGAAGTTCGGCGAGTTCACCGCCGTACGCGACCGGCTCGACCCGGACCGGCTGTTCGCCAACGACTATCTGCGGCGCGTTCTGGGCGACTGAACCGGGCGGCGCCGCGCGGACGGCCGGTCACCGGCCTGCGTCCGACCCCGCCGTGGAACCGTCGCTCTGTTCCTGGGCCTCGCCGGTTCCGCTCGGGTCCGGTGCCGCCGGAGCTCCGTCGCCGGGCGCCGTCGGCGTGGCGGTGGGATCCGGGGCCGGGTCTCCGCCGGGGCCGGAGGGAGTGGTGCCGGGCTCGGCCGACGAGCCGCCGCTCCGGTCCGGAACCGGGTCCGGGGCCGTGCTCCGCCCGTCGTCCGCGTCCGTGCCGGGTGTGGTGCCGGTCCCGCTGCCCGGATCGCTGCCGTGGTCACCGTCCTGCTCCTCGCCGGTACTGCCCGAGGGCTCCGGAGCGGTCGTTCCGGTGTCCCGTTCGCCGTGTACGACGGAGCCGACGGTCGTTCCTCCACCCCCGCTGAGGTCGTTGCCGGAGGCCAGTTCGTAGGCGGTGATACCTGCCATCGACAGGGCGAAGACGGCAACCGCCGCGAGCGCCGAGCGCCGTGCGCCCCGGATCCGCGTGCCGTGGGTACGGGCGTCCGAGTACGCGTCGGGCAGGACCTGGCCGACGAGCAGCTGCGTGGCATCCGCGTCGGCCCGCAGCAGCTGCGTACGCTCCGGGTCGGACTCCACGGTGCGTAGGACCGTCGTCGCGTCGTCGCCCGGGAGCCGTGCCGGCCGCAGGACCGTCGTCGGTGCGTCACCGGGGTGCCGTTGCGGCTCCGGAGCCGTCTCCCGCGTGAGTACGGCCACCTGACGGCCGGCCGGATGCTTCACCTGGACCGTGACTTCGCGGATCTGTTCACCCGTGCGACGGAAAAAGTGCTGGAAGACCGACCCCCCGCAGGTGGCGACCACGCTCATCACACCCGCGCCGGCGATCGTCCCGTACACACCCAGCTGCGAAGCCATCACCGCCGCGGCGACCGCTGCGACGGCGCTCCCCGCGACCTGCGGCAGGCTCAGCTCTATGCGCTTCTGCCCGGGTTCCGCATCCCTTTGCGGCTTCTGATCCATTACCAGCCCTTGCTCGACAACTACCCCACCCTGCACCAAGAAGGGACATATGAGCGAAAGGAATAGTTCCGATTCTGGAGATTGTGTGAAGCAGCACACGCATTGAGGGCATAGCGCCGACAACTGGGTAGCCCAACTCCCGTGCCCGGCGAGAACTTCGGCGGCGCGCCGGTCCACCCTCGTGGCCCGAATGGAGTACTGTGGCGAGCCCTGGGGCCGGACTCCCACATGGGTATCCGGGACCTGCGGGAGGGGGCCGAAGACGGCACTCGAACCGGCGGCGCCGCGGCATCGCACGGGCGCCAGCGACACAGAGCGACCACCTGGTCACCATGTGTCGCAAACAGGTAACCGTGCCATGGTGGCGATCCAGGGCCAACGCCCGACACGCCGGGTAACTTGGCAAGGTTGTGGCAGGCTGCACCCGGGCAGGCCACACTCGACTAGCGGAAGCAGCGACGCACGTGACGTCGGCAGGCACCACCCGGGAGGTTCCCATGCCCGAACTGCGTGTCGTGGCCGTCTCAAACGACGGCACACGACTGGTGCTCAAGGCTGCGGACAGCACGGAGTACACGCTTCCGATCGATGAGCGGCTGCGTGCCGCCGTGCGCAATGACCGCGCCAGGCTCGGCCAGATCGAGATCGAGGTGGAGAGCCACCTCCGCCCCCGCGACATCCAGGCACGCATACGAGCCGGTGCCTCCGCGGAGGAAGTCGCCCAGTTCGCCGGAATCCCCGTCGACCGTGTGCGCCGCTTCGAGGGCCCCGTCCTCGCCGAGCGCGCCTTCATGGCCGAGCGGGCCCGGAAGACTCCCGTGCGCCGCCCCGGCGAGAACACCGGCCCCCAGCTCGGCGAGGCGGTGCAGGAGCGTCTCCTGCTGCGCGGCGCCGACAAGGAGACCGTCCAGTGGGACTCCTGGCGCCGAGACGACGGCACCTGGGAGGTCCTCCTGGTGTACCGGGTCGCGGGCGAGCCGCACTCGGCGAGCTGGACGTACGACCCGCCCCGCCGGCTGGTCCAGGCGGTGGACGACGAGGCGCGCTCACTGATCGGCGAGACGGACGACGTCGCCGCGCCGGAGCCCAGCTTCCCGTTCGTGCCGCGGATCGCGCGGCTGCCGCGCGACCGGCCGCTGGACCGTGCGCTCGACCGTCAGATCGAGCGCCCCACTCCCCCGGCACCGGAGCCGGAGGAGCGCATCAGCGGTGTGTCGGCCGGCGAGCGCGACTCGCTGACCAGCCTGCTGGAGGCGGTGCCCAGCTTCCGTGGCGACATGGTCGTCCCGGAGCGTCCCCAGCAGCCCGAACCGCCGGCGATCGAACCCGCTTCCCAGGAGCCGGTGGCCGACGAACCGCCGGCTGCTGCCGCGTCCGCGGGTGCGGGTTCCGCCTATGCGGACGTGCTCATGCCGCGCGCGGTGGCCGGCCACCGCGACCGGCTGACCGGGACGACGGACCGGCAGGCCGAGGCGGACGGAGTCCGTCCGGGCCGCCGGGCAGCGGTGCCCAGCTGGGACGAGATCGTCTTCGGTACGCGCCGGAAGAAGCAGGACTGAGGTCCATCCGGATGCCCGTGGCATGACGAGGGCCCGTACGCCGCCGCGTACGGGCCCTCGCTCTGTCCGGACGCGGTCGCGTCAGCTGGGGTCCGGCCCGGTCGCGACGGGGCGGGACTCGTCCGAGGACCACTCGGACCAGGAGCCCGCGTACAGCGCCGCCCGGTGCCCGGCGATCTCCAGTGCCAGCACCTCATGAGCGCCCGAGACACCCGAGCCGCAGTAGACGCCGACCTCGGTGCCCCCGTCGGCCCCCAGGGCGGCGAAACGGGAGGCCAGCGATCCGGCGGGGAGGAAGCGCCCGTCCTCGGCCACGTTCTGCACGGTCGGTGCCGATACCGCGCCGGGGATATGACCGCCCACCCGGTCGATCGGCTCCACATCGCCCCGGTAACGCTCCGCGGCCCGCGCGTCGAGGAGCAGTCCGGAGCGGGCGAGTGCCGCGGCGGCGTCCGCGTCCAGCAAGGGGAGCGCGCCCGGTTCGGGCCGGAAGTCGCCCTCGGCAGGCTCCGGAACCTTCGTCGAGAGCTCTCCGGTCCATGCCGCGAGACCGCCGTCCAGAACCCGGACGTCGGGGTGGCCGGACCATCGCAGCAGCCACCAGGCGCGGGCCGCCGCCCAGCCCTGGCCGCCGTCGTAGACCACCACCGGCGTGTCGTGGGAGACCCCTGCCCGCCTCATGGCCGCTCCGAAGGTCTCCGGCCGGGGCAGCGGGTGGCGCCCGCCGCTGCCCGCCTGACCGGCGAGCTCCGCGTCGAGGTCGATGTACACCGCGCCGGGAATGTGCCCGGCTTCGTAGTCGGGGCGGCCGTGAGGACCGCCCAGCTGCCAGCGGATGTCCAGGAGCACCGGGGGACGCGGCCCTGCCGACTCGCTCACGTATTCGGATGCGGTGATGATGGGCTTCATATGTGCCATCTTCGCGCAGACCGCGCCCCGCACAGGGCGATACCAAAACGGATGTACCGCATCAAATCGGTCTTCGCGCATGCAGAACCCGGAAAATGCGGCGCGGCCGGGGTGCCTGTGGAGCTCGGTGGTGCGAGCATCTGCACGGAGCGTACACACCCGTATCCGTACCGCTGGACGGCGTACCGGCCCCGTTCCCCCCGTACGGCCACGACGATGGTCCGAGGAGAGAAAAGAAGATGACCGAGGCTGCCGCCCGGCGCACGCCCGGAGCACCTTGCTGGGTGAGTCTGATCGTGCACGGCCTGAGCACGACCCAGGAGTTCTACGGCAATCTGTTCGGCTGGGAGTTCCGGCCGGGACCCGCAGAGCTCGGACCGTATGTCCGCGCGCTGCTTCACGGGAAGGACGTCGCAGGCATCGGCCAGCTTCCTCCCGACCGCCACCTGCCGATCGCCTGGACCACCTATCTCGCCACCGAGGACGCCGATCTCACCGCGGAGGTCATTCGGGCCTGCGGTGGAACGGTCGCCGTCGGACCGATCGTCGCCGGGAGCGCGGGCCGTCTCGCCATCGCCTCCGACCCGAGCGGAGCGGTCTTCGGTATCTGGCAGGCCGCCGCGCACGTCGGTACGACCCTGGCGGGCGAACCGGGAACCCCTGTCTGGAACGAGCTGGTGACGCGCGAGACGTCCTCGGTCGCCAAGTTCTACCAGGCCGTGTTCGGGTTCGAGCTGGAGGCGGTCGTCTCGGCCGACTTCGACTACCAGACACTGCATCTGGAAGGCCGCCCCGTGGCGGCCCTCCACGGGGTGGGCCATGCGCTGCCGCGCGACCGGGGACCGCACTGGATGACCTATTTCGAGGTGTCCGACACGGACGACGCAGCCGCGCGTGTGGTGGAGCTCGGCGGACACGTTCTGCAGCCGCCGCGGGAGGGGTCGAGCGGGCGGCTCGCCACGGTCGCGGACCCGGAGGGTGCGGTGTTCACGATCGTGCGATCGGCGGACCGCTGAGCCCTGCCCGGCCGCGCCCGGCATCCTGCGGCACGGCGTTCGTGGCCGGTCAGGCGCCTCCCAGCAACCCGCCGAGCAGTCCTCCCAGCAGATCGCCGAGCGGCCCGCCGGGCGGGTCCTCCGCGTCCGGACCCTGGGCGTCATCATCGCCGCCGGGCGAGCCCTCGGTACCGGAGCCGCTGCTTGTCTCCGGAGCGGGCGCCGGCACCGAGGGCTCGCCCGGCGATTCCCCGCCGCCCCCACCGGCCTGCGCGGCCCCGTCGGACGTCCGGGGTCCGGGCGTGGGCGCGGCATCCAGGGTGGGGATGTCCGCGGGGTCGGAGGACGCTTCGACCGGCCGCTGAACGGTGGGCCGGGCAGCAGCCGACAGGCGTTCCTGATCGGGTGTCACCGGACCGGGCGTGCCGAGCGCGGATTCGGTGGGCGAGGTGTCCCGGGACTCAGCAGGCCGCTCCCCCGCCTCGCGCTCCAGGCCCAACGCCCGGGGCAGTTGGAAGAAGGGCGCGCTGGAGTCGCCTCCGATCAGCGCGGCGACCACGGTCGTGGCGTAGCAGGTGCAGCAGAGCGCGGTAACGGCCCCTGCGCGACGCCAGGTACGGCTGCGCTTCCCGGTGGAGTCGACGAAGACCGCCCGGGTGGGCGGCACAACGGTGCGGGAGTCCGCGTCGTCACCGACAGCGGCGACGGCGGGTGCCCTGCCGTCCACGGCCGGGTCCTCGACACTGTTCGCGCCGCTGCCGCGACGAAGGGCATCGCCCTGACACCTGTCCGTTTCGTCGCCCGTGGCCATGTCGGCCCGTTTGCTCCGTATCTCGTCCACTGTCGCGCTGCGTATGCCCACGTGCGTCTCCACCTGTGTCGGCCTGCCGGATCGCTCGTCGGCAGGGGTCGTCCGTTGCCGGGGTCCGCGCCACGCGCGCGCTGAAGAGGTCCGGCAAACGGCGCCGGACCCGTCCCCTCCGCTGGCTGTTCGGATCCAAATGCCCTATGGATTGGTCCGATTGGCCGGTAACCGGACAACTGCCGATCGCACCCACGGGTAACGGGTCCTGTCCTCATCAGGCTACGCGAACTCGGCGTGCACAAAGGCGACTTGGCCGCCTGTGACGCGCCTTCTCCGCCGTCCTCGCGGGCGTGAACGGCTGGTACTCGACAATCGGCCGGAACCAGCACGGCACGGTTGCACTCCAGGCCGTGGCGTCCGCGTGAAGGCGCTCGGCCGTGTTTTCCGGCCGAGCGTTCTGTGTGGGCGGCCGTTGAGCCGGACGGTGACGACGTCGAGGTGGCACGGCACGGTGAACCATGGCGTACGGAGTCGACAACGTTCAGTCGGAGCCCATCGGCAGGACGTCGGGCGAGAGCGCGCCGGCGTGGACGGAGCCGCTCGTCATACGGCGACGATGGTGACGTCGGCACAGCACCTCGTAGCCGACGTCCGCAGCGGGGCTGCTCACGTCACCGACGACGACCTGCTCACCTTCCACCACCATCTCGCCGCCCACGGTGCGGGCATTGTGCGTCGCACGCGCCCCGCACCAGCACAGCGCCTCCACCTGCAGCGTCTCGACACGGTCCGCCAGCTCGAACAGCCGCCGCGAGCCCGGGAAGAGCTTCGTGCGGAAGTCGGTGGTGATACCGAAGGAGAAGACATCCAGGTCAAGGTCATCCACGATGCGTGCCAGTTGATCGATCTGCACGGGCTCCAGGAACTGCGCCTCGTCCACGATCAAGTAGTCGACCCTGCCGCCCTGCGACACCCGGTCGACGACGTAGGCGTACAGATTCATGCCCGCCACCGCCTCGACCGCCTCCGTCACCAGACCGAGCCGGGAGGAGAGCTTTCCCTCCCCCGCGCGGTCGTCCCGGGTGAAGTTCAGACCCTGCAGCCCTCTCGCCGACCGGTTGTGCGCAATTTGCAGCGCGAGCGTGCTCTTTCCGCAGTCCATCGTTCCGGAGAAGAACACAAGCTCGGGCATGAGGAGTTGAGCGCCTTTCGGGTCGTGCGTGGTGGGGTGGGGAGGAGTTACGAGCGTACTTCGAGGAGCGGGACGAGCTGCTCGGCCGGGGTCAGCGAACCGTGCATGCCGGCCATCACGGACTCATGGGGCTCGTTGACCGACGCGGTGATCACCACGTCGTCGTGCGCGGCCGCCACCACGTCCCCGATCCTGCCGTGGACCCGCTCGTCGACCCGCGGGCCGAACCAGCCGGCCTCGATCGCCTCGTCCCGGCTCGCCACCCAGAACTGCTCGCCGAGCACTTCGCGCCAGACGGTCAGGACGTCGTTCTGCGCCCCGGGCACCGCGTACACGTGACGGGCCCGCCCTTCGCCGCCGAGCATGGCGACTCCGGCACGGAGCTCCCAGTCCTCGTCGAAGTCGATCCTGGACTGCTCGTCGAACGGGATGTCGATCATGCCGTGGTCGGCGGTGATGTACAGCGCCGACCGGGGCGGGAGCTGCTCGGCGAGGCGCCGGGCCAGCCCGTCGACATACATCAGCTGGCCCCGCCAGGCGTCGGAGTCGACGCCGAAGCGGTGCCCCTTGCCGTCGACCTCGCTGTAGTACGTGTAGACGAGCGACCTGTCACCGGCGGCGAGCCGCTCCGCGGCCAGGTCCATCCGGTCCTCGCCCGAGAGCCGGCCGAGGAACGAACCGCCGCTGAGCGCGACCTTGGTGAGCGGAGTCTGTTCGAACGTGGGCGCGGAGACCTGGGCCGTGCGCACACCTGCCGCGTCGGCGAGCTGGAAGACGGTGGGATACGGCTGCCAGACCTTGGGCTCGGTCCAGGGCTTCCAGCGGAGCTGGTTCATCAGCTCACCGGTCTCCGGATTTCGCGCGGTGTAGCCGGGAAGGCCGTGCTCGCCGGGCGCCAGCCCCGTACCGACGGAGGCGAGCGAAGTCGCGGTGGTGGACGGGAAGCCCGACGTGATCGGGCGGCCCGTGCCGCCGCGGGACGTGGGGAGCAACGAGTACAGGAAGGGCGCCTCGTCGGGGTGTGCCTTGATCTGCTCCCAGCCGAGTCCGTCGATCAGGAAGACGCAGTTCCGGTCGGCGGGGGTCAGCTCCGCGAGCGTCGCCTCGAAGCCGGGTACACCCTGCCCCGCGGCGATCGTCGGGAGCAGGTCCGCGAGCGAGCCACTGCCGTACTCGGGAACGGGAGCGCTGTCGAGAGTGAGCAGAACGGGGTCCTGCCAGGCCGGCTGGGCCATCAGCGGCCGGTCGCCGCGGTGGCGGCCGTGGCCTCGGAGAGGGCCTGGGCGAAGGCCAGGGTCTGGCGCACGGTGTCCGGTCCGTCACCGGCCTCACTGACCCGCAGGCTCAGGTCGTCGGCGGTGGAACTGCCGGTGTAGCCGTGGTCGGCCTCGCAGTTGGGGTCGCCGCAGGCGGCGGGCTCGAGGTCGATGCGGGAGACCGCGCCCCATCCGATGGTCAGGACGACCTCGCGGGGCAGGGTGCCGGGCACGTACTTCTCGGGGTCGGCGACCACGCGGCTGACCACGACGGAGGAGATCCGGTCGAGCTTGACCGACTCGGTGGACGTCGTGGCGTACGGCGTCGGGGAGCTGGTGTCGGCGGCCTGCTCGTCGGTGTGGCTGACGATGAAGCGGGTGTCCGTCAGGACCAGGACCGTGACATGGCGACGCACCTCGTTGGAGTCGAAGGTGGTCTCCTGGTGCACCAGGTACGACGCGACAGGCTCACCGCCGACGGCGGCCTCCACCGCCTCGGCCACGAGGGCCGGGTAGTAGCCGCTGCGCTCGATCGCCGCGCGCAGCCCCTGGGTCGTCGTACCGGTCTTTGCCATAGGGACCATCCTACGGGGGGCCGGTGGCTGCCGGGGACGCCGTGGTGAGGTCCGGGGGCGGTCAGTAGTTGGGGAGTCTGCGGGGACCGAGATCGGTACGGGCCGGAGGCGGCGCGAGCCGGACGCTCGCCCCGAGAACGGTCAGGCCCTGCGTGGCGACGACGACGGGCTCCAGCGCGACCGACACGACCTCGGGGTGGTCGTCGACCAGCCGGGACACCCGCAGGAGGAGCTCTTCGAGCGCCGCGGTGTCCGCGGGAGCGGAGCCCCGCCAGCCGAACAGCACGGGCGCGGCCTTGATCGACCGGATCAGCTCCGCCGCATCACGGTCGGTGGCCGGTACGAGGCGGTGGGCCACGTCTCCGAGCAGCTCGGAGGGTGCGCCGGCCAGACCGAAGGACAGGACGGCTCCCGCGGCGGCGTCGATCGAGGCCCGTACGACGGTGTCGACGCCGCGCGGCGCCATGGCCTGGACGACGGGCCGCAGCTCGGCAGGCGTACCGAGGAGCTCGGTCAGTTCGCCGTAGGCCCGGCCCAGGGCGCTCTCGTTGGCGAGGTCGAGCCGGACACCGCCGAGGTCCGCGCGGTGCCGGAGGTGGGGGGCGGTCGTCTTGAGCGCCACCGGGTAGCCGAGCCGCTCGGCGGCGACGGCGGCGGCCTGCGGGTCGGGGGCCGGAAGGGCGGGCCGTACGGCGATGCCGTAGCGGCCGAGCAGTTCGGCTGCCTCGTCGTGGGTGAGCGGACGGCCCTTCGGATCGGGACTGGTGCCGAGCAGCTCCTCGATCAGGGCGGCCGCCCCCGGCTCGTCGATGGTCTCGTCCAGGAACTCGGGAATCTTCCCGGGCATGGCCGCCTGCCGCCGCCACTGCGCGTACTTCACGGCCTCGGAGAGCGCCCGGACGGCACGCTCGGCGGCCGGGTAGGCGGGGATCCGCCCGGTCCGGGGCTGCGGACCGAGCGCGTCGTCGGGCTCTTCGCCGCGTTCGGCGGTGCCGCTGCTCCCGGCCCCGGCGGCACCGTCCCGGCCGGTCCCCTCCCGGGCTGCCGTGCCGGCACGCGACGCGTCCGGCCGCGAGGTACCGGCCGGGGGCTCGCCGCCCGGTCCCCGCTCGCCGGCCCCGACGGTCGCCGGGTCGCCTGTCGCGTACGGGGCCGGTGTCGGCGCCGCTGTCCCTGATCCGCCGGCCGGGGTCGCCGTGCTCGCGGCCGCGGCCAGAGCCTCGGCCAGGCCGCCGATCTCGACGTGCACCACGGCGACCGGCTTGGCCGGGCCGGTGGCCGCCGCTTCGCGCAGGGCCGCGGCGAGCACCTCACCTTCGCCCGTCTCCGCTTCGCCGTTCTCTCCCACCCAGGGGATCGCGGTCACGATCACGGCGTCGCAGGTCTGGTCGGCGAGCGCCTCGGCCAGGGCGTCCCGGAAGTCCTGCGGCCCGGCCGCGGTCGTCAGGTCGCGCGGCGGGCGCGGGCGCAGTCCCTCGGCGAGGCAGGCGTCGTAGGTGAGGAGGCCGAGGGACTCGGAGTTGCCGAGGATCGCCACCCGGGGACCGGCCGGCAAGGGCTGATCGGCGAGCAGCAGGCCCGCGTCGACCATCTCCGTGACCGTGTCGACGCGGATCACGCCGGCCTGGCGCATCAGTGCGGAGACCGTCGCGTCGGGGATCCGGCTGACGGGGACGGCGTGGCCGGGCGGGGTGGAGCCGCTGTGCCGGGCGCCCTTGACGACGACCACGGGCTTCACGGCGGCGGTCCGGCGGGCGAGCCGGGTGAACTTGCGCGGGTTGCCGAGCGACTCGAGGTAGAGGAGGGCCACATCGGTGTCCTGGTCCTCGAACCAGTACTGCAGGAAGTCGTTGCCGGAGACGTCGGCCCGGTTGCCTGCGGAGATGAACGTCGAGAGCCCCGCGCCGCGCCTGTGCAGGCCGGCCAGCAGGGCGATCCCGATCGCGCCGGACTGGGTGAACAGCCCGATGCGTCCGGGTGCGGGCGATTCGGGTGCGAGCGAGGCGTTCAGCCGGACGGCGTCGGAGGTGTTGATGATGCCGAAGGCGTTCGGACCGATGATCCGCATCCCGTACGAACGGGCCTGCCGGACGAGTTCGCGCTGGCGCTCCCGGCCTTCGGCGCCGCGCTCGGCGTAACCGGCGGAGAGGACGACGAGGCCCTGGACCCCGTGTTCACCGCAGTCGGCCACGGCTTCCGGCACCCGCTCGGCCGGGACGGAGACGATCGCGAGGTCGACCTGCTCGCCGATCTCCCCCACGGAGCGGTGCGCGGGCACACCGTCGACCGTGGCCTGCTCGGCGGCGAAGGACCGGTTCACCGCGTAGGTGCGCCCGGTGAAGCCCGAGCCGAGAAGGTTGCGCAGCACCGTGCGGCCCACTCCGCCCGGGGCGCGGCCGGCGCCGACCACGACGACGGAGCCGGGGGCCAGCAGTCGCTGCACGGAGCGCGCCTCGGCCCGCTGTTCACGGCCGCGCTGGACGGCGAGGGACGCCGCGGTGGGTTCGAGGTCGAGCGTGAGGTGGACGGAACCGTCCTCGAAGCTGCGCTGCTGGGTGTAGCCGGCGTCCCGGAACACCTTGATCATCTTGTTGTTCGCGGGCAGCACCTCGGCGGCGAAGCGAACGATGCCGCGCTCGCGGGCAACCGCCGCGATGTGTTCGAGGAGCGCCGATGCCACGCCGCGCCCCTGGTGGGCGTCCTGGACGAGGAAGGCGACCTCGGCCTCGTCGGCGGGTGCGGAGGCCGGCCTGCCCTGTTCGTCGATCCGGTCGAAGCGGACGGTCGCGATGAACTCTCCGCCGATCGTGACGGCCAGCCCCACCCGGTCGACGTAGTCGTGATGGGTGAAGCGGTGCACGTCCTTGGCGGAGAGACGTGGATAGGGGGCGAAGAAGCGGTAGTACTTCGACTCGTCGGAGACCTGCTCGTAGAAGCTGACCAGCCGTTCGGCATCGTCCGTGGTGATCGGCCTGATCCTGGCGGTACCACCGTCGCGGAGCACCACGTCCGCTTCCCAGTGGTCGGGGTACGCGTGGTGCGGACTCTGCTCCGGCGTGGGCTCCATGGGCAAAGCCTACGGCCGCCGCACCGGTCGCGGACGGATCGTCGCGCGGGCAGTCTGAGGGAGCCGATCGGCGGTGGCGGCCGGGCCGGAGGTCGGGCACAGCAGTGCGCACTGCATGAGAGACTGGTCTAGACAACCATTGATACGTGAAGGGCAGAACCATGGCTGAGCGCCGCGTCAACGTCGGTTGGGCCGAGGGCCTGCACGCCCGCCCCGCATCCATCTTCGTCCGTGCCGCCACGGCCTCCGGCGTCCCCGTGACGATCGCCAAGGCGGACGGCAACCCGGTGAACGCCGCCTCCATGCTCGCGGTGCTCGGCCTGGGCGCCCAGGGCGGCGAGGAGATCGTGCTCGCGTCCGAGGCGGACGACGCCGAAGCCGCCCTGGACCGTCTGGCGAAGCTGGTCACCGAGGGGCTCGAGGAGCTTCCGGAGACCGTCTGATTCCGCCCGTTCCGGTCCGGAATTACTCTCTCGACAAAGCCGCGGTGTCCCGATCGGGAGCCGCGGCTTTCTCGTTGCCGGAAAGTCGCGGGCGACTGCGAGGACGAGCTGAATTCGGGCAGCAAAAAGAAAGCCCTCCCGAATTCCCTTCTTTGTATACGGCGCCATTGTTAATGCCGGACGCCTGCGATGTTTACAGAATGTTGCGAAGTCCTCACCCGCGCCGGACCGGTCGTGCGGCCCGGCCGGTCCGCGCGCCGCAGCCGGTGGGCGGTGGTGGCCCGCTCGGCGTGCTGGGCCGCGAGCGCTCTGGCCCGTTCCGCGTCACCGCGCGCCACGGCGTCCACGATGGCGCCGTGCTCCGCCCAGGAATCGGCGGGGCGGACCGGATGCTCGACCGCGTACATCCAGGCGATCTTGTGCCTGAGCTGGGTGAGCAGCGCGATGAGGGCGGGGCTGCCCGACGCCTGGGCCAGCGTCTCGTGGAACCAGCCGCCGAGCGAGCGCAGATCCTCCCCCTCGCCCCGGCGAACCCGCTCCTGCCCCAGCCTGACCAGGCCTCGGAGCACCTTGAGGTGGGCCTCGGTACGGCGTTGGGCGGCACGGGCGGCGCCCAACGGCTCCAGGAGCATGCGGATCTCCAGGAGGTCGGCGGCCTCCTGCTCCGTGGGCTCGGCGACACAGGCGCCGGCGTGCCGGCGGGTGACGACGAACCCCTCGGACTCCAGGGTGCGCAGTGCCTCGCGCACCGGGACGCGGGAGACCCCGTACCGACGTGCGAGCACCTCCTCGGTGAGGCGGCTGCCGCGTTCGAAGACACCGGAGACGATGTCGTCACGGATTGCCGTGCATACCGAATGCGCGGGAATGCGCATGTCCGAACCTCCGCCTTAATCCCCGCGAAACGCGGCCGATCGACGCCTGTTCTGTGACTCTATTGCAATCAGCCGCAATTTCCGATGGCGGAGCGGAATCCATGGATATCTTCCAGCCGACGGGTACTTCTCCGGCGGTTCGGGACGGAGCAGCCCCGGGGCACGGCACGACGAAGGCCCCGGCGGGTGCCGGGGCCTTCGGGAAGCTGTGCGGTACGGGGTCTCAGACCTGGAGACCGTGCGCGCGGAGGTAGGCGACCGGGTCCATGTCGGATCCGTACTCCGGGGTGGTCCGGGCCTCGAAGTGCAGGTGCGGTCCGGTGGAGTTGCCGGTGGAGCCCGACAGGCCTATCTGCTGCCCCGAGGTGACGCTCTGTCCGACGGACACGCCGATCGAGGAGAGGTGGCCGTACTGGGTGTACGTGCCGTCCGTCATCCGGAGCACGATGTTGTTGCCGTACGCGCCGCCCCAGCCCGCCTCGACGACCGTTCCGGCGCCCACCGCGACGACGGAGCTGCCGGACGCGGCGCGGAAGTCGACGCCGGAGTGGCTGCCGGAGGACCAGAGGGCGCCGCTGGACTTGTAGCCGGTGGTCACGGAGGAGCCGGCGACCGGGAGGTGGAAGGCGTTCAGCCGGGCGCGCTCGGCGGCGCGGGCGGCGCGCGCCTTGGCCTCACGGGCCTCCTCGGCGCGGGCTTCGGCCTCGCGCTTCGCCTTGGCCTTGGCCTTCGCCTTCGCCGCCGCTTCGGCCTTCGCCTTCGCCGCGAGGTCGGCCTGGTGCTGCTGCGCCTCGGCCTGGGCGTCGATCTGGGCGGCGAGGGTGGTGTCGATGGCAACGGCCTGGGTCAGACCGGTGACGGTGAGGGCCTCGGAGTCCGCGGCGAGGGCCGGGGAGGCCATGCCGCCGATGACGCCGGTGGTGGCCAGAGCCGCGATGCCGGCGACCTTGGCGCTGCTGCGCGTCAGGCGGCTCGGGGCACGGTGCTTCCCGGTGGCACGGGTGAACGCCATGGAGGGGCTGATCCTTTCCTTCCTTCTCGCCTACCGGGTTAGCTGACGGGTTCGGAGCAGGAAGGTCTCCTACGGATCCCCGGCCTCCTACGAGACGCGGACATCCGATTCACCCCAGGGACTGCGTGGGTCCCCGGCTCCCCAGGCTCGCGCCTGACGGGGACTCGGCGATGACTGTCCGGCGCCGCGGATGCGGCATACGTCTGGCGGACAGCCGAGCCGACGCTAGGCCGGGCGACTTTCAATCACCAAACGGACAGGTCGCTTTGTCGCACATCCCACAGGTCATACATGAACGTTCTTCTCCAAATCAGACAAAAAGGAGAACCCCGGCGAGAACACACTCGCCGGGGTTCGCTCCGTTCCGTCCTGTCAGCCGGTGACGACCGACACCTCGCCGATACCCAGGGCCCTCACGGGCTCCGCGATCTGCGAAGCGTCTCCCACCAGGACCGTGACCAGGCGGTCCACGGGGAACGCGTTGACCACCGCGGCCGTCGCCTCCACCGTGCCCGTCTCCGCCAGGCGCGCGTACAGCTGGGCCTGGTAGTCGTCCGGGAGGTGCTGCTCCACCTGGTCGGCGAGGGTGCCCGCGACCGATGCCGCCGTCTCGAACTTCAGCGGGGCGACCCCGACGAGGTTCTGTACGGCGGTCTCGCGCTCGGTATCCGTCAGCCCCTCGGCCGCCAGGGTGCGCAGGACCTTCCAGAGGTCCTCCAGGGCCGGCCCGGTGGACTCCGTGTCCACGGAGCCGCTGATGGCGAGCATCGCGGCGCCGGTCGCCCCGGAGACGGAGCCGGGTGCCGTCGAACGCAGCACCTGGCCGAAGGCCCGGACCCCGTAGGTGTAGCCCTTCTCCTCGCGCAGGACGCGGTCGAGACGGGAGGTGAGGGTGCCCCCCAGGCAGTAGGTGCCCAGGACCTGGGCGGGCCAGACGCTGTCGTGCCGGTCGGCGCCGATCCGGCCGATCAGCAGCTGCGTCTGCACGGCTCCGGGACGGTCCACGATCACCACCCGGCCGGTGTCGTCCGCGGTGATCGGCGGCACCGGGCGCGACTGGCCGGCGTTGCCCGACCAGTCACCGATGGTGTCCGCGAGCAGCGTGTCCAGATCGACCCCGGTGAGATCGCCGACGATGACGGCCGTCGCCGTGGACGGGCGTACGTGGGCGTCGTAGAAGGCGCGCACACCCCCGGCGTCGATCCGCCGCACGGTCTCCTCCGTGCCCTGGCGCGGACGCGACATACGTGCCGTGGCCGGGAACAGCTCCTTGGAGAGCTGCTTGGCCGCACGCCGGGCGGGGTTGGCCTGCTCGTGCGGAATCTCGTCGAGCCGGTTGCCCACCAGGCGCTCCACCTCGCTCTCGGTGAAGGCCGGTGCCCGCAGCGCTTCGGCGACCAGGCCGAGCGCCTTGGAGAGCCGGGAGACCGGGACCTCCAGGGAGACCCGGACACCCGGGTGGTCGGCGTGCGCGTCGAGCGTGGCACCGCAGCGCTCAAGCTCGGCGGCGAACTCCTCCGCGGAGTGCTTGTCCGTGCCCTCCGACAGCGCACGCGCCATGATCGTGGCCACGCCGTCCAGGCCTTCGGGCTCGGCGTCGAGCGGCGCGTCCAGGAAGATCTCCACGGCGACGACCTGCTGGCCGGGGCGGTGGCAGCGCAGCACGGTCAGGCCGTTGGGCAGAGCGCCGCGATCGGGCGCGGGAAAGGCCCAGGGCCTGGCCTCGCCTGCGGTCGGCTGCGGGTGGTACTCCATCGCTACTCCAGTCACGGCGGCGTCGGTCACTTCTCGGCCCCCTCGTGGTCGTCGGTGCTGCCTGCGGCGTCCTCGGCCTCGTCCGCCGGCTCGACCGGCTCGTAGACCAGGACCGCCCGGTTGTCGGGACGCAGATGCGCCTGGGCGGCCGCCTGGACCTCCTGCGCGGTGACGTCGAGCACCCGCTGCACCGCGGTCAGGGCGAGCTGGGGGTCGCCGAACAGCACGGCGTACCGGCACAGTTCGTCGGCACGGCCCGCGACCGTGCCGAGCCTGTCCAGCCACTCGCGCTCCAACTGGGCCTGCGCCCTCTCCATTTCCTCGGGCGTGGGGCCCTCGGCCGCGAAGCGGGCCAGCTCCTCGTCGACGGCCGCCTCGATCTGCGGCACCTCGACGCCACCGGACGTCTTGACGTCCAGCCAGCCCAGGGAGGGCGCGCCGGAGAGCCTGAGCAGCCCGAATCCCGCGGCCACCGCCGTACGGTCGCGGCGGACCAGGCGGTTGTGCAACCGGGACGACTCTCCGCCGCCGAGGACGGTCAGCGCCAGGTCCGCGGCGTCACACTCACGGGTGCCGTCGTGCGGCAGCCGGTAGGCGGCCATCAGCGCACGCGCGGGAACCTCCTCGTGCACCACTTCGCGCAGCTGCTCACCGATCGTGCCGGGCAGCGTGCCGTCGCGCGGCGGCTGCTTGCCGTCGTGCGAGGGGATGGATCCGAAGTACTTCTCGATCCAGGCCAGCGTCTGCTCCGGGTCGATGTCACCGACCACCGAGAGCACGGCGTTGTTGGGCGCGTAGTACGTGCGGAAGAACGCCTGCGCGTCGTCCAGGGTCGCCGCGTCCAGATCGGCCATCGAGCCGATCGGCGTGTGGTGGTACGGGTGGCCCTCCGGGTACGCGAGGGCCGTGAGCTTCTCGAACGCCGTGCCGTACGGAACGTTGTCGTAGCGCTGACGGCGCTCGTTCTTCACGACGTCGCGCTGGTTCTCCATGGACTCGTCGTCGAGCGCGGCGAGCAGCGAGCCCATCCGGTCGGCCTCGAGCCACAGGGCGAGCTCCAGCTGGTGGGTGGGCATCGTCTCGAAGTAGTTGGTGCGCTCGAAGCTGGTGGTGCCGTTCAGGGAACCGCCGGCCCCCTGCACCAGTTCGAAGTGCCCGTTCCCCTTGACCTGGCCGGAGCCCTGGAACATCAGGTGCTCGAAGAGGTGAGCCAGACCGGTGCGTCCCTTGACCTCGTGACGGGAACCGACGTCGTACCAGAGGCAGACCGCGGCGACCGGGGTCAGATGGTCCTCCGAGAGCACCACGCGCAGGCCGTTGGCCAGGCGGTGCTCGGTCGCCGTCAAGCCGCCGGAACCGGCCTGGGCTGTGGCCGTGTGACCCATGGGCATGTACGTCCCTTCGATCGCGATACAGGATTTCCTGCCGGACCTGCCACTGTAAGCAAGCGCACCGGCACCTGGCGAAGTTCCCGATCGGTGAATGTTGTCGTAGATGGTGCCGTAAACAGGGGCTCCGGAGGGGCCCCTGAGACCACTTCGGACGGGTCGAGGTCGGGGTTGTCAGTACGGCGGTCCACAATGGTCGGCGTCAGAACCTGAGGTTGCCCGACAGAATCTGTGAAGGAGTCGCAGCCGCGATGGCCCGCCGCAGCACGAAGACCCCGCCGCCGGACGACTTCGAGGAGAAGATCCTCGACATCGACGTCGTCGACGAAATGCAGGGCTCCTTCCTCGAGTACGCGTACTCGGTGATCTACTCCAGGGCCCTGCCCGACGCCCGCGACGGCATGAAGCCCGTGCACCGCCGCATCGTGTCCCAGATGAACGAGATGGGGCTGCGCCCCGACCGCGGCTACGTGAAGTGCGCCCGTGTCGTCGGCGAAGTGATGGGCAAGTTGCACCCGCACGGTGACGCGTCGATCTACGACGCACTGGTGCGCATGGCACAGCCGTTCTCGATGCGCCTTCCCCTCGTCGACGGACACGGCAACTTCGGCTCGCTCGGCAACGACGACCCGCCGGCCGCCATGCGGTACACCGAGTGCCGGATGGCCGACGCCACGTCGCTGATGACGGAGTCGATCGACGAGGACACCGTCGACTTCCAGTCGAACTACGACGGCCAGGAGCAGGAGCCCGTCGTCCTCCCGGCTGCGTACCCGAACCTCCTGGTCAACGGGGCGTCCGGGATCGCGGTCGGCATGGCGACCAACATGCCCCCGCACAACCTCGGCGAGGTGATCGCCGCCGCCCGCCACCTCATCAGGCACCCGAACGCGGACCTCGAGACCCTGATGCGTTTCGTCCCGGGCCCCGACCTGCCGACCGGTGGCAGGATCGTCGGCCTCGGCGGCATCAAGGACGCGTACGCGGCAGGCCGCGGCACGTTCAAGATCCGTGCGACCGTCGCGATAGAGGACGTCACCCCGCGCCGCAAGGGCCTCGTCGTCACCGAACTGCCCTTCACCGTCGGCCCGGAGAAGGTGATCGCCAAGATCAAGGACCTCGTCTCCGCGAAGAAGCTCCAGGGCATCGCGGACGTCAAGGACCTCACCGACCGTTCGCACGGGCTCCGGCTGGTGATCGAGGTCAAGAACGGCTTCGTTCCGGAGGCGGTGCTGGAGCAGCTCTACAAGCTGACGCCGATGGAGGAGTCCTTCGGCATCAACAACGTGGCGCTGGTCGACGGGCAGCCGCTCACCCTGGGGCTCAAGGAGCTCCTGGAGGTCTACCTCGACCACCGCTTCGAGGTGGTGCGCCGGCGCAGCGAGTTCCGCAGGACCAAGCGCCGGGACCGGCTGCATCTGGTCGAGGGTCTTCTCGTCGCCCTGCTCGACATCGACGAGGTCATCCGCATCATCCGGGACAGCGACAATTCGGCGCAGGCCAAGGAGCGGCTGATCGAGCGCTTCTCCCTGAGTGAGATCCAGACGATGTACATCCTGGACACCCCGCTGCGCAGGCTCACCCGGTTCGACCGGATCGAGCTGGAGAGCGAGCGCGACCGGCTCAACGACGAGATCGACAAGCTGACGGCGATCCTGGAGTCGGACGCGGAGCTGCGCAAGCTCGTCTCGGCCGAACTGGCCGCGGTGGCGAAGAAGTTCGGCACCGACCGCCGCACGGTGCTGCTGGAGTCGGCGGGTTCGCAGGTCGCCTCCGTACCGCTGGAGGTCGCCGACGACCCGTGCCGCGTGCTCCTCTCGTCGACCGGTCTGCTGGCCCGTACGGCCAACGCCGACCAGGTCGTGGCGGCCGAGGACGCCAAGCGCACGAAGCACGACGTGGTCGTGTCGGCCGTCCCTGCGACGGCGCGCGGCGATGTGGGTGCGGTGACGTCCACGGGGCGCCTGCTGCGGCTGTCGGTGATCGACCTGCCGCGGCTGCCGGACACCCATGCGGCTCCCAACCTCTCGGGAGGGGCTCAGATCTCGGAGTTCCTCACGCTGGAGACGGGCGAGGAGCTGATCTGCCTCACCACGCTGGACGAGGAGTCGCCCGGCCTGGCGATCGGCACCCTGCAGGGGGTGGTGAAGCGCGTGGTGCCCGACTACCCGGCCAACAAGGACGAGCTGGAGGTCATCACGCTCAAGGACGGTGACCGCATCGTCGGCGCGACGGAGCTGCGTACGGGCGAGGAGGACCTGGTCTTCATCACGTCCGACGCCCAGCTGCTGCGCTATCCGGCGGCGCAGGTGCGCCCGCAGGGGCGCCCCGCGGGCGGCATGGCGGGCGTCAAGCTCACGGCGGGGGCCGTGGTGCTCTCGTTCACGGCGGTGGATCCCGCGCTGGACGCCGTGGTGTTCACGGTGGCCGGGTCGCACGGCACGCTGGACGATTCGGAGCTGACCTCGAAGCTCACCCCGTTCGACCAGTATCCGCGCAAGGGCAGGGCGACCGGCGGGGTGCGCTGCCAGCGCTTCCTCAAGGGGGAGGACGTCCTGGTGTTCGCCTGGGCGGGAGGTGTTCCGGCCCGCGCCGCGCAGCAGAACGGCACACCGGCGGAGCTGCCCGCCCCGGATCCGCGGCGCGACGGCTCGGGCACACCGCTGACGAGCCCGGTCTCCGTGATCGCAGGCCCGCTGTAGACACCCGGCCGGACGACGCCGGGGCCGCTCAGGCCTCGTCGTCGTCCGGCTGCTGTACGTAGCGCAGGATGCCCCACATGCTGCGCTCGAGTTCTCCGCCGGCGCCCTGCTCCGGCTCCCGGCAGTCGGAGAGCCCCTTGTCCAGCGCCTCCGCGTCGATCCCGGAACCGATCAGCACCAGCTGCGTGCACCTGGGCTCGTCCCGCGACCAGGGCTGCGGAACGAAGCGCAGAAACCTCCCGACGGAGTGCAGGGTGTACCTGTTTCCCGGGTCGCCCGCGCCGAAGTCGACGTACCCCTTGATCCGGTAGAGGCCTTCGGGCCTGGAGTCGAGGAACTCGATGAACCGCCGTGGGTTCATCGGCACGTCGGTGGTGAAGGAGACGCTCTCGTACGCCGCGTGCATATGGCTGTCGTGCTCGTGGTCCGTGTCCAGGAGAAGGTCCTCGAACGTCAGCTGACTTGCGGTGTCGTCTCCGTCCGGCCGCAGCACGGGATCGACGAGCAGCTCGGGGTCGACGCGCCCGAACTCGGCGTGGATGACAGCCGCCCTGCTGCCCGCGGTCGCCACCGCTTCTCGCACGGCGTCCAGTTCCGCCTGCGCCACCCTGTCGGTCTTGTTCAGCACGACGAGGTCGGCCACCCCCAGATGACGGTCGATCTCCGGGTGCCGCTCCCGCGTGGTCACGAATTCGGCGGCGTCGACGACCTCGACCAGCCCCCCGTACCGGATGTGCGGGTTGTCGCTGGCCAGCAGCATCCGTACGAGCTCCTGGGGCTCGGCAAGACCGCTCGCCTCGATGACGATCACATCGAGCCGGGCGGCAGGCCTGGTCAGCGTCTCCAGGAAGGTGTCGAGCTCGCTCGCGTCGACCGCGCAGCACAGGCAGCCGTTGCCCAGCGAGACCGTCGACCCGACCTGGCCCGCGACGGCCATGGCGTCGATCTCGATGGAACCGAAGTCGTTGACGATCACCCCGATCCGGTTGCCGGCCCGGTTGCGGAGCAGATGGTTGAGCAGCGTCGTCTTGCCTGATCCCAGGAACCCCGCCAGAACGACGACCGGGATCTGCGGGGCGCGGGGCGGGGTCAACGTGGGCCTTTCTCGGGGTCGGTCAGGGTGCCGGTACGGGCTGGGGCGGGGGCGTTCCCACATAGCGGGCCGCCGGTCGGATGATCTTCGAGTCCTCCGCCTGCTCCAGGATATTGGCGCTCCAGCCGACCACACGCGCGGCGCAGAAGGTGGGGGTGAACATCTCGCGCGGCAGACCGCAGAGCTCCATCACGACCCCGGCGTAGAACTCCACGTTGGTGTGCAGCTCACGCCCCGGCTTGAGCTCGGCGAGGATGGCCTCCACCTGCCGTTCGACCTCGACGGCGAAGTCGATGAGCGGTCCGCCGAAGCCCTGCGCGATCGAGCGCAGCATGCGTGAGCGCGGATCCTCGGTGCGGTAGACGGGGTGTCCGAAGCCCATGATCCGGCCTCCCGCGAGGACCTGTTCCCGGATCCAGCCGTCGATACGGTCCGGGGTCCCGATGGCGTCCAGGGTGTCCAGGGCCCGGCTGGGCGCGCCGCCGTGCAGAGGTCCGGAGAGCGCGCCGACCGCCGCGACCAGGCAGGCGGCCACGTCCGCGCCGGTGGACGCCACCACTCTGCCGGTGAACGTCGAGGCGTTGAAGCCGTGGTCGATGGTGGAGATCAGGTACTGCTCGACGGCCCTGACCCGCGCGGCGTCCGGCTCGGCTCCGGTGAGCATGTACAGGTAGTTCGCCGCGAACGGCAGGTCCTCACGCGGTTCGACCGGTTCGAGTCCCTGGCCGAGCCGGTACAGGGCGGTCAGCACGGTCGGTACGGCCGCGCAGGCGGCGAGCGCGTCGCCACGGCGGCGGTCGGCGCCGATGTCGTACACCGGGCGGAATCCGGCCGAGGCCCCGAGCAGTGAGAGTGCGGTGCGCAGGCCGGCCAGCGGGCCGGAGACCGCGCCGGCGCGTGCGATGGCCGGCAGCGCGTCGCGCACCTCGTCCGGCAGACGGCGCAGACCGGCCGTGCGGGCCGCGAAGTCGGCGCCTGCGGCACGGTCGGGCAGTTCGCCGTGGAACAGCAGGTACCAGACGTCCTCGAAGCTACGGCTCCGCGCCAGATCGATCGCCGAGTAGTGCCGGTAGTGGTAGAAGCCCTCGCGCCCGCGCACATCGCCGAGTGCGGTGTCGGTGACGATCACTCCGGCGAGACCGCGGGGCACGTCGAGCGGGGCGGTACCAGTCCTCAGGGCAGACATTTCGGGTCTCTCCTCCGACAGTCGATTGAACATTGATTCGACTGTCTATGATTGACTCAATTCATGTCAACATTGATTCAATCAATATGGAGTGTCGATGGATGCCGATGGATATGGATACGGTGGGCGCCATGACGCATGAGGCAGCGCGCGGGGCGGACACGGAAGGCGCCGGGGGCGAAGATCCGGGGGAGGCGCGCAGGCTCACCACGCGGGAGACGGCGGAACAGCTGGGAGTGAAGCCCGAGACCGTGTACGCGTACGTGAGCCGGGGACAGCTCAGCAGCAGGCGGGCCCCCGGGGGACGCGGCAGCACGTTCGACGCCGCCGAGGTCGCGGCCCTGGTCCGGCGCA
Source organism: Streptomyces sp. NPDC059499 (assembly GCF_042749285.1). NCBI lineage: Bacteria > Bacillati > Actinomycetota > Actinomycetes > Kitasatosporales > Streptomycetaceae > Streptomyces > Streptomyces sp. NPDC059499. The sequence continues at coordinate 198,708 of NZ_JBHYTT010000010.1, forward strand.
CCGGGCGCAGGGAGCCCGTTCCCGCCGCGGGCGAGCTGGTCTTCCGTACGGGCATCACGCTCATCGAGCACGACGCCTACTACTTCCGCGGTGTCGACGCCACCGAGCTCGCCCGCGAGTACGGCTACGAGGAAGTCGCGGAGTGGATCTGGACCGGCGAGCTCCGTCCGGGCATCCGTTTCACCGCGCCCCCGGAATCGCTCGCCGCCGCGCGCCGGACGGTCGCCGCACTCCCGGACCACAGCGGGTCGACGGACCGGCTGCGGGTCGCGGTCAGCGCGGCCGCGGCAGCCGATCCCCTGCGATTCGATCTGTCGCCCCAGGGGGTTCTCAGCAGCGCACGCGGCCTGATCCCCACCCTGGTGGCCGCATTGCCCGTGATCGGGGACCAGCCGCCCGCCGAAGGCCACGACGGGGCGGGCGGCGCCTCCGCCGCGACCCTTGCCCGGCAGCTGTGGCCGCGGCTCTCCGGCCGGCCGGCCGACGCGGCCTCACTGGCCGTGCTCGACGCCGCTCTCGCACTGCTCACGGACCACGACCTCGCCGCGTCGACGCTGGCCGCGCGGGTCGCCGCGTCAGCACACGCCCATCCGTACGCAGTGGTCTCGGCGGGGCTGGGCGTACTGGAGGGACCCCTGCACGGTGCCGCGAGCGGCCTGGCCCATCGGATGCTGTCCGAGGTCGTGGAACGGGGCAGCGCGTCCCCGGTCGTCGCCGACCACCTCCGCGCCGGCCGCCACGTCCCCGGGCTGGGGCACCGCCTGTACACGGGCGAGGATCCGCGGGCACAGGTCCTGTTCGATCTGCTGGAGGACGTACCGCAGGCCGCCCCGGCGCTGGCCGCGGCCCGCGACGTGGTCGCCACCACCGCCCGCCACACCCCCCTGCACGCCAATGTCGACCTGGCGCTCGCCGTCCTGTCGGTCGCCTCCGGCATGCCCGCGGAGGCGGGCGAGACGGTGTTCGCCGTGGCTCGCACCGCGGGCTGGATCGCCCACGCGCTGGAGGAGTACAGGGAGCGGCCCCTACGGATGCGGCCCAGCGGGCAGTACACAGGACCTCGCCCGCCGCAGCCACTGCCCGCGCCGGTGCCGCGGTGGGCACCACTGCCGCGCACCGATCCACCGCCGCTGGACGATCCTGCAAATTAGCTACAATCAGCGGGAATTTTCACGGGGAGGCTGAGCCGTGGAGCCGCGCACCACGAGTTCCGGCTCGAAGAGAAGCTCGTCGGACGGCACGGCACGTCCCGCGATCTGCACAGAGAGCAGCTCCACCGCGGCCCGGCCCATGGCCTCGATGGGCTGGCGGACCGTGGTCAGCGGCGGTTCGGTGCAGTTCATGAAGGCCGAGTCGTCATAGCCGACGACCGAGACGTCCGCGGGCACGGACAGTCCGCGGCGGCGTGCCGCACGCACAGCCCCCAGGGCGAGCGGGTCGCTGGCGCAGATGATGCCCGTGACCCCCTGGTCCAGAAGCCGCATGGCGGCGGCCTGCCCGCCCTCCAGCGAGAACATGGCCCGGGCCACCCGCTCGTCCGGCACCGTCGTCCCCGCCTCTTCGGCGAGCGCGCGGGCGGCGGCGAGCTTCCGCTGCGAGGGCACGTGATCGGAGGGGCCGAGGACGAACCCGATCCGTTCGTGACCGAGCGAGACGAGGTGGCGCCACGCCTGCTCGACGGCCACCGAGTCGTCGCACGAGACCGCGGGGAACCCGAGATGAGCGATGGCCGCGTTGATCAGAACCACGGGGATCTTGCGGTCGGCGAGCACCTTGTAGTGATCGTGCGGGGCGTCGGCCTGGGCGTAGAGGCCACCGGCGAACACGACCCCGGACACCTGCTGCTGCAGCAGCAGCTCGACGTAGTCGGCTTCGGAGACGCCACCCTTGGTCTGGGTGCAGAGCACGGGCGTCAGCCCCTGCTGGGCGAGCGCGCCGCCGACCACCTCGGCGAAGGCCGGGAAGATCGGGTTCTGCAGCTCGGGAAGGACGAGCCCGACCAGCCGGGCCCGCTCGCCACGCAGCTGCGTGGGGCGCTCGTAACCAAGGACGTCCAGCGCGGAGAGGACGGCTTGCCGCGTGGCGTCGGAGACGCCCGGCTTGCCGTTCAGCACCCGGCTGACCGTGGCCTCGCTGACTCCTACCTTCTGGGCAACTTGAGCAAGTCGTCGCGTCATGAACGCAAGATTAGCGCAAGAACCGCAAGAAGATTGCGCTGCGGTGGAAATCACCGAAACCCACTGCACGCTCACAGATCGAGACCCTGGAGGCAAGCCCTCCGGCGCAAGCGTTCCTGTGCGTCGGCGGAGATCAACGGCGACGGATTTCGGGAAGGACCGGAATGCCCTCTACCGTTCGTACGATGAGCGCCCCACCGACCACCGTCCGGGGACCCCGCCGGTTCGGCTGGCCGAAGCGGGTCTTCTCGCAGGTCCTCCTGATGCAGCTGACCATCATCACCGGTGTCACAGCGCTGGTCACCGGCCTCTTCCTGGCGCCGCTCAGCGACCAGCTCGACGACCAGGCGATGCGCCGGGCCCTCGCCATCGCGCAGAGCACCGCGGCACAGCCGCAGATCGCCGCGTCGCTGCTCTCCACCGCCCCGGCTCCGGACGGCCCCGTCCAGACCGTCGCCGAGCGGATCAGGCGGTCCACCGGCGCCGAGTACGTCGTGGTCATGGACAGGCGTGGGGTGCGCTGGTCACACACCGACACCTCCCGGATCGGCGCAGTCGTCTCCACCGACCCCAGCACGGCTCTCGCGGGCAGATCCGTGATGGAGATCGACAGCGGCACGCTCGGCCGCTCCGCCCGCGGCAAGGTGCCGCTGCGCGACGGGGCGGACCGGATCGTGGGCGCCGTCTCCGTCGGCATCGCGTACGACAGCGTCCGCGCCCGGCTGCTCGCGACGATCCCGGGGCTGCTCGCGTATGCCGGCGGGGCGCTGGCTGTGGGAGCCTTCGCCGCCTACCTGATCTCGCGCCGCCTGCAGCGGCAGACCCACGACCTGGCGTTCTCCGACATCTCCGCGCTGCTGACGGAGCGCGAGGCCATGCTGCACAGCATCCGTGAGGGTGTCGTCGCCCTCGACCGCACGGGACGCATCCGGCTGCTGAACGACGAGGCCCAGCGTCTCCTCGGGCTCGGTCCCGATGCTGCGGGCCGCCCGCTCGACGAGGCCCTGGGAGCCGGGCGGACCGCCGATGTGCTGGCGGGCCGAGTGGTCGGGCACGACCTGGTGACGGTCCGCGGCAACCGTGTGCTGCTCGCCAACCGGATGCCGACCGACGACGGCGGTGCGGTCGCCACCCTCCGCGACCGGACCGAGCTGGAGCACCTCGGCCGTGAGCTCGACTCCACCCGCGGCCTGATCGACGCCCTCCGCGCCCAGGACCATGAACACGCGAACCGGCTGCACACCCTCCTGGGTCTCCTCGAGCTGGAGATGCACGACGACGCGATGGAGTTCGTCACCGAAGTCGTCGGAGTCCACCGGGCGACCGCTGAGCAGGTCACCGAGAAGGTCCACGACCCACTCCTTGCCGCGCTGCTCGTCGGCAAGACGACGGTGGCCGCGGAGCGTGGTGTCGCCCTGCGCATATCGCCCGGCACGCTCCTGCCGGACCGGCTGGTGGACCCGCGCGGTCTCGTCACGGCCGTCGGCAATCTCGTCGACAACGCCCTGGACGCCGCCGCGGGATCGGGGGACGCCCGGGTCGAGGTGGACCTGCGGGCCGACGGCCGTACGGTGGTCCTGCGCGTGCACGACAGCGGCCCGGGCATACCCGCGGGCAGCCATGAATCGATCTTCATGGAAGGCTGGTCCACCAAGGAGCTCCCCGCCCACGGCAAACGCGGGCTGGGCCTGCCGTTGGTGCGGCGGCTGGCGGAACGGCAGGGCGGCAGCGTCTCCGTGTCGGATTCCCAGGAGGGCGGGGCCGTGTTCACGGTCGTCCTGCCCGAGGCCCTCGAGGAACAGGCCCCGGACGGCATCACGACACCCCCGCGACCGACAACGGCAGGAGAGACCGCGTGATCGAGGTCCTGATCGTGGACGACGACATCAGGGTCGCGCAGATCAACGCGGCGTATGTCTCCAAGGTGCCCGGCTTCCACGTGGCCGGCCAGGCACACTCGTCCACCGAGGCCCTCGCCCGGATCGGTGAGACACCCGTCGACCTGATCCTGCTCGACCACTATCTGCCGGACCGCAACGGTCTGACCCTCGTACGGGAACTGCGAGGGCTCGGCCATCACACCGACGTGATCATGGTGACGGCCGCACGCGACGTCGCGACCGTTCAGGCGGCGATGCGCCACGGAGCCCTTCAGTACCTGGTGAAGCCGTTCACGTACGCGGGGCTGCGCACCAAACTGGAGGCGTACGCAGCCCTTCGGCACACCTTCGAAGGCGGCGGCGAGGCCGAGCAGACAGAGGTGGACCGACTCTTCGGCGCCCTGTGGGCCACCGGGGAACCCGACCTGCCCAAGGGGCATTCGCCCACCACCGCCGAGCTGGTCCGTCAGGCCCTGCGCACCGCCGACGGGCCCCTCTCCGCACAGGAGATCGCGGAGAGCGCCGGAATGAGCCGGCAGACCGCCCAGCGCTATCTGAAACTGCTGGAGCGAACGGGGCGGGTGCGGCTGTCCCTGAAGTACGGCGAGACGGGCCGCCCCGAACACCGGTACACCTGGGCTCCGGGCCCCTGAAACCAATCGCAGGAGAGGACCGGGTCCTCAGGCCGCACCCGCGCCCGTCAGCGACCGGACCTCCGCCTCCGCGTGCCTGGCCGCGTCGGGCGGCTCCGTGGAGGTGACCGTGCCGATCCAGCCGGCCAGGAAACCGGCCGGGATCGAGACCAGCCCCGGGTTGTCCAAGGGGAAGAGCTGGAAGTCCACGCCCGGGAAGAGCGAGGTCGGGCTCCCCGAGACGACCGGCGAGAACAGGACGAGCAGCACTGCGGGGATCAGCCCGCCGTAGACGGCCCAGACCGCCCCCCGCGTGGTGAAGTTCCGCCAGAACAGCGAGTAGATCAGCGCGGGAAGGTTGGCCGATGCTGCGACGGCGAAGGCCAGTCCCACCAGGAACGCGACGTTGAGGTCCTGGGCGAGGAGCCCCAGGGCGATCGCGACGACGCCGACGCCCGCAGCCGCCGTCCTGGCCACGGCCACCTCGCTGCGCTGCTTGGAACCCCGGCGGCGGAGCGACGCGTAGAGGTCGTGGGCGACGGAGGCCGAAGAGGCCAGCGTGATCCCGGCGACGACGGCGAGAATGGTCGCGAAGGCGATGGCCGCGACCACGGCGAACAGGACCGTGCCGCCGGTGGATCCCTCGCCGCCTCCGAGAACGAGTGCCAGGAGTGGGACCGCGGTGTTCCCCGAGGCGTTCGACGCCCGTACGTCCGCCGAGCCGACCAGGGCGGCGGCTCCGAACCCGAGCACGATCGTCATCAGGTAGAAGCTGCCGATGAGGCCGATGGACCAGACGACGGAGCGCCGGGCCGCCCGGGCCGTGGGCACGGTGTAGAAGCGCGACAGAATGTGCGGCAGGCCGGCCGTGCCGAGCACGAGGGCAAGGCCCAGGCTCATGAAGTCGAAGCGTGCCGTCCAGCTTCCGCCGTACTTGAGTCCGGGCGAGAGGAAATCCCGCCCGTGGCCGCTGCGTTCGGCGGCCGTGTTGAGCAGCGTGTTGACGTTGCCGTGGAAGTGCACGAGGACGAGCACGGTGAGCGCGAGAGCACCGGCCATCAGAAGGACGGCCTTGACGATCTGGATCCAGGTCGTGGCGCGCATACCGCCGAGCGACACGTAGATCACCATGAGTGCGCCGACCCCGACGACGGTCCACGACCGGGCGGTGTCGCTCGTCCCGCCGAGCAGAAGCGCCACGAGACTGCCCGCACCCACCATCTGTGCCACCAGGTACAGAACCGAGACGGTGACCGACGAGGTGCCGAGCGCGGTGCGCACGGGACGCTCCGCCATGCGGGCGGCAACCACGTCGGCGAGAGTGAACCGTCCGCAGTTGCGCACGAGTTCCGCGACCAGGAGCAGAACGACCAGCCAGGCGACGAGGAACCCGACGGAGTAGAGCATGCCGTCGTAGCCGAAAAGGGCGATCAGTCCCGAGATCCCGAGGAAGGAGGCGGCGGACATGTAGTCGCCGGCGATGGCGAATCCGTTTTCCATGGGCGAGAAGAGCCGCCCGCCCGCGTAGAACTCCTCCGGCGATCCCTGCCTGTTCCGGCTCACCCAGGTGGTGATGCCGAGCGTCACGGCGATGAACGCGCTGAACAGCAACAGCGCCAGCGTCTGGTGGTCCCCGCTCACCGGTCGATCCCTCTCGTCATCTCCTGGGTGTCCCAGCGCAGTTCCAGCGCGTCCCGGTCCCTGCACAGCCGGGCATGACGTGCGTACGCCCAGGTGAGCAGGAACGTGGTGACGAACTGTCCGAGCCCCGCGACCATCGCCACGTTGAGCGCACCGGCAACCGGGCGCGCCATCAGGTCGTGTGCCGTGATCGCTGCGACGACATAGGCGAAGTACCAGAGGAGGAAGGCGGCTGCCGCGGGGACCACGAACCTGCGGTAGCGGCGGCGCACTTCGCGGAAGGCCGCGCTCTGTTGCACCTCGAGATAGATGTCGGCGGCACTGTGGTTGTGCTGTGGCGGCCCGGGCGGCCCGTCGGGCGCAATACCTCCCGTACCGTCCAGGTCACCCCATCCGGGAGCCAACGCGTCGTACCACGGGTCGTCGAGCCGCACTGCTGCGACTTTCGGCCCTGCTTCCTTCTCCACCCGAACAACTCCCTTGTCCACGAGCCTTTTCGGTCGCGTAGCCAAGAATGGGCAGATCGGGAAGATCCCGGGCACTTCATTCGCCCCGCTTCACCATTTCAGGTGACGGAAGTGCCGGGCGGGTGTGCGAGTCCCCGGCCGTACGCATAGCGCACGGCCTGTGCGCGGTCACGCGCTCCCGTCTTGGCGAAGAGGTTGTTGATGTGAGTCTTCACCGTGGCCCGGGAGATGTGCAGCGTGCGGGCGATCTCCGCGTTGGACAGTCCCCCGGCGATCAGGGCGAGCACCTCGGCCTCCCGTGGGGTGAGCCCGTCGGGCAGCTCGGACGGAACCGGCGGGCCGGCCTCCGCGGTGACGCGCTCAAGCAGCCAGCGCTGCACCTTCGGCGAGAGTCCGGCCTCGCCGGCCAGCACCGCCTCGATGGCCTGCACGATCTCCTCACCCCGCGCGTCCTTGGTCAGATAGCCTCGCGCGCCTGCCTGCAGCGCCGTGAAGAGCGAGTCGTCGTCGGCGAAGGTCGTGAGCACCACCACCTGGGTGCGCGGGTATTCCTTGCGGATCCTGCGCGTTGCCTCGACGCCGTCGCAGCGGGGCATCCGCAGATCCATAAGGACCACGTCGGGCGCCTTCTCGGCTACGAGGGCAACCGCCTCGTTCCCGTCCTTCGCCGCACCGACCACCTCAATGCCGGGCAGCAGCCCCAGCAGCATGACGATGCCTTCGCGCACGATTGCCTGATCATCGGCGACCACCACCCGCGCACTCACGCAGGCACCCGAAGATTCACCACGAACCCCTCCTCGCCCGGCCCTGCCTCCAGCGTTCCGCCGATCAGTTCGGCGCGCTCCCTCATCCCCAGCAGACCGTAGCCGGAGCCACTGACAGCGAGCTCTCCCTCCGAGCGGCGTCCGCCGGAGTCCCGCACTTCCAGGGCGACGGAGTCCGGCAGGTACTCGAGCCGGACCATGACCGTGGCCCCCGGAGCGTGCTTCCGGGCATTGGTCATCGCCTCCTGTGCCACCCTCCGCACCGTCTGGGAGGCCTCCGCGGCCAGTGGTCTGCAGTCCCCCGCGACGAGCACCTCGGCCGCCTCACCGGCCACCAACTGCCGCAGGAAGTCCTCCACCGGAGTCATCTCCCCTCGCAGTGCGGACAGGGCCTGACGCGTCTCTGCAAGGCCCTCACGCGCCATGGCGCGCGCTGCGACGACTCTCTCCAGCACAAGGTCGCGGAACTCCCCCGCAGGCTCTCGTTCGATCAGCAGCCGGGCAGCTTCCAGGTGCACCAGTTGTGCGGAGAGGCTGTGCGCGAGCACATCGTGGATCTCACGGGCGATCCTCGACCTCTCGGCCAGCGCGGCCGTCCCGGCCTCCGCCACCCTCGCAGCCCGCTCCTGGTCGAGGAGTCGCCTGGCGCTGCCGCGGGCCTCGGCGTCGAGTCGCAGGACGTATCCCCCCAGGCACAGGCTTCCGGTGGTGATCACCGTGGTCAGCCACCCGTCGCTCTCCACGATCGCGTAGGCGGCGAGTGCCACGGCGGTGAGCGGCACGGCCGCGGAGAGTGGAAGACGCTCGAGAGCGGTGATGGCGCACCCGCCCCACAGCACGACGGCGAGGGCTCCCGCGCCCGCCTCCTGAGCCCCGAACGCCGCGGCCATCAGCAGGACCAGCAGCCCCAGGGAGGGCCAGAGACGCTGCGCCAGGGTGCTCCGGAAGAACGCGACGCCCGCGACCGCGCAGCCGGCCACCCCCACCGGGAGGACCGCGACCTGCCAGAGGGCGAATCCCCCTTCGGCGAGAGTGCGCCAGAGAAGGCCGACGAGCACAGCGGTCCATACGAGTCGACCGATGGCGGCCCGCGGGCGTGTGTGCGCGGTTCTGGCGAGCGCCTCCTTGGACGGCCAGCTCGTCCAGGTGCTGCTGCGGTTCACGCGTGCCCCTTCCACGCGGCATGTGCGGGCCGCAACGGCATTCCGCCGGCCGGACCGCCGTGTTGCGCACGCAGGCTCAGGGCCCGCACGCTCAGCACACCGCTGCGCGCCAGCAGCATGGCCGCGAGAGACATCGTGAGGGCGGCCGGCCCCTGGTGTATGCCCAGCAGCACCCCGGCACCCGCCAGCGCGACGCGGATCGTGAGGCCACCCACCCACACCTGGACCGTGCCCTTGGTACCCCTGCTCCACACCGAGCCGTCCGGTTCGCGCCACAGCCTCGCGGTCCAGCCCCAACCGGCGCCGGTGACCAGTCCCACCACGATCCCGGCCCCGAGAATCAGAGCGGACAGTGCCTCGTGGTGCGGGTCGAGGGCCCCGTCGTTGCGCGCGGAAATGATCAGCAAGATCCCCGGCAGGACCCACCACCGCTTGTCGTCGCCGATCCGTTGCGCCGTGAACTGGCGCACGACGACGAGCGCGACAACCGCAGCGATCACCAGAACGTGGAAGAGCGCGGACATGGATGCCTCCGACAGGCGGGAAGGTTCGAGGCCTTCGACGCTACGGAAGCGCGCGGATCAGGGGATCGGCTCAGGGGTTGAGCGTGGGTGGAGAAGGTGTCTCCACCCACGGGTGGACTCTGTCAGACGTCGGTCAACCGGGACTCCGCCGGACGTCGGCTCCGTCCGGCATGGACTCGGTCAGACGTCGATGCGCGAGCGGTCGAGCGTGGCCGCCGAACTCGTGATGAATTCCTTCCGGGGCGCCACCTCGTTGCCCATCAGCAGATCGAAGACCTGCTCGGAGGATTCGAGGTCACCGATGTTGATCCGGCGCAGCGTGCGGTGGCGCGGGTCCATCGTGGTCTCCGCCAGCTGGTCCGCGTCCATCTCGCCGAGACCCTTGTAGCGCTGGATCGAGTCCTTGTACCGGACGTTCTTCCGCTGCAGCTCCAGCAGTGTCTGCCGCAGCTCGTTGTCGGAGTAGGTGTAGATGTACTTGTCCTGGCCCTTCTTGGGCTGGACGAGCTCGATCCGGTGCAGCGGGGGAACCGCCGCGAAGACCCGCCCTGCCTCGACCATGGGCCGCATGTAGCGCTGGAAGAGCGTGAGCAGCAGGCACCGGATGTGAGCGCCGTCGACGTCGGCGTCCACCAGCAGGACGATCTTGCCGTAGCGCGCGGCGTCGATGTCGAAGGTCCGACCGGACCCCGCTCCTATGACCTGGATGATGGCGCCGCACTCGGCGTTCTTGAGCATGTCCGACACGGACGACTTCTGAACGTTGAGGATCTTTCCGCGGATCGGCAGCAACGCCTGGAACTCACTATTCCGGGCGAGCTTGGCCGTACCGAGCGCCGAGTCTCCCTCCACGATGAAGAGCTCGCTGCGCTCGACGTCGTCGCTGCGGCAGTCGGCGAGCTTCGCGGGCAGCGAGGAGGACTCCAGCGCGGTCTTGCGGCGCTGTGCGTCCTTGTGCTGGCGGGCGGCGATGCGGGTGCGGGCGGCTGCCACCGCCTTCTCCAGCACCGAGCGGGCCTGGGCCTTGTCATCACGCTTCGTCGAGGTCAGGAACGCCTTGAGCTCCTTGGCCACCACGTTGGCAACGATCCGGTTGGCCGCCGAGGTGCCGAGCACCTCCTTGGTCTGACCCTCGAACTGCGGCTCCGCAAGCCGTACGGTGACGACCGCCGTGAGGCCCTCCAGGGCGTCGTCCTTGACGACGTCGTCCTCGGCGACGCGCAGCAGCTTGGCGGAGCGGAGCACCTCGTTGACGGTCTTGGTCAGGGAGCGCTCGAAGCCCGACACATGGGTGCCGCCCTTGGGGGTGGCAATGATGTTGACGAAGGACTTGACGTTCGTGTCGTACCCGGTGCCCCAGCGCAGCGCGATATCGACGCCCAGCTCCCGGGTGACCTCTGTCGCCGTCATGTGCCCGCGGTCGTCCAGGACCGGCACGGTCTCCTTGAACGTCCCCGTCCCGGTCAGGCGCTGGACGTCGCAGACCGCCTTGTCCTGTGCCAGGTACTCACAGAATTCGCTGATTCCGCCGTCGAAGCGGAACGTCTCCTCCGTCTTGCCCTCGCCGTCGATGCCGCGCTCGTCCCGTACGACGATGGTCAGGCCGGGCACCAGGAAGGCCGTCTGTCGTGCTCGCTGGTACAGCGTCTCCAGGTTGAGCTTGGCGTCCTTGAGGAAGATCTGCCGGTCCGCCCAGTACCGCACCCGGGTACCGGTGCGGTTCTTCGCTACTCGCTTCCCCTTGCGCAGCCCGTTGGCCGGATCGAAGGGACTGTCCGGACCCTGCTCCGTGAACATGCCCGGAACGCCACGCCGGAAGCTGATCGAGTGGGTCGAGCCGGTGCGGTCGACCTCCACGTCGAGCCGGGCAGAGAGCGCGTTGACCACCGAGGCACCTACGCCGTGGAGGCCGCCCGACGCCGCGTAGGAGCCACCGCCGAACTTTCCGCCAGCGTGGAGCTTGGTCATGACGACCTCGATGCCGGAGAGCCCCGTCTTGGGCTCGACGTCGACGGGGATGCCCCGCCCGTTGTCGCGCACCTCGACGGAGCTGTCGTCGTGGAGGATGACCTCGATGCTGTCGCAGTACCCGCCGAGAGCCTCGTCGACCGAGTTGTCGATGATCTCCCAGAGGCAGTGCATGAGTCCGCGACTGTCCGTGGACCCGATGTACATTCCGGGGCGCTTGCGGACCGCTTCGAGCCCCTCGAGAACGAGAAGGTGCCGCGCGGTGTAGTTGGAGCTGTCCCTGTCTGCGCCGCCTGCTCCGGTCAGCAGCGCAGTGGACGGCACGGAATCGGCGGTCACGCGGTTCGCTCCTCGCTGAATTTCATTTGGGGCCCAGTGGGTAACGGGCTCGGCCTCGGTAGCCGCTGAGAGCCTACCGAGGCCTGGTAGAGCGGTTGTAACGCCACCCAGGGGGAATCATTATGCTAGTCCAGCCTCGCATAGGCGTTCGATCATTCGTTGGAGTGACGTGCACATCACGTTCCCTTCGAGGCATGAACCATTTAGGCTCCGGGCACGTCCTCATGAACAACCGGCAAGCCAGCCGGCGGACCCACCCACCGCAAGCAACGCGAAACCGTAGCGCTACGCAATACGGCACATTCGCCGCCAACCGGCAACAGACAGCCATCTTGAGAAGAAGTTTCGAAGAAAAGCCACGAGCGGGAACGTTTTCGGCCTGGTTGGATGTTGACCCTGGTACGACAGCTCGTCGAGCTAGAGAAGAGGCGACGTGACTACTGTTCTGACCCCCGCGAGCCCGCTGACCGCAGCTGACCGCTGTGACCGTTGCGGCGCCCAGGCATATCTGCGCGTCGTCCTGATCAGCGGCGGTGAACTGCTCTTCTGCGCCCACCACGGACGCAAGTTCGAGCCGGAACTCAAGAAGATCGCCGCGGAAATACAGGATGAGACAGATCGGCTCACTGCCGTACAGGCAAGTGCGGCCGACGAGGAACAACACTGACACCTCGCATCCACGACGAGCCAGGGGCCTGTCCAGGACCGGCCGACGGGCGGCCTTCCCGTGAGGGGAAGCCGCCCGTTCTCGTATCTCCGGGGTGCTCGCGCGGTCACTCCTGACCGGCGGCCATCCACCGGATCGCGGCGGAGACACGCGTGTACACACCGGGGCTCCCCGGGCTCCCGCAGCCGCTGCCCCAGGAAACCAGGCCGATGAGCCGCCCACGGGCCACCAGCGGGCCGCCGGAGTCGCCCTGGCACGCATCCCGCCCGCCGGCCGTGTCGCCGGCGCAGAGCATGGATGAGGCGTCGTACGTGCCGTGCAGGCCGCCGGGATAGGCGCGCGCGCAGGCACTGTCCGACAGCACACGCACCTGGGCGGCGTGCAGGACGGACGCGTAGGCGCCGTAGCCGGACGTGTCCCCCCAGCCGTACACCTTGGCAGCGGTGCCCGGCTCGTACGCGGCGTTCCCGGCTCCGGCCATCGGGATGACGCTGCTCGCCGGCAGCCTCCCCGCCAGTGTCAGCACCGCCAGATCGCCGGCGTTCGTGCGCGGGTCGTAAGCGGGATTGATCCATGCCGTACGTACCGGGATCTCCTGACCGCCGGGTCCGCTCAGCTCGTCCCGGCCCGCGATGATCCGCAGATCTCGGACCTCGGAGACACCGACGCCCAGGACGTCCTGCCTCAGGCAGTGCGCGGCCGTCAGCACTTTCGCGGGCGCGATCGCCACCGCACCGCAGAACTGACCGTCACGAGTTCCTCCGAACCGGTCACGGCTGGACAGCGCCACCGTCCAGGGACTGTCCGCGATCTTCGCCGGCCGACCGCCGACAACAATGCTGTCCGCCACGGCAGGGGCCTGGGGGGCGAGGGGTATCACGGCCGCAACAGCAGCCAGCGAGAACGCCACAGGCAAGGCACGGACGACAAAGCGGGGCATGAAGACTCCTGACTCCGGGGTGGACGTTGCCTACTCAGCGTCATCCGCACCGCAGCCGCCCGCACCTGCAGACAGACGCGGGGCCCGGAACCTGAGAAGGTTCCGGGCCCCGCGTCCGTGCCTGTCCGCGATCTAGTCGAGGTAGTCGCGCAGCACCTGGGAGCGCGACGGGTGACGCAACTTCGACATCGTCTTCGACTCGATCTGACGGATGCGCTCGCGCGTCACGCCGTAGACCTTGCCGATCTCGTCCAGCGTCTTCGGCTGGCCGTCGGTGAGACCGAAGCGCATCGACACCACGCCCGCCTCACGCTCGGAGAGCGTGTCGAGTACGGAGTGCAGCTGCTCCTGGAGCAGCGTGAAGCTGACCGCGTCGGCCGGCACGACCGCCTCGGAGTCCTCGATCAGGTCTCCGAACTCGCTGTCGCCGTCCTCACCCAGCGGGGTGTGGAGGGAGATCGGCTCACGGCCGTACTTCTGGACCTCGATGACCTTCTCAGGGGTCATGTCGAGCTCCTTGGCCAGCTCCTCCGGGGTGGGCTCACGGCCCAGGTCCTGGAGCATCTGGCGCTGCACCCGCGCGAGCTTGTTGATGACCTCGACCATGTGCACCGGGATACGGATGGTGCGGGCCTGGTCGGCCATGGCGCGGGTGATCGCCTGACGGATCCACCAGGTGGCGTACGTGGAGAACTTGTAGCCCTTGGTGTAGTCGAACTTCTCGACCGCGCGGATCAGACCGAGGTTGCCCTCCTGGATGAGGTCCAGGAAGAGCATGCCGCGGCCGGTGTAGCGCTTGGCCAGCGAGACCACGAGCCGGAGGTTGGCCTCCAGCAGGTGGTTCTTGGCCCTGCGGCCGTCCTCGGCGATGATTTCCAGTTCGCGCTTGAGCTTCGGCGCGAGCTTGTCGGAATTCGCCAGCTTGTCCTCTGCGAAGAGACCGGCCTCGATGCGCTTGGCGAGCTCGACCTCCTGCTCGGCGTTGAGGAGGGGAACCTTGCCGATCTGCTTCAGGTAGTCCTTGACCGGGTCGGCAGTGGCGCCGGCGACGGCGACCTGCTGGGCAGGTGCGTCGTCCTCGTCGTCGTCGGAGAGGACGAAGCCCTTGTTCTCGCCCTCGCCCTCCTCTTCGTCGCCCTTGGCAGCCTTGACTTCCTCGGCCGCCTCGTCGCCGTCGAGGAGCTCCTCGTCCTGCTTGCCGGCCTTTTTCGCCGCGGTCTTCTTGGCCACGGTCTTCTTCGCGGCAGTCTTCTTGGCCGCTGTCTTCTTGGCGGCGGTCTTCTTCGCGGGGGCGGCCACGGCGGCGTCGTCAGCCGCCGAGTCCACGCCTTCGGCCGCCGGGGCGGCAGTGGCCGCGACGGTCCGCGTCACGGTGGTCTTGGCGGCGACAGTCTTGGTGGCGGTGCGCTTGACCGGGCTCTTCGCTGCGACGCTCTTGCGGGCGCGCTTCGGCGACTCCGCGGCACTGACCATCAGCGTCACACCCTCTTCCTCGAGGATCTGGTTGAGGCTGCGCAGAACATTCTTCCACTGGGTTGGCGGAATCTGGTCAGCCTCGAAGGCCCGACGCACGTCGTCGCCGGCGATCTGCCCATCAGCCTTTCCCCGCTCGATGAGCGCCATCACAGACTCGGACTCGGCGATCTCCGGCGGGAGCGTACGGGATGTGCTGGCCGACACGAACAACCTCTCGGAACGATGGAAACGGCTTCCGGCCCTGCCCTGGAGAGGGCTGGAACCGACGACCGGCGGCTGGGGATGTTGCCGACGGCGCGGGCTTGGCCTCAGAACTGCACAGCGCACTACGTGGCTGCTGTATTCCTTCCGCGGCGGTCACCTCTTAAGTCATCGCACTGTTTCGAGGAGTGTTACGCCCAATCCGCGTGGCCCGAGTCACACCTCATTACCGACAAACATACCCAAGGGTCATATTTCCGTATAATTATGCCGCCGGACCATGAGGGTCCGGCGGCACACGGTTCCGTACCCCGGCAGTGCGGCGGTCAGTGCTCGCGCGGCGCGGGAACCACCCGCTCCACATCCAGGTGGACGACGAGCAACTGCCGCATCGCCGCTTCAGCACCGGCGGAGTCGCCCGACGCGAGCGCCTCGACGATGCGCGCATGGTGACCGAGCGACACTTCACCGGGCCGGTCACAGCCCGTGACCGGGCCACCGGAGACCTGCAGGGCCGCCGAGACGATCCCGGAAAGGTGCTCGAGCATGCGATTGCCCGCCGCCTGGATGAGGAGGGAATGGAACTCCGCGTCCGCCCGGGAGAACGTGATTCCGTCCGCCTGCGCCATCGCGTGCCCCATGATCTCGATCATGTCGCCGAGGCGCTGCTGGATGTCCTCACGCCCATGACCCGCGGCGAGCCGGGCGGCCAGCGGCTCGATCGTCCAGCGGAGCTCGGCCAGCTCCCTGCGCTGGTCGTCGCGCTGAGGACCGAAGGCCCGCCATTCGATGATGTCGGGGTCCAGAAGGTTCCAGTCACTGACCGGCCGGACGCGCGTGCCCACATTGGGCCGGGCGCTGACCAGCCCCTTGGCCTCGAGAACGCGCAGGGACTCCCTCACAACGGTGCGGGAGACCTCGAATCGCTGTCCGATCTCCTCCGGAACCAGCGGCCGGTCGGCACCGAGGTCGCCGGAAACGATCATCTGACCCAGCTGCTGGACCAGTTGGCCATGGAGCCCACGGCCCCGACTGGCCGTGCCGCGTCGGCTCGCCCGCCCGAAATCGGAATCACCGACGCCCCAGGAACGCAGCGGGGCACGCTCGCCGGCCGGCGCCTCCCCGTAGGGGTATCGGTCGAGTTCGCCCGGGCCGGCGAGGCCGGAATCAGCGGAGCGGGCGGCGGTCATCATGGTGTGCGCAAGGGTACTCACGCATCCTTTGTCGGCGCGGCTCAGCCGACCCTTGAGGTCTTTGGTGAAAAGCACACGAAAGGGTGATCGGCACCCACCGCGCAATTGACGCCTTATCGTCTGAAATCGCACATTTTCTGGAGAGTTGTCCGCCTCCCGTTTCCAGGGCGACCCTCCGCGATCACCAACGGGCCCTTCCTCGAAGGCTGGTGAACACATACGCGCAGATGAGGGCCGACAACGACAAGGAAAGTGCCACTCCCACGGGTTGGGTCACCACGCGCACGGCAGCCATCGCCCACCTGTCCGTTTCATAGGGCCATTGCAGCCAGGCGAGCTCCCGCAGCCTGCTCGGGAGTCCGACGATCGAACGGGTGGACGGACCCGAGAGCAGCCACTGCACGAGGGGAACGACAAGGACAGGAACGGCGAGGACTGCGGCAACTCCGGCGCCCGTCAGGCGAAAGACACCGGCCGCCAGCAGCCCCGCCCAGGCGCAGCCGACCGCGAGACCTGCCCAACTCGCCGCCAGCGGCGCGGCGTTTGCGGGGACCTCGACCAAGTCGCCGCCGTAGACGAGACGCAGGGCTTCGGCGTCCGCGAGCACGGATGCCGCGGCCAGGAACAGCGCCACGCCCGCGGAGACGGCCAGCTTGGCGACCAGGAGCCCCAAGCGACGCGGGACGGTCCCGCGTCCCGCCGCGAGTGCCGGGTAGCGGAACTCGTCGCCGAAGGAAAGCGCACCGAGCAGACCTGCGCCGAGCGCCGCGGGGGGAAGAGGCAGCAGGTCGGGCCAGGCAACCAGCAGATCAGGCAGAGGCGTCCGGCCCGAGCGGGCCAGCAGGACGGAGAGCCCCACGGAGACGGCCAGAACGGCCGCCATAATCATGGTCGTTGTCCGGACGCCCAGGAGGCGGCGCAGTTCGTAGCGCAGCGGACGCAGGGGGCCCCGGGCCGGACGTACGGGGATCGGAGGGGGGAGCTCCGAGATCGCTACGGACGAGGCGGGCCTCGGCGCGGCTCGCCCACCGGGACCGGCTGCGGAAGCGGTTGCCGGCCCCGTGTCCCCGGTCTCGTCTGCGAGTTGATGCACGGGAACCCCGTGCCGGTATGCGGTGTCACCGATCTCCGCGCAACTGCTGCCGTACACCGACAACCGGTTGCTCGCCTCGGCGACCACCTCGACGGAGCGCTGAGCGGCCCTCGCCTCACGCCTGACCACCGAGGCCAGTCTGGCCGCATGCGGAGTCCGCACCGCGACACGGGGACGGAGTCTGGTGCGGGAGAAGTCGGCGACGTCCTGGTCGGCGACGAGGCGCCCGTCCTCGATGGTCACGACGCGGTCGGCGGTACGAGAGGCCTCCTTCGGATCACTGGTGGTGTGCAGAACGGTGCCGCCCTCGGTCGCGTGCGCGCGGAGCAGCCCGTGCAACCAACTCCTCTCCCGAGGGGAGAGTCCTTCGGCGGGGTCGTCGAGAACGAGCGTGTGCGGGTCGCCGAGCAGTGCCGACGCGATTCCGAGGCGACGGTCCATGCCGACCGAGAGCGTGCCGAGGCGCTGATCCCCCAGTCCGCCGAGACCGACGACTTCGAGCAGGTCGTCGGCTCGCGACGCGGGGACGCCGGCGGCGGCGCAGAGCATGCGGAGCTGCCCGCGGGCGGTACGTGCGGGATGGCCCGGGACGTCGCCGAGCAGTACGCCGACCTCGCGGGCGGGGTGGCCGATGCGATGCAGTGGCCGGCCTCGGAAGTAGGTGACACCCCGCCCGGTTTCGAGCTCGAGCATCAGACGCAGAGCAGTGGTCTTGCCGGATCCCGGGGCGCCGAGAAGTACGGTGACGCGGCCGGGCGGGGCTTCGAAGGTCAGGTCGTCCACAGCGGGGGAAAGGTCGCGGCGGGGGGTGCTTGTGAGTCCGATGGCCTGGAGCATCGCTTCTCTCGCGGAGTGTGAGACCGCTCGGCGGCAGGGTTGGGTACCCCAGCAAGATAACGCGACATTTCAGACTTTTTGTGCAGCGCTGAGGCGGCGGGCGTTCCGCCGCCCCGGACTTCACACGTCCGCGCCGTCAGACCTCGGGCCTCAGCATCGGCGGGTTGAGCACATTGGCCGCACCCGCCCGGAAGAGCTGCGCGGGGCGCCCGCCCTGGCGGGTGGTCGTTCCTCCGGAGGGAACCAGGAATCCGGGCGTGCCGGTGACCTTGCGGTGGAAGTTGCGAGGATCCAGGACGACACCCCACACCGCTTCGTAGACCCGGCGCAGCTCACCGACAGTGAACTCGGGCGGGCAGAACGCGGTGGCCAGCGAGGAATACTCGATCTTGGATCGCGCCCGCTCCACCCCGTCGTCGAGAATCCGCGCGTGATCGAAGGCGAGCGGCTCGGACTGCTCGCCCTCGCGGCCGAAGCCTCCTTCGGGGCCGAGCAGATCCTCGACCGGGGCCCAGCGGGCGCTGTTCGCATCACCGCCGGCGCGAGGCGCGGGAAGATCGGGCGCCAGTGCGAGGTGCGCGACACTGACGACCCTCATCCGGGGGTCGCGCTCCGGGTCTCCGTATGTGGCGAGCTGTTCCAGGTGGGCACCGTTTCCGACAGCGGGGACCGCCGGATCGTGCGCGCAGAGCCCGGTTTCCTCGACGAGTTCACGCGCTGCCGCGGCAGCGAGATCCTCATCGGCTCTGACGAATCCGCCCGGTAGCGCCCACCTGCCCTGGAAAGGCTGTTCGCCGCGGCGCACCACCAACGCACAGAGCGCGTGACGACGCACCGTGAGCACAACCAGGTCGACGGTGACAGCGAAGGGCGGGAAGGTCGACGGGTCGTAGGGCGGCATGCCGAGATCATAGTCGTCTGCCTGACGATAAACAGTCCCTTCGCCGTGCGGGCGTCCGCCACTCGGCCACGTCCGTGCCGCGCGGCGGCACTCGCCCAGGGCCCGCGTTCACCTTCGGTCGGCCGATGCCCGGACCGAGCCGCACTCGTCCCCCTTGCCCGTCCCGGTGCCCGCTGCCCGTCTCAGCGCCCGCTCCGGGCGGACCCACCCCCCGACGGTCCTCTTGGTCAACGGCGGCTCCTGGTCTCACGTCGGCCCTGCTGGAGGTCCCTCACCCGACGCCGGGACGACGAAGCAGGCCTGGGACGCGCAGAGCCGGGGGACGCCCTCCTGCGCCGTGCCGCCGAGGTGCGCGCTTGCTGCGTCCGAGTGCGTCGCTCCTCACGCCGCGCAACCTGTTCACCTGCCTTGCGGCCGCCGCTCTGTCCGGAGCGCACCCTGCGTTCGCTGCGAAGACAGCGGCGCAGTGTCTCCGGGTCCAGGCCCTCGTTGCACGCCTGGTGCAGCAACTGGGCGAACGTGTAGTCCGGGTCGGCCCGCAGCGCGAGCCCCAGCGCCACCCTCGCAGCCGGTTCGTCGCCCGAGGACCAGGAGACCCAGCCCGCCAGCGAGAGCGGCGCAGCCGCGTGTTCCACGTAGGGACCGACACATCGACGGGACAGAGCCCGCCACAGCCGAAGCGCCGTTTCGGCCTCTCGGCCTTCCATCCACTCCGCAGCCCTGTCCCGCGTCTCCCTGTCCTGAAGCCCGAGAATCACAGCGGCTCCCTCGTCCGCGCTGATCAGACTGTCGTCACCGGTGTCCGCATCCGACGGAGCGGGCACCGGCGCACTTCCGAGGCGGTCCATGAGGGCTCGCGCGAGTGTCAGAGTCTCCCCGGCCACCTCACGCCGCCCCACGGCGTCGAGGATCCTGGACATCAGCGCAGCTCCCGCGGAGTCCAGAGCCCGCTCCTGTTCCGCCGCGGCCTGAGCCGCGGAATCCCACGGAGAGAGCCGCGCCTCCATCTCCCGCAGCGAACCGCGCACCTGAATGCCGGCGTAAGCGGCTGCCGCCGCCATCACGGTGGTACCGGGAAGGGCCAGCGGATTCCCCTCGGCCGGACAGCACCGCTCATCGGGGCAGCAGTAGGACCAGTAGCGGCCGTCGGAGATACAGAGGGCCTCCAGCACCGGAACGTCGAGCGCCCCGCAGGCCCTGCGCAGAAGCTGCGCGAGGGGCCTCAGCCGCTCCATGGTCCGATTGCCGCTTTCTCCGTCGGCCGGGTCCTGGCAGAGGAAGACGACGATCGCGTCCGGACGCGTGTCGCGCCGTTCGCTGCCGGAGATCAGGCACTGCGCGAGCTGGTCGGCGACCGGCGCCCACTCCGTCGGCGCCTGAGGAATGCCCAGCCTGAGCCGCCCTCCGAAACGGCCCCGCCCACCGTGGAGGGCCACCATGACCACGCTGTCGTTCGGATGGAAGCCCATGAGGTACGGCAGGGCGTCGGCAAGTTCGGCGGGGCCGCGCAGGGTGATCTGCTGCTCGTCGGCCGGTCCGGTGGATTCGTGGTGCTTGTTCATGGCACGACCGTCCCGCGGGCAGCCGATTTCCGCGACCCCTGTGGATAACTTTATCCACAGGAACCGCACGGCCGTTCGCGGTTGTCACAGGCATCGGGTTGCATGGGTGCATGACCAACGCAGACCGCGCAGAGCTCAGAGCCTCGGCCGATTCCGTACTTGCCCGACTCGTCGGGGACACCACCGGCACTGCCCGCCTGCGCGAGGACCAGTGGCGGGCCATCGAGGCCCTCGTCGCCGACAAGCGCAGAGCCCTGGTCGTACAGCGGACGGGATGGGGCAAATCCGCTGTGTACTTCGTGGCCACCTCGCTGCTGCGCGCACAGGGCAGCGGTCCGACGGTGATCGTCTCGCCCCTGCTCGCGCTGATGCGCAACCAGGTCGCCGCAGCGGCCCGTGCGGGCATCAGCGCCCGCACGATCAACTCCTCGAACACCGAGGAGTGGGAGACCGTCCAGGCAGAGGTCGCCGCAGGAGAGGTGGATGTGCTGCTCGTCAGCCCTGAGCGGCTCAACAACCCGGACTTCCGCGACCAGGTGCTGCCGGCACTCGCCGCCGCGACGGGTCTGCTGGTGGTGGACGAGGCGCACTGCATCTCCGACTGGGGGCACGATTTCCGGCCGGATTACCGGCGTCTGCGGACCATGCTCGCGGACCTCCCCGCAGGCGTCCCCGTCCTGGCCACCACGGCCACCGCCAATGCCCGTGTGACCGCGGACGTCGCGGAGCAGCTCGGAACGAGCGCGGGCACGGACGCGCTGGTCCTGCGTGGCCCGCTGGACCGGGAGAGCCTCAGTCTCAGCGTGCTCCAACTGCCCAACGCCGCGCATCGTCTGGCCTGGCTGAGCGACCATCTCGGGGAGCTTCCCGGCTCCGGAATCATCTATACGCTCACCGTCGCGGCTGCCGAGGAGATCACGGCCTACCTGCGCCAGGGCGGGCACACGGTCGCGTCCTACACCGGCCGGACGGAGAACGCCGACCGGCAGCAGGCGGAGGACGATCTGCTGGCCAACCGGGTAAAGGCCCTGGTCGCCACATCGGCACTCGGTATGGGATTCGACAAACCCGACCTCGGGTTCGTCGTGCACCTGGGGTCGCCGTCCTCCCCCATCGCCTACTACCAGCAGGTGGGACGCGCGGGGCGTGGGGTCGAGCACGCCGAGGTGCTGCTGCTCCCCGGCAAGGAGGACGAAGCCATCTGGCAGTACTTCGCCTCGGTCGCCTTCCCTCCCGAGGAGCAGGTGCGCCGAACGCTCGATGTCCTCGCCCAGGCCAGCCGGCCCCTGTCCTTGCCCGCCATGGAGCCCTTGGTCGATCTGCGGCGCACCCGCCTCGAGACGATGCTCAAGGTGCTGGACGTCGACGGAGCCGTGAAGCGCGTGAAGGGCGGCTGGATCTCCACGGGCCAGCCATGGATCTACGATTCGGAGCGCTACGCCTGGGTCGCCAAACAGCGGTCCGCCGAGCAGCAGGCCATGCGCGACTACGCCTCGGGAACCGGTTGTCGCATGGAGTTCCTCCGGCGCCAGCTGGACGACGAGGAGGCCAGGGCGTGCGGCCGCTGTGACAACTGCGCAGGCGCCCGGTTCGACGACAAGGTCTCAACCGCGGCGCTCGACGGTGCGCGGGGCGAGCTCGGCCGTCCGGGCGTGGATGTCGAGCCGCGCAAGATGTGGCCCACGGGGCTGGCAGCCGTCGGGATCGACCTCAAGGGACGGATCCCGGCGGGAGAGCTGGCCTTCACCGGACGCGCGCTGGGGCGGCTCTCCGACATCGGCTGGGGCAACAGGCTCCGCCCGATGCTCGCAGCCCAGGCCCCGGACACGGCTGTTCCGGACGATGTGTCGAACGCGGTGGTCACGGTGATCACCGACTGGGCCAAGGGGCCGGGTGGTTGGGCTTCCGGGGCTCCGGACGCCGCCGCCAGACCGGTCGGCGTCGTCACGGTCGCGTCGCGCCGCAGACCGCAGTTGGTGCACTCGCTCGGAAGCCGCATCGCCGAGGTAGGCAGGATGCCCCTGCTCGGGACCGTGTCCTACGCGCCCGCTGCCGAGGACCTCCGCATCTCGCAGACCAACAGCGCACAGCGGGTGAAGGCCCTGCACGAGGCGCTCGTCGTGGAGCCTTCCCTCGCCGAAGCCCTGACAGCCGCAAGGGGGCCGGTCCTGCTCGTGGACGACCTCTCCGACACCGGCTGGACGCTCGCCGTAGCGGCTCGGCTGCTCCGCCGGGCCGGCGCAGAGGGTGTGTTTCCGCTGGTCCTCGCCATCCAGGCATGACCCCAGGCTTCATCGGGCGCCGCGTGGGCAGGGATATCTGTGTCATTCCGGCTGATACCCGTCAGGCTCACCAATTGCTCGTTGCCGCCTGCCGATACGACAGGAAGAATTGAACTCGCTCCCCGCACGGTCCTTTCGCGGGCCCGCAAGGGCTGTGCCGCGGCGCGCCCTCATTCGACCCTGCCCGCACCGTGGGCGCGTAGCGAAGGGAGGACCGTGACCTTCGGATTCGCTCCGTCCGCAGCCACATCGCTGTCGGCGTCCCCGGTATCCGCAGACTCCGTCAACCACCTTGCCAGGATGCTCGAACCGGCCGAGTGGGCAGCGGCCGGCATACCCCTGCTGCGCAGCCCGCGCGAGGTCGTCAGCGGCTTGCACGCACGGCACCGGCCCACCCCGGCCACCGCCGTCGTCGCTGTCCTCGATCATGAGGAACGGCTCACAGCCAGCGCCTCGTTCGCCCGCCGCACCTCGGTGGCGGCGGACGGATGGGAGTTCCGTAACGCGGTGCTCGCCCATCTGCGCCGGGTGATCCCGCACGATCTGCGCCGCCGTACCCCGGTGCGTACCGCAGTACTGCTCTACTGCCGCGAGGGCGACGAACGGTGGACGGAGGAGGACGGGGCGTGGATGTGGGGGCTGAGGGATGCTTGCACGCTGCACGGGCTTCGCTGCGGCGCCTACATCACCTTGACGCGTGGAGGGTGGCAGGTGCTGGGTGAGGGCCGGGGAGGCCGGCGTCCCAGTTCGCTGTCCCAGCCGTCGGCTCTCGCCGACACATTCGCCGATCATGATCCGGTCCCGCTGCGCACGGGCGGCGGAGCGGCGGAGGCGCTGAGGCGAACCGCCGCCCGGTGAAACGGAACGTGGGTCCCGAGAGCCCATTCTTCGGACCATCGGGACCCACGGACGTACGACTCAGACGCCCGCGCCGAGCGCGGAGTTGATCTTCTGCGCGTCACCGCACACGATCAGCAGCGCGCCCGCGCGGTCCCGGGCGACGGACAGTGCACGGGCGGCACTGTCATCGATGTCCCCGTTGGCCGCGACGATGACTACGGGACGCGAAGCACAGCGGTCGACAGTCGCTGTGCGGGCGAAGAAGACATCGTCACCGGCATCGTGCTGGGCCCAGTACGCGGCTTCTCCGAAGGAGAGTTCGTGTGTGGCCCAGGGGTGGTTCTCACCCGTGGTGAGCACCAGGATTTCCCCGGGCGCCCGCCCGGAGTCCAGGAGCAGATCGACGGCCTCGTCGGCTGCGTCGAGCGCGCCGCCGGCCGGAGCCGGGATCAGCTGGAGCTGCGCCGCGGAACGATTCTCCGGCCGCTTGCGCTCGGCCGGGGCGGGAGCCTGGGCAGCAGCCGGGGCAGCGGGACGCGTGGATGTGGGAAGCGGGCGCTGCGCCGGGGGCGCGGGCCGCGCGGGGCCGGGGCCCGGATGTCCGGGACGCGGCGTGGCCGCGGAACGCGGACCAGGTACGGGACGGGGGGTCGGCGCGGTGCGGCCGGCGGCCGGAGTGGCGCGGGGACCCTGGACGCTCTCGGGAATCTGAGGCTCCTCGTGGAGGGGTTGGGACGCTTGATTGGTTGTCTGTCGAACACCGGCGGCACGCCGGGGAGATACACCTGTGCGATCAGAAGTCGAAGCCGAGCTGGCCCCCGCTTTCCAGTGCGGCCGCCTCGGCGGAGAGTCGGACCTTCTTCAGGTGCTGCCATTTCGGCAGCGCGTCGAGGTAGGACCAGCTGAGGCGGTGATGAGGCGTGGGCCCCATCTCCTCCAGCGCGGCCCGGTGCACCGGTGACGGATAACCCGCGTTGGCGGAGAAGGCGAAGTCTGCGTACTCGCCTGATTCCGCTCCCAGTTCGGCCATCATCGTGTCCCGGCGGACCTTCGCGATCACCGACGCCGCGGCGACAGCGATGCAGGACTGGTCGCCCTTGATCACCGTACGGACGTTCCAGGGCTGTCCGAGGTAGTCGTGCTTGCCGTCGAGAATCACGGCATCCGGACGCACCGGCAGCTCGTCCAGGGCCCTGACCGCCGCGAGTCGGAGCGCCGCGGTCATGCCCAGATCATCGATTTCCAGCGGAGACGCGTGACCCAGCCCGTAGGCCGTGACCCAGCCCTCGAGCAGCGGGGCCAGTTCCGCCCGGCGCTTGGGGCTGATCAGCTTGGAGTCGGTGAGGCCCTCGGGGGGTCTGCGGAGACCGGTGACGGCCGCGCACACGGTGACGGGGCCGGCCCACGCTCCGCGTCCGACCTCATCGACACCTGCGACGGTCCGGGCACCGGAGGTAGCGCGCAGTGAGCGCTCGACGGTGTGCGTGGGCGGTTCGTACGGCATGACGCCTGTCAGCGTACGCCGATGGGCACGGCAAGAACACCCCGGGGGCACCGGACAGCGGGCGGACCCGCACCCGGCCGGAACGGGTCGGGGCGGGCACCGTAACCAGGCGTCCGCCGACGCGCGGGCGGAGACCGTGGCCGGGCGACCGCCGACGCACCGGACGGACACCGCAGCAGGGCGACCGCCGGGGGCGTCAGGAGCGGAACAGCGGCATCATGACCTCGTCGATCATCTGAGCGATCTCGTCGTCCGGCCACTCGCTTCCGCTCACCTTGGTGCGGTACATCATCATGGCCGGAATCACGTCCAGCACCATCCCGCTCATGGCGTCCGGTCGCACCTCACCCCGGGCTACACCACGGGCGACGACTTCCCGGAAGAGTTCGGTGGACGGTTCGATCATTCCGTTGACGATCACCGCCTGAAACCGCTCGGCCGCGTTCACGTCGCACTCGTGCAGGACCGACCTCAGGGCGATACCGGGTCCCGAAAGCATCGCGTCGCGCATCCTGCGGCATACCTCGTAGAGGTCCTCACGGACTCCTCCACGGTCGGGCGCCTCGTCGAGGGCCGGCAGGCCGGCACGCAGCGCGTCAGCGACCAGGTCCTCCTTCGAGGGCCACCGCCGGTACACCGCGGCCTTGCCGGTCCGGGCGCCGGCCGCGACGCCTTCCATCGTCAGCCCACCCCATCCCACCGTGCTCAGCTGCTCGAGAGCGGCATCGAGGATGGCCCGTTCGAGCACCGGCCCGCGGCGGCGCAGGGACATCGGCCCGGGCCGGGCGGCGGCCGTGGGACGCGAAGAAGTCATCAGCAGTTCTCCATCGAAACAGGGAAGCGCACATCGTCGCGGGCCTGAGCGGACCCGGTACCGAGGACGAGCACCCCCGATCGCATCCCGCCGACAGCAGTATCAGTGAACGCTTGCGTTCACTAATGGGGACTCACTACCGTTGGCGGGACAGTGAACGCGTTCGTTCACTAACTCACTTGTGGGGGATCCATAGTGACAACATCTCAGTTAGAAACACAGAGCAAACCAGGCGCAGCGCGCCGGACAGGGCGCCCGGGGATCGCCCTCGCCGTGATTGCCGCATGTCAGTTGATGGTTGTACTCGATGCCACGATCGTCAACATCGCTCTTCCGCACATCCAGGACGCGCTCAGCTTCTCGACGACCGACCTCTCCTGGGTGCTGAGTTCCTACACCCTCACCTTCGGCGGACTGCTGCTGCTGGGCGGCAGGGCGGGCGACATCCTGGGGCGCCGCCGGGTCTTCATGGCCGGCATCCTGCTCTTCACCCTTGCCTCGCTCCTCGGCGGACTCGCCCAGGAGCCCTGGCAGTTGCTGGCCGCACGGGCGCTGCAGGGCGTCGGGGGCGCGATCGCGTCGCCCACCTCCCTCGCCCTGATCACCACCACGTTCCCCGAAGGACCCGAACGCAACCGGGCGTTCGGCGTGTTCGCCGCAGTTTCGGCAGGTGGCGGAGCGATCGGGCTGCTGACCGGTGGCATGCTCACCGAATGGCTCGACTGGCGCTGGGTTCTCTTCGTCAACGTCCCCATCGGTGTGCTGATCGCGGTCCTGGCACCGATGTACATCAACGAGTCGGAGAAGCACCCGGGGCGTTTCGACATCTCCGGGGCCCTGACCTCGACGCTCGGCATGGCCTCGCTGGTGTACGGCTTCATCCGCGCCTCGGAGGCGGGCTGGCGGGACTCCCTCACGCTCTCGTCCTTCGGTGCCGCCGTGGTGCTCCTGGCCGCGTTCGTGCTCATCGAGTCGCGTGCCAGGGAACCGATCACCCCGTTGCGGATGTTCGCCGACCGCAACCGCTCCGGCACCTACATGATCATGCTCAGCCTGGCTGCGGCCATGTTCGGCATGTTCTTCTTCATCGTGCTGTTCGTCCAGAACGTGCTGAACTACAGCCCGATCGAGTCGGGTCTGGCGTTCCTGCCCGTCACGGTCGCGATCATCCTGGGCGCGGGGATCTCCCAGCGGCTGCTCCCGGTGCTGGGGCCGAAGCCGTTCATGGTGACCGGGTCGGCCATCACCGGGATCGGGCTCTTCTGGCTGACCCTCATCTCACCTGACAGTTCGTATCTGGGCGGCGTGCTCGGCCCGATGTTCCTCTTCGGGTTCGGCATGGGGCTGAACTTCGTCACCCTCACCCTGACAGCGGTCTCCGGCGTCGCTCAGCACGAGGCCGGCGCAGCCTCCAGCCTCCTCAACGCGAGCCAGCAGGTCGGAGGTTCGCTGGGCCTGTCCATCCTGGTGACCGTCTTCGGCACCGCGAGCCGCAACGAGGCCGAGAAACAGCTTCCGTCCTTCCTGGCGCAGGCGACACCCGAGCAGAAGGCGGAGTTCGCCAGGACGCACGAACTGCCCGCGCCCTGGGGACACGACGTGCTCACCCACGGCATCTCGACGGCCTTCACCGCGGCCGTCGCCATGGTCGCACTCGCTCTGCTGACTGCCGCGCTCGTGATCCGGGTACGCAAGAGCGACCTGGAAGCACTGAGCGGGAAGTCCGCGGCAGCGGGGCCGGGCGCCTAGCGGGCCCGGACAGCACTGCGCGGGCCGCTCCTGGGAGACGGCCCGCACAGTGCGAGCATCATCAGTACGGGTCGTACGAGTCCTCTTCCTCGTAGTCCCGCTCGCTGGTGTCGCTGCCCAGCCCGGCACACTCGAGGCTCCGGTTGTAGACCTCGCGCTCCTCAAGAATGTCGCGGGCCCTCGCCTCGCCCCAGCTCGACGCGTACCAAGGGGTGTCCGAGGTGACGAGGTCGCGCTGGATCCTCTCCAGTGCGCAGGACCGCAGCGGCTCGGGCAGTTCGTCCAGCGCCGGTACGGCGTCGGCCGAGAGGCCCCCGAGGTAGTCGATGTCGATGGTTCCGCCCTTGTCGTGGCGCTGGACGTTCTGCTCCGCGATCAGCCCGTCGGGCGAGAGCAGCCCGAAGGCGAGGACACCGACAGCGGCACTCACGGCAACCGCGCGCGGCAGCAGCCTGGCGCCGAACACGCCCGCCGCGATGATGAGGACGAGCACCGCGCCGAGCCAGAGTTCCACCGCGGCGACGGAGATCCGCAGCCGCGTCAGGCCGAAGGCGTCCACGTAGAGGTCCATACGACGCAGTGCCGACGCCACGACGACGAGGGTGAGCACGCACAGGACACCGAGGACGCCCTTGACCAGGGTCCGGTCACGCGATCCGCCCCGCGGGGCCCAGCGCAGCGCGAGCGCGATGACGACCAGGGTGAGGACCGTGGCCCAGAGCAGCTGCCAGAACCCCTGGCGTGCGTACTGGGCCGGGTACAGCCCGGTCTCCTCGTAGACCTTGTCGTACCCACCGAGAAGGACTGCGAGCTGGAGCGCGATGAAGGCGGCGAAGAGGAGGTCGAGCACGATCAGCGGAAGCGCCCACTCGACCCTGCTGCGGGCCGGTCCCGGGCGGACGGTGATGCCGTCCCAGCGAACCGGGGCGGCCGCGGTGTACGCGGCGGCGAGGGCGCCGACGAGCCCGAGCACGAACAGGAAGACCCGCCACGGCGCCTCGCCGATCGACACGTCGGGCAGCAGGTTGCCCAGAAGGTCCGCGAACGCGGCATCTGCGCTGGCGAAGAGCGCCCCGAACACGACGAGCAGGACGATGGCCACCGCAACGCTGCGTACCGCCGTGCGCACGCGGCCCTTGGAATCGTCGGCGCGGTCGCGCACGCCCCGCAGTCCCCAGCGCAGACCCGCCGGGACCGAGTTGAACAGCCCCAGCGATGCGAGCAGGACTCCCAGCCAGCTTCGGCTGCCGTGCAGCGCGAGCGAGCCCAGGGCAAGTGCCGAGACCACGGCGAGGAAGGTCGGCCACCCGGCGTCCCGGAGCGCCGGGACCACCAGGAGTGCCAGGCCTCCGACCGCCCACGTGACGGTCCACGGGCGAATCCTGCGGCCTGCCGCACGCGCGGCGAAGAATGCCGCCAGGGTCGCGGGCACGGCGACCAGTAGAAGATTCACCCCGATACCGTCGCCGAGCAGCAGCGCGCTGAGCAGGGCCGTGGCGAGGACCGACCAGAACGTCGCGGTCCCGATCGCGGGCGGCGAAGAGGGCCGGAGTCCGGACAGCACACCGGGGGACGGCTTCTGCGCGCGGCGCTGCCAGGGATCGGCGGGCGGCGGCTGGAGATAGGCCGGCCGTACCGGCGGTTCCTGGCCGGAAGCCTGGCCCGGGACCGCCGGCGGTGTCTGCGCGCGCTCCCGGGGAGCCGCCTGCGCTCTGCCGGTGCCCTCGGGAGACTCCGCGTCGGCCGGCCCGGGCACGCTGCCGGGCGTCTGGGCGCCCTCGGGCGGCGGTGACGCCTCGGCTCGGCCGGCTGCCTCGGACGGTTGATCGGACATGGGACCCCTCCCCCACCGGGGTCCTTCCGCACGGCCCCATGGCGGCGCGCCGGCCCCGGCGTCTCATCGGCGCACGCCCTTCAAGATCAATGAGAGCGGCGTGGCCGAAAGATTAGCCCCGTCCCGGCGTCTCCAGGCGTCCGGGGGGCTGCTGTGGCAGGACCGTGACAAGTGGAAGCGGCCGGTCGGAACGTCAGGCGTGTGCCCGGGTCAGCCAGTGCGGCGGCTCTTCCGTGAGGGCCAGCCAGTCGGCCGGAGGACTGCCGGCCTCGCCCGCGGCCACGATGCCGCCGACGATCGCGCAGGTGGTGTCCACGTCGCCGCCTGCTTGAGCAGTCACCCAGAAAGCCTGTTCGAAGTCACCGAGACTGCGGGCCGCCGACCAGACAGCGAACGGAACCGTGTCGTGCGCACTCGTACGGCGGCCGTTGCCGAGGACGGCCGCGACCGTCCCGGCGTCCCGGTAGTCGAGCATGTCGCGTGCACGGCGCAGCCCGGCACCGACCGCACTGCGCGGCACGAGTGCGACGACGCCGTCGAGCAGGCCCTCCGGCGTCGGCGGCCCGTCCGGCGACGCGACCAGCGAGGCAGCTGCCGCGACGGCCATGGCACCGACGACGGCTTCGCGGTGCTGGTGCGTGGTGTACGAGGAGATCTCGGCCTGGTGGGTCGCCTGCTCGGGGTCGTCGGCGTACCAGGCGCCGAGCGGTGCGATCCGCATGGCCGACCCGTTGCCCCAGGACCCCTGGCCCTGGAAGAGAGCCGCAGCCAGCTCGCGCCAGTCACCGCCCTCCCGGACGAGTCTGAGCAGACGGTTCACCGCCGGCCCGTAGCCCCGGTCGAAATCGTGGTGCTCGGCGAAGGAGTGGGCGAGCGCGTCCTGGTCGATGCGCTGGTGCGCGGCCAGGACGGCGAGCACCGAGGACGCCATCTCGGTGTCGTCGGTCCACTGCCAGGGACCCGGCGGCAGGGCTCGCCTCTTGAGGAGCGGATAGTTGGCCGGTACGAAGAACTGGGAGCCGAGGGCATCTCCCACGGACAGTCCACGCAGGCTGGCCAGAGCGCGTTCGAAGCGCCGGTCGAAAGCGGAGTCAACGGTCATCGCTCCACCACTCTATCCGGTACGGCCGTACGGCTCGGGTGTGCGCCACCGTTCGAAGGGCCGGTCGAGCGTGTACCGGCCGTTCTCGCCGAGCAGCAGCGTGCGGGTCTCGCCGTTGCCGGGATTGGACAGCGATTCGAACTCGGCGACCGACCAGTGGAACCAGCGCATGCAGAAGAGCCTCATGGTCAGTCCGTGGGTGACCAGCAAAACGTTCTTCGGGTGGTCGGGGGCCTCGAAGCTGCGGTGCAGACTCTCCAGGAACGCTCCGACCCGGTCGTAGACGTCGGCCCCGGACTCGCCCTGCGCGAAGCGGTAGAAGAAGTGCCCGTACGCGTCGCGGTAGGCCTTCTGCAGCCTGACGTCGTCCCGGTCCTGCCAATTGCCCCAGTCCTGCTCGCGCAGCCGTGGTTCCTCCCTGATGCGGACCTGCCGCCCATCGAGGCCGAACAGCCGGAACGTCTCGTGGGTGCGCCGGTAGGGCGAGACGTAGACACTGACCTTCTCGTCCCCGAACAGCTCGCGCAGTTCGGTCCCGGTCTCCCGCGCCTGGCGCAGACCGGTCGCCGTGAGTCTCAGCGCGTGGTCGGGCTCACGTTCGTACACCGTGTCGTCGGCATTGCCCTCGGACTCGCCGTGCCGGACGAGAACTATGCGTTGCGGTCGCGCCATGTAACGACCCTAAGTGCCGTCCGGCATGACTGAGCAGTCGTACCGGCTCCATCCGGCGTATGTGACCGAGGGAACGCCGGTCGCGGGGTGGCGCGGTCACACCGTCCAGGACGCCTCGAGCTGGACCACGTCGCCGGTGAGCGCCTCGACGTCCGTCTCCGTCTGTGCCAGTGCGGACAGCCGCGCGAGGCTCTCCGGCCGGTACTTGCCGCGTTCGGCACTCGACTGCCACATGGACAGCACCAGGAACTCGCGCCCCGGCGCTTCTCCGAAGACCCCACGGAGCATGCCGGGGGAACCTGCCATGGCCGGGTTCCACACCCGCTTCTGCGTGAGGGCGAAGTGCTCGACGCGATCCTCGTACACCCGGCTGTGCGCCACTCTCAGCACGTCCGCATCGGTGAAGAGCGGCTCGAAGCCGGTCTTCACGTCGAACCGGCACTCGAAGAGCTTGACCTGCATGTCCTTGTACATCCCGGACTGGGAAGCGGCCAGCCGGTCGTGTTCCCGGGCCATGAACGAGTCGTAGAAGACCCGGTTCTCCCAGAATGCGAACACATGGGCGACATCGGGCTTCCCCCGGCTCCACCCACCGCTCTGCCCCCTGAACCCCGGCTCACCGAGCAGCCCCGCCCACTTTCGCTGTCCCCGTTCGAAACCACGACGGTCCACCACGGTGCAGCGAATCCACTTGACCAGCACCGGGCCATCGTACGGCGCCGGAGGTGGCGCGGGTCACGCTACGGACGGTCGTCCTGCCGGCCGGCAGCGGCACCGGACATCATCGGCCAGGCGTTGGCCCGAAACCGCCGTACCGACCCAACGCGGTTGGATCCACGGACAGTTACGGACATCATCGGGGTGGAAGAGGTCCGCCGGCCCAGCAGCAAGGAGGGAAGTCCGATGAGCACTCCCAACAAGGACATCGAGAAGGTCGAAGTGAGGGTCAAATGGGACCCGAGCGAGACCGGCGAGCCCGCCAACGACCTCGACATCATCGCCGCCACGTACGAGTCGGGAGCGCCGTACGGCAGCCCGGCGTACCTCGTGCACTTCGACAGCCGCTCACCGGACGGCACCATCACCCTGAACCGGGACAGCCGGACAGGCCAGGGTTTCGGCTTCGACGAGGTCATGACCCTCGAGCTGGACCGGCTCTCGGACGTGTACACCAGGGTCGTCGTGGGGGTGGCCATCCAGCAGCGCGACGGGCGGAAGACCTTCGGCGAGATAGAGCACACGGCCGTGCAGATCCGCGAGGGCTACACCAATCTGGATGAGGACGATTTCTCGGGAGTCTCCGCGGCCACGGCCGCGGTCGTCGCGGAATTCACCCGGAACGCTTCGGGTTCCTGGGGGTTCCACGCGGCCGTTCGCGGATACGACGGCGACCCTGATTCGTTCGCCGCGGTGATGGGAAACCGCCTCCCCGAGAGCTGAGAACGACGAGCGCCGCCCTTGCCGGGAAGGCCGTCTGCGGCTGATGGCCCGCTTCCGCCTCGCCGCCGATCCGCCGGTCTCCCGCCAGGGAAAGCCGTCCCCCTCCCCTACGAGCGCTCCCGCCCCGCAGGCCGGCGGAGCCGACGCGCGAGACCTGACACGCACGAGTGTCGGGGGCGGGCCCCCCGCCGGGGGGGGGGGGGGCCCACCCCCGGCCACACCCCCCAACAGGGGGGGGGGGGCGCCGGGCCCGCGCCCCCCCCCCCCCCCGGGGGGGGGGCCCCCCCCGCCGGGGTGGGGGGGGCCCCCGGCGACAGCCGGGCATCACGCGCATCAGGGCGGTGGAGCCGCGAGACCGGCTCCACCGCCCTGACCAACTACGTCACGCCCTCGCGGCGCTCGGTGTCAGCTGCAACCGCTGGTCGAGCCGCAGCCCTCGCAGATGTAGCAGGATCCGGCGCGCTGCATCTTCGTCCCGCAGGAGAAGCACAGCGGAGCGTCCGCGCTGATGCCGAGCTGCATCTCGACCAGCTCGGCCGAGGTGTGTGCCGTCCTGGGAGCCGGCGTCTCGGCAACGCTCTCCTTGGGCGACGCCACCGCCTTCAGCGGCTCCACCTGTACGGGGGCGGACTGGGCCAGGCTCTCGACATCCAGCTGGTCGTCCCCGAAGGAAGGCTCGTACGAACCCGTGTCGAGGTGACGCTGGCGCTCCTCGGCCGAGTGGATGCCGAGTGCCGAACGCGTCTCGAAGGGCAGGAAGTCGAGCGCCAGGCGACGGAAGATGTAGTCGACGATCGACTGCGCCATCCGCACGTCCGGGTCGTCCGTCATACCGGCCGGCTCGAAGCGCATGTTGGTGAACTTGGAGACGTAGGTCTCCAGCGGCACGCCGTACTGCAGACCGACCGAGACCGCGATCGAGAAGGCGTCCATCATGCCCGCGAGGGTCGAACCCTGCTTGGACATCTTCAGGAAGACCTCACCGAGACCGTCGTCCGGGTAGGAGTTGGCGGTCATGTAACCCTCGGCGCCGCCCACCGTGAAGGAGGTGGTGATGCCGGGACGGCCCTTGGGCAGACGCTTGCGGACCGGGCGGTACTCGACGACCTTCTCGACCGCGGTACGGATGGTGTCCTCGGCCTTGGCGGTGACCGCGGCCTTCTCCTTCTCCTTGGTCTTCGCGGAGAGGGGCTGGCCGACCTTGCAGTTGTCGCGGTAGATCGCGAGCGCCTTGACGCCCATCTTCCACGCCTCGAAGTAGACCTCTTCGACGTCCTCGACGGTGGCCGTCTCCGGCAGGTTCACCGTCTTGGACAGTGCGCCGGAGATCCACGGCTGGATCGCCGCCATCATCCGTACGTGGCCCATGGCCGAGATGGAACGCTCGCCCATCGCGCAGTCGAAGATGCTGTAGTGCTCGGGCTTCAGACCCGGGGCGTCGACGACGTTGCCGTTCTCGGCGATGTGGGCGACGACCGCCTCGATCTGCTCCGGCTGGTAGCCGAGTCGGCGCAGGGCCTGCGGCACCGTGCCGTTGACGATCTGCATCGAGCCGCCGCCGACGAGCTTCTTGAACTTGACCAGGGCGAGGTCGGGCTCCAGGCCGGTGGTGTCGCAGGACATCGCGAGACCGATGGTGCCGGTGGGGGCGATGACCGAGGCCTGCGCGTTGCGGAAGCCGTTCTTGGCACCGATGCGGATCACGTCCTGCCAGGCCTCCGTCGCGGCGGCCCAGATCGGCGAGTCCAGATCGTCCACGTGGACGGCCTTGCCGTTGGCGTCGGAGTGCTGCTTCATGACGCGCTGGTGCGGCTCGGCGTTGCGGGCGTAGCCGTCGTACGGGCCGACGACCGCGGCCAGCTCGGCGGAGCGCCGGTAGGAGGTGCCCGTCATCAGCGAGGTGATCGCGCCGGCGAGCGCACGGCCGCCGTCGCTGTCGTACGCGTGACCGGTCGCCATCAGGAGGGCGCCGAGGTTGGCGTAGCCGATGCCCAGCTGACGGTAGGCGCGGGTGTTCTCGCCGATCTTCTGGGTCGGGAAGTCCGCGAAGCAGATCGAGATGTCCATCGCGGTGATGACCAGCTCGACGACCTTGGCGAAGCGCTCGACCTCGAAGGACTGGTTGCCCTCGCCGTCGTCCTTGAGGAACTTCATCAGGTTCAGCGAGGCCAGGTTGCACGAGGTGTTGTCCAGGTGCATGTACTCGCTGCAGGGGTTCGAGCCGTTGATCCGGCCGGACTCCGGGCAGGTGTGCCACTGGTTGATGGTGTCGTCGTACTGGATGCCCGGGTCGGCGCAGGCCCAGGCCGCCTCGGCCATCTTGCGGAAGAGGGACTTGGCCTCGACCTCTTCGATGACGTCACCGGTCATACGGGCGCGGAGGCCGAACTTCCCGCCGGACTCGACGGCCTTCATGAACTCGTCGTTCACGCGGACCGAGTTGTTGGCGTTCTGGTACTGGACGGACGTGATGTCGTCGCCGCCCAGGTCCATGTCGAAGCCCGCGTCTCGCAGGGCGCGAATCTTCTCCTCCTCCTTGACCTTGGTCTCGATGAAGTTCTCGATGTCGGGGTGGTCGACGTCGAGAATGACCATCTTGGCCGCGCGGCGGGTCGCACCACCGGACTTGATCGTTCCGGCGGACGCGTCGGCGCCCCGCATGAACGAGACCGGGCCGGAAGCGTTGCCGCCGGAGGAGAGGAGCTCCTTGGAGGAACGGATGCGGGAGAGGTTCAGGCCGGCTCCCGAGCCGCCCTTGAAGATCATTCCCTCTTCCTTGTACCAGTCGAGGATCGACTCCATGGAGTCGTCGACGGCCAGGATGAAGCAGGCCGAGACCTGCTGCGGCTGAGGGGTGCCGACGTTGAACCAGACCGGCGAGTTGAAGCTGAAGATCTGGTGCAGGAGGGCGTACGCCAGCTCGTGCTCGAAGATCTCCGCGTCGGCGGGCGAGGCGAAGTAGCTGTAGTCCTCGCCGGCCTTCCGGTACGTCTTCACGATCCGGTCGATCAGCTGTCGCAGACCGGTCTCGCGCTGCGGCGTGCCGACGGCCCCCCGGAAGTACTTGCTGGTGACGATGTTGACCGCGTTCACCGACCAGAAGTCGGGGAACTCGACGCCACGCTGCTCGAAGTTGATCGAGCCGTCGCGCCAGTTGGTCATGACGACGTCACGGCGCTCCCACGCGACCTCGTCGTACGGATGCACTCCGGGAGAGGTGTGGATGCGCTCGATGCGCAGACCCTGCTTGGTCGCAGTCGACTTGGCTCCCTTGGTGCGGGAACCTCGTGCCGGGCCGCTCGCCGTCTCTGTCATGCCGCCTCCCATATGTGGGCAAAAACGCCCTGAAGTGCCCAGTTCTTCCCAGGGCACAGTCTGTGTCTGAATACTCCGGACGCCGCGTGGGGCGTCGGGAGCAGGTCTGGTGCCGCCCGCCGTCGACCTCGTCGTTCCTGTCGGTCGAGGCCGTGATCAATCTGCGGCGATAGCGGCGGGTGCGGGGACCTCGAGGATCTCGCCGCTCCCGCATTTCCCCCCGGGAGGCCGTTGTTCGCGGAGCTCCGCGATTGCGGCCTCGAAGTCTTCGAGCGAATTGAACGCCCGGTACACGGACGCGAAGCGCAGGTACGCGACGAGGTCGAGTTCCTGCAGGGGGCCGAGTATGGCCAGGCCCACGTCGTGCGTGGTCAGCTCGGCGCTGCCGGTCGCCCGCACCGCCTCCTCGACCCGCTGGCCGAGCTTGGCGAGGGCGTCCTCGGTGACGGGCCGCCCCTGGCATGCCTTACGGACGCCCGAGATGACCTTGGTACGACTGAAGGGCTCGGTCACGCCGCTGCGCTTCACCACCATCAGCGAGCAGGTCTCCACCGTCGTGAAACGGCGGGAGCAGTCGGGGCACTGACGACGCCGTCGGATCGACGTCCCGTCGTCCGTGGTGCGACTGTCGACGACCCGGCTGTCGGGGTGCCTGCAGAAGGGGCAGTGCATGGCTCCCAACCCTCCTTCACAGCACGACTGAATGGCCTGTTCAGGTCCGTCACGGACCTTCGAGGCAGCCACAAGCATAGGCGATGGACTCGGCCCCGAAAGACAGGGACCACAAGTTCTGGGTGGCTGAGTCAATCCAACCACTAGATCTAGGGTTTGGCTCCACTTTCGCCCCGGCGCGTGTCGCATCTGACGGGCACCCCGGGCGCAGCCTACGACCCGGCACGAGGGTACGGGAAACGCACCACTGCCCGGATCCGGGGCCGCCGGGTGGCAGACTGGCGCGGGACTCCTGGACGCGCTTCGAAGCACCCCCTCACGGAACCCGGAGGGCGCCCCCGTACGGGACCCCCGAGGACCGTCGGCGGACCCACGGGCGCTAGCGTGACCGACCGGATTCCCCTCGCCCGGAAGTCCGCTCATACACCTCACAACAAGGCCGCGGCAGGCCTTTATTTGTTTTTCACTCGAACGTGTGTTTGGCGCAACCTTTCGAAAGCTACTACCGTTGTCCAACTAGGGAGACCATTCGAGAGGGGCCGACGTGACCACCACCGCAGACAGTGCCACCATCACTGCCCAGGACCACCGCTCCCAGAGCCGACTTGAGCCGGTGCATGCGATGAATGACTCAGGCACAAACACGGAGGGGCCGGAGCCCACGCGCCCCGCGCGCTCGTTGCCCGGCCGACCTCCTGGAATCCGGGCGGACAGCTCGGGGCTCACGGACCGGCAGCGGCGGGTGATCGAGGTCATCCGCGACTCCGTACAGCGCCGGGGGTATCCCCCGTCGATGCGGGAGATCGGTCAGGCGGTGGGGCTGTCCAGCACGTCGTCCGTCGCTCATCAGCTGATGGCCCTGGAGCGCAAGGGCTTCCTGCGCCGCGACCCCCATCGCCCCCGGGCGTACGAGGTCCGGGGTTCGGACCAGCCCAGCACCCAGGCGACGGACACCACGGGGAAGCCCGCGGCTTCGTACGTCCCGCTGGTGGGCCGGATCGCGGCCGGCGGGCCGATCCTCGCCGAGGAGTCCGTCGAGGACGTCTTCCCGCTCCCCCGCCAGCTCGTCGGTGACGGAGAGCTCTTCGTACTGAAGGTCGTCGGTGACTCGATGATCGAGGCGGCGATCATGGACGGTGACTGGGTCACCGTCCGGCGCCAGCCCGTCGCGGAGAACGGGGACATCGTGGCGGCCATGCTGGACGGCGAGGCCACGGTCAAGCGTTTCAAGCGCGCGGACGGCCATGTCTGGCTGCTCCCGCACAACTCCGCGTACCAGCCGATTCCGGGTGACGAGGCGACCATTCTCGGCAAGGTCGTGGCGGTGCTGCGGCGGGTGTGATTCCGCCGGTTCGGACCGGGCCCCGGGATCCTCTGCGCCGATCCCGGGGCCCTGCCGTGTCCGCTTCCGCTACGGAGTCGACTTGGCCGCCGCGTCGATGGCCGCGAGTGAGCGTCGCGCCTGGTTCCGGTCCGTGGTGTACCAGAAGTCGGGCATCGAAGCGCGGAGGTAGCTGCCGTACCGGGCGTTGGCCAGACGTGGGTCGAGTACGGCAACGACGCCCTTGTCACCCGTCGCGCGGACGAGCCGGCCCGCACCCTGCGCCATCAGCAGGGCGGCGTGCGTGGCCGCAACGGCCATGAAGCCGTTGCCGCCGGCCTCCTCGACCGCCTTCTGTCGCGCGCTCATCAGCGGGTCGTCGGGCCGGGGAAACGGGATCCGGTCCATGACGACGAGCTGACAGCTCGAACCGGGCACGTCGACGCCCTGCCACAGCGACAGCGTTCCGAAGAGGCAGGTATCCGGGTCCGCGGCGAAATTCTTGATCAGCTCGCCGAGTGTCTCCTCGCCCTGCAGGAGGATCGGCCGGTCCTGCCGGCCGCGCAGCTCCTCGGCGGCGGCCTGAGCCGCCCGCATCGAGGAGAACAGCCCCAGGGTGCGGCCTCCCGCCGCCTCCACCAGATCAGCGAGCTCATCCAGCATGTCCGTGCGTGAGCCTTCACGCCCCGGGGTCCCCAGGTGCCGGGCGACATACAGAATGCCCTGCTTCGGGTAGTCGAACGGC
The DNA here is from genome assembly GCF_042749285.1 of Streptomyces sp. NPDC059499. Taxonomy (NCBI): domain Bacteria; kingdom Bacillati; phylum Actinomycetota; class Actinomycetes; order Kitasatosporales; family Streptomycetaceae; genus Streptomyces; species Streptomyces sp. NPDC059499. Next base: position 237,426 of record NZ_JBHYTT010000010.1, read on the forward strand.
GATCCGACGTCCAGCCCCTTCCACTGCGGGACGTCCTCGCCCGCGGTGCCCTCGGGCGCGAGGCCCAGCGATGCCCCCACCCCGTTGAAATCCCCGCCGAGCTTGAGCGTCGCGGACGTCAGGACCACGGACCGGTCGGTGAAGAGTCTCTCGCGCAGCAGTCCCGACACCGAGAGCGGGGCGACGCGCACGGACGCCCCGAAGCGGTCATGGCGCTCGTACCACACCACGTCGTACTCGGAACCCTGCGTGATGCGCTCCGCGACGCTGTGGACCGACTCGACCGACGCCATGGCCTGCTTGCGTACGGCGTCCTCGTCCTGGACGGACTTGTCCCGGGTGGACCCCAGGGCCGAGATCACGGTGCGCGCGGCGTCACGCAGCGCCATCAGGGCGTAGCCGAGGTCCTCCGGAACCTCCTCCAGACGTCCCGGCAGGGCGAGCTCCATCACCCGCTCGAAACCCTCCGAGGCGGTCTGCAGCGCGTCGGCGGCCTTCTCGTTGACCAGCTTGGCCGCACGGCGCACCGCACGGTTCACCTGGCCGGGAGTGAGCTCGCCGGTGGCCACTCCGGTGACCCGCGAGACCAGCTCGTGGGCCTCGTCGACGATCAGTACCTCGTGCTTCGGGAGCACCGGCGCGCCCTCGATCGCGTCGATGGCGAGCAGGGCGTGGTTCGTGACGACGACATCGGCGAGCTTGGCGCGCTCCCGCGCCATCTCCGCGAAGCACTCCGCGCCGTACGCGCACTTCGTCGCACCGAGGCATTCCCGCGAGGACACCGAGATCTGTGCCCAGGCCCGGTCCGAGACGCCCGGCGTGAGGTCGTCCCGGTCGCCGGTCTCCGTCTCGTCCGACCAGTCACGCATGCGCAGCAGGTCCTGGCCCAGCTTGCTCGACGGGGCAGCGGCCTCGAACTGGTCGAAGAGCCCCTCCTCCTCTTCCTGCGGCACCCCCTCGTGCAGACGGTGCAGACACAGATAGTTCGACCGGCCCTTGAGCATCGCGAACTGCGGGCGGCGGCGGAGCAGCGGCTGCAGCGCGTCGACCGTCCGCGGAAGGTCCCGCTCCACCAGCTGGCGCTGGAGGGCGAGGGTCGCCGTGGCCACCACGACCCGCTCCCCGTGGGCCAGCGCGGGCACCAGGTACCCGAGGGACTTGCCCGTGCCCGTACCGGCCTGGACGAGGAGGTGGGCATTGTCGTCGACCGCATCGGCAACGGCCGCGGCCATGGTGGCCTGGCCGGGCCGCTCCGTACCGCCGACAGCGGTGACGGCGGCGTGCAGGAGCTCGGGGAGAGATGGCTTCGTCATAGCCCGACCACCCTACGGCTCACCACTGACACCGGCGTTCACTCCCGGCCTCACACGTAGAGGTGGAGAGGGTTGGGAACCGAACCGTGCACGGCCGCGTGCGGGCGCTCCGGCCTGTCGCGGTAGCCGTCCAGATGCAGACGGTTGCGGTTGAGGCAGAGCCGCTCGATCCTCGGCGCCAGCATGTCGAACATCTCGAACCGCTCCTTCAGCTCGGGAAACCGGGCGTGGTGGCGGAGGATCTCGGCCCGGACGAGTGACCAGAATTCACTCTCCGGTACATCCAGCTGTTCCTCGCAGAGCGGGGACAGATAGCGGAAGACGCCGACGAAGAGCCCCGAGTGGATGAACTGGGTGAGGAAGGACGCGTCCTCGGTCAGCAGGATGCTGCGGACCTCCTGGGGCATCGGCTCCTGCTCGGGGAGCGGCTGGGCGCTGACGTTCACGTCGTCGACGAAGTCCTTGATCGCGAGGCGTACGGGCACGTCGTTCTCGTCGAAGACGACGATGGCGTTCTCGCCGTGCGGGGAGAACACCGTGCCGTAGCGGTACAGGAAGTGCAGCAGCGGAGGCAGCAGCGCGGCGAACAGCCTTGTCAGCCAGGCGGCCGGGGTCAGCCCCGAGCGGGCGACCAACTCGGCGGTGAAGGCACGGCCTGCCGCGTCCGTGTGCAGCAAAGAGGCGAGCGTGCGCGCACGCTCGCCCGGTGCCAGCCTCGGTTGCAGGGGTTCTCGCCAGATCGCGCCGAGGATCTCCTTGAACTGGTACGGCGCCTCGGGAAGGTGGTCGTAGAGGGGGTGCTCGACCGTCACCGACGCGACCTCTCCGAGCAGGATGACTCCGCAGGTGTCGCGCAGGAAGGGGTCGCTGTCGCACAGGCCCTGGACCCAGGCGGTGACCGCCGGCGCGGCGAGTGTGCGCTCGGTCGGCAGACCTCGCCAGACGAGTGTGTTGAGGATCGACAGCGGCAGCTTGACCGTGTGCCGGTCGGGCCGTCCGACGTTGGTGAAGGTACGGATGGACTGCTGAGGCAGCCGCAGGTCGTCGTCGGCGTGCAGAGGCACGATCGCACCGTCGGCGATCGCCGGCGCGAAGAGCGGCACGACCCACTCGTCCCACTGCCACGGGTGCACCGGAAGGAACAGGTAGTCCTGGGGGTCGAGACCGCGGGCGCTCAGAACGGCGTCGAAGGAGGCCCGGACGGCCGGATCCAGTTCCTGGGCGTAGAGATGCCCGGGGGTTTCCAGGGCCTTCACGCCCCGATAGCCCGCGATACGCGTGCTGACCGCGATCCACGGCAGCCTGGTGGCGGACCGGGCTTCGGGGGTGAAGCGGGCCGCGTCGGCGGCGGAGAATCCGAGGCGTCCCTTGTTGGCCACGAGCCAGGGATGGCCGGTCTGGTGTCCTTCCAGCTCGGCGTACGGGAGCTCGGCCAGCTGTGACGCGCCGAGTGCGGTATGACCGAGCCGGGCATCGGCAGCGAGCGTGGTGGTGAGCTCGCGAATGAGATGGCCGAGCGTGGCGCCGTCGAGCCCGAGCAGGTGGCGGGCGCGGGCGAGGAACTGCAGCGGGTCACGGAACGGCGTACCGCGGTCGTTCCCTGCGTGGGCCGCCGGGGAGTGGTCCTGCGGGAGCTCGCGGATCGAGTCCGGGTCGACGCGCCAGCTGCCGTAGACGCCGCGCCGCGCGCGGAAGTGCAGTGCTCCACCGTCGTCGAGCGGCAGGGCGTAGCTACCGCCGTTCCCCGGGTGCGGCGTGGGCTCGATGACTTCCTCGTAGGCGAACTCACTGATCATCTTCGCCAGCAGCCGCACTGCGGCCCGGTCCCACAGCGCCCGGTTCAGTTCTGGTGCGTCGAGCAGCGTGTGAGGCTCCGCTGAGTTGTGGCTCGCAGGGTATGTCTGCACGGGGACTCCTCGGGTGGGAACCGATGGGGTTCGAGCGGTGTATGTAAGGCAGCGAGTTGTTCACAGCTGTGCACGGTGGGCTCGGTCGCGAACCATCAGGGCGGCTCGCTTGTCAGGTAGTTCCACCTCGGCGGAGAAGCGGAAACCAGCGCTCAGGAAGGCGGAGACGGAAGGGGTGTTGCGCAGATCGGGCTCCGCGACGACGCGTGCGCACAGAGGACGGTTGTCGAGTACGAGGTCGGATACGGCACGGAGCAGTGTGGTGCCGATGCCCCGGCCCCGGTTGTCCACACCACCGATGAGGAGGTGGATGCCTGTGTCGTGGGGCCGGGCAGGGTAGTGGCGGGCCAGCGGGTCCAGGTCGGCGCGGTAGATCTCCCAGTAGCTCATGGGCCTGCCGTCCAGCACTCCGAGGCAGGGGACGCTGCGGCCGTCTCCGTCGAGCTGGCGACGAATGTGACCGGCAGTGGTCGATTCCGGTCCCGCGAGTTCCCAGAAGGCGGCGACCGCGGGGTCGTTCATCCAGCGGCTGATCATCGCGAGATCGCGAGCCGGATGGACGGGAACCAGCTGGAACACGCCGGCGGCGGTGGTGACCGGGTGCCATGCGGCAGGGCTGCCGAGCAGATCGGAGGCGTCGGGGGGCCGGACGGCTGCTACCGGTTGTTCGTCGCCGAGCAGGGCGAGAAGTTCTTCGGTCAGCCGCAGGTCCAGGGTGTCCTCGACACTTGTGACGCCCGGTGGGGCGGCACCTGTTCCGGCATCGGCGTGCGCATCGGCGGGAGGCACCGTGACGCTCTCCTCTCGTGGTTTCAGACGGTCCTGCCTGTCAGGCGCGGAGGGGGTTGGCGATGGTGACGTAGACGGACTGGGTATCGACGGGGCCGACGAGTTCGTCGAGACCGTGCAGTCGGGTCAGCAGGTTTGCCTTGCAGCGGAGCTGGGAGGTCCCGAGCAGATACGCGGGCAGTGGCGAACCCAGTGGCACAGCGGCCTCCAGGAAGCGGCGGAAGGCGGCGAGGAGCAGTTGTTCCTCGGCGAGCCGCTGGGACCCGAAGGCTCCGATGAGTCCGAACACGTTGTTGATGCCGAGGTAGTACGCGAGGCGCTCATCGGTCACGGCGTCGGAGACGAAGGTGTCACTGACCGCGCCGATACCGGGGAGCCGGTGCTCGAGTGCGGCGCGGTGGGACTCACGGAAGTAGTAGCCCTGGTTGTCGCGGTACCTGCCGCCGACCGGCCAGCCGTCCGGGTCGAGGAGGACGAGAGTGTTCTGCTGGTGGGCTTCCAGGGCGACACCGGCGGTGGCATCGAACCAGAGAACGGGGAGGACGACACGGTCGAGATAGCGGAGGAACCACTCGGCGCAGACGGCCCCGGGCGTCCTTCCGGTACGGGCGACGAGGCGGGACACGATCTCCGCGAGTCGTGAGTGCATGCCCCCACGGCCAGGCCAGGGGCGCGGTGCGGTGAGTCCGGCGATGCAGACGGCGTCGTCGGCCGGGCCGAACGGATTGTGGCGGAGCATCACATCCAGGCCCTGGACGGGGCTGCCGTCCGGGGCGTCGACTGCGAGCCAGGCAGGGTCCCTGACGATGTCGAAGCCCGGGTGGGCCTTCTGCCACTGGTCCCCCAGTCCGGTGCTGAGCAGCCGGTGGACCTCTGCGCCGCGGTGGAGTTCCTTGCGGAGGTTCTCCCGACGGGAGTTGGTGATGCGTACGCCCAGGGAGAGCTTCAGCATGATCCCGGCACCCGGCCGGTGCACGGTGCGTACGGAGGAGGTGGGGTGCCACTCCTCCCCGTACGGGCCGAGGTCGTGCAGCAGCCCCTTGTCGCACAGCGCGGCGACTTCGGGGCGGCGCTTGAGCTCCGCGGCCTGCCAGGGGTGGAGGGGGAGCGCCGTGGTCCCGCTGGGGAGGCGCAGCCCTTCGGAGTGGGGTGCCAGGAGTTCCTCCGCGGACACCGGACGCTCCCCCTGGCTCCAGGACGAGCCGGTGGCCAGCACGGACCGGTCCACAGCCATCCAGTGAAGAGGGAAGGAGCCGCGCAACTCGGGTGAGTAGAGGCGGGTTTCGGAATCCGAGAGGCCTTCACGGCTCTTCGGTGTGGGGTGCAGCGGATGACCGAGGAGGAGTGACTGTTCCGCTGTGAGGAAGAGGTCGGCCCCGGGGGGAGCTGCCGGTTCGCGACGCCGGTCCGCGATGAAGTCGGCCGTGCGCCTTACCGAGTCGGCCACTCGGGCGACCATGTCCACGCCGGCGTTCCTGCAGGTCTCGCGTCCCATGAGTGCGGCGACGGTGACGGCATCGGCGCTCGCGGCTCCGGGCGCGTTCTCCAGGGTGGGCGTGCCGAATCGGTGCCACCCGGTCGCGGACCAGTGGATGACGGGGGCGAGGAGTGCCGTACCACTGGCGGGCAGGGGGACGCGCAGGGTGCCGCCCTTCGGCTGGGGCAGGTCGTTCTCCCTGACCCAGCAGCGCAGCAGATTCTCCGTTCCCGCAGCGTCCGCGGCCTGGAGTGGGTCGGGGTGCCCGAGAGGGTCGAGCAGACCGGACGCATCGGGCCGGGCCGGGGTGTCCGGGGCGTCGAGGAGGTCTTCCGCAAGCGTGCCTGCGGGGCTTCCGGCCGGAGTGCGCCGGGTTCCGTGTGGCCCGACCTTCTGCCGCGGCACACTCGTCGATTCGAAGGTGAGAGGGCCGTCCGGCAGGTTCTGTCCTCGCTGCTGGCTGGTGAGAGGGCCGTCGGCCTCGGGCGCAGGGGTGGGGTTCACGGCGGTCTTCCTTGGTGAGGGATCCGGGTTCAGCGGGTCGGCCCGGCGGCGGCCCGGCGGTACGGCGAGCGCTCTGCGGCCCTCAACGCGTCGGCGAGGCGGTCGACCACGGCCGTTGCCTGTTCGTCGGTGAGGGTGAGCGGGGGAAGGAGACGGACCACGGCATCGTGACGCCCACCGAGTTCGACGATGAGGCCCCGGTGCAGGCATTCCTGCTGGACCGCGGCGGCGAGGGCCGGGTCCGGCGGCGGGGGCGCACCGTTCTCCGCGGTGCGGGCGAGCGGCGCGGCTTCGGGGTCGACGAGCTCGATCCCGATCATCAGCCCGCGGCCGCGGACGTCACCGATGCTGGGGTGATCCGCGCTCAGCGCCCGGAGACTGGCGAGCATGCGCGCCCCGAGTGTCGCGGCCCGGTCGGCGAGCCCGTTCTCCCGTACGTGGGCGAGGGTGGCGGCGCCTGCGGCCATGGCGAGCTGATTGCCCCGGAAGGTACCCGCGTGGGCGCCCGGCTGCCAGACGTCGAGTTCGGAGCGGTAGACGATCACGGCGAGCGGCAGTGAGCCTCCGATGGCCTTGGACAGCACCATCACGTCGGGCACGATGCCGCTGTGCTCGACCGCCCAGAAGGTCCCGGTCCTGCCGACACCGGTCTGCACCTCGTCCGCGATGAGCGGGATGGAGCGGGACGTGGTGATCTCCCGCATCCGGCGCAGCCAGCCGTCGGGAGCCGGATTCACTCCGCCCTCGCCCTGGACGGGCTCCAGGATCATTCCGGCGGGAGCGGGAACCCCTCCCTTGGGATCGTCCAGGAGGCTCTCTGTCCAGCGAGCGGCGATGTCCGCGCCCCGTTCCCCTCCCTCTCCGAAGGGGCAGCGGTAGTCCTGCGGGAAGGGCAGCCGCGTCACCCGTACGTCCGGGGCTCCGCCCGACGCCGCCAGAGCTCCGGCCGTCATCCCGTGGTACGCGCCGGTGAAGGCGAGGAGTTCGCTGCGTCCGGTCGCGGCGCGCACGAGCTTGAACGCCGCTTCCACGGCGTCCGTTCCCGCGGGGCCGCAGAACTGGATCCGCGCGTTGTCGGCGAACTGCCGGGGCAGGGTGGCGAACAGCTCGGTGGTGAAGGCGTCCTTGACCGGTGTGGCGAGGTCGAGCACGTGCAGGGGTGCTCCGGAGTCGATGACCCGTCTGATGGCCTCGAGCACCACGGGATGGTTGTGCCCGAGAGCCAGGGTGCCCGCCCCGGACAGACAGTCCAGGTAGCGCCGCCCGTCGGCACCTTCGATGGTCATGCCCCTCGCCCGCACCGGCACGATCGGCAGAGATCGCGCGTACGTACGGGCCGCCGATTCACGCAGTGCCTGACGTCGCAGAATCCCCTCGTGCGCAGCGGGCGGTGCCACCGGAGCTGGTTCGGTCACGGCCACGGCTGGTCGTCCTCCTGCTGTAACAGTTGCGTTGCTCGTCAGTACGGTTCCCCGGGAACGGACGACATCGGTGAACGCTGTCCGGGGGTCCCCCGTACGTACCAACGACGCGGGACGCCGGGGATCACGGGTAAATCGGAAGATCCTTGCGGAGGTGGAACCGTGGCCCTGCCGCGCACCGTCCCCAACGGCACCGGCATAGTGGGGGCCGCACTCCGGACGGGCTGCCGCTCCGACGCCCTCGGTGTGCGCGCTGCCGTACCACCAGGCAATGCCGCGCGCGCACCGAGCAGTCCGCAGTGCAGTACCGGAGTAAGTGACGAAGTCCCAGGGGGATCACCACATGCGACCCATCCGCCAGACCGATACCGCACGCCGCGGGAGGAGCGCACGTCGCATCTCCCCCGTGTTCGCCGCAGCCGCCCTCGCCGCTGTTCTGACGCTCACCACGACCGCCTGCGGCCCGGAGGAGGACGCGGCGAGCAGTGAGCCGAGCGCCGCCGCCGAGCAGCCGTCCGACGGCAAGGTCACCATCCCTGACGATCTGAAGGACCGGCTCAAGGAGCACGGGATCGACATCGAGCAGTGGAGGGACGGCGAGTGGAAGAACTGGGACAAGGAAAAGTGGCTGCGTGAGGCCAAGGACTACGTCAACCCGATCATCGAGGACCTCTGGGACCCCGACCGGATGCGGGATGCCGACAAGTCCCCCGAGAAGCCTGTCGACAACGACATCTCGGGCGACGAGGGCGTGACGGATCCGACCCCGGTTCCGGTCCGGGCCGCGGACCTGAAGACCCCGTACAACGGCAGCGCGCCCGAGTCCGGGAAGCTCCTCTTCGACGGTCCTGAGGGCTCCATGGTCTGCTCGGCGACCGTGGTGAAGGACCCGGCCCACCCCGGCAAGTCCAACATGGTGTGGACCGCGGGGCACTGCGTGCACGCGGGCAAGAACGGTGGCTGGTACCGCAACATCGCCTTCGTCCCGTCGTACAACGACAGCGGTCTGTCGGTGGCCGAGCTGCAGGACGCGACCAAGGAGGAGATCGCTCCCTACGGCGTGTGGTGGGGCCAGTGGGCACAGACCTCCGAGCAGTGGATCGCCCAGGGCGCCTCGACGGGCGGACAGGGTGCTCCGTACGACTTCGCGGTCCTGCAGGTCACGCCGGAGAAGGGTGCGACGGGCAAGTCCCTGGAGGAGACCGTCGGTTCGGCGCTGCCGGTCGAGTTCAACGCCCCGGCCGTCCCGGAGATCGACACCATGACGGCCACCGGCTATCCGGCGGCGCCGCCGTTCGACGGCCAGAAGGCGCTGCAGTGCGCCGACAAGCCGGGCCGCCTCTCCATCGCCGAGAACGAGCCGACGATGTACCGCATCGGGTGCACGATGACCGGTGGTTCCTCCGGTGGCGGCTGGGTCGCGGCCGGGCAGGACGGTAAGCCCGCGCTGGTCTCGAACACCTCCATCGGCCCGGTCACGGCGGGCTGGCTTGCCGGGCCGCGCCTCGGTTCGGAGGCCCAGGGCGTCTACACGGCGGTCAGCAAGAAGTACGCGGGCCGGTAGGTCCCGTCGCGGCCGCTCGCGCGAGCGGCGACACATCGGGCCCCCGGTACGGCAGTTGACGTACCGGGGGCCCAGTGGGGCCGGGTGGGCGTACTGCCCCACGACAGGCTTCGGAGGGCCCCCACGTCATAAGGTGGGCCCTCACCACGGATGGTCAGTGGGTGCGCCGACGCACCCACATGACGCGCTCATGGCAATCTGTACGGCACTCAGGGGGACCTTTTCCATGCGACCGATACGTCCGCTGCTGGCCGCGACCGGCCTTGTCGCGGCGCTCGCACTCACCGCCACGGCATGCGGCCCGGGCGAGGACAACGCCGCCGGCAAACCTGCCGCCGAAACCGCCGGATCCACCGGGGGCTCCGGGTCGGGTGATACGCCCGCGGATCTGGCCGACGCCCTGAAGAAGCACGGTGTCGATCCGGAGAAGTGGAAGAAGGGCGAATGGAAGAACTGGGACGAGGACAAGTGGCTGCGTGAGGCCAAGGACTTCGTCAACCCGGTCATCGAGGGGCTGTGGAAGCCCGACCGGATGAAGACCGCCAAGGACCCGGCAAGGACCATGTCGGCCGGCGACCTCTCCGGTGACCAGGGTGTGAGCGACCCTGAGCCTGCCCCGGTCCGGGCCGAGCCCGAGAAGCTGCCGTATCACCAACACGCGGCCCCGGTCGGCAAGGTCTTCTTCGACTCCCCCGAGGGTTCCATGGTGTGTTCGGGCACCGTGGTGAAGGACCCGGAGAACCCGGGCAGGTCCAACCTCGTCTGGACCGCCGGGCATTGCGTCCATGCCGGCTCGGAGGGCGGCTGGTACCGCAACATCGTCTTCGTCCCCTCGTACAACGACCAGGGCAAGTCCGCCGCCGCGCTGGAGAGCGCACAGCCTCAGGAGATCGCTCCGTACGGTACGTACTGGGCGGACTGGGCCGCGTCCTCCGGCGAGTGGATCGCCGACGGTGGCCACACGGGCGGCGCGGGAGCCCCGTACGACTACGCGGTGCTCCATGTGAAGCCGGAGAAGGGCACCAAGTCGCTCGAGGAGACCGTGGGCAACGCCCTGGCCGTCGACTTCGACGCCCCTGAGATCCAGCAGATCAGCGGCATGGGCGCCTGGGGCTACCCGGCGGGTCCGCCGTACGACGGACTGCTCATGCACAAGTGCGTCGACCGCCCCGGCCGCCTCTCGGTCACTCCCGGGACGCCGACGATGTACCGCATCGGCTGCTCGATGACCGGCGGCTCCTCCGGTGGCGGCTGGTTCGTCGCAGGCCCCGACGGCAAGTCCGTCCTGGTCTCCAACACCTCCATCGGCCCGGTCACGGCGGGCTGGCTGGCAGGTCCTCGGCTCGGTGAGGGCGCGCGGAGCATCTTCACCATGATGAGCGAGAAGTTCGCGGGTCGGTAGTCGGCCGGGACCCACGCGCCACGGCCGAAGGCCCGGACCCCCTGAGGGAGGTCCGGGCCTTCGGTCTGTACCTGTCCCGGGACCGTGTCCCAGGCGGCAGATCGGTGCCGCGTCAGCCGGTCACCGGCACGAACATCGCAAGTTCCGCCCCGAGCTCCTCGTGCACCCGCGCCTTGATCAGTGTGCCCTCCGCGGTGTGCTCCTCGGAGATCACCTCACCCTCGGCATGCACCCGGGAGACGAGTCCGCCCTGGATGTAGGGCACGAGTGCCTCGATCTCCACGGACGGGTGCGGCAGCTCGACATCGATCAGGGCGAGCAGTTCGTCGATGCCGGCACCGGTACGGGCCGACACGGCGATCGCGTGCTTCTCGGTGCGCAGGAGCCGCTGGAGCACGAGCGGGTCCGCCGCGTCCGCCTTGTTGATCACGACGACCTCGCGCACGTTGACCGCGCCGACCTCCCGGATCACCTCACGCACGGCGGCGAGCTGCTCCTCCGGCACCGGGTGGGAGCCGTCCACCACATGCAGGATCAGGTCGGACTCGCCGACCTCCTCCATGGTGGAGCGGAACGCCTCGACGAGGTGGTGCGGCAGGTGACGCACGAAACCGACGGTGTCGGCCAGGGTGTAGATCCGGCCGCTGGGCGTCTCCGCCCGGCGCACGGTCGGGTCAAGGGTGGCGAACAGCGAGTTCTCCACGAGGACACCCGCACCGGTGAGGCGGTTGAGCAGCGAGGACTTTCCGGCGTTGGTGTACCCGGCGATCGCGACCGACGGCACTTTGTTGCGCTTGCGCTCCTGGCGCTTGATCTCGCGGCCGGTCTTCATCTCCGCGATCTCACGGCGCATCTTCGCCATCTTCTCGCGGATACGACGCCGGTCCGTCTCGATCTTGGTCTCACCGGGACCACGGGTCGCCATGCCCCCGCCGCCGCTGGATCCGCCACCGCCCATCTGCCGGGAGAGCGACTGACCCCAGCCGCGCAGTCGCGGCAGCATGTACTGCATCTGTGCCAGCGACACCTGCGCCTTACCCTCTCGGGACTTGGCGTGCTGGGCGAAGATGTCGAGGATCAGGGCGGTCCTGTCGACCACCTTGACCTTGACGACGTCTTCCAGGTGGATCAGCTGACCCGGGCTGAGCTCACCGTCACAGACGACGGTGTCGGCCCCGGTTTCGAGAACGATGTCGCGCAGTTCCAGCGCCTTGCCCGAGCCGATGTAGGTGGCCGGGTCGGGCTTGTCGCGCCGCTGGAAGACCGCGTCGAGCACCTGGGCGCCGGCCGTCTCGGCCAGTGCCGCAAGCTCCGCGAGCGAAATCTCCGCGTCGTGCACCGTCCCCGAGGTCCAGACACCGACCAGCACGACGCGCTCGAGGCGCAGCTGCCGGTACTCGACCTCGGTGACGTCCTCGAGCTCGGTCGAGAGCCCTGCAACGCGACGAAGTGCCGCGCGCTCGGAGCGGTCGAGCTGATCGCCGTCCCGCTCGCCGTCGATTTCGTGGCTCCAGGCGACGTCCTCTTCCATCAGGGCGTCGGCCCGAAGGCTCTCGGTGAGGCTCTCGGAGTTGCTTTCCGTGGCGCTCTGCGCGTCCTGCGCGTCCTGGGGAAGGGAAGAAGAGGAGGTCATTGGATCCTTACGTCGATAGAAGTCCGATACGTCAGTCACAACGCGTGACCCTGCCGGAAGATTCCCGTGGGTGGATTCCCCGGCCGGCCGCGGTGCCGACGCCCTGATAGTGGCATGTCCCCGCTGGACGCGTCACGCGGGTTTCGCTGTGCGTGCCGAACCCTGCGGGCCCGCCGCTTTCTGCGGCTTCGCGCTGCGCCAGTCCGGGTGCCCCGGCATCGGAGGGGTCTTCTCCCCGTACAGCCAGCCGTCGAAGAACGCGGTCAGGTCCCGACCCGCGATCCTCGATGCCAGCGTCGTGAAGTGCGCGGTGCTCGCCGACTCGTCCCGGTACCTGTGCACCCAGGTCCGCTCCAGCCGGTCGAAGGCCTCCGCACCGATCTCCTGCCGCAGCGCGTACAGGACGAGCGCGCTGCCGTCGTACACCACGGGCCTGAACAGGCTGATCTTGTTGTCCGGGGACGGAGCGTCGGGATGCGCCGGCGGACCGCCGGCGGCGCGCCACGTGTCGGACCGGGTGTAGGCCTCGCGCATCCGCCGCTCCATCGGCTTCTGTGCGTGCTCCTGCGCGTAGAGGGCCTCGTACCAGGTGGCGTGGCCTTCGTTGATCCACAGATCGGACCATGCCTGGGGGGAGACGCTGTTGCCGAACCACTGGTGGGCCAGCTCGTGCACCATGATCGAGTCGACGTACCACTCCGGGTACCCGGAGGCGGTGAACAGTGACCGCTCGAAGAGCGACAGCGTCTGGGTCTCCAGCTCGAAGCCGGTCTCCGCGTCTGCCACGAGCAGCCCGTACGTCTCGAACGGATAGGGGCCGACCTGTGCCTCCATCCAGGCCACCTGCCCCGGGGTCTTCCGCAGCCACGGCTCCAGCTTCTCCCGGTCGGCCACCGGGACGACGTCACGCACGGGCAGGCCGTCCGGGCCGTTCCGCCGCAGGACGGCGGAACGGCCGATGGAGACCTGCGCCAGCTCCGTGGCCATCGGGTGCTCCGTGCGGTACGTCCAGGTCGTCGCCGTTCCGTGTCGTCGCGTTCCGGCGGACAGCCCGCCCGCCACGACCGTGAGGTTCTTCGGGGCGGTGACCCTAAAGGTGAAGTACGCCTTGTCCGACGGATGGTCGTTGCCCGGGAAGACCCGGTGCGCCGCGTCGGCCTGATTGGCCATGGCCAGGCCGTCCGCCGTGCGGACCCAACCGCCGTCGCTGCTCTCCCCGGACGGATCGCTCGTGTGCCGGACGGTGATGTTCACGGGTACGCCGGCCGGCAGCCGGTCGGGGGCCCGGACGATCAGGTCCTCGCCCTTGAGTGCGAACTCGGACCGCAGCCCGTTGACCTCCACGGCGCGGACGGCACCACGGGCGAAGTCGAGATTGATCTGTTCCAGTGGCGCGGTGGTCCGCGCCACGATCCTGGTGACGGCATCGAGCGGCTTGGTGTTGCTGCCGTGGTAGGTGAGCGAGATGTCGTACGAGAGGACGTCGTAGCCGGGGTTTCCGAGCTGAGGGAACAGGCGGTCGCCGATGCCGAGCGGCACTGGCGTGGGCGCGGTCGCGGCGACAAGGGTGGCCGACGCGGTGACCAGCAGAGCGGCCCGCAGTCGACGGGAGATGAGCGGCATGGACTACGGCTACCAGCGGGAACGCCCCACACGGGGGTGCCGCGCGCCGCGCCACCCGAACGGGTTCGTAGAGGGTCCTCACGGCTGGATGCCCGGTCGTCCGGCGCGGTCCGATGAAAGGACCGGCGCCGGCGGGGCGTGGTGTAACGGGACAGAGGGGCCGCGGCGGGCAGCGGGTTCAGGCCGTGGCGGCGGGCTGCTGGGCCCGGCTCACGTCGTACACACCCGGTACGTCGCGCATCGCCCGCATCAGCCCGGGCAGCCCTGCCGCGTCCGGGAGTTGCAGCGTGTAGGTGTGCCGGACGCGCTGTTCGCTGGGCGGCTCGACGGTCGCCGCGACGATGGCCGCGTCCGCGGTCGCGATGGCCTCGGTGAGATCGGCGAGGAGCCGGGGGCGTCCGAAGGATTCGGCGACGAGGGTGACCCGGTAGTCGGCCGCGTCGCACCAGTCGCCCGTGTCGTTCCAGCGCGCCCCGACGGCCGCCCGGCCCAGCGAACGCATCCGGGCCACCGCCGCACATTCACGCCGGTGCACGGTGACGGCTCCTCCGCGCACCGTGAAGCCGATGATGTCGTCGGGGGGAACAGGAGTGCAGCAGCCGGCCAGACGGACCGGGGCGCCCGGACCGTCGACGGCGACGCTCGCGGCGCGGCCTCCCGCCTTGCCGCGGCCGATCGCCGCATCGTCGGCCGGCTGGGTCTGCGGCCTCGGGGAGGCGGGGCGGCTTCCGTGAGGTCCCTGCGCGTCGCCGGGGTTGGCCTCGAGCCAGCCGGTGATCGCGATCCGTGCCCCGGGGGTACGGGCATGGTCGAGCCACTCGGGAGAGGGGCCGGAGGAGGCGTCCTGGGCCAGCAGGAGCTGCACCGTGTCGCCGTCGTTCAGAACGGTGCTGAGCGTGGCCAGGCGGCCGTTGACGCGGGCGCCGATGCAACCGTGCGCCTCTTCGCCGTACTGCGCGTACGCGGCGTCGACGCAGCTGGCCCCGGCGGGCAGGCCGAGCGTCCCGCCGTCCGTGCGGAAGACCGTGATCTCCCGGTCCTGGGCGAGATCGTCCCGCAGTGTGGTCCAGAAGGTGTCGGGGTCGGTGGCGGACTCCTGCCAGTCCAGGAGCCGGGAGAGCCAGCCGGGCCTTGTCGGGTCGGCGCGCTCGCCGTCGGCGGGTTCGGCCTGCAGCGCCGCGGTGGCGTTGTCGGGGGTGTACGGGTTGCCGAGCGCGACGACTCCCGCCTCCGCCACCTTGTGCATCTGGTGCGTCCGGATGAGGACTTCGGCGACCGCGCCCTCGGGGCCCACGACGGCGGTGTGCAGCGACTGGTAGAGGTTGAACTTGGGGGCTGCGATGAAGTCCTTGAACTCGGAGATCACCGGGGTGAAACAGGTATGCAGCTCACCGAGGACGGCGTAGCAGTCGGCGTCCTCGCCGACCAGCACCAGCAGCCGTCCGAAGTCGGTGCCGCGCAGCTCGCCCCGTTTGATCCTGACCCGGTACACCGAGACGAAGTGACGCGGTCTGATGAGGACTTCGGCGGTGATGCCGGCGTCCCTCAGTGTGGATCTGACGCTTTCCGCGATCTCCGCGAGCGGGTCCTGCGCGTTCTCCGACGCGGTGATCAGGGCCCGGGTGTTCTCGTACTCCTCGGGATGGAGGATCGCGAAGACGAGGTCCTCGAGCTCGGTCTTGAGTGCCTGCACGCCGAGCCGTTCGGCGAGCGGAATGAGCACGTCGCGGGTGACCTTGGCGATCCGTTCCTGCTTCTCGGGACGCATGACACCGAGGGTCCGCATGTTGTGCAGCCGGTCCGCCAGCTTGATCGACATGACCCGGACGTCGTTTCCGGTGGCGACGAGCATCTTGCGGAAGGTCTCGGGTTCGGCTGCCGCGCCGTAGTCGACCTTCTCCAGTTTGGTGACTCCGTCGACCAGGTAGCAGACCTCTTCGCCGAACTCCTCCCGGACCTGATCGAGGGTCACCTCGGTGTCCTCCACGGTGTCGTGGAGGAGGGAAGCGGTCAGGGTCGTCGTCTCGGCGCCGAGTTCGGCGAGGATCAGGGTCACGGCCAGCGGATGCGTGATGTACGGCTCGCCGCTCTTGCGCATCTGACCGCGGTGGGACGACTCGGCAAGCACGTAGGCCCGACGGAGGTTATCGAGGTCCGCGTCCGGGTAGTGGGCACGGTGGGTCTCCGCAACGTGTCCGATGGCGTCCGGCAGCCGGCCGCGGGAGGCAGGCCCGAGCAGGGCGACACGGCCGAGCCTGCGCAGATCGATCCGCGGACGACTGCGCTTGCGTAGGGGAGCACCTGGATTGGTGGCCTCTGCGCTCATGGGGCACCTCCGGCAACGTCGACCGGCGGTGAGGAGATGCGGATGCGCCTCCGGGCCGGTGCTTGATGCTACCGACCCCACCACGCGGCGCAGTCCAGCTCTCGCTCAGCGTGAAACGGATCACCCATTCGAGCGAAGCTCTACCCGATCACCGTTTCGAGCCAGGCCGGGTCGATCAAGCCTTCGGCGACGATCACGGCGGGCCCGGTCATGTCGACGGAGCCGTCCGGATGCTCGGTGATCACCAGTGTGCCGCCGGGGAGATCCACCGTGTACGTGGCGGGGACACCGGTCTCCGCGGGATCTGCACCGTCCCTGCGGGCGGCGGCGACGGCGACGGCGCAGGCGCCCGTACCGCAGGAGCGGGTCTCCCCCGAGCCGCGTTCGTGGACGCGCATCGCGACGTGGCGCGGCCCGCGGTCCACGACGAACTCGATGTTGACGCCGTCCGGGTAGACGGAGGCGGGGCTGAAAGGCGGCGCCGAGCGCAGTTCCCCCGCGTGTGCCAGGTCGTCGACGAAGGCGACGGCGTGCGGATTGCCCATGTTCACGTTGCGGGCGGCCCAGCTGCGGCCGTTCACCGAGACCGTGACGTCGTCCTCGGGGAGCACGGCGCGTCCCATGGAGACCGTGACGTCGCCGTCCTTGGCGATGTGCACCTTCTTGACACCGCCCCGGGTCGCGACGGCCAGATCGCCCTCGGCGACGAGTCCGGCGCGCTGCAGGTAGCTGGCGAAGACGCGCACGCCGTTGCCGCACATCTCGGCAATCGAGCCGTCGGAGTTGCGGTAGTCCATGAACCACTCGGCCCGGTCGGCCATGCCTCGCGCCTCCGGGTGCGCCGCGGACCGCACGACGTGCAGCAGACCGTCGCCGCCGATGCCCGCCCGGCGGTCGCACAGCCGGGCGACGACGGAAGCGGGCAGGTCGACGGCGTTGTCGGGGTCGGGAACGATCACGAAGTCGTTCTCTGTGCCGTGGCCCTTGAGGAAGGGGATCTGCGAAGTGCTCACGGAGCAACTGTACGAGGCCTCGCCGACAGTCCGCAGAGCCGGGGCGGCCGAGCCGGATCCGGCAGGCCGGACCCTGTCTCCACTCCGGGACCCGGGCCGCTCGGTCAGCGGAGCCGTGCCACGCGCCAGACGGCCAGGGCGACGATTCCGGCGCACACGGCGACGTACAGGCCGATCACCCGCCAGTCGGGGCGCTCGCTCGATCCTCTGGACGGCAGACCGGGCCATGTGTGGCCGACCCGGCGGGCCGCCATCATGCCCCAGCCCGCGGCGCAGCAGCTGATGAGCAGTCCCAGCATGGCCACGACCGCGCCGCCGTCGCCGAACTCGAAGGCGAGCGGGAAGGCGAACATCAGGGAGCCGAGCGCCGCAAGCACGACGATCGGTGCGAGCTGCCAGATCCGCATGCGGCGGGCGGGGCGCAGCTCGACTTCGACCTCGGGGGTCACGTCGTGCTCGTCCGGCCCGTCAGGGCTCAGTCGTCCTGCCTCGTGCTGCGTATCCGGTGCGTCCTGGTCTGTATCGCGAGGGCCGGCCTCCATCGCCACGCGCCCTCCCATACTCGGACTCCACTGGTCGATCGATGCTCGATGATGGCACGGCCCCGGGCACCGAAATGACGCGCTGAGCGTCCCGATGCCATCACGTGATCAGGCTGTAACCGCTCGTTCGACCAACGCCAGCGCCCGGTGCGGGAGTTCCCCACGCCGTTCCTCGGCACCGCTCAGCCAGTGGACTCGCGGGTCGCGCCTGAACCACGAGTCCTGGCGGCGCGCGAAGCGTTTGGTGGCGCGTACCGTCTCGGCGCGCGCCTCCTCCTCGGTGCATTCACCCGCAAGCGCCCCGAGCACCTGCTGATAGCCGAGCGCACGGGAGGCGGTGCGCCCCTCGCGCAGCCCCAGGGCCTCCAGGGAGCGCACCTCGTCGACGAGGCCGGCCTCCCACATCCGGTCCACCCTGGCGCTGATCCTCGCGTCCAGTTCCGGGCGCTCGACGTCCACACCGATCTGGAGTGCGTCGTAGACCGCCTCGTCCCCCGGGAGGTTGGCCGTGAAGGGTCTGCCCGTGATCTCGATGACCTCCAGGGCGCGGACGATGCGACGCCCGTTGCTGGGCAGAATGGCCCGGGCGGCGTCAGGATCCGCCGCCGCGAGCCGGGCGTGCAACGCGCCGGAACCGTGCTCCGTCAGCTCCTGTTCGAGCCGCCCGCGCACCTCGGGATCCGTACCGGGGAACTCCAGGGCGTCGATCGCGCCCTTCACGTAGAGGCCGGAACCGCCCACCAGGACGGGCGTGCGCCCTTCGGCGAGCAGCCGGTCGATCTCCGCACGGGCGAGCCGCTGGTACTCGGCGACACTGGCGGCCTCGGTGACGTCCCAGATGTCCAGCAGATGGTGGGGAATGTCACCGCGCTCGGGGACCGTCAGCTTCGCTGTGCCGATGTCCATCCCCCGGTAGAGCTGCATGGAGTCGGCGTTGACGACTTCACCACCGAGCTGCTGGGCGAGGAACACTCCCAGATCGGACTTTCCGGCTGCGGTGGGACCGACGACGGTGATGACGCGGGGAACGGGAGCTGGTCTTCTCACTGCGACAGTGTCCCAAACCCCGGGACGCTTCCCGGCCAAGTGCGTTTCACACCGCGGATGCCGAGTCCTTGCCCGGTCGGCCCAGTCGGACACTCCGAGTAACGCACTTTCCCTCCCGCGCGAGTAAAATGTGACGTCAGTCCCCCAGCACGGAAGGTGACCCATGGGTTTTCTGGACAGCCTGAAGGCCAAGCTGGCCCCGGCCAAGGAAAAGGTCGGTGACCTCGCGCAGCAACACGGGGGAAAGATCGACCAAGGCCTCGACAAGGCCGCTCGAACGGTCGACCAAAAGACCAAGGGCAAGTACAGCGACAAGATCGTGTCCGGCACGCAGAAGGCCAAGGACGCGGTCGACCGCCTGGGTCACAAGAACGAAGGCGGTACGCCTCCACCGCCCGCACCGCCCGCTTCCTGACCCGGGAGTGAACAGCCCTGAGGCCCGTGACGCGCGAGCGTTCCACGGGCCTCGGCGCTGCGGTCCGCCGTTCCTCGGGCCTCCTGCGGATCACGACCAGGCGGCAACGGCATAGCCCACGCCGTAGGGAGCCTCCTCGTACAGCAGCTGCCCGCCGAGCCCGGCCCCTTGGGCGGCGCCCGCGAGCACCTGCCACGGCGCCCGGCCCGCCACCTTCAGTTCGTACGCGAGCGACTCGTCCAGCGAGCCCAGCGCGGCGAGGTCCGCGGCACCCAGCGCACGGGCCACGGCGGTGTCGAAGCCGATCGCACGCTCGTCCAGGTAGCCGGGGGCCTTGACCGTGCGGCAGGCGCTGCCGTCGCCCATCACCAACAAGGCCACCCTGTCCGCCCGGCCGGCCAGGTCCAGACCGGCCTGGACGCAGCGGTCGGCGGCCAGCTGCTCCCTCACTCCGAGCGCTTCGACAGGTGCGCCGGCCCACCGGGCGCGGGCCAGCAGCCAGGCGCCGACGGCAAGGGATTCCGGGAGCGGGCGCTCGGGAGCCGGTGCCCCCGGGGGTACGTCGCCCAGCCGCACGCCGAGGTCGACGCCGAACCCGGCGAAGGAACCGGGCGAGCCTGCGGGAAACGGCCCACACGCCTCAGGCCCAGCCGGCCCGACCACGATCAGCAGGTCGGGACGCGCGGCGGCCAGCACCCCCAGCGCGTCGACGCACGCGGCCCTCGCGGTGTCGAGCTCGGGCGCGGCTCCGGCGGCTACTTCGGGAACCAGGAGCGGCGGACAGGGACAGACGGCGGCGGCGACAAGCATGCCGGTCAGCGTACTGCTGCCGCCCCCGGCGCGATCATGCGCGGCCACCCCGGAGCGGCCACTGCCCAATCCCCCGGGTCGGCCTCCGGCCGTCAGTCCCGGGCGCACCCCGGGGCCGCGGCGACGGGCAGCGGATCCGGAGCGCCGATGCCGGGCAGGCCCAGCATCACTCCGGCGGGCTGGGCGGCGGCCGCCCCGGCCCGCTTGTCCCAGGCATCTCCCGACCGGGTACGCCGTACGCCCAGGGGAGCGCCCTCGGCCAGGAGGTGGTGCGGAGCGGCATAGGAGATCTCGACGGTCACCACGTCCCCGGGACGCACCTCCTGCTCCGGCTTGGTGAAGTGCACGAGGCGATTGTCAGGTGCCCGGCCGGAGAGACGGTGCGTGGCACCGTCCTTGCGCCCCTCACCCTCGGCGACCATGACCTCCAGGGTGCGGCCGACCTGCTTCTTGTTCTCCTCCCAGGAGATCTCCTCCTGGAGGGCGGACAGGCGCATGTAGCGCTCCTGGACGACCTCCTTGGGGATCTGCCCCTCCATGTCGGCGGCCGGGGTCCCGGGACGCTTGGAGTACTGGAAGGTGAAGGCGTTCGCGAATCGCGCCTCGCGCACCGCGTGCATCGTCTGCTCGAAGTCCTCCTCGGTCTCACCCGGGAAGCCCACGATGATGTCGGTGGAGATGGCGGCGTCCGGCATCGCGGCGCGCACCTTCTCGATGATCCCGAGGAAGCGGTCCTGACGGTACGAGCGCCGCATCGCCTTCAGGATCGTGTCCGAGCCCGACTGCATCGGCATGTGGAGCTGCGGCATCACGTTCGGCGTCTCGGCCATCGCCGCGATCACGTCGTCGGTGAAGTCGCGCGGGTGGGGCGAGGTGAACCGCACCCGCTCCAGACCGTCGATGCCGCCGCAGGCGCGCAGCAGCTTGGAGAAGGCCTCGCGGTCACCGATGTCGGAGCCGTACGCGTTCACGTTCTGGCCGAGCAGCGTGATCTCGCTGACGCCCTCGGCGACCAGCGCCTCGATCTCGGCCAGGATGTCGCCGGTGCGGCGGTCCTTCTCCTTGCCCCGCAGCGCCGGGACGATACAGAACGTGCAGGTGTTGTTGCAGCCCACGGAGATCGACACCCACGCGGCGTACGCGGACTCGCGGCGGGTGGGCAGCGTGGAGGGGAACGCCTCCAGGGACTCGGCGATCTCGATCTGCGCCTCCTCCTGGATGCGCGCGCGCTCCAGGAGCACCGGCAGCTTGCCGATGTTGTGCGTACCGAAGACCACGTCCACCCAGGGCGCCCGCCGCACGATGGTGTCGCGGTCCTTCTGCGCGAGGCAGCCGCCGACGGCGATCTGCATCCCGGGGCGCTTCGTCTTCATCGGGGCGAGCCGGCCGAGGTTGCCGTAGAGCTTGTTGTCGGCGTTCTCACGTACCGCGCAGGTGTTGAAGACGACGACGTCGGCGTCACCGTCGGAGCCCTCCGGGGCGCGCACGTAGCCGGCGTCCTCGAGCAGCCCCGACAAGCGTTCGGAGTCGTGGACGTTCATCTGGCACCCGTAAGTGCGTACCTCGTAGCTCTTCTGGACGTCCACTGCTTCGCTCCGGTTGCCGCTGCTCATGGGACAAGGGTAGGCGCTGGCGACGCCCCTCCCGCCGCCGGAGCCTCTGCCCGCCGTCCGGCCTGGCCAGGACGGGGGGCGGCCTGGCAGGATCGCGCCATGCTGCACGCCCTGTCCCGATTCGGCCGACGACGCACCCTTCAGGGGGGCGCGGTAGCCGCTGTCGTTCTCGGGCTGCTGCTGTGGTGGGTGCTCCCGCTCGGGGAGCCGGAGCCGAGCGGATCGCTGACCTTCTCCACCGGCGTACGCAGCGGGGTCTACCAGCGCTACGGGCAGCGGCTCGAGGGTGCGCTGGCCAAGGACATGCCCAAGGTGTCGATAGAGCTGCAGACCAGCGAGGGGTCGCAGCAGAACATCGAACGCGTCGCGACGGGGCAGGCGGACTTCACCATCGCCACCGCCGATGCCGTTACCACCTATCTGCAGAGCGGCAAGCCGGGTGGCGCTCGTCTGCGCGGCTGCGTCCGGCTGTACGACGACTACGTCCAGCTGATCGTGCCCAGGGGCTCGAAGATCCAGAAGGTCTCCGATCTGGTTGGCAAACGAGTGGGTGTGGGCCAGAAGGGATCGGGGGTGCGCCTGGTCGCCGACCGGCTGATGACGGCGGCGGGCATCGATCCGGCCGAGGACATCACGCCGGTCCCGGCCGGTATCGACACGATGCCCGCCAGGCTGATGGACGACGGGCTCGACGCCTTCTTCTGGTCGGGAGGCCTGCCGACCGGCGCGGTGCAGGAGCTCTCGGAGCGGTTCGCCATCCGCCTGGTTCCGCTGGAGGACACTCTGATCACCGAGCTCCAGGCAGCCGGCGGGTCCACCCGCCACTACCGCTCGGCCGTGATGCCCGCCGACGCGTACCGTCACGCGCAGCAGGGTCAGGCCGTGCAGACCGTCGCGGTCGCCAATCTGCTGATCACGACGGATCGCACCGATCCTCTGATGACCGAGGCCTTCACCCGTACGGTGATCGACAGCCGGGACCGGATAGGCCGCGAGGTGCACGCGGCGCAACTGGTGGACCTGCGAACCGCGATCTACACCGATCCGCTGCCGCTGCACGAAGGCGCCAAGCGCTACTACCGCTCGGCCAAGCCCTGAACCTCCGCATCACGCGTGCGGAAGGTTGCGGGGCACGCTGACCGTCACCCGCAGCCCGTGCGGTTCGTGCTTGTCGTACCCGACCGTCCCGCCGCCCGCGGCGAGCAGCACCCGGGCGATCGAGAGCCCGAGGCCCGACCCCTTGATGTTCTGGTGCCGGTTGCTGCGCCAGAAGCGGTCACCGATGCGCTCCAGTTCCTGCTCGGTCAGCCCGGGCCCGCGGTCGGCGACGACCACCGTGGCGACCGCGCCGTCGGAGGCTACGGTGACCCGGACCTCCTCGCCCTCCGGCGTGAACTTCAGCGCGTTGTCGACGACGGCGTCCAGGGCGCTGGAGAGCGCGATCGGGTCGGCCCAGCCGGTCACCGCGGACGCGCCGTCCAGGACCAGCCGTACACCCTTGTACTCGGCCGACGGACGCCACGAGGCCACGCGTTCCGCGGTGAGCGCCCCGATGTCCGTGAGCTGGAGATCCGCCGCGGCGTGTTCGGCCAGGGCCAGGTCCAGCAGATCGTCCAGGACGTGGGCCAGGCGCTTGCCCTCCGTACGCACCGAGGCGATCTCCTCGTTGCCCTCGGGGAGTTCGAGCGCGAGGAGCTCGATCCGCAGCAGCAGCGCGGCCAGGGGGTTGCGCAGTTGGTGCGACGCGTCCGCGACGAAGGCGCGCTGCTGCTCCAGTACGTCCTCGACGTTGTCGGCCATCTCGTTGAACGAGCGTGCCAGGCGCCTGAGCTCGGGCGGTCCTCCGGACGCGACGACCCGGGACCTCATCCGGCCGCTGGCGATGTCGTGGGTCGCCGCGTCCAGAATCCGTACGGGCAGCAGCACCCAGCCGGTGAGCCGGAACGCGGCGCCGACCGCCACCAGCATCGCCACGGCCTCGCCGAGAGCGATCAGCAGCCAGCCGCGCAGTGTGCGGGACCGCATCTCGCCGGTGGGCGAGTCGGTCACGACGACAGCGACCACGTCACCGTCGCGCACCACGGGTGAAGCGACGACGATGCGGCCCTTCTGCCACGGCCACACCTGGGGCGGGTCATGGGAACGGCGGCCGAGGAGTGCCTCCTTGAACGCTTCACGCCCCTCCCCCTCGACCGGCAGGGTCCAGGAGCCGGGCGCCTTAGCGAGGGCTCTGTCGTCCCGGTAGAAGACCCCTGCCCGGATCCCGTACACCGAGTCGTACGCCTCGAGTTCGGTCTGGAGTATCCGCTGCCGCTCGTCGTTGCCCTCCACGGGCTCGCTGACGAACTGGGCGAGTGCGGCAAAGCGTGCCGTGTCGTCGATCCGGTCGATGACGACCCGCTGCTGTTCGGCGGCGGCCACCCGCACGGCCAGCGGGAAGCCCAGCGCGAGCAGCACGGCGGCCATCAGGACGATGAGCAGGGGAAGCAGACGGGTACGCACCTGGAACGTTCGCCCCTACGCGGACGGCGGGACGAGCCGGTAACCGACGCCCCGCACGGTCTCGATCAGTGCGGGAAGGCGCAGCTTGGAACGCAGCGACGCGACGTGCACCTCGAGGGTGCGCCCCGTCCCCTCCCAGCTGGTCCGCCACACCTCACTGATGATCTGTTCCCGGCGGAAGACCACACCCGGACGCTGGGCGAGCAGCGCGAGGAGGTCGAACTCCTTGCGTGTGAGCTGGACCTCGTGATCGTCGACGCTGACCCTGCGGGTCGGCAGCTCGATGTGCACGGGGCCGACCCGCAGAGCTGCGAGTGGGGTCTGGCCGGTGTCCTCGCCGGCCGTCCTGCGCCGGGCGACCGCGTGGATCCGGGCAAGGAGCTCGCCGGTGTCGTAGGGCTTGACGACGTAGTCGTCGGCGCCGAGGTTGAGGCCGTGGATCCGTGAGCGTACGTCGGCACGCGCCGTCACCATGATCACCGGGATCGCGGAGCGCTTGCGGATCTTCCCGCACACCTCGTAGCCGTCCTGGTCGGGAAGGCCGAGGTCGAGGAGCACGACTCCGAAGGGCTCCTTGTCCGCGGGCAGCAGCGCCTGCAGGGCCTCCTCGCCGTTCCGGGCGTGCACGACCCGGAATCCGTGCCGCGCGAGCACGGCGGACAGGGCCGCCGCGACGTGGTCGTCGTCCTCGACGAGCAGCAGTCTCATGGCCCCCCTCTCCGCTTCCCGACATTTCGGGACGATTGAAAACGATGCGTGATGTTGCGCAGGCGTTCCGCCCCGCGAACCTTCTCGTACGGCGACGATTCACGCCATCCCGTACCAGGGCATCCACTCCGATGACGGGTACGCCAGTCAAGGCCCAGCCCGTTACCACTGGGTTTCCGTTACCCACCCGGTACTCCGACGTGCGCCTCGTGACGCCCTGTTCACACGGTGTGTCCGGTTGCGGCCGGATCGTTATGCTCAATTTCCGCTCAGATGTAATGACGCTGGTAGCACTGCGTCACTAGGGTCTTTCCCTAACCGAGGAGGACGGAGCAAAAAGCCGATGAGCGGAGTTTCAGTGACCAAGGCCGCCGAGGATGCCGCACCTGCGGGAGACGACCTTGTCGTACTGAGCAACGTCAACAAGCACTTCGGCGCGCTGCATGTGCTCCAGGACATCGACCTGACCATCGCCCGTGGCGAGGTCGTCGTCGTCATCGGGCCCTCCGGGTCCGGGAAGTCCACGCTGTGCCGCACGATCAACCGCTTGGAGACGATCGACTCGGGCGCGATCACGATCGACGGCAAGCCGCTGCCCCAGGAGGGCAAGGAGCTGGCCAGGCTGCGTGCCGACGTCGGCATGGTCTTCCAGTCGTTCAATCTCTTCGCGCACAAGACGGTGCTCGAGAACGTGATGCTGGGCCAGCTCAAGGTCCGCAAGATGGACAAGGCGGTCGCCGAGGACAAGGCACGTTCACTGCTCGACCGGGTGGGCGTGGCAACACAGGCCGACAAGTACCCTTCGCAGCTCTCCGGGGGTCAGCAGCAACGCGTCGCCATCGCACGTGCGTTGGCGATGGACCCCAAGGTCATGCTGTTCGACGAGCCGACGTCCGCGCTCGACCCGGAAATGATCAATGAGGTGCTGGAGGTCATGCAGCAGCTCGCCCGGGACGGGATGACCATGGTCGTCGTCACCCACGAGATGGGCTTCGCCAGGTCGGCGGCCAACCGCGTCGTCTTCATGGCGGACGGGAAGATCGTCGAAGAGGCAGTGCCCGACCAGTTCTTCAGCAACCCGCGCAGTGACCGGGCCAAGGACTTCCTGTCGAAGATCCTTCACCACTGACCCCGCACGACTGTTCTCCGGACCAGCTGAATACTCACATCGCGTCAACCCAGGGAATTTCACCATGCAGCTTCGTAAGGTCACCGCCGCCTCGGCCGCCGTGCTCGCGCTCGCCCTCACCGCCACCGCTTGTGGTTCCGACAGCAAGGACGACGCCGCGGGATCCGGCGGCGGCGAGAAGATCACGATCGGTATCAAGATCGACCAGCCCGGCATCGGTCTGAAGACGCCCGAGGGCAAGTACACCGGCTTCGACGTCGACGTCGCCACGTACGTCGCCAAGGAGCTCGGCTTCGACGCGAAGAACATCGTCTTCAAGGAGACGAAGAGCGCCGACCGTGAGACCGCGATCGAGCGCGGCGACGTCAAGTTCATCGCCGCCTCCTACTCGATCAACGACGAGCGCCTGCAGAAGGTCGACTTCGCCGGCCCGTACCTGCTGGCTCACCAGGACATCCTGGTCCGCGCCGACGACGACTCGATCAAGTCCCCGGCGGACCTGAACTCGAAGAACCTCTGCTCCGTGACCGGTTCGACCTCTGCGGCGAACGTCAAGGAGAAGCTCGCCCCGAAGGCGCAGCTGCAGGAGTACGGCGGCTACTCCGAGTGCCTGACCGGTCTGGAGAACGAGGCCGTCGACGCTCTGACGACCGATGACTCCATCCTGGCCGGCTTCGCCTCGCAGGCCCAGTTCCAGGGCAAGTTCAAGCTCGCCGGCTTCAAGATGTCCAACGAGAACTACGGCATCGGTCTGAAGAAGGGCGACGCCGACCTCAAGAAGAAGATCGACGCCGCGCTCACCAAGATGGTCTCGGACGGTTCATGGGACAAGGCGGTCGAGACCAACTTCGGCCCGGCCAACTACAAGAACGAGCCTGCCCCGAAGATCGGCAACATCGTCAAGTAAGGCCCCCATTGCGGGCGGTCCGAAGCTGGGCCGATGAGGTGCGCCGCCATCGAGGCGGCGCACCGTGCCCTCCCCACACGCGGAAGCACGGGAGATCGTGTTCGACTTTCTTGAGCCCTACGACCTACTGGGGGCCTTCTGGGTGACGGTGAAGCTCACCGTCTACTCCGCCCTCGGTGCCCTCATATGGGGAACGCTGCTGGCCGGCATGCGGGTCGGCCCGGTCCCCCTGATGCGCGGTTTCGGAACCGCCTATGTGAACATCGTCCGCAACATCCCGCTGACCGTGATCATCGTCTTCGCGTCTCTGGGTCTCTTCCAGACACTCAGGATCACCTTCGGATCCGACGACTTCAAGGTCATCAACTTCCGGCTCGCGGTACTCGCGCTCGCCCTCTACACCGCCGCCTTCGTCTGCGAGGCGCTGCGCTCGGGCATCAACACCGTGCCTGCCGGCCAGGCCGAGGCCGCCCGCGCACTCGGGCTGAGCTTCACCCAGGTACTGCGCCTGATCATCCTTCCGCAGGCCTTCCGCTCGGTCGTCAACCCGCTGGCCAATGTGCTGATCGCATTGACCAAGAACACCACCGTCGCCGCGGCGATCGGTGTCGTCGAGGCTGCGTCGCTCATGAAGACCATCATCGAGGCAGAGGCTCAACTGATCCTGATCTCTGCTGTCTTCGCGTTCGGATTCATCTGCCTCACCCTCCCGACCGGGCTTGTCCTCGGCTGGGTGAGCAAGAAGGTGGCGGTGAAGCGATGACATCCGTCCTCTTCGACGCACAGGGGCCCCGCGCCAAGCGGCGCAACGTCCTGTACTCGGTCCTCTTCCTGCTCGTCTTCGCCGGCGTGCTGTGGTGGGTCTACGACGGGCTGAACTCGAAGCACCAGCTGGACTGGGTGAAGTGGGAGCCGTTCTTCACGAGTTCCCTGCCGTGGGAGACGTACCTCTGGCCGGGGCTCCAGAACACGCTCAAGGCCGCGTTCTTCGCCCTGATCATCGCTCTGCCGCTGGGGGCACTGTTCGGTATCGGTCGGCTCTCCGACCACCGGGCGGTGCGGATGCCGTCCGGCATCGTCGTGGAGTTCTTCCGCGCCATCCCGGTCCTGATCCTGATGATCGCGGCGAACGCCGCGTACTCGGAATTCACGAACATCAGCAGCGACGTGCGGCCGCTGTACGCCGTCGTCACGGGTCTCGTGCTGTACAACGCCTCGGTTCTCGCCGAGATCGTGCGGGCCGGAATCCAGTCCCTCCCGCAGGGGCAGACGGATGCCGCCAAGGCGATCGGCATGCGCAAGGGCCAGACCATGCGGTACGTGCTGCTGCCGCAGTCGGTCACCGCCATGCTGCCCGCGATCGTCAGCCAGATCGTCGTCATCGTGAAGGACACCGCTCTCGGCGGTGCGGTGCTCACCTTCCCCGAGCTGCTCGCCTCGGTCCGTCCGATGAGCGCGAACTACGGCGCGAACACCATCGCGTGCTTCACCGTCATCGCGCTGATCTACATCGTGCTGAACTTCGCACTCACCTCGTTCGCGAGCTGGCTCGAAGGCAGGCTGCGCCGCGCCAAGAAGAGCACGGGCGCAGTGGTCGGTGTCGCGCCGGACGGTGGTCTGGAGACCATCGAGGCGCCGCCGGTCAAGTCGGACGGCACACGCGAGGTCTGACGGGCCATCGGTCAAGGATCCACTGGGGGGCGCCGGCGCAGTTGCCGCGCCCCCCGCCACGTTCCGTTGTCACTTGACGCAAGCACCGGCAGTAGGTTGCATACGTTCTGTGATCGCGCCCCGAGCCTCCGCCGCCGCAACCCCTTCCTCCCTCACGCCGTCGACCGTCAGTGCCGGAGGGTTCACACCGTGGACCCGGTGATCGTCGTCGGTGCCGGGCCGGTCGGCCTGGCACTGTCGCTCGCCCTCGCCGCCCAGGGCGTCCCCTCCGTCGTACTGGACGAAGGGCCGGGCAAAGACGAACCCCGCCCCGCCCGCACCGTGGTTCTGCGCGAGGACACCGCGGACCTGGTCGAACGGCTCGGGTGCGAGAACCTCCACGAGGAGGGGCTGCGCTGGGCGGGATGGCGCTCGGTGCGGCGCAAGCAGCTGGTTCGCGCGGTTCCGCTCGGTGACGCGGAAGGCACTGTTCCGCTGCCCTCGCCCGTTCACCTTCCCCAACACGCCCTCACCCAGGGTCTGCGGGCCGCCGCCTCCGCGCAGCACCTGATCACCTTGGTCCCGTTCAGCAGGATCGACACGCTCGAGCAGGACCCCCACGGCGTCACCGTGCACACCAGGGAGCCCGGTTCCACGTGGTGGCGCGGCAGCTACCTGGTCGGCTGCGACGGTGCCAGGTCCACCGTGCGCAAGCTTCTGGACATCAGGTTCCCCGGCCGTACGGCGGTGGAGCGGCATGCCGTGGCCGCTCTCCGTGCCGAGCTGCCGTGGCCCGACGAGGCCGTGCTGCACCGGGCGCCGCCGTGGCGCACCGGGGGTGCGGAGGTCACCGCGCGGCCCCTGCCCGACGGCGTCTGGCGGCTGGACTGGCTCCTTCCGCCTCGTGGTGAGCTCGTCACCCCTGACGCTCTGGTCACCCGGATCCGTGACACCCTCGCGGGCTGGTGCGGCGAGACCCCGGCCTATGAGCTGCTGGACACCGGCGTGTACACGCTGCACCACCGCCTCGCCCTGCGCTGGAGGTCGAAGCGCGCCTTCCTGGCCGGCGACGCCGCCCACCTGCTGGGGGCTCTCGGCACCCAGGGGCTGGACGAGGGACTGCGGGACGCCGAGAACCTGGCCTGGAAGCTTGCGCAGGCCTGGCACCACGGCGCCTCAAAGCTGCTGCTCGACAGCTACCAGGCGGAGCGGAGGGCTGCTGTCGCCTCCCGGTTGCGCGCGGCCGACCAGTCGCTGCCGATACTGCGTGGCGGACCCGGCCTGCGGACGCTGGTACCGGGCAGCGGGCGCGGGCACGACACCCTGCTGGCCGATGGCCATCTGGGATGCGGTCCCCTGGGTGCGCCCCCCTCGTACGCCCAGTCCCCTCTTTCACCTCAACGCGCCGGGGCGCACACTGCCGTGGGCACGCCCCCCGGTGCGCCGGTCGCCGACGTGCGGGTGACGGCTCCCGACGGGAAGACCGTGCGCCTGCGCGACCGGCTGGGGCAGGGACATCTGCTGGTGATCCTGGTCGCACCGGGAACCGGGGTGTGGGACCGGCGGCATTGGCTGACCGCCGGGGTCATGCCCAGGCTCGTCGAGGCGGTGGACGCGCTGCCCGTGAAGGCCGAGCTCCTGGTGACCGAGAGCTATCCGGGTGCAACGGCGCACACCGTGCTGCTGGTCAGGCCGGACGGACACCTCGTGGCGGCGTTCAGCGGGGTCCGGTCCGCGGAGCTCCTCGCCGCGGCCGACGCGGCGCGCGGTGGCGCGGTCGACGCGGCTGACGACGGCACGGGGCGTGCGACCGCGGCCTCCGACCGGACTGCGGACGTCAATTGACCGTCTCACACGCACATGGTGTACTCCAGATCATGACCGACACCGATGTGCGCCTGTGGCGGAGGGTCCATATGGACCTCGTCCGCTATGCGGGCTGCGTGTGTCGCCCGTCCTGCTGATCGCCTCGTCATGCCGCGCCGTGCCGCTTTCCGTACGGACGCGTGCCTCCAAGCGAACCTTCAGGACGGTCCCCGTGTCTGCATCCCCCTCCGTACCCACGCCCGCGTCCGCCGTCGGCACCGCCACCCCCGCGCCGACGGCCACGGAGCTCCTCGACTTCGTCCGACGTACCGCGGACGACGCCGCGCTCATCGCCTCGCTCCCGCTCGATCCCGAGGGCCGCACCTGGCTCCGGCTCGACGGCCCTGGTGGCAGCGAGGCCTGGCTGATCGGCTGGCCGCCGGGTACCGGCACCGGCTGGCACGACCACGCCGAGTCGATCGGCGCGTTCACCCTGGCCGCAGGTGCCCTCACCGAGCACTCGCTGGCCGCCCGGCTGCCCGCCGACGGCTGGAAGACCCTTGAACTGGCGGACGGGATCGACCGGACCCGGCAGCTGGCGAAGGGCCGGGGCAGGGCGTTCGGCCGGCACCATGTGCACGAGGTGCTCAACGAGTCCGAAGACGAACACGCCGTATCGGTGCACGCCTACTACCCGCCACTGCCGCAGATCCGCCGGTTCAGCCGGACGGGTGCGGTGCTCCGCCTGGAGCAGACCGAACGCCCGGAGGACTGGCAGTGAGCAGCACACAGGAGCAGCGGACGGAGCGGGTCGGGATCGACGAGCTGCTGGACCGGGTCCGGGCCGGCTACGAGCGGATCGGCCCCGAGGAGGCCGCTGCCGCGGCGGCGGACGGAGCGCTGCTGGTCGACATCCGCTACGCGGCGCTGCGCGAGGCGGACGGGCTGATCCCGGGGGCACTGGTCATCGAGCGCAACGAGCTGGAGTGGCGGCTCGATCCGCAGGGGAGCCACCGCGCTGCGGAGGCCGTGAGTCACGATCTGCGGGTCGTGGTGATCTGCAACGAGGGGTACGCGTCGAGTCTCGCGGTCGATTCCCTGCGGCAGTTGGGACTGCACCGGGCCACCGACCTGGTCGGCGGCTTCCAGGCGTGGCGTTCCGCAGGGCTCCCAGTCGCGCTCTGACCGGCGGTCCTCCGCGGCAGAACCTGTCAGGGTGCCGGGGCCTCCGCCCGGAGGCCCCCACCATCGGTCGCCGTACGAGTGACGCCGGGGCACGCGCTGCCGCCGGCAGGACCGAATGGTGCCCCGACCCACCCGAACGCCGCTCCCCGGTGGAGCATTCGCCTCGCGCGACGGACATTCGCCTCATCACTGAGGATCGGAATGTACGGAGATGTCGCGCCGATGGAGACTGCTCACCTCACCCCTGACCAGCTCGACACCCAGGCCTCGCTGCTCCATGACACGCAGGCGTGGCAGCGGATCGTCACGGGCTGGGAGCGCACCGCCCCCGAGCCGGACCTCCCGGCATCCACGCCGTCACACTCGGCACCGTCCCGGCCCCCGGCCGACTGGCGGGATCTGCTGTCCGTGCCCGTCGACCGGCTCATCGACGACTCTCTGCGGGCGATGCCCGTGGGACTCCCCCGCGAGCGTCCGCTCCCGGGGCGGCTGGGTGCAGTCCTGCCGGAGCGCCTTCACGCATGGCGCCGCATCGGGCAGCCTGATGTCCGCCCTTCCACCCATCTCGGCTACGCGCGGCAGATCCTGACCGAGTGGGGCTGGCAGAACACGCCGTACCGACTGCGCAACGCACGGGGTGCCCGCTGTGTGTGCGGCGCCATGCTGACCGCACACAGGCTCGGCTACGGCTCCTTGGACACCGTGGACCGGGCGGGCGCCTGGCTGATCACCGAGCTGCGCTCGCAGGGCTGGACCGGACTGATCGGCCCGTGGAACCGTCATCCCGGGCGTACCGCCTCGGATGCACTGGCCCTGCTCGACGCCACGATCCGCCGGGCATCCCTGGCCGGACACTGAGCGTGCGGGACCCTGGACCTGTGCACACCGCAGGCCAGTCATGCGGGCCCAGGACCTGCCGCACGCCGCGGCCTGCGGGACTCCGGACCATACGCGCGGGGTGCCGATCCCCTCCGACACCGGCCGGCGACAGCCCCCTCCGCTACCGCCGACCACTCTCAGTAGGTCTCGTCCAGCCCTTCCGTGTCCTCGCCCTCCTGCTCGATCGCCTGACGGACCACGCGCAGGGCCATCCCCTCCCCGTACCCCTTGCGCGCGAGCATGCCCGCGAGCCGACGCAGCCGCTTGTCCCGGTCCAGCCCCCGGGTGGAGCGGAGCTTGCGCGCGACGAGCTCCCTGGCGGTCTCCTCCTCCTGCTCGGAATCAAGCTGTCCGACCGCCTCGTCGATCAGTGCGGAGTCCACGCCCTTGGTGCGCAGCTCTTGCACGAGAGCACGACGGGCCAGCCCCCTGCCGTGGTGCCGGGACTCGACCCAGGCGCCCGCGAACGCCGCGTCGTTGATCAGCCCGACGTCCTCGAAGCGCGAGAGCACTTCCTCGGCCGCCTCGTCGGGGATTTCCCGTTTGCGCAGGGCGTCGGCGAGCTGCTTGCGGGTGCGCGGGGTCCCGGTCAGCAGCCTCAGGCAGATGTTGCGCGCCTGCTCGACCGGGTCGAGCGGTTCCCCCTTCCCGGCCCTCGACGGGGCGGGGGAACCGCTGCTTCTGGAACGGGAGCGGGAACGACGGCCCGCCCCCTCACCGAACCCGGTCCCCGGGCCGGAACCCGGGGGACCGTCTGCGGACTCTGCGGCGAATTCGGGGCCGGGACCCGCGCCGGCGGCGCCGTCCTGCCACTCCGTGCGACGCGTCACGGCCTAGCTCTTGGCCGCCGCCGTCTTGGCGGGCTTGGCCTTGGTCGCAGGAGCGGGCACCGACTTCGCCGCTCCGTCGGCCGCACCCGCGGTGGTGGTCGCGTCGGCAGCGGGCTCCGCAGCCGGGTCCTTCGGCCGCACACCGATACCGAGCTTCTCCAGGATCTTCTTCTCGATCTCGTTGGCGAGATCGGGGTTGTCCTTGAGGAAGTTGCGGGCGTTCTCCTTGCCCTGGCCGAGCTGGTCGCCCTCGTACGTGTACCAGGCGCCGGCCTTGCGGACGAAGCCGTGGTCCACGCCCATGTCGATCAGACCGCCCTCTCGGCTGATGCCCTGGCCGTAGAGAATGTCGAACTCGGCCTGCTTGAAGGGCGGCGCGACCTTGTTCTTGACGACCTTGACGCGGGTGCGGTTGCCGACGGCGTCGGTGCCGTCCTTGAGCGTCTCGATCCGTCGGATGTCGAGGCGCACCGAGGCGTAGAACTTGAGCGCGCGGCCACCGGTGGTGGTCTCCGGCGAGCCGAACATCACGCCGATCTTCTCGCGGAGCTGGTTGATGAAGATCGCGGTGGTCTTGGACTGGTTGAGCGCGCTGGTGATCTTCCGGAGCGCCTGGCTCATCAGACGGGCCTGCAGGCCCACGTGCGAGTCACCCATCTCGCCCTCGATCTCCGCACGGGGCACCAGGGCCGCGACGGAGTCGATGACGATCAGGTCGAGGGCGCCCGAGCGGATCAGCATGTCGACGATCTCGAGAGCCTGCTCGCCGTTGTCCGGCTGGGACAGGATGAGGTTGTCGATGTCGACGCCGAGCTTCTTCGCGTACTCGGGGTCGAGGGCGTGCTCGGCGTCGATGAAGGCCACCGTGCCGCCGAGCTTCTGCGCGTTCGCCACGGCGTGCAGCGTCAGCGTCGTCTTACCGGAGGACTCCGGTCCGTACACCTCCACCACACGGCCGCGCGGCAGGCCGCCGACGCCGAGCGCGACGTCGAGTGCCGTCGACCCGGTGGGGATCACCTCGATGGGCTCGTTCGGCCGCTCACCGAGGCGCATCACCGCGCCCTTGCCGAATTGGCGCTCAATCTGTGCGAGTGCGGCGTCCAGCGCCTTCTCGCGGTCGTTACCTGCCATGGGTTCCACCCGATTTGCTTGAGTCGATCGCTTCACGTCAAAGACGCTAACCCCTGCCACTGACAATGGGCCTCGACGTCCTCCCGACCTGTGGACAACTCCACGGTCGCGCCCGGGAAAACCCGGCCGGAATCCAATGAGAATGGATGTTCGATTTCGGTGTCAAGCGCACCGCGCCGGGCCGGCACAGCCGAGAGTAGTGGCTTATAACAGCCGAGGACGACCGAGTCAACGAAAAGTGACAGGCACCATGCTAGGTTCCGGCGTCATGGAGATGCCTCCGAGTGGTCTGTCAGGAAAAGTCGCTCTTGTCGCCGGTGGTACACGCGGTGCGGGCCGAGGGATCGCCGTACAGCTGGGAGCGGCCGGAGCGACCGTGTACGTCACCGGACGCACCAGCGGTTCCGAGAGGTCGGAGATGGACCGCCCCGAGACCATCGAGGAGACCGCGGCGCTCGTCGACGAGGCAGGCGGTCACGGCATCCCCGTCCAGGTCGACCATCTCGTGCCCGCCCAGGTCAGCGCGCTGGTGGCACGCATCCGCAGCGAGCAGGGTGCTCTGCACGTCCTGGTGAACGACATCTGGGGCGCCGAGATCGAGTGGGACAAGACCGTGTGGGAGTCCTCCCTGGACACCGGGCTGCGCACGCTGCGCCTGGCCGTGGACACCCACGCGATCACCAGCCACTTCGCGGTCCCGCTCCTCATCGCGAGACCGGGCGGCCTCGTGGTCGAGGTGACGGACGGCACGGACGAGTACAACGCCACCAACTACCGGGTGTCGTTCTTCTACGACCTCGCGAAGGCCGCGGTGAACCGCATGGCCTTCGCCCTCGCGCACGAGGTGGAGCCGCACGGGGCGACCGCGGTGTCGCTCACTCCGGGCTGGCTCAGGTCCGAGGCCATGCTCCAGGCCCACGGCGTCACCGAGGCGAACTGGCATGACGCCGTCGCCCGCTCCCCCCACTTCGCCATCTCCGAGTCACCGGCGTTCGTCGGACGGGCCGTGGCCGCGCTCGCCCAGGATCCCGAGGTGGCTCGCTGGAACGGCGACTCGCTGTCGAGCGGGCAGCTGGCGCGGGTCTACGGCTTCACCGATCTCGACGGCAGCCGGCCCGACGCCTGGAGGTACCTCACCGAGGTCCAGGACCCCGGACTGCCCGCCGACGTCTCCGGCTACCGCTGAGCCGGCAGCCCGCGTCGCCGGCCCGCGGCTGACGCCGATCGCAGCGCCGCGTCACCGGTCGCCGCGGCCCCTGATCGCACGGCGGATCCGGGAAATCACCGGCTCACCACGGCGCCGGCCGTGGCCACCGTGCACCCTCGGGTCGTCCGTCACGGCGTAGCGCTTCACGTAGGCGCCCAGGAATGCCTGGAGCGTCGCGACCGCCGGAATGGCGATCAGCGCACCGACCGCGCCCATCAGAGCGGTACCCGCGACCACGGACCCGAAGGCGACGGCGGGGTGGATGTCGACCGTCTTCGAGGTGACCTTGGGCTGCAGCACGTAGTTCTCGAACTGCTGGTAGACCACGACGAATCCGAGCACCCACAGCGCGTACCAGGGATTGACGGTGAAGGCGATCAGCATCGGCAGCGCACCTGCGAGGTACGTACCGATCGTCGGGATGAACTGCGAGACCAGACCGACCCAGACCGCGAGGGCCGGAGCGTACGGCACACCGAGGATCACCAGCAGGATGTAGTGCGCCACTCCGGAGATCAGCGCCATCAGGCCGCGCGAGTAGATGTAGCCGCCGGTCTTGTCGACCGCGATCTCCCAGGCGCGCAGCACCTCTGCCTGGCGGGCGGGCGGCAGTACGGAGCACAGCGCCCGCCGCAGCCGGGGGCCGTCGGCCGCGAAGTAGAACGAGAACAGGAAGATCGTCAGCAGCCGGAAGAGCCCGCCGAGCACCGTCGTGGAGACGTCGAGCACCCCGGTCGCACTGTTCTGGACGTACTTCTGGAGCCAGTCAGAGTGGAGCAGGCTGTCCTGCACCTCGACCCGCGAGAGCGAGGTGTGGAAGGTCTCGTTGACCCAGTTGATCACCGAGTCGAGGTACTGGGGGAAGTCCTCGACCATGTCGACGATCTGGCCCGCGAGCATGGAGCCGAGCAGGACGACGAAGCCGACTCCGAAGATCAGCACACCGAGAGAGACCAGGAAGGTGGCGAGTCCACGGCGCATCCCGCGCGTCGCCATGCGGCTGACCGCCGGCTCGATGGCGAGCGCCAGGAAGAAGGCGATGAGGATGTTGGTCAGCAACCCGATGAGCTGGTCGAACGCCCAGCTGCCGAGCCGGAAGCACCCGTAGAGCGCCAGGGCGAGGATCATCGCGCGCGGCAGCCAGGCAGGCATCCGGACCGGACCGCTGCCGGGCGGTGGGGTCGGTGGCTCGGCGGGCGGGACGGGTGGTGAGTCGGGCGGCTGGATCTCGGCGGTCTCGTCTGTCGGTGCCACGGGACAAGTCTCGCTCACTCCGGTGACAGCCGGTTGCCCGCCCCGGGCGCCGGATCGTCCGGTCAGCGTCTGTCGGCGGGGATGCCGACCGCCGAGCAGACCCCGCGCCAGACGTCCTTGGTCTCCCAGCCCGCGGCCAGTGCCTCGTGCACCGTCAGGCCGCCGAGCTCGGCCATCACGTGGTCGCGCGCGAAGGAATCCGCGTACCCCTCACCGAAGTGGTCCGCCATCCGCTCCCAGAAAATCGTCAACCGCATGCCTTCAGTATCCCGCTCCTGAGGGTGCAGCCGAGCCGGTACGCCCTACCGGCTGTGCTTTCCCCTCTACGGTCGGTCCATGGCTGGAACCGGAGCAAATTCCCTCGCCCGCGCCGAGCAGTTCATCTGGCTCACCGCACGTGTCCTCGAGCAGCGGCGGTTCGCCCACCACTTCCTGGACGGGGGTGCGGATGTGGTCGAGACCGCGCTCGCCGCCTATTTGAACGAGGACGGCGGCTACGGGCACGCGCTCGAACCCGATCTGCGCGGGCCCGTGAGCCAGCCGCTGCACACCGCTCACGGGCTGAGTGTTCTCGATTCGATCGGCCGTTGCAGCGGTCTGCGCGTGGAACGGATCTGTCGCTATCTGACCGATGTGTCGACCAAAGAGGGCGCACTGCCGGCGCTCCACCCCTCTCAGCGCGGCTATCCCGCCGCCCCGTTCATCCCGGTCATCGACGATCCGCCCGCCGAACTGCTGGCCACGGGCCCCGTCGTCGGGCTGCTGCACCGCAATCAGGTGTGGCACGCCTGGCTCTTCCGGGCCACCGATTTCTGCTGGGCCGCCGTGGAAGCGCTGGAGCAGTCCCATCCCTACGAGATCGAGGCGGCCGTCGCCTTCCTGGACGGTGTCCCTGACCGGGCGCGCGCCGAAGCCGCCGCGGACCGTCTGGGGCGGCTGGTGCGTGAGCAGCGGCTGGTGGTGCTGGATCCGCAGCGGTCCGAGGACCACCCGGTGGCTCCCGGATACGCGCCGGGTGAGCACCACTTCCCGTACGACTACGTGCGCACGCCCGGGTCGCTCGCGCGCCGCTGGTTCAGCGACGCCGAACTGGACCGTTCGCTCGATCACCTGGAGACCGGGCAGCAGGAGGACGGCGGCTGGCCGGTCACCTGGCGGCAGTGGGCACCGGGCACGGCTCTGGAGGGGCGCCCGATCGTGACGCTGAAGGCCCTGCAGACCTTGCGGGCGCACGGACGCAGCCTCCGCTGAACCGCTGCCGCCCGTCTATCCCAGGGCGCGTACCCCAGCGGTGACCACGACGGCGGCGCCGACGACGACCAGGAAGGGGGCCCGCAGAACGAGTGCGAGGGCCGCTGCGGCAAGCCCGGCAGCTCTGGCGTCCAGCACCAGTTGCTGTCCGTCGCCGAAGGTCTGCTGCGCGGTGAGGGCCGCGAGCAGCGCCACCGGCAGCAGCGCGGCCAGTCGCTGGACGACCGGTCGCTCCAGCACTCCGGCAGGGACCAGCAGCCCCGCGAGCTTGGCCAGATAGCAGCCGGCCACGGTGAGTCCGATGGCGATCCAGACGTTCATCGGCGCTCCTCGGGCTCTTCTGTGGCGGTGTCGGTCTGAGCGGTCTTCCCGCGTCCCATCAGGAAGAGGACTACGGGTGCTGCCAGCGCGGACAGCAGTACGGGTACGCCGGCGGGCAGTACCGGCAGCAGTCCGAGGGCCAGCAGGACGGCGACGCCGGCCGTGACGCGCTCCGTGGTGCTCTTCAGCATCGGCGCGAGCAGGGCGAGGAACACGGCGGGGCTCGCCGCGTCCAGCCCCCAGGTGTCGGTGTCACCGAGCGCCTCGGCACCGAGTGCGCCCACCAGCGTGGTCAGGTTCCACAGCACGTAGAGGGTGAGTCCGGTGACCGTGAAACCGATACGTGCGGCCCGGCGGGTGGGCTGGGGCAGAGTGACCGCGGTCGTCTCGTCGATGACCCAGTGGGCGGCGAAGGGCCGTATCGCGCGCGGCAGGGCGAGCAGCTGCGACAGCCGCAGCCCGTAGAAGGCGTTGCGTACGCCCAGGAAGAACGCCCCGGCCGCGGCGGTATAGGGG
Source organism: Streptomyces sp. NPDC059499 (assembly GCF_042749285.1). NCBI lineage: Bacteria > Bacillati > Actinomycetota > Actinomycetes > Kitasatosporales > Streptomycetaceae > Streptomyces > Streptomyces sp. NPDC059499. Next base: position 276,101 of record NZ_JBHYTT010000010.1, read on the forward strand.
TTGCCGCCCGCCGCGAGCGCGCCCACGAGGGCGAACTGCGAGGCACCGGTGAAGACGAGGAGGCTGAGTACGCAGGTCTGCAGGAGGGTCAGCCCGGAGCCTGCCGAGGTGACCCCGAACGCGAAGCCGGAGAGCCCTACGGCCACGCCCACGCCGAGCGCGTCGCGGACGACCGCCGCGTCCGTCTTCTCCTCGACGGCGGGCGGGTTGCCGGCTATGACGCCGACACTTTCGGGGGGTGCTGTCTGTTCTGCCACGCCCGGAACGCTACGTGGTGAGTGACGTGCCGGTCTTGTACGTTCTTGCACGCTCGCGCCGGTACGCGCCCGGGGGCACTCCCACGATCCGGGTGAAGTGACGGTTGAGGTGCGGCTGGTCGGTGAAGCCGACGGCCGTGGCGGCCTCGGCGGGCGCCGTCCCCGCGTCCAGCAACTGTCGTGCCCGGCGGACCCGGGCGTCGGTGAGCCAGGTGTGCGGTGGCATTCCGTACTGCTTCTTGAAGGCCCGGAGCAGCGCGAAGGGGCTGGTGCCGAGCTCGGCGGCGAGCGCTTCCAGGGTGGGCGGCCGCTCCATCCGCGCCTCCAGTGCCGCCCGCGCACGGGCTGCGTCGCCGGCACCTGCGGAGCGGGGCGTACGGGTGGGCATCACTCGGCCGTGGCTGTCCAGCAGCCGGGCGACCAGAACCCTGAGCAGGCTGTCGGCCGCCAGCGCATTGCTCTCCTCCGCCGCGCGGTGGACCTCGGTGATCAGCCGGGCCGCCTCCGGGTCCGCCGTGCTGGTCTCGGCGAAACCGACGGTGCCGCGCAGGCTCGTCAGGTCGGCCGCGATGTCGTTGACCACCTGGGCGGACGGGTAGAGGGTGGCGTACACCCAGCCGTCGGGGTCTCCGGCGCGGGCGGTGTGCGGCACCTCCGGGTTGATCATGACCACGGTGCCCGGACCGGCGTGCACGGTGCCGTCGGGCAGCCCCACGTCCTCGATCCCGCGGGTGATCGTGCCGAAGACGTAGCCCTCGTGGCTGTGGCGCGGGAAGGTGTGACGGACATACCGGGCGCGCAGCAGATCGAGCTCGGGCAGCTCGGAGTGCTGCCAGTACCTCGCCCATTCCTTCGTTGCTCCCGCTGCCGCCATGCTCGCATTCTCGCAGCTCCGGGCCGGTGCCCGCAGGTCCGGCGGTGGACGTCGGGCACGCTCGGCGGCCGTTGTCAGTGGTGGGGTGCACGATGGGGGACATGGCCGGTTCCGCACTCGATTCGTTCTCACCCGCGACCCGTAGCTGGTTCGCAGGTGCCTTCGACGCGCCCACCGCGGCGCAGGAGGGTGCCTGGCGTGCCATCGGCGAGGGTTCGGACGTCCTGGTCGTCGCGCCGACCGGTTCGGGCAAGACGCTCGCCGCCTTCCTCGCCTCGCTGGACCGCCTGGCCGCGGCCCCGCCGCCGGCCGAGGCGAAGAAGCGCTGCCGGGTGCTGTACGTGTCGCCCCTGAAGGCTCTCGCGGTCGACGTGGAGCGCAATCTGCGCTCGCCACTGATCGGGATCCGCCAGGAGTCGGTGCGTCTGGGGCTTCCCGAGCCGGAGGTGCGGGTCGGGATCCGCTCCGGCGACACCCCGCCGGCCGAGCGTCGTTCGATGGCGACCAAGCCGCCCGACATCCTCATCACCACCCCCGAATCGCTGTTCCTGATGCTCACCTCATCGGCCCGGGAGGCGCTCGCCGGGGTCGAGACGGTGATTCTGGACGAGGTGCACGCCGTCGCGGGCACGAAGCGTGGTGCCCACCTCGCCGTGTCGTTGGAGCGCCTGGACGAGCTGCTGCCGCGGCCTGCGCGCCGCATCGGGCTGTCGGCGACCGTGCGCCCGGTCGGCGAGGTGGCGCGCTTCCTGTCGCCGCAGCGGAAGGTGGAGATCGTCCAGCCTCCGTCCACCAAGGAGTTCGACCTGTCGGTCGTGGTTCCTGTCGAGGATCTCGGTGAACTGGGCGGCTCTCCCGCAACCGACGGCGGGGCGGACCAGGCGGAGAAGCCGTCGATCTGGCCGCATGTCGAGGAGCGGATCGCGGATCTCGTACAGTCCCACCGTTCCACCATCGTCTTCGCCAACTCCCGTCGGCTGGCGGAGCGTCTCTGCAACCGGCTCAACGAGATCGCCTACGAACGGGCAACGGGCGAGGCCATGCCCGAGGCCCACTCCCCCGCAGAGATCATGGCCGAGTCCGGGGCGGCCAAGGGCGCGCCCGCTCTGCTCGCCCGTGCGCACCACGGTTCGGTGTCCAAGGAGCAGCGCTCCCAGGTCGAGGAGGACCTCAAGGCCGGCCGGCTGCCCGCTGTGGTGGCCACCTCGAGCCTGGAACTCGGTATCGACATGGGTGCCGTGGACCTGGTGATCCAGGTCGAGTCCCCGCCGTCCGTCGCCTCGGGGCTGCAGAGGGTGGGCCGCGCCGGGCACCAGGTGGGAGCCGTGTCCACCGGAGTGGTCTTCCCCAAGTACCGCGGCGATCTGGTGCAGGCGGCGGTGGTCACCGAGCGGATGCGCCAGGGAGCCATCGAGGCCCTGCGGATCCCGTCCAACCCCCTGGACGTGCTGGCCCAGCAACTGGTCGCCATGGTCGCGCTCGACACCTGGCAGGCCGACGATCTGCTGGCTCTCGCCCGGCGGGCCGCCCCGTTCGCCTCGCTCCCCGAATCCGCGTTCACCGCGGTGCTCGACATGCTGGCCGGGCGCTATCCGTCCGACGCCTTCGCGGAGCTGCGCCCACGCGTCGTCTGGGACCGCATCACCGGTACGGTCACGGGCCGCCCCGGTGCCCAGCGGCTCGCCGTCACCTCGGGCGGCACCATCCCCGACCGCGGGCTCTTCGGGGTCTTCCTCGCCGGAGCGGACCCCAAGAAGGGCGGCGGACGGGTCGGCGAGCTGGACGAGGAGATGGTGTACGAGTCCCGGATCGGCGACGTCTTCACGCTGGGCACCACGTCCTGGCGGATCGAGGACATCACCAGGGACCGGGTCCTGGTCTCGCCCGCCCCCGGTGTCCCGGGCCGATTGCCGTTCTGGAAGGGCGACCAGCTGGGGAGGCCGCTGGAGCTGGGCCGTGCGCTGGGCGCTTTTCTCCGGGAGGTCGGCGGGCTGTCACCCGAGGACGCCCGGCACCGGCTGCTCGCTGCCGGCCTGGACGCCTGGGCGGCGGACAACATCCTGTCGTACCTGGACGAGCAGCGTCGCGCCTGCGGTCACGTCCCCGACGACCGGACCATCCTCGTCGAGAGGTTCAGAGACGAGCTCGGCGACTGGCGGATCGTGGTGCATTCGCCGTTCGGTGCCCAGGTGCACGCCCCCTGGGCCCTCGCCCTGTCCGCCCGGCTCGCCGAGCGCTACGGCATGGACGCCCAGATCATGCATGCGGACGACGGCATCGTGCTGCGGCTTCCGGACGCCGATCTGATGGGCCTCGATCTGCTCGACTTCGATCCGGTGCAGGCGGATCCCGGACATCGGGCGGATCCCGAGTCCGGGCCGGCCGACACGGCCCCCGGGTTCCCGGCTGCCGGCGGGTACGACAGTGAGCAGCCTCCCGTCGGCGCGACAGATGTGGTCTTCGACAAGGGGGAGATCAGCCAGGTCGTCACCGATCAGGTGGGCGGATCGGCCCTGTTCGCATCCCGGTTCCGTGAATGTGCGGCGCGTGCCCTCCTGTTGCCCCGCCGCAGCCCGGGGAAGCGCACACCGCTCTGGCAGCAGCGCCAGAGAGCGTCCCAGTTGTTGCAGGTCGCCTCCGAGTTCGGGTCGTTCCCGATCGTTCTCGAAGCGGTCCGTGAGTGCCTCCAGGACGTCTTCGACGTCCCGGGTCTCACAGAGCTGATGGGCGACCTGGAGGCACGCCGCATCCGTCTGGTCGAGGTGACGACCACCGAGCCTTCACCGTTCGCGCGCTCGCTCCTCTTCGGTTACGTCGCACAGTTCCTGTACGAGGGTGACTCCCCTCTCGCCGAGCGGCGTGCCGCCGCACTCTCCCTCGACTCCCACCTCCTGGCCGAGCTGCTCGGCCAGGCGGAGCTGCGCGAGCTGCTCGACGCCGATGTCCTGGACGAACTGGAGCGGGAGCTGCAGTGGCTGACGGACGACCGGAGAATCAAGGACATCGAAGGCGTCGCCGATCTCCTGCGCGTCCTCGGTCCGCTCACCGACGACGAACTGGCCGCGCGCGGTGCCGAGCCGGAATGGGCGCCCGAGCTCGCCTCGGCCCGGCGCGCGATCCAGGTGCGGATCGGCGGGTCCGCCCACTGGGCGGCCATCGAGGACGCGGGCCGGCTGCGCGACGCCCTCGGAACCGCTTTGCCCGTGGGGGTTCCCGAGGCCTTCACCGAGCCGGTGAAGGATCCTCTCGGCGACCTCCTGGCCCGCCATGCCCGTACGCACGGCCCGTTCACCACCACCCGGGCCGCCGCCCGCTTCGGTCTCGGCAGCGCTGTCACGGACGGCGCGCTGCAACGGCTCGCCGCGTCCGGCCGGATCGTCCAGGGCGAGTTCCACCCGGCAGGTATCGGACAGGAGTGGTGCGACGCCACGGTCCTGCGACGCCTGCGCCGCCGCTCGCTCGCAGCACTCCGCCAGGAGCTGGAGCCTGTGCCGCCCGCCGCACTGGCCGGCTTCCTCCCCCAGTGGCAGCACCTCGGCGACAACAGCCTGCGAGGGATCGACGGACTGGCACGCGCCATCGAGCAGTTGCAGGGTGCCCCGGTCCCGGCCTCGGCTCTGGAGAAGCTGATCCTGCCGAGCCGCGTCGCGGGGTACACCCCCGCCCTGCTCGACGAGCTCACGACCACCGGCGAGGTCGTCTGGGCCGGCGCGGGCGCGCTGCCCGGGAAGGACGGCTGGCTCTCCCTCTATCCCGCGGACAGCGCGCCTCTGCTCCTGCCGCCGCCTCATCCGCTGGAGCAGACCGCACTGCACGAGTCGGTCCTCACCACCCTGCGGGGCGGGTACGGCCTGTTCTTCCGGCAGATCGCCGATCAGGTCCGCGCCACCACCCACCCCGACTGCACCGATCCACAACTGGCGGACGCGCTCTGGGACCTTGTCTGGTCCGGCCGCCTCACCAACGACACCCTCGCCCCGCTGCGCTCGCTCCTGGGTTCGGGGCGCACGGCAGGATCCACCGCCCACCGGGCCAAGCGCAGTGTTCCGCGCGGTCGTTACGGCTCCCTGACCGCCTCCGCTCGTCCGGCGTCCCGCACCGGTCCGCCGACCGTCTCGGGCCGGTGGTCCCTGCTGCCCCCGGCCGAGCCCGAACCGACCCACCGCGCACACGCCCTGGCCCGCACGCTCCTGGACCGCCACGGTGTGGTGACCCGTGGCGCCGTGCAGGCGGAAGGTGTCGAGGGCGGGTTCTCCGCGACGTACCGCATCCTCGCCGCGTTCGAGGACAGCGGCCAGGCACGCCGGGGATATGTCGTCGAGGGCCTGGGAGCGGCCCAGTTCGCGATGGACGGTGCCGTGGACCGGCTCAGGGCGACGTCGACAGCCCGTGACCGCAGGGACCCCGGGGCGACTCCCCACGCGCTCGTTCTCGCGGCGGCCGATCCGGCCAACGCGTACGGCGCGGCCCTGCCGTGGCCCGATTCCCCGGACGGCGCAGGGCACAAGCCCGGTCGCAAGGCCGGCGCGCTGGTGGTCGTCGTCGACGGTGAACTGACGCTGTACATGGAGCGTGGCGGCAAGACCCTGCTGGCATGGCCGACCGATCCCGCCGATCCCGCGCTTCTGGCGGCGGCCGAGGCGCTCGCGTCGGCGGCCCGTGCCGGGACGCTCGGCACGGTGACGGTGGAGCGCACCAACGGTGCCTCCTCCCTCACCTCCCCGCTGGGCCGCACCCTGGAAGCCGCTGGTTTCCTCGCCACGCCCAGAGGGCTGCGTCTGCGCGCCTGAGCCCTCCGCTGACGGCAGCCCGCCTGAGACCTCTGGCGACGGCTCGCGCCTGAAGATCCTCGGGCGACGGTGGCGGCCGGCGGCTCCCGTCCATGCCGGGGGCCGCGCATCATGGAGACATGCCCGAAGGTGACACCGTCCTGCAGACCGCCAAGCGCCTCGACGCGGCGCTCGCAGGTCATGTGCTGACCCGCTCCGACCTTCGGGTCCCCCGTTTCGCCACCGCGGACCTGACCGGACGTGCTGTGCTCGATGTCACCGCGCGGGGAAAGCATCTCCTCACCCGCATCGAGGACGGTCTCACCCTTCACAGCCACTTGCGGATGGACGGTGCCTGGCGCGTCTACGGCGCGGGAGAACGCTGGGGCGGCGGGCCCGCCCACCAGATCCGAGCCGTCCTCGCCACCGCGGAGCACACCGCCGTCGGCTACCGGCTCCCCGTCCTCGAGCTGCTCCGCACCCGGGACGAGGAGCAGGCCGTCGGCCATCTCGGCCCTGATCTGCTGGGGCCGGACTGGGAACCGCACACCGCTCTGCGCAATCTGCTCAGCGACCCCGCACGCCCCCTCGGGGAAGCGCTCCTGGACCAGCGCAACCTGGCCGGCATCGGCAATGTCTACAAGTGCGAGCTCTGCTTCCTGGCCCGCGTCACCCCGTGGCTGCCCGTGGGCGAGCTGCCGGTGCCCACGGCCGGCCGGCTGGTGACGACCGCCAAGCAGCTCCTCGAAGCCAACCGTGACCGCCCCACACGGACGACTACCGGCCCTGTCGCCGCTCTCGGCCGGGCCCCCACGCGGGAGCGGCTCTTCGTCTACGGCCGGGCCCACCGCCCCTGCCTGAGGTGCCGCACGCCGATCCGGAAAGCGGACCAGGACGACCGGCCCACGTACTGGTGTCCGCGCTGCCAGTCGGGGCCCACTCCTTAGAGGACGCCCGCCGCGGGGCCGGGTCACTCGCCACGGCACCGCCGCGCGCGGGAATCACTCCACTCCGAACTCACTGCTTTCACGACGGTCCGGCACGGCCCTCTTTCGCCGCGCGCCCGTGCCGGGCAGTCGCCGTCACATGAACGGGCAGCAGGCTCAGCCCCCAGCCGCCGGCCGCCACCGCGCCCTCGACCAGTCCGGCGTGTTCAGGCGCCAGTAACAGGCGGAGCACGGCCCACCACCACACTCCGCCGAGGACGAGCACCAGCGCCCACCGCCGCACCATGGCTGCCTCCTCCGGCCGACGCTGGACGCTAGTACGGCTCGATCCGCTGAGGGGAGGGCGCACCGGTGCACTACCGGCGTGCGCGGCGCGAACAGGGCGATGACGCGCACTCTCCGACGGGCCGCTGGGAGAGGGTGGAACCGCGGCCCTCCCCGCAGTTTCCCCCGATACGGCCCCGCCTGCATCCCGCACCCCGGTGTGCCTGCCGACATGCGTACGCCCCCGCGACAGGAGTCAGCGGGGGCGTACGCGGCCTTCGGGCCGCTTCGACAGGGAACTAGCGGCCGTCACCGTCGGTCATCGAGTCCTTGACACCCTTGGCGCGGTCACCGGCTCCGCCCAGGGCGTCCTTGGCCTTGGCCTTCGCCTGGTCGGCCTTTCCCTCGGTCTCCATGCGGCGGTCACCGGTCAGCTTGCCGGTGGCTTCCTTGGCCTTGCCCTTGGCCTTGTCCATCTCGTTCTTGCCACTCATGTTCACTCCTCACTCGTTCGCCGCCGGCCGCTGACAACAGCTGCCGGCTGGTCGCCGGTCGCTGGTCAGGCACTCTCGGCTTGGAACATCCAGGCGTGCTTCTCGAGATCCGCCGTCAGCGTGATCAGGATGTCCTGGCTGACGGGATCCGGCTCAGCGGTCGCGTCGATCCGCTCCCGCATGCGGTCGACGACCACACGGAGGGCGTCCACGAGTGCCCGTACCGCGTCCACGTCCTTGATCCAGCCCTCCGGTACGGAGTCGATGGCCGTGGTCTTGGCGAGGGTCCGGCTTCGCCCGTCAGGATTGACACCGACCGCTGAAGCCCTCTCCGCGACCGTGTCCGAATGCTGCCGCGCCGTGTCCACGACCTCGTCGAGCTGAAGGTGTACGGACCGGAAGCGCGGACCGACCACATTCCAGTGGACCTGCTTCGCCGCCAGGGAAAGGTCGATCAGGTCGACCAGGGCGCCTTGCAACGCATCCCCCACGACCTTGCGGTCGCTCTCCGACAACGGACTCTTCACGACAGACATGCGATTCTCCGATCAGATTGCTGTTCGGCGTACCACCCGTCCACGATGGCACATATGTCATAAAACACTCATCGGGCGGCTGCTGCGAGACTTCGCCTCACTCCGCGCCTGCCCGGCGAACAGCCCCGCACACACCGAAAGCCCCGGCCGACCCATCAGGGTCGACCGGGGCTTTCGGTTCTCATTGAACCACGCAGGTCAGGCGGCGACGACATCCACCGCTTCCGCGGGCGCCTTGATTGTCACTCGTCCCGTCGGCACGCCTGCGACCGACGACACGGAGACGGAATTGAGCATTGGGCGTACCGGCACAGGCACCGGGTCGCTGGCAGCTGCCGACTCGGCCAGCTCTGCCAGAGACAGTTCATCGCTCACTTCACGCATGAGCTGGGACATCCGTACGTCAAGCGCGTCGCAAATGGCGGAGAGCAGCTCGGAGGATGCCTCCTTCTGCCCCCGCTCCACCTCGGAGAGATAGCCGAGCGAGACTCGGGCGGACGAGGAGACTTCGCGCAGAGTACGGCCTTGGCGCTGGCGCTGCCGACGCAGCACGTCACCAAGCAGGCGACGGAGCAGAATCATCGGTGGCTCCCTCCTCGGACCGCGTAGCCGCATCCTTCACGCCCCACCGTACCGCCTTGCGCTGCGGCCGTGCGGGGAGCGATGTCGTGTTCACTCAGGGCTGCAAACATCAATTCCCCCCGTTCTGTTCCGTATCCTGTGCCCTCGCATTGTCGCCGAGTTCGCCGGAGAGCAGCTCGAGAAGGCTCCGTACACTCTCTCTACGGATGTCCGCCCGCTCGCCGTTCAACCTCAGCTCGGCGACTTTCTGTACGCCACCGGGCCCGGAGACCGCCACATAGACCGTTCCGACGGGCTTGCCGTCCTGCGGCTCGGGACCCGCCACCCCGGTGGTCGACACTCCCCAGTCTGCGCCCAGGGTCAGCCGTACGCCCGTTGCCATCGCGCGCGCGACGTCGGGGTCCACCGCACCGCGCTCGGCGAGAAGCAGCCCGTCGACGCCCAGGACGTCATGCTTCAGGGACGTCGCGTACGCCGTGACGGACCCGCGGAAGGACCGCGAGGCGCCGGGTACAGAGGTGAGCTCCGCGGCGACCATGCCGCCGGTGAGTGACTCGGCGACGGCGAGTGTCTCGCCCCGCTCCACGAGCCGCCGCAGCACCCGGGCCGCCACGGCAGTCACCGCTCGGCCTCCGCGGCGCCCCGGCTGCCGGTCACGGGCTCCGCGGCCTCTCCGCCGGCTTCCGTGCTCGAAGCGCAGTGCCCCGTGCCCGAGTCCGCTGCCGCCGTGACCGCCTCCATGGCCGCGTACCGCTCCGCCGCCAGCCCTTGGCGCCTCAGCACGACGGCCTGGCGCACATAGTCGAGGCCGGTGACGACCGTCAGCACGACGGCGGCCATCATCATCCAGAAGCGCATCGTGGCCAGCGGCCCCGTCAGCACCAGGACGTACATCCCGACGGCCGTGCCCTGCGCCAGCGTCTTCATCTTCCCGCCGCGGCTGGCCGGAATCACCGCGTGCCGGATCACCCAGAACCGCATGAGGGTGATGCCGAGTTCCCGGAAGAGGATCACGCCCGTGATCCACCACGGCAGATCCCCGAGCGAGGAAAGGCAGATGAGCGCCGCGCCCATGATCGCCTTGTCGGCGATCGGGTCGGCGATCTTCCCGAAGTCCGTCACCAGGTTGTACGCGCGCGCCAGATGGCCGTCGAACAGGTCGGTGATCATCGCCACGGCGAAGGCCGCCCACGCGAAGGACCTCCAGACCGGGTCGTAGCCGCCGTCGTGCAGGAGCAGCATCACGAAGCCCGGGACCAGCAGCAGCCGCACCATGGTCAGGATGTTGGCGATGTTCCACAGACCGGCCTGGTTGACGGCCGCCGTGCCCAGCTTGCCGCCGCGGGGTACCGGCGTCGCGCCGGAGCCGCCTGCCGCGGATGCCGGGACTCCCGTCATCTGGCTGCCTCCGCAAGCTCGTGGTGTTCGGCCACGAGGTCCACTCCCTCGGAGCCCACTGCCTTTGCCTCGACCATACGGCCCGGCACGAGACCCTCGCGTGCGGTGAAGACGACCTGACCGTCCGTTTCGGGCGCCTGGTGCGCGGCACGGCCCACCGCGACGGGACCGTCCTCCTCGGACTCCACCGACTCGACAAGAACCTGAAGGGTCTCGCCGACCCGCTCCTCGGCACGCTGCGAGGTCAGTTCCTCGGCCAGCTGCGAGATGTGGGCGAGCCGCTCGGCGATGACGTCGGCGTCCAGCTTGTTCTCGTAACCGACGGCTTCGGTGCCCTCCTCGTCGGAGTAGCCGAACACCCCGATGGCGTCCAGGCGCGCTCCGGTGAGGAAGCGTTCCAGCTCGGCGAGGTCGGCCTCGGTCTCGCCGGGGAAGCCGACGATGAAGTTCGACCGGGCACCGGCCTGCGGCGCCTTGCCGCGGATGGTTTCCAGAAGCTCCAGGAAACGGTCCGTGTCGCCGAAGCGTCGCATCGCGCGCAGCACGCCGGGGGCGGAGTGCTGGAAGGAGAGGTCGAAGTAGGGGGCGACCTTCGGCGTGGACGTGAGGACGTCGATCAGTCCGGGGCGCATCTCGGCGGGCTGCAGATAGCTGACGCGGATCCGCTCGATCCCGTCGACGTCGGCGAGCTCCGGCAGCAGGGTCTCCAGGAGCCTGATGTCGCCGAGGTCCTTGCCGTACGAGGTGTTGTTCTCGGAGACCAGCATGACCTCCTTGACGCCCTGCTCGGCGAGCCAGCGCGTCTCCCCCAGGACGTCCGACGGACGCCGGGAGATGAAGGACCCCCGGAAGGAGGGAATGGCGCAGAAGGTGCAGCGGCGGTCGCAGCCGGAGGCGAGCTTCACCGACGCGACGGGGCTGGTACCCAGCCTGCGGCGCAGCGGTGCCCGCGGACCGGATACGGGCGCGAGGCCCTCCGGGAGGTCGGCAGGAGCCGGCGTGACCTCCTCCTGGGCGTGTCCGGGCAGCGCGACGGCGGCGTCCTGCCGCTCGGCCGGGCTGATCGGGAGCAGTTTGCGCCGGTCGCGCGGGGTGTGGGAGGCGTGGATGCCGCCGTTGAGAATGGTCTGCAGGCGGTCGGAGATGTCGGCGTAGTCGTCGAAGCCGAGGACCCCGTCCGCTTCCGGCAGCGCCTCGGCGAGATCCTTGCCGTAGCGCTCGGCCATGCAGCCGACGGCCACCACGGCCTGGGTTCTGCCGTGATCCTTCAGATCATTGGCTTCGAGCAGGGCATCGACGGAGTCCTTCTTGGCGGCTTCGACGAATCCACAGGTGTTGACGACGGCGACATCCGCGTCGGAGGCGTTCTCGACGAGCTCCCAGCCGTCCGCTGCCAAGCGGCCTGCGAGCTCCTCCGAGTCCACCTCGTTACGGGCGCAGCCAAGAGTGACAAGGGCGACGGTACGGCGTTCGGGCATGGGCTCAAGACTACTTTGTCCCGGCACTCGTCCTGCCGTGCAGGGTTCACTGCTACAGGGAGTGACCGAACACCGGGTGACGCGCTAGGAAAACAAGGACGGTGAGCACCCGGCGCGACTGCCGGGCACTCACCGCTGAGGGGCGGGGGAGGTCAGCCGACCTCGGGATCACCCTTCGTGTACGAAAGCCGCTCGACCTGACCGGGCTCGAAACGGTCGTCGACCTTCTTGCCGTTCACGAAGAGCTCGATCGCCCCGGCGTCCCCGAGGACCAGATCGACGCGCTCGTTGTCCTGGAAGGTCTTCGAGTCGCCCTGGAGCAGGATCCCGTCGAAGAGCAGCCGCCCGTTGTGGTCCTTCGCCGAGATCCAGCTCTTGCGCTCGGTGGCGCTGAGCTTCACCGTCACCTTGTCGCGCGGAGCTGCGGCGATGGCGCTTTCGGAGGGCACGGGCTTGGGGTCGGCCGGCTTGGTGGTAGTGGTGGGCTTGGGAGTCGTCTTGTCGGGCGTGGAGCCCTCCGCGACCTGTGCGGTCCCGGAGCCGTCGTCGCCGTTGAAGAGTGTGAAACCGACGAAGCCGATCACGGCGACGATCGCCGCGACCATCGCCGCGGTCCAGTTGGGCCGACGGGGTTCGGAACGGATCCGTTCCGCTTCGAACAGCGGCGCCGCGGGCGTGGGCGCAGGACGGCCGCCATGCTCGGCGTCGTACTGCGCGACCAGCGGATCCGGCTCCAGCCGAACGGCGCGGGCGAGCATTCGGATGTGACCGCGCGCGTACACGTCGCCGCCACTGCGGGAGAAGTCGTCGTCCTCGATCGCGTGCACGATGGGGATGCGCACCCGGGTGGAGCTGCTGACTTCCTCGACCGTCAGACCTGCGGCGATACGAGCCTGATGAAGCGCGCGACCGATCGAAGGACGGTCGTCTTCGGGGGAGTTGCCGATGGACACGGGGGCGCCTTTCGAGCGTGAGCCACCTGCTGGATGTTCAGTCTAGGGGTGGTACGAAAGGGTGGGGCAACCGGGAGGGACGACTTTGTACGCCATCGGGTTCGCCGGACAGCCCCTTGGGCAATGCAGGGGATGGAGCAGAAGACGGATCATCCCGCTGCTCCTCCCTTCAACTTGACGTACGACCGGGCGAAACGGTTGCCCGCAAAACTCTTACGAAGCGGTTTCCCCACGAATGACGGCCAACACTCCGTCGATCTCGTCCGGTTTCACCAGTACATCGCGCGCCTTGGAACCCTCGCTGGGGCCCACGATGTTGCGCGACTCCATGAGGTCCATCAGCCGGCCCGCCTTCGCGAAACCGACCCGCAGCTTGCGCTGGAGCATCGACGTCGAACCGAACTGGGTGGAGACGACCAGCTCGGCGGCCTGGCAGAGCAGATCGAGGTCGTCGCCGATGTCCTCGTCGATCTCCTTCTTCTGCTTCGTGCCGACCACCACGTCCTCGCGGAAGACCGGCGCCATCTGATCCTTGCAGTGCTGGACGACTGCCGCGACCTCGTCCTCGGTGACGAACGCTCCCTGCATGCGCGTGGGCTTGTTCGCACCCATCGGCAGGAACAGTCCGTCACCCTTTCCGATGAGCTTCTCGGCGCCGGGCTGGTCGAGGATGACGCGGCTGTCGGCGAGGGACGAGGTGGCGAAGGCGAGCCGTGAGGGCACGTTGGCCTTGATCAGTCCGGTGACGACGTCGACCGAGGGCCGCTGGGTGGCGAGCACCAGGTGGATGCCGGCGGCGCGCGCCAGCTGGGTGATGCGGACGATGGAGTCCTCGACGTCACGCGGTGCGACCATCATGAGGTCCGCGAGCTCGTCGACGATCACCAGCAGATAGGGGTACGGGGACAACTCGCGCTCGCTGCCCTCGGGGGCCTTGGCCTTGCCGTTGCGCACCGCGTGGTTGAAGTCGTCGATGTGCCGGTACCCGTACGCCGCGAGGTCGTCGTAGCGCAGGTCCATCTCCCGTACGACCCACTGAAGTGCCTCGGCGGCCTTCTTCGGGTTGGTGATGATGGGCGTGATCAGGTGCGGAATGCCTTCGTACGCGGTGAGCTCGACCCGCTTGGGGTCGACCAGCACCATCCGGACGTCCTCCGGGGTCGCCCGCACCATGACCGACGTGATCAGACAGTTGATGCAGGAGGACTTGCCGGACCCCGTCGCACCGGCGACCAGGACATGCGGCATCTTCGCGAGATTCGCCATCTCGTAGCCGCCCTCGACGTTCTTCCCGAGCGCCACGAGCATGGGGTGGTCGTCCTCGGCCGCGTCCGCGAGGCGCAGCACGTCTCCGAGATTGACCATCTCCCGGTCGGAGTTGGGGATCTCGATGCCGACGGCGGACTTCCCCGGGATCGGGGAGATGATCCGGACGTCGGGGCTGGCGACCGCGTACGCGATGTTCTTGGTCAGGGCGGTGATCCGCTCGACCTTGACGGCCGGTCCCAGCTCCACCTCGTACCGCGTGACCGTGGGGCCGCGGGTGAACCCGGTGACGGCCGCATCGACCTTGAACTCCATGAAGACGTTCGTCAGCGAGGCGACGACCGCGTCGTTCGCGGCACTGCGCGTCTTGCCGGGCCCGCCGCGCTCCAGCAGGTCGAGCGAGGGCAGGGAGTAGGTGATGTCGCCCGAGAGCTGGAGCTGCTCGGCGCGCGGAGGAAGGGGCTGGGACCGCTCGGGGGCGGGCTTGGTCAGGTCGGGTACGCCACCGGAGGACGGCGACGCGGCCTTTCCGGCCCGGTCGCCCGACGGTGCCTTCTCCCCCGCCCTGGCCCCTGGCACGGGCGTTCCCGTCCGCTCGCGGTCCCGCTCGGTGGAGACGCCCTGCGTCAGATCGGCGACGACCGGCGAGGGCGGCATTCCGTTGAGGACGGCACCGTCGAGCGCCGCCGCAGCCGCGGCGGCCACGTCCACGGCGTCCATCGTGCGGTTCATGGCGGGATGGACAGAGGGCGTGCGCGGACGGCGCCGCCTGGCCGGCGCCGCGCCCTCCTCATGGTCCGGGTCGTAGTCGCCGTCCGTCTCCGAACGGCGTCCCGGGGAACGCCGCGAGCGTTCGGGCAGCGCTTCGCGCCACTGCTCGTCGTACCGGTCGTCGTCGTGCCCCTCCTCGCCGTGCTCGTGCACCGGGTCGACGATGCCGAGCTTGGAGCCGAGCAGCCGCAGCCGCTGCGGAATGGCGTTGACCGGGGTCGCGGTGACGACCAGCAGACCGAAGACCGTCAGGAGCAGGAGCAGGGGTACGGCGAGGACCTCGCCCATCGTGAAGACGAGCGGCTTGGAAGCGGCCCATCCGATGAGCCCGCCCGCGTCCTGCATGGCGCCGGTGCCGTCCTCACGGCCGGGCGATCCGCAGGCGATGTGGACCTGGCCGAGCACTCCGACGACGAGGGCGGAGAGGCCGATGACGATACGGCCGTTGGCCTCGGGCTTCTCCGGATAGAGGATCAGCCGCACCGCGACGGCGCCCAGCAGTATCGGCACGAGCAGATCGAGCCGGCCGAACGCACCGGTCACGAGCATCTCGACGAGATCACCGACGGGGCCCTGCAGATGCGACCAGGTGCCCGCCGCCACGATCAGCGCGAGACCGAGCAGCAGCAGGGCGAGACCGTCCTTGCGGTGCGCGGGGTCGAGTCCCTTCGCGCCGCGCCCTATGGAACGGAACACCGCGCCCACACCGTGTGCCGTCCCGAGCCAGAGGGCACGGACGAGCCGGTACACGCCCCCGGTGGGGGAGGGTGCGGGTTTGGGCACGGGCTTCTTGGCCACGGCCTTTTTGGCGGGGGCTTTCTTCGCGGGCGCGGTCTTCTTGGCGGGCGCGGCTTTCTTCGCCGGTCCCTGGGTACGGCCGGCACGCTTCGCGGTGCCCGCCGTGCCCTGGGAACCCTTGCCGGACGTACGTGAGGCCATGTGCCTGAGGTTACCGGTGTCTACGGCACGGGACACGTGTGCCTACCGCTTCACCCGACCGTGTCGCCCTGCGTGGGCGCCGAACTGACGCTTCCTCAACCGCCGCAGGTCAGCCCTGCGAGGGCAGAGCGGCTCCGGAGCCGCCTGCGCCGGGCTCCAACGCGTCGAGTGCGCGGCGCAGTCCGGTGAGCTTGCGTTCCAGGTGGGCGGCAGTCGCCACGGCCGCGGCGTCCGCCGACTCGTCGTCCAACTGCTTGGAGAGGGCCTCCGCCTGTTCCTCGACCGCGGCGAGCCGCGCCGAGAGTTCGGCCAGCAGACCGGCCGGCTCCTTCTCGTCGGCGCCCGCGTGG
Source organism: Streptomyces sp. NPDC059499 (assembly GCF_042749285.1). Taxonomy (NCBI): domain Bacteria; kingdom Bacillati; phylum Actinomycetota; class Actinomycetes; order Kitasatosporales; family Streptomycetaceae; genus Streptomyces; species Streptomyces sp. NPDC059499. The sequence continues at coordinate 291,979 of NZ_JBHYTT010000010.1, forward strand.
GCACCGCCCTCGAGTTGGAGCCGCAGCAGCGCCGCCTGTTCACGCAGCTGACAGTTCTTCATGTACAGCTCGACGAATACCGAGACCTTGGCGCGCAGCACCCAGGGGTCGAAGGGCTTCGAGATGTAGTCCACCGCTCCTGCCGCATAGCCCCGGAAGGTGTGATGCGGACCGTGGTTGATCGCGGTGAGGAAGATGATCGGGATGTCCCGGGTCCGCTCGCGTCGCTTGATGTGCGCGGCCGTCTCGAAGCCGTCCATGCCTGGCATCTGGACGTCCAGCAGAATGACCGCGAAATCGTCCGTGAGCAGCGCTTTGAGCGCCTCCTCCCCTGACGATGCCCGTACCAGTGTCTGATCGAGCGCAGAGAGGATGGCCTCCAGCGCCAACAGATTCTCCGGCCGGTCATCGACCAGGAGGATCTTGGCCTTCTGCATCATGGCCCGTCCTCCTCGCCCCGGGATCGCACCGGGTGCCGCCCCAGGGGACGACTCCCTTACGCCGTCCGTCCTTGTGCCGGTCATGGTAGCCGCACCCCGCCCGTCGCCACACCCTGTCACCGAGATGTCACTGTGCACGTACCGAAAACGCGGTGGAAGACCAGAAGGTTCCCCGGAAAACCCGGCCTCACACCCTTTCGAGCAGAGCAGGTCGACACCGCACCAGAACTCTCACCGCGTCCGGTCACTCTCCGCTCATCCACTTCTCCATGACCGACAGCAGATGATCAGAATCGACCGGCTTCGTGACGTAGTCGGACGCTCCGCAGTCGATGGCCTTCTCACGGTCGCCCTTCATCGCCTTTGCTGTCAGCGCGACGATGGGCAGTCCGGCGAACTGCGGCATCCTGCGGATCGCCGTGGTCGTGGCGTATCCGTCCATCTCGGGCATCATGATGTCCATCAGCACGATCGTCACATCGTCGTGCTGCTCGAGGACTTCGATGCCCTCGCGCCCGTTCTCCGCGTACAGCACCGACAGGCCGTGCTGCTCCAGCACGCTGGTGAGCGCGAAGACATTGCGGATGTCGTCGTCGACGATCAGCACCTTCTCCCCGTGGAAGCGGAACGTCCGGCGCTGCTCGGGCTCTTCCTGCCCTCCCTGCACCCACTCCCCCTGTGGGGAACTCTCCTCCGCGGTCCTGCCGTTCGCCAGGGCCGGGCGCTGCGCCGATCCGCCCAGCGCCTTGCGCCGACGCCTGAACATCCCGGCGGAGTTGGCCGGATCCCCCAGGGGCAGTTCGGCACCGTTGCGCTGCGAGGCCTCCAGGTGCAGAGCTCCCTCGCCGGAGCTCCCGTGGACCTCGATGGGGCCGGGCCCCATCTGCGGGTAGCCCTGCGGCGGCAGTTCGCTCGCGTGCAGCGGCAGGTAGAGCGTGAACGTCGAGCCGCGCCCCGGCTCGCTGGCGGCGTGGATCTCGCCGCCCAGCAGCCGGGCGATCTCGCGGCTGATGGACAGGCCGAGGCCCGTACCGCCGTACTTGCGGCTCGTGGTGCCGTCCGCCTGCTTGAAGGCTTCGAAGATGACCAGCATCTTGCTGGACGCGATTCCGATTCCGGTGTCGGTGACCGAGAAGGCGATGAGGTCCCCGTCGGCGTCACGCAGCGAACCGGCCTCGAGCAGGTGCTCCCTGATCGAATTCGGCACATCCGCGCCGGCCGGCCGGATCACCAGCTCCACGGCACCGCTGTCGGTGAACTTCACCGCGTTGGAGAGCAGGTTGCGCAGCACCTGGAGCAGCCTCTGCTCGTCGGTGTGCAGCGTGGCGGGCAGCTCCGGGGACACCCGTACGGAGAAGTCGAGGCCCTTCTCCGCAGTGAGCGGCCGGAAGGTCGCCTCCACGTAGTCGACCAGCTGGACCAGTGCGATCCGGGTCGGGCTGACGTCCATCTTGCCCGCCTCGACCTTGGACAGGTCGAGGATGTCGTTGATCAGCTGGAGCAGGTCGGACCCCGCCCCGTGGATCGTCTCGGCGAACTCCACCTGCTTCGGCGAGAGATTGCCCTCGGCGTTGTCCGCGAGCAACTTGGCCAGAATCAGCAGCGAGTTGAGCGGTGTGCGCAGCTCGTGCGACATGTTGGCGAGGAACTCGGACTTGTAGCGCATCGAGACCGCGAGCTGTTCGGCGCGCTCCTCCAGGACCTGCCTGGCCTCCTCGATCTCGGTGTTCTTCACCTCGATGTCGCGGTTCTGCTGGGCCAGCAGCTCGGCCTTCTCCTCCAGTTCGGCGTTGGAGGCCTGGAGCGCCTTCTGCCGGTTCTCCAGCTCCTGGGACCGGTCGCGCAGCTGCTCGGTGAGCTCCTGGGACTGTTCGAGGAGCTTCTCGGTCTTCGTGTTGACGCTGATGGTGTTGACGCTCGTCGCGATCATCTCTGCGAGCTGGTTGAGGAAGTCGCGCTGGATGTGGGTGAACGGCTGGAACGACGCCAGCTCGATCACACCGAGCACCTTGCCCTCGAACAGCACCGGCAGCACGATGACGTGCGCGGGCGGTGCCTCGCCGAGGCCGGAGGAGATCTTCAGATAGCCCGGCGGCACATGGTCCACCTGGATCGTCCGCTTCTCCTCGGCCGCCGTCCCGATGAGCGTCTCTCCCGGCCGGAACGAGGTCGGCATGGAACCCGCCGAGTAGCCGTAACTGCCGCGCATGCGCAGCTCGTACGAGCTGTCCTTGCCTCCGTCCGCACCCACCTCGGCCGCGTCACCCGTGGTCATGGCCAGGAAGAACGCACCGTGCTGGGCGGATACGACCGGCGTCAGCTCGCTCATGATCAACGAGGCGACGTCGTCCAGGTCGCGACGGCCCTGCATGAGGCCCGAGATCCGGGCGAGGTTGCCCTTGAGCCAGTCCTGCTCCTTGTTGGCCAGGGTGGTGTCCCGCAGGTTGGCGATCATCGTGTTGATGTTGTCCTGCAGCACCTGGATCTCGCCGGCCGCGTCCACGTCGATCTTGAGGTTGAGATCGCCCCGGGTCACCGCGGTGGCGACCGCGGCGATGGCACGCACCTGACGGGTCAGGTTCCCGGCCATCTCGTTCACCGACTCGGTGAGGTCGCGCCACGTCCCGTCGACGTCGCGTACCCGGGCCTGACCACCGAGCTGGCCCTCGGTGCCCACCTCACGGGCCACCCGGGTCACCTGCTCGGCGAAGGACGAGAGCTGGTCGACCATCGTGTTGATGGTGTTCTTCAGCTCCTGGATCTCGCCGCGCGCATCGATGTCGATCTTCTTGGTCAGATCGCCCTTGGCGATCGCCGTGGTGACCGTGGCGATCTGGCGGACCTGACCGGTCAGGTTGGATGCCATCGAGTTCACGGACTCGGTGAGGTCCTTCCAGGTGCCCGCGACACCCGGGACACGTGCCTGGCCGCCCAGCTCGCCCTCGGTACCCACCTCGCGCGCCACGCGGGTCACCTCGTCGGCGAACGAGGACAGGGTCGTCACCATCGTGTTCACGGTGTCGGCGAGCTCCGCGACCTCGCCGCGTGCCTCGACGGTGACCTTCTTGGTGAGGTCGCCGTTGGCGACCGCGGACGAGACCCGGGAGATGTTGCGCACCTGGCTGGTCAGGTTGTTGGCCATCAGGTTGACGTTGTCGCTGAGGTCCTTCCAGATGCCCGTCGCACCGCGCACCCTGGCCTGACCACCGAGGATGCCTTCGGTGCCCACCTCACGGGCGACTCGCGTCACCTCGTCGGCGAAGTTGAGCAGCTGGTCGACCATCGTGTTGACCGTCGTCACCAGTTCGAGGATCTCGCCCTTGGCGTCGACGGTGATCTTCTTGGAGAGATCGCCCTTGGCGACCGCCGTGGTCACCTCGGCGATGTTGCGGACCTGGAGGGTCAGGTTGTTCGCCATGCCGTTGACGGACTGTGTGAGGTCCTTCCACGTACCGGAGACTCCCTGCACCTCCGCCTGCCCGCCGAGGATGCCCTCCGTACCCACCTCGCGGGCCACCCGGGTCACCTGCTCCGCGAAGTTCGAGAGCTGGTCGACCATCGTGTTGAGGGTGTTCTTCAGCTCCAGGATCTCGCCCCGGGCGTCCACGTCGATCTTCTGCGACAGGTCACCCCGCGCCACCGCCGTGGCGACCTGGGCGATGTTGCGGACCTGGGCGGTGAGGTTCCCCGCCATGCCGTTCACCGAGTCGGTCAGATCGCGCCACACGCCGGCCACACCCGGCACCTGCGCCTGGCCGCCGAGCCGTCCGTCCGTGCCCACCTCGCGGGCCACCCGGGTCACCTGGTCGGCGAAGGCCGAGAGCTGGTCGACCATCGTGTTGATGGTGTTCTTCAGCTCCAGGATCTCGCCCCGGGCGTCCACGTCGATCTTCTGCGACAGGTCACCCCGCGCCACCGCCGTCGTCACCTGGGCGATCTC